>JBMYOI010000044.1:0-17392 GCA_049599135.1 Salibacteraceae bacterium
ATACATCATTAAATTTCTTACTTTTTTCATGGTATCTAAATTTTAAATAGGGTTGTAAAAGTAATTAAAAACGTATTTAGTTATTAAACTAGTAATTTTTTAACTTTTTCGGTGCTGTTTAATAAAAAACCTTTCTTTTTAATAAACAACTTATTGACTGTTAATTTTTTATACATTTACCAACCTAATGTTTCATAGCATAAAATATAAAGCTTTCAAAAAGCAATTTAAAAAGAATGTTTCCATTCTTTTAATTTTAGGAATAGTCGTATCCTCTACCAACTGGTTAATCAACTTGCATTTTTGCGGAGGGAACATTGTGAGCTTCGGCTTGTTCGTGAATGCGGATAACTGTGGAATGGAAGCCGATGATAATTCATGTGAAAGTGGAGACACCGAATCATTAAGCAAAGAACCTTGTTGTTCTGATCATACAGTAACCGTTAATTCCAACGATCTTTTACAATACCAGAAAATTAATCCGGTAATATTTATCAGCTCTTCTATTTTACCATTAAATGACCAATTTAAAGCAACAATCTTAATTGTTGCTTTAAACTCTCTGCCAGAATTAGTACCAAAACCACCTTGGACGCTGTTTACAATTCTAGCTGAATATCAAGTTTTTATACTGTAGGATTTCCATTAAGACTAACAATATCCGACACGTAAACCGGTGCTTGCACCCCATTAAACACAATAAATTTTATAATTATGAAAGCAATAAATATCTTTTTTGCGGCTATATTATTGGTCGTTTCAAATAGCTTAATCGCGCAAACCTCGGTAAGCTTCTCAATAAATCATTTATTAGGCAGCGAAGCTTATTCTCAAAACAAAACCGTCACTTCGCCAAATGGAAATGACGTTAACATTAACAGGTTAGAATATTATATTTCTCAAATTGAATTAATTCATGATGGAGGGCAATCTACCTTATTGAATGAAAAATACTTTTTAGTGAATGCTAATTCTTCATTCACAGGCAATTTGGGCTCCTTGAACATAACTTCTCTTGAAAAAATCAAGTTTGGCGTCGGTGTAGATAATACGCCTAATACTAACCCAAGTGACCCTTCTATGAATACAACAAACCATGCAGACCCATCTCTATGGTCTGGTCTACATCCTCTTGCACCAAAAAGCCCTTCAATGCACTGGGGTTGGTCTGCTGGGTATCGATTTGTCGCTATGGAGGGTAAAACGGGGTCAAGCATGAATTTGACTTATGAAATTCATGCTTTAGGAGATGCAAACTACTTTGAGGTGTCAATAGACGCTCCAATTACTGCGTCAAATAATGCAATAGAAATTAATATTAATGCTGATTATTTGCAGTCTCTAACTGGTATTGATGTTTCAAGTGGCCTTATTCTTCATTCCGAAACAGGATTAGCAGTTAATTATCTCAAAAATTTTCAAACAAAGGTTTTTAGCGCTGCTCTTGCAAGTTCTAATGAAGAAAATGACTTCCACAATTATAAAATTTCGATGAGTCCAAACCCTTCGAACGGAGAAACATCTATCAATTTTGAAGAAAAAGCAAATTCTATATATGAAATTATTGTTCAAGATTTAAGTGGAAAAGAAGTCTCTCGAATACAAGAAGTGAGATCTCAAAATTTGATTCAAACTACTGAATTTAACTCAGGAATTTATATTGTTACCCTATTAGAAAACGGAAGCTCTATTTATAATGAAAAGCTAATCGTTTCGCCAAAGTAATATCATGAAAAAAGGCATAATTATTCTTGCCGCATGTTTCGTGATATTAGGGTTTAGGTCGTTAAAAAACAAGGAATTAAATATTCATTCTATTCCAGAAGGGTTTCCCAAAGTGGAACATCCGGTTGGCAATGAACTAAATTTTGATCGTTGGATATTGGGCAAGAAATTATTTTTTGATCCTGTATTATCTCGAGACAGCAGTATAAGTTGCGCTTCGTGCCATTTACCTAGCCACGCTTTTTCTGATACTCTTAAATCAAGTTTAGGTGTTGAAGAAAGGGTTGGAGTGCGTAATGCGCCCTCATTGGCAAACGTAGCATATCACCCATATTTTACGAAAGATGGTGGAGTGCCTTCGTTAGAAATGCAAGTTCTAGTTCCGGTTCAAGATCACCTTGAATTCGACTTTAACATTGTAGATATTTCTGATCGCCTTATGCGAATTCCGGAATACGTTGAACTTTGCCAAAAAGCCTACAGTCGTATTCCCGATCCTTTTTGTATCACTCGTTCCATTTCAACTTTTGAACGAACGCTACTAAGTGGAAATAGTAAATACGATCGGTTAGTTCGAGGCGATTCTAGCAATTGGACGCTTTCGGAATACAGAGGTTTAAAACTGTTTTTTGGAAATAAAGCAAATTGTTCTAATTGCCATAGCGGGTTCAATTTCACGAATTACGAAATCGTAAATAATGGGTTAAGAATAAATTATGCCGACTCAGGCAGAATGAGGATAACACATTTAGAACAAGATAGGGCAAAATTTAAAGTGCCTTCTCTTAGAAATATAGAGCTCACCGCGCCATATATGCACGATGGTTCTTTAGAAGATTTAAATGCAGTAATGAACCATTACTCAGAAGGAATTCAAGATCACAAGAATTTAGATAGCCGATTAAAAAGGTTAAAATTTTCAGAGATAGAAAAATCGGATTTAATCGCTTTTTTAAACACCTTGACCGACACTGAATTTTGTTCGAATGAACTTTTTAAATAAAAAAATTATGAAAATCTTAAAAATATATTTACCCATTTGTTTAGTTATTGGGTTAGCCTTTTCGTCTTGTAAAAAAGACGAAGATGACGACAACGATGACACTATTAAAATTGACAATACCGCTTATGTACTCGATTATGGCGATTTTCCCGCTCCTTTAATTCCAATAGACAATCAATTAACTGTTGAAAAAGTGAAATTGGGGAAAATGCTTTTCTACGAAAAAAAGCTCTCAAATGACCTTACAATGTCTTGTTCCGATTGTCACAAACAAGCAGATGCCTTTACCGATATTAGAAAGTTTAGTGTTGGTACGGCGGGGCTAAAAGGAGGGCGCCAAGCAATGCCTATTTTTAACATGGGCTGGCATCGTGCAGGGTTCTTTTGGGATGGTCGCGCACCAATGTTAAGAGACCAGGCTTTATTGCCAATTCAAGATCCATTAGAAATGAATGAGACTTTAGAAAATGTAGTGACTAAACTTGCCGCAAGCTCGACATACACCAATCAGTTTATAAAAGCTTTTGGTAGTAAAGAAATAACCTCTGAAAAAGTGGGTTTGGCTATGGAGCAGTTCATGCTTACCATTCTTTCAATGAATTCGAAATATGACCAAGTCTTAGCTGGTAAACAGTCTTATACCGCCAGTGAATTACGTGGTGAAAAACTTTTCTTTAAAGAGTACAACGAATTTTTGCCAAATGAGTCTGGCGCAGATTGCGCCCATTGTCATGGAGGGTCAAACTTCGATAATAGCCAGTTTATGAATAATGGGCTAGACAAAGACTCTGAGTTCGATGATATTGGTTACGAAAAAGTATCAGGCCAATCAACTGATAAGGCTAAGTTCAAGGTTCCTTCGTTAAGAAACATTGAACTTACTCCACCATACATGCATGATGGAAGATTTGCTACACTTAGTGAAGTGGTTGATCATTACAACTCAGGAATTGATTCATCGAGCACTTTAGATAGAGCTTTAGATGCTACCAGGAAAACAGGTTTAAGGTTAAGTCAACAAGACAAAGACGATTTAGTTGCCTTTCTTAAAACCTTAACTGACCCATCGTTAGCACAAAACGAAGCGTATAACTCACCATTTTAATATGAAAGGCCCAAAATTTCACCTGTTTTACAAGTAAAATTTTGGGCCTTATTTAAATCAACTCCAAATAAGAATCCGATGACAAACCGATGACATAAGTCCGCATGTGTAAAAGCATCTTTGCGGGTTGGTATGAAAACATTTCATTGCATAGCATTTACCCATCAAAACATAGGCATTGAGTCTATTGGAGATTATCATATTTCGGTAGATGATCAGCAGGCGCGCCTTCAACCGCTGCTTGAAAATGGAGTGTCTGAATTCTTGTTCTTAAGCACTTGTAACCGTGTAGAGTTGTGGTTTCGTGTTTCTGAAGAACTTAACGAAACGACTTTATATCAAATTATTTCTACCATTTATCCATCTTGGACTAACGAAAAAACCAACGCTGCTTGCGATCAAGCACTAGTTTTTTCACACTTAGAAGCTGTTGACCACGTTTTACGTGTGGCCTCTTCGGTAGATTCGCTTGTAATTGGGGAAAGAGAAATCCTTTCACAAATAAAAGATGCATATAAGCACTGTAAAGATTGGGGGTTTACCGGCGATTTTATTCGAATACTAATTAGGAAAACCATTGAAACTGCTAAGCGCGTTTATACTGAGACAGAAATTGCGACACGCCCTGTTTCTGTGGTAAACTTGGCTTATCGTCTTATGGCTAATCAAAACATGAACCCGCACAGTAGAGTGTTGTTCATTGGTGCTGGTAAAACAAACTTAGCCATGATTAGAAAAATGCATAAAGCTGGGTTTAGAAATTTTTCTGTTTTTAATAGAACCAAAGCTAATGCTCAAAAAATCACCTCTGTGTATGGTGGTTCAGCATACAGCCTTAACGAATTAACCAGCTTTAATAAAGGGTTTGATATTCTAATTTCTTGTACTGGTTCAAATGAAGAAATGATTTCCAGGCCTTTATTTGACCAGCTAAACCAAAATGAATCATCAACCAAAACCATTGTGGACTTGGCAATTCCTTATGATATCAACGAAGAAATAAAAACGGCGAAAGGTGTAAACTACATTTCTATTACTGAGTTAAAAGAAATTGCTGCAAAAAACTTAGAGGCTCGAAGAGGAGAACTTTACAAATGTGAAGAAATCATTTTATCTTGTAGAAACGAGTTCGAGTCAATTAATAAGGTAAGAAAGGTAGAACTTGCTATGCGTAAAGTTCCACAACAGGTTAAAGAAATTCGTCAGCGTGCAACAGAAGTTGTTTTTGCCGAAGATATCGCTGATTTGGATGATAAAGCTCAAGAAACCCTGAACAAGGTTTTAAGTTTCGTAGAAAAGAAATACATGAGTACACCCATGTTACTTGCCAAAGAAATTCTATTAAAAGAAGATTTAAAATAGCTCTATTTTGAAAGTAAGAATTGGTACCCGAGGCAGCGACCTTGCATTATGGCAGGCAAACTTTACAAAAAACCGACTTGAAGAACTTGGTGCCGAAGTTGAAATTATCATCATTAAAACTCAAGGTGACAAAATTCAACACTTAAGTTTTGACAAGATGGAAGGCAAGGGTTTCTTCACTAAAGAAATCGAAGACTTTTTACTTGACGAAAAAGTAGATTTAGCTGTACACTCGCATAAAGATTTAGAAACTACAGAACCCGACGGACTCAAGGTAATTGCTGTTTCTCATAGAGAAGATCCTTCTGAACTATTATTAATGCACAAAAATGCATTTGACGCAACTCAGAAGTTTGGCCTTAAAAAAAGTGCTGTTTTGGGCACAAGTTCTGCTCGACGTAAATCACTCATTCAATCTTTTAGAAAAGATATCGAATTAAAAGATTTGCGAGGAAATGTTCCCACCCGAATAAACAAGCTTAGAAATGGAGATTATGACGGAATTCTTTTGGCTAAAGCCGGTGTTTCTCGTTTGGGTTTAGATGTATCCGATCTTCATGTTGAAGTATTAGACTACAACGAATTTATTCCCGCACCTGCCCAGGGTGTGCTTGCTTGGCAATCTCGTGAAAACGATATAGAGTTAAACAACTTCTTAAGCCAGCTAAACGATGAACATGTTGCAAAAACAACTTTTGTAGAAAGAAGTATTTTAAAAAAATGTGATGGTGGTTGTCAGCTACCTCTTGGCGTTTATTGCGAACTGGTTGAGGGTGTGTATCATCTTAAAGTTTCCTATGCCCCAGACCTGAATCACGAAATGATTCATTTTTCATTGGAAAACTCTTCGGCCGAAGCAGTCATAGAAAAGGCTTTGGAAAAAATTCAAGCTACTCAAAAAAAAAAGTAGTTATTTCTAGAAACCTCAACTCAAACAGTCCTTTTTTTCAATTAGTGCCTAAAACAATAGATGTTCTAGGTCTTTCATTTATTGAAACCAAACCGCTGGACTTCGTCCTTCCAAAAAAATTCGATTGGATATTTTTTACTTCTCCCAAAGGAGTTCACCACTTTTTTGATTGGGTAGATGATAACGCTATTTCAAATAAAAAAATAGGATGTATCGGGCAAGGTACCAAACAAGCTCTTGAAGACAGAGGCGTGCTCGTTGATTTTGAGGGCAAAGAAATTGTAGAAAAAGTTGCTATTAACTTTAGTGAATACATTAAATCTGAGGACTTAGTGCTTTTTCCAATCGCACTTGAAAGCAGGTTATCAATCCAAGGAAAATTACAAGAAAACCAAGTCATTAACTTGCCGATTTATCAATCCAGTTTAAAGATTGAAAAATTAGATTTCATTCCTGATATTGTAATATTTACTAGCCCCTCGAACGTAAAAGGGTTTCTACAATCAGGAAATTCTATTGGAAAAAACACAAAGGTTATTGCCATAGGCGAAACAACGGCATCTGAATTAAAAATGAATGGGCTAAATTCACTTACACCGCCTTTTCCAAGTGAAAAAGAACTAGCGAAGCTTACTCTTTCCGTCCTTTAACATTAACGTCTGTTTGAATTTTAATTGATTCCTGATGTACTAATTCCATCATCGCTTTCACAAATTCAGGTCGAATTAAAAATTCATTACCCAACACTGATCTAGACTTTAAAATTTCATTCCAACGTTCAATTTGTAAAACAGCAATGTTATTCTCCAGCTTGTGTTCGCCAATTTTTTGAATTAGGCTAAATCGAGATGCCAAAGTACTAAGCAGGTCTTCATCAATTTTATCGATTTGAACGCGTAATTCATCAAGTTGATCAACCAAATAAGGGTTATCAGGAACTTCTTGTTTTACTATTAACCCATTAACTAATTCAATAAATTCACTGGGGGTTAACTGTTGTTGTGGGTCGCTAAGAGCTTTTTCTGGGTTGGGATGAACTTCAACCATTAAACCAGACATGTTTAAGTCTAACGCCTTTTGAGCAACCCTAGGAACCAACTCTTTAGTGCCCCCAATATGACTAGGGTCGCAAATTATTGGCAATTCCGGCATTCTTCTTTTGAGTTCAATTGGCAAATTCCACATTGGAATATTCCTATATTCTGACTTCATAAATGAAGAAAACCCGCGGTGAATTGCTGCCAAATTGGTAAATCCAGCTTGGTAGAAGCGTTCTAGACTACCTTCCCAAAGGTTAATATCGGCATGAATTGGATTTTTAACCATTACAGCTACATCAGAACCTTTTAAAGCCTCTACAATTTCTTGAACCGAAAAAGGGTTTACCGTGGTTCTGGCACCAATCCAGATATGATTTATTCCATTCTGTAATGCCGCTTCAGCATGCTGAGCAGTGGCCACTTCGGTAATTACAGGAACTTGGAACTTGGTTTGAATTTCTGCAAGCCAACCAAGCGCTTCTTTACCAATACCTTCAAAAGAATTTGGCTTTGTTCTTGGTTTCCATACACCTGCTCGAAATAGCGTAATGTTTGACTTGGCTTCTAATTCAGAAGCAACCTGATGCAATTGTTCAGGAGATTCGGCACTGCACGGACCCGCAATTAAAATTGGGCTTTTAAGACCAGATAAATTTAGTGTATTCAATTAGTAAGCTTGCTAGCCGCAAAGGTAGGCAACACTATTAATCAACCTTTACTACTTGCCTAAAGATTTTCTGATCTCCTTGGGTAACTGAAAGCCAATATACTCCTGCAGGAACAGAGTTTAAATCAAGTTGTAATTCTAACTTCATACTTTTTTGAATGAGTACTCTACCTGAAACATCAATTAACTCAATAGAATTGTCATTATTATCAGAATTTGAAATAACAATGTTTACGATGTCATTAGTTGGGTTAGGATAAATTTTTACTGATCTATCTAAGTCATTTTCATAAATAATTGACGTGGTATCTGTTGTATCTACTGGTGGAGGTAGAACTATATTACCACCATCTTTTAACAATACACTAACACCTCCACTCGACTGACCAATGATAAAATCATACTTTCCATCACCTGTAATGTCACCACTTGCCAAACTCACATTTTTAGTAAACATATATAGCTCATCTATTTTAGCCAACGGGTTTAAACCAGTAGAATCTAATCCGACATACCTCTTAATAACCCCTTCCGAATTTCCAACAAAAACATGTCTTTCTTTAGAAATATCGGTTAAAGAATCTATAGCTTTTCCAGTGCTGTCGATATCAATTATTGATACAGATAGATTGCCAAAACCAATTGAGTTTGCATCGTAAATGTTTGCCCAATTATCCACCACAATCGAAGTGTCAAAGAATGGTGCCGTTGCCGTTCCTTGGTTAATATATAAGTCGATTGTTGGCTTTTGTGAACCCATTAATACATCCAATAACCCGTCGTTATTAATGTCAAATAAAAATGGACGTATTGATTTTCCAAAATCCATATTCTCAAAGGCAGTTGCGCTATATGCAAGAATCATTGAGTCTCCCGGGGTTGCCGCAGAATTCTCATAATACATCAATTTACCCCTATCAGTTCCTATTAATAAATCTAAATCACCATCGCCATCAAGGTCACCCGAAGTTGGGTATAATCCTGTATCACTACTTTGAGGAAGGAGTAGGTAGTCACTAGTTACAAATTCATAAACGGGAGCTGTTTTAATTCCAACGTTTTTATAATAACTCATTCTGCTTTCATGAACCAAAGACTGTGTCCAAACACCAAAACTTCCAATTAACATGTCATTTAAAGAATCGCCATCAACATCTATAATTAAAGGAAAGGCATTAGTACCCAGATCAATCATTTCACCCACCAAAAAATCTTTTTGTTCAAATCTAAAATCCGGGCATTGAGTAGTTCCATAATTTTCATATAGATGCACCTGATTGGCGTTGCTATAAAATATTTCGGCATTTGGCGCTATTATCAAATCGTTCTTTTTATCAAAATTAATATCAACCGAATAAGCGGCAGGAAACGTAGTTACATCTATCTTTCTACCGTTGGAAGGGTACGTTGTGTCTTGCGATGACATAAAAGCGTTAGAATTATCTACACCTGTATTGTTAACAGAAACCATTCTGTCAAAAGAAATATCTCCAAAAAGGGCATCTACTCGGTCGTTACAATCAAGGTGTGCTATTAAAGATGTAGAACCTGTATGGCGGCTTCGTGACGAACCAACTTGTCGATTGTTACTATTAAAACTAGGAATTACCCCTTTGCAATTATTAAGGACCATATGAAACCCTCCACCTGACTCCTCAAACTCACCCCAACATAAATCATGAAGTTTCAATAACATGCTATCTGCGTTACCATGTAATTCCATGCTCATGTTTTTGTACCAATAAATACCTCTTGCCGAACTACCAAAGGCAAAAACATCCATGTCACCATCTTTATCCATATCATAGAAGGCTGGCACATCAATGGATAAATTAAAAATATTGGTGTAAATAAAACCGCCCCCCAAGTTATACTTAGCCGTCATATAAGTTTCCCTTTTAAGGCTATCAAATGGACTTTTAAATAGAATTTGTTCGAACTTCAAATCTTCGGGATTAGGTCCCGTTGCTATGTTTTTAAACATTCTAATATCACCATTTGCAGCCGCGGTAAATAAATCACCTTTTTGATCATTGTTATAATCGACAGACAAAGCCCAATTCCACATTTTTGGAAACCTCGACTCATAGCTCGGTGTATGAACCCATGAAGTTCCTCCAACTGTATCTCTTACCGCCAAAAACGTTCTTACCGATTGGTGGTCTTTATCAAAAACAATCAAGTCTTCAAGTTGGTCAAGATTTAAATCTATGTTTGAAATATTAGGGTTATTAAGGCCGCCTGCCCATGGAAACTGGAGGGTGTCACCTTGCTTGGTTACAAGAATAGAATCATAGCGGCCATATTGGGTTAATTCAACTTGACCATATGATTGAAAAAACGCACCCAGTATCGCTCCTATTACAAGTGCTTTTTTAAAGAATAAATTTTCTATTGAATAAATCATAACATCTTAGTTTTAGTTGTTTCGTGGTTTAACGAATAAACCCTTCCGTAGAGTTAATATTGCGTTTTCTAAAAATAAAACAACATTATTTGCGATTATAACACTTTAACAAATTCAAAATTTGGATTTGCAAATTTAGAAATGTAAGAGTGCAAAAATTTTACATTTGCCACACGCAAAATAACATGAGATACACTTTATTATTAATACTCTCTTTAACTGTTTCGGTTGCCTCTTTTGGGCAAAAAAATCAAAAAACAGGTAAACCAATCAAAAAAGACAACTTATTGATTGATGTACATTATTCAACAATGTTTGATAGGCCTACTAATGTCACTTTTGATTATGGGCATGGTGCTTCTTTTCAGTTGTTTTACGATTATCAGTTTAAAGCAAAGGTTCTTAGTGGAGCTATTGGTATAGCATATTCAAACGATAACTACTACAATAACTCCTTGCTCACCAACAGTGACACCATCAATGGTGACTACGCCTCATTTACTCCTTTTTCTAGCTTAGACTCCAGCTATAAAAGAAATAAGTATGCTACTAACTATTTTGATATTCCAGTTGAATTAAGATTTCGTTCAAAACCCAATTACAAGGGGCATAGCTGGAAAGCTGCGATAGGTTTTCGTGTTGGTTTCCGTTTAGGAAGTCATACTCGTACCATAAATGATGATAAAGAAAGGTATCAGTCTTATAATTTTACCAACCTAAGAAAACAACGTTACGGACTTACCGCAAGGTTTGGGTACGGGAGAATGGGCCTTGTTGGGTACTATAGCCTCACTACATTATTTGAAGATAATAGTGGTCAAGTCATGTCACCTTGGTCAGTTGGATTTACTATTTCGCCTTGGTAACCTTTTCTATTAAAGGGTTTTAACGTAACACTCTTCTTTAATTACGTCTACAATTTGTGTGTGGCTTACTGGTTTATGGAAAAAGCCATCGAAACCCAGTGACTCATAATAATCTCCATCATCTGGCAATCCTATTCCGGTAACGGCAAATATCTTTGTGTTGTCATTTAATGGGTCTTTTCGCATTTCTTCAAGAACTTCAGAGCCATCCATAGAGTGACCTAGGTCAATATCCATAAGAACAACATCAAACGTTTTTTTATGAGTAAAATGTAGCGCTTCAATACCGTTTCTTGCAGTTGTAACCCTAAAGTGTTTTTGTAATATTTTCTCCATTACAAAGATGTTCACTTCATCATTTTCCACCAACAAAACCTTAATATCTGGATAAGTTGCCATAGTTCCTTTTCTTTGAGTGCTTTCAAATATAGACCGAAGAAGAAACTAAAGGTTGAAGGGCAAGAGTTTAGTTTTTCACTTGCATATGTTAACTAGTCGGGCGTTAAATTCTACCCATCTGGTTTTTAAACATTTTCACTTGATCGGCGAGCATTTTAGATTTATCAAACTTCTTAACTTGGGTTAAGTAGTTCATTGCTTCCCTTTTTCTACGTCTAGACATAGCAACACCGGCGAGATTCAGGTTAGCCATTGCTTTGTCGTGATCCATATTCAAGCCTGTATTCAGAGCCTTTTTAAAATACTTTTCTGAGCCACCTAAGTTCTTACTCTGAGACTCCACCAAACCATTTAAGAAATAATAATATGCCTCTTGTGACTTAAGCATTTCTTCTGGTTTATTGACCATGGCAAGTATTTTCTTAGCGCTTTCAAACTTGTTTCTTCTTACTTGTAAAAACGCTAGCAGGTTGAGCTCGTGTTTAAACCAAAACAACACAACCAACCCTATTAACAGAATTATCATTATTCCATTTCCAATATTTCCTTCCGAAAACTGGTAGACATCAAGAGCCAATAAAAGAAGCCCCAAAACAATTTTAATAATCTTATTTACCATAACTTTTTATGAGTCTGCAAAAGTAATGGGTTTCTCGACTTAAACGGTGTTAACGGTTGTTGGATTTTGCTTCTTTATCTGCCTTTTTCTGAGCTTTTTTCTCAGCTTTGATTAATTGCTTCACCCTTTTACCCATTGAGCTTTGGTACTGTTCAACTTTCCCTTTTCTTTCGGCCAAGGGTGTAAAGTCGGTAACTAACGCCTGCTTATAATCTATTGTAGGCTCCGGCCAATCAAGCGAAATAATAGTATCAAATAAGGTGGGTAAAAACGGAATGTCAATATCAAACTTTCTGTTGTGCTTAAACATTAACGCACCTTGGTATGGGTCTGTAGCCAAAGCTATTTTTTTAAAACCTAAATCTTTGGCTTGTTTATTTCCGAAGTACAAATTCTCAGATCCGTGTTCCGCTTGAGTTTCTAAAAAAATATTCTCCTCGGGAACCCCCATTTCTTGAGCATAAAGAGACATAATTCTAGCCTCAGAATAGGGCGTGTGTACGGCAGATCCCGAAAAAATAATATTCTTCGTTATTCCTTTTTGATATAACCAAACAGCCCATTGCACTCTTGCCTTCATTATTCGATTCCATGTGGGGGGTTCATAAGGAATACCTGGAACGATAACTACATCGTAAGTAACTTGAGAGTTTTCTTTCCATTGGTCTTTAAAACCAGGCTGGAATAACAAGCACGACGAGCACCCCAAAACAAGGAGTAACCCAATAAGAAAAATATTCTTAAGCTTCATAATCTTTTAATTCATCGGCTAAAACCCTATCATTAGCCAAACGTGGAACTTTATTTTGACCGCCAAGTTTGCCTCTCGACTTCATAAATGACACAAAACCCCCAGCCTTAATCTTAGTGACAATTAAAGGCTGTAAAATGTTCCCTTGAATTAAATCTTTATAGTACGGGTTCTTATTTTGAAGAGCTAAATCAACACTTGTAATAAACTCATTTAAATCAGAAGGTTCTTTTTCAAACTCAATAAACCACTCGTGGTAAGGCAAGCCTTCTGATGGCGAAACTTGCGGAGCTACATGAAATTCCTTTAATCGGGCACCCGATAATTTTAACCCATCTTTTATTGCTCCCTCAACTTCTTCGGCGATTACATGTTCACCAAAAGCACTAGTAAAGTGTTTTATCCTTCCCGAAACAATTACACGATAGGGCTTTAAAGACACAAATTTTACTAAATCGCCTATTACATAACCCCAAAGCCCAGCATTGGTGTTCAATACAATAGCATAATTTTTATCTAATTCTACCTGATTCAAATTCAACCTCGTGGGGTTCTCTACATGCGCTTCTTCAATTGGAATAAATTCATAAAATATTCCATTATTAATAACCAACAACAAGCCTTCTTCGTTCTGAAAATCTTGAAACGCAATAAATCCTTCACTTGCCGGGTAAGTCTCAATACTATCAATCTCACCACCCATTAATTTTTTAAAAATAGGTCGATACGGATTGTAATTTACTCCTCCATAAACAAATAACGAAAAGTTTGGGAAAATTGATTTGATATCTTGATTTTCGGATGAATCAAGCAGTCGTTCAAAATACATTTGTACCCAACTGGGAATGCCGCTAATAAGTCGCATGTCTTCATTTTGGGTCTCCCCTACAATTGCATCAACTTTAGTTTCCCAATCATCGATACAATTTGTTTCAAATGATGGCATTCTATTTTTTTGGAGGTAGCTAGGTACATGGTGAGCAACTATTCCAGATAATCGTCCAGACTTTACGGCCTCTGAAGTGTTTAAAGTTGGACTGCCTTGTAGAAAGATCATTTTCCCATCAACAAAATCCGTTTTACCTGTTTCATCGATGTAAGAAAGTAATGCGAGTTTCGCTGAATCAATGTGGTTATGAATTGATTCTTTGGTAATTGGAATAAACTTCGCACCAGAAGTAGTGCCTGAAGTTTTACAAAAATATATTGGTTTTCCTGGCCATAATATGTCAGATTCTCCTTTTCTTACCCTTTCAATGTAAGGTATCAAAGATTCGTAGTCGGTTAAAGGAACACGTTCTTTAAAGTCATCATAAGAATCAATTTTTTCAAATTCGTGATCTTTGCCAAACAGAGTCTTTTTTCCGTTGAAAATCAAGTTGTTAAATACTTTTTCTTGAGATTCTTTTGGAAACAAAACAGCCTTTCTCATTTTTCCAACAAGAAAGGCTGCATAGTATTTTGATAATAATGATTTGATACTCATAATAAGAGCATCAAAACTAGGTTAAAAAGTCAAGTTCAAACCAACTCCAACAACCTCTTTAAATTGCGTTCTCGGACCAACACCATCGGTAATTCCATCGTCATTTCTGTCTAGTGCAATATCAACATCGTGGTCGTAAATCAAATTGGTGATTAAAGACGCGCTCAACCACTTGTTTACTTTCATTGTCAATAACAAGTCCCAGTTAACATCAATGTTTTGCGGATTATCTAAATAGTTTGAAAACAGATTTAATTTAGTGTCAAGAGTTACGTTTTTCACAATTTCTTTTTTGAATTGCACACTAACGTTTGCTCCAACCTCAAACCTTGATCTTGCTCCATCTTTAGTTTTGTCACCTGTTACAGCATCATATTCAGCTGCATCAACACCAAATGAACCTAAATCTGCTAAAGTTTGATCATTAACAATTGTGATTTTTCCAGCCAAAGGAGAAATATTCGCAGAAAAGAATTTGTTAGGTACATACTCAGCTCCAAGGCCAATAGTTATATACCCCGGCGCCATCCAATCAGAAATTAAAGTTGAATCATCTGGATATTTAAATCCTTCAACAAACTGTGTTCTAAAATTTACAAAACCAGAATAAAACCATTTTTCAGAAGCTTTTCTTCCAACTTTGGTGTTTAGTTCAATACGGTCATCGGTTTTTTTCCAATTATCATCACCGGCAACCAAACCACCATAACCAACAGTGATGTCATTATCCCATTTCCACTTATCTTTAGCATAATTAGCACTGTACTTTACTAGTACATTGCCAGAAATGTTGTTTTCACCCCCAGCGTTCCAGTTAACAAGACCAGTTTGACTAATTGACAAGTTGAATACACCGCCTCTTGTCCAGTATTTATTCGTGTCTGCATCTTGGGCAATTGAAACCAATGACACCATCACACCAAGTAAGGTGATTGTAAATATTCTTTTATTCAAATTCATATTCCTAAATTATGAGTTGTGTACATGTACATCCATTTGTGGGAATGGAATGTTTAAACCTTCTTTTTCAAAGTTTTTGTAAATTTTTTCGTTCATGTCGAAATAAACACCCCAGTAATCAGCTGGATTAACCCAAACTCTAACTGTAAGGTTTACTGAACTATCTGCTAAAGCGCCTAGTGCAACAAATGGTTCTGGTGTTTTCATAATGCGATTATCTTCACTGATAAACTTAAGCATAACTGCTTTTGCTTTATCGTAATCATCACCATAACCAATACCAACTGTCCAATCAACTCTTCGGGTATCTTCTTTACTAAAATTCACCAAAGACCCTGTCGAAATTGGTCCGTTAGGAATGATTATTACTTTGTTATCTGGCGTATTCAATATAGTATTGAATATTTGAATTGATTTTACAGAACCAACATAACCTTGGGCTTCAATTACATCGCCAACTTCATAAGGTTTAAATATTAATACCATTACACCACCAGCAAAATTTTGTAGTGTACCACTTAAAGCCATACCAACAGCCAAACCAGCAGCACCCAATATAGCTGCAAATGAGGTCATTTCAATGCCCAAAACACTCATTGCACTTATAACAACTAAGGCTTTAAGCAATGTCGAAATTAAGCTTAACAAGAATGGTCTCAATGATGGAGAAAGATCTCTTTTTTCAAAAGTCTTTTTTACTCCTTTCATTATCATTCCAATAATCCAAAAACCAATAATAATAACTGCTAGTGCACCTACTAACTTGGTTCCAAACTCTACCACTAATTGCATTAGGGTATCATATAATCCTGTAATATCCATTTTATTATTTTTTTAGACTGCAAAAATGGGTTTTTCTATCTGTCATTTACGTAACGATTCGAAAAAACGACTTTATATTGGTTTAAGTGATAAAAACTACAAGCTTAGAACCTTATCAATTATTTTAGGAAAATTATCATGTTCTAATTTGTGAATTTTTTCAGCAAGACTAGTTGCTGTATCCCTTTCAGAGACTTCACATTTAGCCTGGAAAATTATTGCCCCTTCATCGTACGCTTCATTAACGTAGTGTATTGTAATTCCGCTTTCTGATTCTTGATTTGCAATTACGGACTCGTGAACCCGGTCGCCATACATTCCCCTGCCTCCATATTTCGGTAAAAGAGCTGGGTGAATATTAATTATTCTGTTTGGGTATTTTACAATTATCTCTTCAGGAATCTTTTTAAGAAACCCAGCCAATACGATTAAGTCTGTTTTATGGCCCAGCAAAACGCTTACAAGTTCATATGGTGCATCTATATCAGACTTATTTATTAAGTGTGTTGGAACGCCATATTTTTCAGCCCTATCAAGTACTCCGGCTTTTGGCTTGTCGCATACTACTAATGTAACCTTAGCATTTTCAGAGTGCTGATAAAATTCCATAATTTTTTCAGCGTTTGTCCCGCTTCCAGAGGCAAATATGACTATGTTTTTCATGTTTTTTATATTATGGCAAAAGTAATTTAACAAACACTGAATACAAGTAAGATTCAATATCTTGGTCGAAATTTGAATATTGTGGCTTCAGAAGATTTTATACCTCTAAATTTTAACGGAAAATCGCCAGAGAAAATGCTCTCAGACAGCGAATTGTTTTATAAAGAATTGAACAAAAGACGAAGCGTTCGCTCGTTTTCCGACAAACCCGTTGATATTGAAATAATAAAAAATGCTATTAAAAGTGCGGGAACAGCTCCAAGTGGTGCCCATAAACAACCATGGACTTTTTGTGTTGTAAAAAATCAAGGAATAAAAACAAAAATTCGAGCTGCTGCCGAAGAAGAAGAATTTGAAAATTATCACGGTAGAATGAGTGAAGACTGGTTGAAAGACTTAGCCAAATTTGGAACTGACCACGTAAAACCGTTTCTTGAAATTGCCCCATATCTAATCATCATATTTAAAAAAGCATACGATCTTGAGGATGGTGAAAAATCCAACAATTATTATGTAAACGAATCGGTTGGGATTGCCACTGGAATGCTATTAGCTGCGTTAAATAATGCTGGTTTGGTAACTCTTACCCATACACCAAGCCCTATGA
>JBMYOI010000045.1:0-17336 GCA_049599135.1 Salibacteraceae bacterium
AATCCTTTTAGTGAAACCGAATAGAATTTAGTAAATGGATATTTCAATTGTTATTCCGGCATTTAACGAAGAAGAATCTATTCCTGAACTAAGTTCTTGGATTGATCGTGTTATGAAAACGAATAACTTCTCTTATGAGGTTTTGTTTATTGATGACGGAAGTACTGATAGAACTTGGGCCGTAATTCAATCCCAAGCGGAAACTAATCCCAATATAAAAGGAATTCGATTTAGACGTAATTATGGGAAATCGGGAGCTTTAAACGTTGGTTTTGCTCAAGTAGAAGGTGATGTTGTTTTTACAATGGACTCAGACCTTCAAGATAGTCCTGAAGAATTGCCCGAAATGTACAGAATGATTGTTGATGATGGGTTAGACTTAGTTTCAGGTTGGAAAAAAGAACGTCATGATCCAATTTCAAAAACAATTCCTACCAAATTATACAATTGGGCTACTCGTAAAATGAGTGGAATTTATTTGCACGATTTTAATTGTGGATTAAAAGCCTATCGTAAAGATGTGGTTAAGTCAATTGAAGTTTATGGCGAAATGCATCGCTATATTCCTGTGATTGCAAAGCGAGCTGGTTTTGGTAAAATTGGCGAAAAGGTTGTTATCCATCAGGCTAGAAAATTTGGAGAATCTAAGTTCGGGTTAAACAGATTCATTAACGGACCGTTGGATTTATTGTCCATTATTTTTGTTTCCAGATTCGGAAGAAAGCCTATGCATATTTTTGGGTTACTAGGTTCATTTCTGTTTGGATTAGGATTTTTCTCATCAGCTTTTGTTGGAGCAGAAAAGCTTTACTTTTTAGCTCAAGGAATTGGAGCTCGATTGGTAACGGATAATCCATTTTTCTTTTTTGGTCTGACATGTATGATAATTGGCACACAATTGTTTTTGGCCGGGTTTATTGCTGAGTTGGTCTCTCGAAATAATCCAGAAAGAAACATATATCTTGAAAATGATAGAGTAGGGTGTTAAACTCTATTTAGAATCATTCTAAATTAAACTTTTTTCTTGTTTTTGGTTTGTTGCTTCAGTCTTGTAATGTACTGAAATACAAGGCCTTTTGATTGATTTTGTTGTAGAGGTACTCAGGCTGTTTAAAATCTGTTCAATAGTAAGATTTAATATTTTTAACGTTCCCTATTAAAGTTTAAATTTGCCGCGAAATTTTAGAGGTATATAAAAGATCTTAAATGGGACTAAACGTCAAGATTCGCAAAGGAGTTGACATTAAATTAATAGGAGCTGCCGAACAAAAAAGTAGCCCTACGTCAACAACTACCGTTGCATTAAAGCCTGCCGATTTTCATAATCTTATTCCTAAGCTTGTTGTGAAACAAGGAGATGCTGTTAAAGCGGGTTCTCCTTTATTTTATGATAAAGAGCACCCTGAAGTACAGTATGTTTCGCCAGTTTCTGGTGAAGTAGCTGATGTAATTCGTGGTGCCAAAAGAAGGATTTTGGAAGTTCGTGTATTGGCTGATAAGGAATCCACTTTTGAAACTCATGATGTGAGTGGTGTGGCAAATATGGATGCGGAAGGAGTAAAAGCTCTTCTATTGAAAAGTGGTCATTGGCCATTAATCAAGCAGCGTCCTTTTGATATTGTAGCAAAACCGGATCAAAATCCTAAAGCAATTTTTGTTTCTGCGTTTGATTCTGCTCCGCTGGCACCAGATTACAACTTTATTTTAAAGGATAGAGCTGAAGATCTTCAGACGGGAATTGATGCGCTAAGCAAATTAACTACAGGAAAAGTAAATGTTTCGACTCGTAATGAGGCTGGAGTATTTGGTGGGTTAAAGAACTGTGAAAAACATACAGTTACTGGACCGCATCCTTCTGGGAATGCTGGTGTTCAAATCCATCACATTAATCCTGTAAATAAAGGAGAGGTTGTTTGGGTTGTTAATGCACAAGATTTAGCTGCTATGGGTTCTTTCTTAAGGACTGGTAAAATCGAAAATACTAGAACTGTTGCACTTACAGGTGGGGAAGTGAAGGCACCACAATATTTTAATGTTGTATTAGGAGCTTCAATCGATTCCATTGTTAAAGGAAATATTTCTGATAATAAAGTTCGCGTTATTTCTGGCAATGTACTTAGTGGAACTCGTGTAGAAACTGATGGTTATTTAGGTTTTTATAATCACCAAATTTCAGTTATTCCTGAAGATAACGAAGCAGAATTTTTTGGTTGGTTAATGCCTGGGTTTGATCGGTTCTCACTGTCTAGAACATTTTTCTCATGGCTAATGCCTGGAAAAAAATATAATATGGGTACTTCATATCATGGAGAAGAAAGAGCTTTCGTAATGACTGGTCAGTACGAAACAGTTTTCCCAATGGATATTTACCCTGTGCAGTTGGTGAAATCAATGATTATTAAGGATATCGACCAAATGGAAAATTTGGGAATTTATGAAGTTGCACCAGAAGACTTTGCACTTTGCGAGTTTGCTTGTACTTCAAAAATTGATGTTCAAAGTGTTGTAAGAGAAGGTTTAGACCTTATTCAAACTGAATGTGGATAAATCGAGATTTGACTTATGAAATTATTTAAAAATTTATTTGACAGTATAAAACCTCCTTTCGAGAAAGGTGGGAAGTTTGAAAAACTGTGGCCTTTAATTGATGGGTTCGAAACTTTTATGTTCGTACCAGGTCATTCTACTAAATCAGGTGCTCATATCAGAGATGGTATCGACTTGAAAAGAACAATGATTACCGTTGTTATCGCTTTAATTCCATGCCTTTTATTTGGTATGTATAATGTTGGTCTTCAACATTTTTTAGCGGTAGGACAGGATGCTGAATTAATGGAAATGTTCATTTATGGGGCGCTTAAAGTGTTGCCAATTGTGATTGTTTCTTATGGTGTAGGACTAGGGGTAGAATTTATATTCTGTATTAGAAACGGACATTCTATTCAAGAAGGCTTTTTGGTTTCGGGAATGTTGATTCCATTGATTATGCCAGTTGAAGTTCCTTTATGGATGGTGGCAGTGGCAACAATTTTTGCAGTTGTTTTTGGTAAAGAGGTTTTTGGTGGAACAGGAATGAATATTCTTAACCCGGCATTAACGGCTAGGGCATTTTTATTCTTTGCCTATCCTACTAAAATGAGTGGTAACTCGGTATGGGTTGCAACTGATGGTATGAAAACGGTTGATGGTTTTACCGGTGCTACTGCATTAGGTAACGCTGTTGAACAAGGTGCCGCGGGTATTGGTTCATATATGGATGCAATAATTGGTGTTATTCCAGGCTCAATTGGAGAAACTTCTGTAATTGCTTGTTTGATAGGTGCCTTCATTTTAATCTATTCAGGAATTGGAAGTTGGAGAATTATGCTATCAATGCTAATTGGTGGTTATGTAATGGGTATGATCTTTAATGGAATGGCAGATTCATTTGCAGATAATCCATATTTACTGGTTCCGGCGCATCACCAGATTATGCTAGGAGGATTCTTCTTTGGTATGGTGTTTATGGCCACTGATCCAGTTAGTGCGGCTCAAACCAATACGGGGAAATGGATTTATGGTTTTTTTGCTGGTCTCCTAGGAATATTAATCAGAGTTGTAAACCCTGCATATCCTGAAGGAATAATGATGGCTATCTTATTTATGAATGTAATGGCTCCTCTTATTGATCATTATGTAGTAGAAGCAAATATTAATCGAAGACTTAAACGAGCTAAAGTAGCTGCTTAAATATAGAGATATGGCTTTAAATAAAAATAGTAGCGGTTATACATTTGGTTTTGCAATAGCAATGGTTGTTATTGTAGGTGCAATTCTTTCCATTGCTGCAATGGGATTAAAACCTTACCAAGACAAAAATGTAGAACTAGAGAAAAAACAGAATATCCTATCTTCTATCAATGTTATTTGCGACAGAGATGAAGCTTCAGAATTGTTTACAAAACATGTTGTAGAGCAAATTGTAATTGACATGAATGGTGAACTTGTTGAAGGAAAATCTGCATTTGATGTTGATGTAAAGAAACAATACAAAGAGCTTAAGGCTGGAGCGAGAGCAGCTGAGAAAATGGAGTACCCATTGTTCGTTTGTGATAAAGACGGTGAAAAAGTATACGTTGTACCAATGGTTGGTACAGGTCTTTGGGGTCCGGTTTGGGGGTTCATTTCTTTAAAAGAAGATTTGAATACCATTTATGGTGCAACATTCGATCACAAAACTGAAACACCTGGTTTAGGTGCTGAAATCAAGGAAACTTTTTTTGAAGCCCAATTCACCGGCGATGTTGTATATACTGATGGTGAAGTTTCAATGAAAATGCTAAAAGGCGGTGGCGGTGACGCTGATCCTTCTGGTGTTGACGGTATTACAGGTGGTACAATTACTTCTGTAGGTGTAGAAAAAATGTTGGTAAAAACATTCAACGTTTACGGTGCTTACTTTAATAAAATAAACTCATAATTATGGCTGAAACTGCTGTTAAAGTAAAAGAGCCTCTATTCTCTAAAAAGAATAAGCAATTGATGATCGATCCGCTCGATGATCAAAACCCAATTACCATACAAGTACTAGGTATTTGTTCGGCATTGGCAATTACTACTCAGGTAAAAAATGCGGTTGTAATGTCATTATCAGTAATGTTCGTATTAATTGCTGGTAATGTTATCGTATCCCTTTTAAGAAATGGAATTCCTGATCGTATTCGAATTATCGTTCAACTTGTTATTGTTGCCGCTTTGGTGATTTTGGTTGACCAAGTACTAAAAGCATTTGTTTATGATGTAAGTAAGCAACTTTCGGTATTTGTTGGGCTTATCATTACCAATTGTATCATTATGGGTCGACTTGAGGCGTTCGCCTTGGCGAACAAACCTTGGCCTTCTTTATTAGATGGCTTTGGTAACTCAATTGGATATGCATGGGTATTAGTTGCCGTAGCATTTGTACGTGAAATTTTTGGAGCTGGAAAACTTTTCGGATTTCAAATTATTCCAGATGCTGTTTATTCAATGGGTTACATGAATAACAATATGGTAATTCTTCCGCCAATGGCATTAATCATTGTGGGTATTATCATTTGGGTTCAGCGTTCTAAGAATACGAAATTGATTGAAGCTAACTAATTCAAATAATTAAGAAAAATCATGCAAGAATTAGTAAACATATTTGTAAAAGGCATTTTCATAGACAATATGATTTTTGCCTACTTCCTAGGTATGTGTTCATACTTAGCGGTATCCAAAACTGTGAAAACTGGTGTTGGACTTGGAGCTGCTGTAATATTCGTTTTGGGTATTACTGTTCCAATTAATTATTTGTTAGAAAACTATGTACTTAAAGAAGGAGCATTATCATGGTTAGGTGAAGACTTTGCTACTGTTGATCTTAGCTTTTTGAGTTTCATAATGTTCATTGCCGTAATTGCGTCAATGGTGCAATTGGTTGAAATGATAGTTGAAAAATTTGCTCCTGCACTTTATGGTGCTTTGGGTATCTTCCTTCCATTAATTGCAGTAAACTGTTCAATTTTGGGTGGAGCCTTATTTATGCAAGAAAGACAATACGCTACAATTGGTGAAGCAACTGCATTTGGATTAGGTTCTGGAGTTGGTTGGTTTTTGGCCATTGTTGCAATTGCAGCTATTAGAGAGAAAATTCGTTATTCTCATGTTCCTGCTCCTTTGAGAGGCTTGGGTATAACATTTATTATTACTGGACTTATGGGTATTGCTTTCATGAGTTTCATGGGAATCGAATTATAATTACTCAACGATAAAAATTTTACAATGGGAATCACGCTTATAGCAGCCATAGTTGTTTTCTTAATCGTTACATTGCTTTTGGTGTCACTGCTTTTGTTTGCAAAGGCTAAACTGTCATCTTCTGGTCCTGTAATGATCAAGATTAACGGAGAAAAAGAAATTGAAGTAGAAGCAGGAAGTTCACTACTTTCTACTTTGGGTAATGCAGGTATATTTTTACCATCAGCTTGTGGTGGTGGTGGTACATGTATTCAATGTACTTGTCAGGTTCACAGTGGTGGAGGTTCAATCTTGCCTACTGAAATACCTAACTTTTCAAGAAAAGAAATTGCAGACGACTTTCGATTAGGTTGTCAAGTAAAAGTGAAAGAAAATATGGATATTTCTATTCCAGAAGAAATTTTTGGAATTAAGAAATGGGAAGCTACTGTAGTTTCAAATTACAGTGTTGCATCTTTCATTAAAGAATTTATTGTTGAATTGCCTGAGGATATGGATTATCAAGCGGGTGGATACATTCAAATTGAAATTCCTGAAACAACTGTTAATTTTAAGGACATTGATATAGAAGCTCACCCTGAAGAACACCCAGGAGAGCCTGATAAATTCAGAGTAGAGTGGGATAAATTTGGTTTGTGGCCTTTGACCATGAAGAATGATGAGTTAGTAGAACGTGCTTATTCAATGGCTTCTTATCCAGCAGAAGGTAGAAGAATTATGTTGAACGTTCGTATAGCTACTCCACCATGGGATAGAGCTAAAAACGGTTGGATGGATGTAAATCCTGGTGTTGCTTCTTCCTATATTTTCTCAAGAAAGAAGGGAGATAAGGTTACTGTTTCTGGCCCTTACGGCGAATTCTTTATTAAAGAAACTGATGCTGAAATGTTATACGTTGGTGGTGGTGCAGGAATGGCTCCAATGCGATCTCATTTATACCATTTATTCCGTACGCTTAAAACAGGTAGAAAAGTATCTTACTGGTATGGTGGACGTTCTAAAAGAGAGTTGTTTTATTTAGAGCATTTTAATGCACTTGAAAGAGATTTTCCAAATTTTAAATTCCATTTAGTACTATCTGAACCTCTTGAAGAAGATAACTGGAAAGTAAAAGACGGAATGGATGGAGAAGGTGACGGCTTTGTGGGTTTTGTTCACCAATCTGTAATAGATAATTATTTGAGTAAACACGATGCTCCAGAAGATATAGAATTCTATTTCTGTGGTCCTCCAATGATGAATCAAGCAGTTATCAAAATGTGTGACGATTGGGGAGTTCCTCCTGAAAATGTTGCCTTTGATGATTTTGGAGGTTAATTAATTAAAACATTAATAAAAGCCCTGACAGTATTGTTGGGGCTTTTTTATTTAATCATATTTAAATGAAGGTATTAGTTGCAAGTATCTTGCTCTCGGCAGTAATATTAAATTCATGTATTGAATCAAACAGTACTACAGTAACGAAAACCATAGATGCACCTAGTATTATTAGTGGTGAGGCTCAAGGAACAACCTATACTATAAGTTATTATGGGAGTCGTGAAATTTCTAAATCAGGAGTTGATTCTTTATTGAATACCATTGACTTGTCTATGTCTAATTGGGTTTCTCAAAGTATGATTAGTCGTTTTAATGCTGGAAAGGATTCGGTAGTAATTGATCAACATTTTCTCAGAAACTTGACTGCTTCGTATATTTTTAATCGTGAAACTCAAGGCGCTTTTAACCCATTGGTAAAGCCGTTAGTTGATTATTATGGTTTTGGCATTGAGAGTAAAAAAATTGAAAGCATTGATTCAAATAAAATTGAGTCATTGTTATTAGATACAAGTCTTGATTCTATTAAAATATTGTACGGAAATCGTGTAATGGGAATTATGGATATCATGTTGAGTTCAACAATACAGGATAGTATGGTATTGTTAAATAATAACGAATGTCAGCTTGACTTTAATGCCATTGCTCAAGGTTATAGTGCTGATGCTACGGCTATGTATTTAATGCAGCAAGGTGCTGAAAGTTATTTGATTGAGATAGGAGGAGAAATGGTTACTCGTGGTGTTAAGAAAAATGGGGCGAAATGGAAGGTTGGAATTGATAGGCCAGAAGAAAATGCATCTCAGAGGGTATTAGAAGCTGCTATAGAAGTAGAAGACAAGGGAATTGCTACTTCTGGTAATTATCGAAAGTTCTATGAATCTAATGGCACTAAATACCATCATACTATCGATCCAATAACTGGTTACCCAGCTAAGCACAATTTATTGAGCGCAACAGTTATTGCTTCAACTTCAGCAGCAGCTGACGCATTAGCTACTTCTTTTATGGTAATGGGGTTAGAAAAAAGTGTAGCGTATCTGGAATCGAAGAAGAATGGGGTTCAAGCCTTTCTGATTTATTCTAACGCAAATGGTGAGTATGAATACTATATTTCAGAGAAGCTAAAACCTACGCTGGAAATAAAGAATTAACTAAGCTTCATCATTTTGACATTGCTCATCGGGCAGGGCGCCGCAAAAGCTACAAGGAGCACCTTCTTCATTTAATACTGGATTATTCGAAGCACATGTTCCTGAGAATTTGCCGTCTTTTTTCACTAAAATTTTAATGGCAATTCCAGCAAATGCAAGACCAAGAAGGCCTATAGTGAGTAGGATTAATTTCATACTGCAAAAGTAAATGTTTAAGCTTTATTATATGTGATGTTGGTTGCTTTTGAGTGTTGTTTTAAAGGTAGGCACAATACAATCTAATATTACATATCAGAAATTACACTTAAACGAATAATTGAATCGATAGATGGTTTGATTAAGAAATAATTTTTGACTTTTGTTTAATTGAGCTCGAAATATTTGTGAGAAGAAAAAAAATGAAAACAACGAAAAAAAAACTTAAAAATGTTTGTCAGGTTTAATTTCATGCTTACTTTTGCACCCGCTTTACAACAAAGCACAATTCTTTGACAAAAACGATGATCGTTAAGATCGGAATTTAATGGCCCATTCGTCTAGTGGTTAGGACCTCTGGTTTTCATCCAGGTAACAGGAGTTCGATTCTCCTATGGGCTACAATTTTATATAAAAAAGATTATGGCAAATCATAAGTCAGCTTTAAAGAGAATAAGACAGATTAAAGTTCGTAGAGAGCGTAATCGTTACGTTGGTAAAACTACGCGTAATGCAATTCGTGAATTACGAGATGAAAGTGACAGTAAAGTTGCTTCAACTAATTTGCCTAAAGTTATTTCTCTAATTGACAAAATGGCGAAGAAAAACATTATTCATAAGAATAAGGCGTCAAATTTAAAATCTAAACTTACCCGTATGGTGAGTGCTTTGTAAGCTGTAGATTAAAAAAAGAATTTTAAAAGCTCTATCGTTATTCGGTAGGGCTTTTTTTGTGCTTAATATTTTCAATCTATTATATTTGAGCAAATTAAATTTTTAGGAGATGAAAAAGGTATTGTTATTTGCCCTGGCAGCTGGTATGTTTGTGGCTTGTTCTAGTGGAGAACAAAAGGAAGTGGAAAAAGAAGTTACTGATGCTACGGAAGAAGTGGTTGATGATGCTGAAGAATTGTTAGAAGAGGTAGGTGAAGAAGTTTCTGACGCAACGGATGAAGTGAAAGATGCAATGGGTGAAGCAGGCGATGCTTTGGAAGATGCAGGTGATGCTATTGAAGATGCAGCTGAAGAAATAAAAGAGGAAGTGGAAGAAGAAATTGAGGAAGGCAAGAAATAATTGACATACTCAAAACCTAATTAAATACATATTATGATTAAAAACATATTATTTCTTATTGTTTCAACGGCCTTCTTTATTGGATGTTCAAATAGTGATTCTTCAATAAAAGAAACGATCAAAGAGGATGCCAAGGAAATGAAAAATGACCTTAAAGAGGTTAAGGATATTCCGGAAGGGATGAAAGAAATGGAAGAAGATGTCATTGAAGAGGTAAAGGAATTACCTGCTGATTTAAAAGAGGCTGGTTCTGAAATGAAGGAAGACCTTAAAGAAGATGCTCAAGATATCAACGAAGAGGTAAAAGAGGATATTCAATAGAAAACGAGATTTAACTCTATTTCAATAGAAATAAAGAAACCCGTATTTATTTAAGTACGGGTTTTTTGTTTTTTAATCAATACTAAATTGGTAAGGCTTTTCTACTTTTACAATAAATAAAACGTCCAACTATATGATAAGTCAATACAAGCAACCAATTACTAAATGGGCAGACGATGATCGCCCTAGAGAAAAGCTTGCCGAAAAGGGAAAGGTGGCATTAAGTGATGCAGAATTATTAGCAATAATAATAGGTTCTGGGTCTAGAAGCGAAAGTGCTGTGGATTTATGTAAATCCATTTTAAGCCATAATGGAAATAACTTGTATCAACTTGGTAAAATGTCTATTTCTGAATTGACTCGCTTTAAAGGAATTGGTAAGGCAAAGGCAATTTCAATTATTGCGGCACTGGAACTTGGAAGAAGAAGAAGGCAGAATGAGGCTTTAAAATTGGACAAGATTTCTTCAAGCAACGATGTTTTTGAATGCTTTCATGGCTCTTTGGGTGATATAAATTTTGAAGAGTTTTGGATTTTAATATTAAATAGAGCAAACAAAATATTGAAAAAAGAAAAGATTAGTTCTGGTGGAATCAGTGGCACAGTGGCAGACTCTCGGTTAATTTTTAAATCCGCTATAGATAATTTGGGGTCCGCTATTATTCTCGCACATAACCATCCTTCCGGTAACCTCAAACCGAGTCAAGCTGACATCAATTTAACAAAACGAATTAGTGAGGCAGGAAAACTACTGGAAATACAAGTTCTCGATCACATTATAATTGCTGAAAATCAATATTTCAGTTTTGCCGATGAAGGGTTACTTTAGCAAGTTCTAGCTAATTATGGAAATCCTAGTATATAGTGCACAAAAAACGTCTCGGTTAAGTTATACCTTAAACTTAATTATCAATGATGTATTAGGGCATAACTATATGATTACGAATGACCTTGATACTTTTAAAAACTCTAAAAGTGTAAAATTTAGTTATGCTTTTCAATCTGATTCTGAACAGTTAAATGTGATTCCAAATGGATTGCTTTTTAAAACAGGCGTTGATGATTTAAATATTGTTGTGTCTGGTGATGAAAAGACTCCGGAATTTTTTAGAAATGGAGATGCTTTATTAGGGTTTGATTTTCTTTCAGCATCTTTCTATTTAGCATCAAGGTATGAGGAATATTTGCCTCATTTAAAAGATAAGCATGGCCGTTTCGCTGCTGCAGAATCTATGGCCTTTAAAAATGATTTTTTGGACCTTCCATTAATAAATATATGGGCCGGTAAATTTTTTAATCATTTGAAGTCCATTTCAGATGTTACAATTGAAGACAAACGGAAGTATTCTTTTTTACCTTCAATAGACGTAGATAATGCATACGCCTACAAAGAGAAAGGATTGGTTCGGACCATGGGGGCATTTGGTCGTTCACTTCTATCAGCGAACATAAATGACCTTAAAGTTCGAACTCGCACCATTTTAAATTTAGAACATGACCCGTACGATACTTTTGATCAGTTTATTGCATTAGAAAAGAAATATGGGCTTAATCAGCTATTTTTCTTTTTAGTTGGTGATTATGGGATGAATGATAAGAATGTTCCCATTTATTCTAGAAAATTTCAGAGCTTAATTAAGCATGTAAATGATTATTGCCAAGTTGGGTTACACCCTAGCTTTGCTTCTAATAGCGAACCAGAACGTTTAAATTTAGAAAAAGAACGACTAACTAGTGTAGTGCATGAGTCCATTTCAAAAAGCAGACAACACTTTTTAATTTTAGATCTTCCTAACACTTATCGAGAATTGATTGATAACGATTTAATGCATGACTATAGCATGGGTTATCCTGATTTGCCTGGGTTTAGAGCTTCTATCTGCTCGCCATATAAGTTCTATGATTTGGAATTAGAAAAAGAAACTCAATTGACGATTCATCCATTTAGTTTTATGGAGGCAACCTTTAAATATTATCAACCCAAAGAGTTTGAAGAAATAATTGATTTGGTGAGTAAACAAATTGAGACTATAAGAAATGTAAAAGGTCAATTTTGTGTTTTATGGCATAGTGATTCATTGTCTGAAACTGAAGAATGGAAAGGCTGGAATTCATTATATGAAAAAGTTGTCAAATTGGCATTGCCATGATTTGGCGCAAAGTCCATAATGCCCAACTAGATGCAGATTGTTGGAACAATTGTGTCCACAATTCAAAAAACGAACATATTTATGGCTACACCTGGTACTTGAACATAGTTTCAGAAGATTGGGTTGGTTATGTATTAAACGATTACCAAGCGGTTTTCGCAGTTCCTGTAAGGAAGAAACTTGGTGTATTGTATGTTTTTCAACCAGAGTTTTACCAACGATCTGACGTATTTGGTAATTACAATAAAGACTCTTTAGATGCCTTGAGTTCAGAAATATTAAAAAGCTTTTCTAAGATTAATATTACAACAGCTATAAAGTTATTTGAACCTTCCGAAGTTTTGAAAAACCTGATACTTCAAGATTATGAAGAACAGAAAACTTCAACAAACACATTAAGGAATATAAAGAAGGCGAATAATAACGGTTGTCAGGTTATTGAAGGTGGAAATACAGACTGTGATGATGCAATTAATTTATTCGTTACAAACACTAAATATGCTTTAGCTAAAGACTTTAAATTCAAGTTTGCTTCTTTGACAAGAGTACTGCACAATAACTCGGGCTTGGTAATTAAAAAAGTGATTATTGAAAATAAGGCAATCGCCTATGCGGTCTGCGCAAAAAGTAAATCAAGGTTAACTTTAATTCTATTAGCAACTTCTGCGGAATCAAAAACTAAAGGTGCCGCACATATGGTTGTCCAAGCTATGGTTGATCATTCAAAGTCATTGAATCTAATATTTGATTTTGAAGGTTCAAATAACCCTGGAATTGCCAGATTTTATAAAAGCTTCGGAGCTAAAGTAGAATCTTATTTTTACTTTGATCAAAAGTTGGTTTTAGGACTGAAAAACAGGCTCCTTAAAAAGGCATAAAAATATAATGTAGTAGGGCTGATTTACTACATTTGCCAACTTAAAATTTTAGCTAAATGAAAATAATAAAACTTGCATTTATAGCTGTTTTAGCCTTAAGCTTTTCAGCTTGTGAAACGGGAGAAGGAGATTCCTTAAATTCTAACATTGTAAACAACCCTCAAACTGCGTCTGAAAATGGCGAAGAAGTAAAGTTGCCTGTTATTGAATTTGAAAAGCCACTTCAAGAGTTTGGAACGATTACTCAAGGAGAAAAAGTTCATTTAGTTTATGAATTCTCAAATACGGGAGAAGCAGATTTGGTGATTACATCAGCTCGTGGAAGTTGTGGTTGTACTGTTCCCGATTGGCCGAAAGAACCTATTAAAGCTGGCGAGAAAGGTCAAATTAAAGTTGTTTTTAGCAGTGAGGGAAAATCTGGTAAACAACATAAAAAAGTGTTTGTAACGGCTAATACTCAGCCTGCTGAAAATGAAGTTGCATTAAGCGGAGAAATATTAGTTCCTGCATCAGAATAAAATTAAGATTAAAAAATTATGATAATTACAATACTTCAAGCGCAAGGTGGTGGATACCAGACGTTAATTATGTTTGGCTTGATCGCACTTGTTATGTATTTCTTTATGATCAGACCTCAAATGAAGAAGTCGAAAGAACAAAAGAAATTCAGAGCTGCAATTTCAAAGGGTGATAAAATTGTTACCATTGGTGGAATTCATGGTCGGATTAAGGATGTGAATGAAACTACTGTTATGATTGAAACCGATGGTGGTGCTAAAATGAGAATAGAAAAATCTGCAATATCGTTAGATTTTAGTTCTGGTAAAGGCGAAGAAGCGGCTGCAGAAATCGAACAAAACAAGTAATACAAAAAGATTAAGTGGATGTAGAAAGAATTACGGATGAACTTAAGGGTGTAAAACCTGGTAAAGATTTTTCTGTTTTTCTTATCTGTTTAATTATTGCCAGTGTGTTTTGGTTATTAAATGCACTTACAAAAACGTACTCAACAGTAATTGAAATTCCAATTACTTACGTTAATATCCCTTCAGATAAAATACTATCCCGAGTATTACCCGGCAAAACCAATGCAGAAATAAAAGGGTCTGGGTTCAGGTTACTTTCGGTTACTTTATTTAACACTCCGGAGCCAATTGTTATTGATTATCAAAAAGGTAATTTACGCAAAGGATTTAAGCGCTTCGAGAGTTCGTTTGGCCCTGATGAACTTCGTAATCAGGTTATGAATGATATTCCTTCAGAGGTTTCTTTAGGAACTATTTCTTTGGATTCTCTGAAAATGGTGGTAGAGGAAAAAACGCTATGGACTGTGCCTGTAGCAGCAGACGTCATTATGGAAATCGAATACCCATTTTTTATAAATGGGATTATAGAAGTTGAGCCAAATGAAATTGAAGTAGCTGGTGCAAATTCTATTGTCAATGCATTAGATTCAATAAGAACCATTCAGTTGGATATGGGAGTTGCTAATAAAAGGTTGGTAAAAGATCTTGAGTTATCCTTTCCTAACGGTGTAGAATCGACAATTAATCAAGTGCGAGTGAAAATTCCCATTGACGAGTATACGGAAGGACAAATGGAAATTCCGATAAAGGTTACTGGGTTAGCGAAAGGGCAAAGGCTGGTGTTGTTTCCACCTTCGGTTAAAGCAACTTATTTAGTTGGGCTTACACAATATGAAAACATTTCTGAAGATGACTTTTTGTTTGAGGTGGATGCTAAAGAAATTACCAAAGGAAAAACAACGCTTATAGTGCGAGAAAAATCTACCAATAAAAAAATCCAACTTCAAGACTTTAAACCACACAAAGTAGAGTTCATTTTAAAAAAGTAGTTTCAATTTCTATACCTTAGATGGCTATGTTGCAAGTGGGTATTACAGGTGGAATTGGGAGTGGTAAAACGTTGGTGTCTGATATTTTTTCAAGCCTTCAAATTCCAATTTATAATTCGGATATACGAGCCAAGGAAATTACTGTATTTGATGCTAAAGTTCGAAAGGCTATTATACAGGTATTTGGCAATGAAAGCTATGCATCAAATGCATTGAATAGAGAGTATTTAGCAAAAATGGTTTTCTCAGATAAAGGAAAACTCGAACAATTGAACCGTATAATACACCCAGCTGTTGCCGCCGATTATTCTAATTGGCTGTTGGATTTCTCAAATAAACCCTATGTTCTAAAAGAGGCCGCTATTCTTTTTGAAAGCGGTTCTTACAAAACGTGCGATAAAACCATTTTAGTTACTGCACCTCAAGAGTTGAGAATTAAACGCGTAATTAAACGCGATTCTGTTTCTAGAGAAAGCGTTTTATATAGAATGAAAAACCAAATGACCAATGAGGAGAAATTGAAATTATCGGATTATCAAATTACTAACAATGGCGAACAATCGCTAATTCTTCAAGTGTATAAACTTCACCAACAAATCCTTCAATTATGAAAATACTAAATGCAAATCAAATTAGACAATGGGATGCTTTTACAATTAAAAATGAACCCATTTCTTCGTTAGATTTAATGGAACGAGCATCTTCAAAATGTGTGAATTGGCTGGTACGTAACTTTGATCCTTCTTATAGATTCCATGTTGTTTCTGGAATGGGAAATAATGGAGGAGACGGTTTGGCAATAGCTCGTCTGTTGATAGATAAAGGATATGATTGCCAAGTGTCAATAATAAAATACAAAGAAAATGGAAGTGAAGATTTTGAGGTAAATCTGAATAAAATTTTGGATTTTGGTGGTCGTTTGAACTTCGTCGAAGATGGAAAAATAAATCTTACTTCAAATGAAATTGTAATTGATACTCTATTCGGTACAGGGCTGAATAAACCATTGGTGGGGCAGTTTGCTGATATAATTGAAAAAATTAATCAAACTGCTACTCTAATAGTATCTATTGATATTCCTTCAGGAATGTTTGTCGAAGATAATTCTGAAAATGAGGGGGTTATTATTAAAGCTCAATTTACTTTGACTTTCCAAGCACCAAAATTGGCTTTTCTACTTCCGCAAACCGGAAATTATGTAGGAGCCTTTGAAGTTCTTGATATTGGCCTGTCAGATGATTTTCTGCCTTCTGTAGATTCCAACTACCATTTTGTTACAGATGTTGATATCGCTCATTATAATGTTCCAAGGGATAAATTTAATCACAAAGGAAATTTTGGTCATGCGCTATTGATTGCAGGCGAGAAAGGGAAAATTGGGGCTGCTGTTTTAGCTAGTAAGGCATGTCTTAGAAGTGGAGTAGGGCTTTTAACGAGTTTTGTTCCAGAAGTTGGGTGTAATATTATGCAAACTTCAATACCTGAAGCTATGTGTTTAACTGCTGATAGTGAAAATACAATACCTGGAATTCCTGATATTTCTAATTATTCGGCAGTGGGTATTGGCCCGGGAATAGGAACCTCAAACTCTGCTCAAGGTTCTTTGAAACTATTGATACAAGAATCGAAAAGACCTTTAGTTATTGATGCTGATGGCTTGAACATTTTGGCGGATAATAAAACATGGTTAAGTTTTTTAGCGGCGGGATCTATTCTTACCCCTCATCTTGGAGAGTTTAAAAGGTTGGTTGGGGATTTTAAATCGGACATAGAAAGAGTTAAAGGCCTATCTGAATTTTCAATAAAACATAAGGTAATTGTTGTGTTAAAAGGGGCTCACTCAATGATTGCTTCGCCAGATGGTCAAGTGTATTTTAATTCTACTGGAAACCCCGGAATGGCAACTGCTGGCAGTGGCGATGTTTTAACCGGAATTATTACTTCTTTATTGGCTCAAGGGTACAATCCTTTAATTGCTGCGTGTATGGGAGTATACTATCATGGTTTAGCAGGAGATATGGCTGCAGGTAATTTAGGTGAAGCTAGTTTGCTGTCAGGAGATATTATTGATTATTTGCCAATGGCTTTTGAAAAATAAAAAGGTGACGAGTTTTGAGGAGTAAGTTTCGAGACTTGAAGTATGAGTTTCGATTGGCGGGAACTAGTAACTAGTTTTTCGTTTTGGGTATTCAGTTAAGCTGTCAGGGTGAGCGTCATTCCTTAGAGTTCGAAGAACGAGTAAGGATTCTCCCAATTATTTCGAATGAATTATAGAATTTGAAAAGGTTGTATCGTTCAAGTCTCTCTCGCAAAAAGATTAACCCAAGAGCGTTTTTTGAATTCTAAAAAATAGCGCATAAAAAAACGCACTGTTTAAGAATAATGTGGGATTTTCTAGAAGGTCTTACTGGTCTTGACATACGAGCAAGAAAGCGTTAATGTCAATTTTAGGGTAAATCATGATTAAAGGATTGTCATCCTGAGTGGCCCGACGGAGGAGGGTTGTATCGAAAGCTTGCACTGAGCATAATCGAAGTGGAGACAAGACTTGGTTCTCAAAGAATATTGAAAAGTTGACTAGTCTTCGATACATTTTCTTCGTTTCACTACGAAAACACTCAGACTGACAAC
>JBMYOI010000046.1:0-17102 GCA_049599135.1 Salibacteraceae bacterium
CTGTTAATCAGAGGGTCCTTGGTTCGAGTCCAAGAGGAGGAGCCAGTGATAGAAAGGGTTTCAACTTACGTTGAAGCCCTTTTTTTATGTGATTCCGCAATGCATTGCGTTTCCTTTTTATCTATTGTTAGATAATAACTCTTTCTTTAAAAATCATTTATACTTTTATAAATACAATTTTCAATTAGAAAATTCAACTAACAACAAGAATCAAAAAAAGACACACTCCAAATACCTCAAAACACCTTTAACAATTGAATAGGCTTGCTAATTTGGTGTGTTATTTATCGATAGTAAACAAAATACCGAGAATCCAGTAAATCAAAACAGAAGGTAACTCTTATAGTACTTATTACATCATTTACTTTTAAACTTTTGGCTCAAATTCCATTCAATCATTCAGAATTTAATAAAGCCGTCAAAAACTATTGGCTTCGCTTCGATTTTTATTCTAATAGATTAATTGATACTAGGCAAATAGTTAAGGATTCAACAATTAGAAATAAATTTAACCTTCACTGGATTAACTTTTTTGACAAATTTGAAACAAAAGCAGATATTAAAACAAACTAAATGTAAAGGGGTTTGAAAATAGAACTGCCTTGACTGCATTCAGATATAAAAAACTGGATGAATAGGTTTCGCCGGTTAAAATGCGTATTAAAGAACCACAACTATAGGAATAAATAAAAGACTTAAACCTTCCGTTTGAAACAGGAAGTCAATCAAATGGCAATAGCTATGAACATTTGTGTCTTGCCCTAAAATGCTTCACAGCACTCGCTTTGACAGCGGGGCGTTAATGCTAATTAACACCACAATTAAGATCTTTCTTGCTACCATTTTGAGATTCATTCACAAAATCATGAAGTGAACAACATTTTCCAACAACAGCCATAGTTTCTCTTAAAACTTTAGATAACGAGCTTTCTTCGTTGATTTTTCCTTAAGATTATCAGTAATTAGCTAACATTTTGAATTTCAACTCCATAAAAACACAGAATACATTTAGATGTTTTTAGCTAAACAATCTCTTGACCTTCATAACATTGAATTAGGGTAATTCTAACATAAAACCAATCATTTTTTATCGCTGACAACATCTCCAAATAACAACCAAAACGGAATGTTGTGGTGAATATTTATTCTAATAAAAAAAAGAAAAATGAAAAAATTAATTACCCTTTCACTTGCATGTGCAGCTGCTGGTTTAGCCCATGCTCAAAGCCCATTTCCAACATTGCTTGGTGATTTTTACAATAGTGGAGCCCATCCTAGCGATGCTAAAACGGTTGTTCTTCCTCCTTCGCCTATTAAATACGAGGCATTATTCGTTGGTGGTATTGACACAGTAGAAAACAAATCTGGTCAAAAAGCACTTGCTAAAGAATGGCAAGATTTTACCGGTTACGTGCCAATTAATGGCAGAAGCGATAGCGGTTACGTTATTGTAAACCACGAGCGCGTAATGAACGACCCAATCAATGGTGATGGTGGTGGAATGACCGTTTTTACAGCACATTATGATCAAGCAACTCAAAGTTGGAAAGTTTCTAATCATCCAAATGGTAAATTTAGAAACGTTGACTTTACCGGAGTTGGTGGAACAGCTGCAAATTGTGGTGGTATCCAAACTTCTTGGGGTAAAGTATTTACTGCAGAAGAATGGGGAAGCGCGTTTAGCTCAAATGCTGTAATTGCAGCTCAGGGATTAACAGATACAAGTGATTACACGGTTACAAACTTCAACGGTTCTTCAATAAGTACTGCAATACCTAGACACATGAACTATCAGTACATGGTAGAAGTTGATGTAGCAAAAGCTGAAGCGGTACGTAAGAATTACAACATGGGCCGTTACGATCACGAAGGTGGCTGGATTGCTTCTGACCGAAAAACAGTTTACTTAACTGATGATAAATCAAGTGGTGCGGTATTATTCAAATTTGTAGCTGATAAACCTGAGGATTTTAGCAAAGGAAAATTATACTGCTACCAACAAAGTGCTGATGCCATGTCTGGAAAATGGTTACCCATACCCATGAACCTGAATAGCATGATGAACGCCAGGGACGAGGCCTTTGCATTAGGAGCAACCATTTTTATGCGTTTAGAATGGATCGAAGGCATAAGTGACAACACGATTTTTATTACAGAAACTGGTAGAGGAAAAGCACAAAGTGTTGCGGGTGCAGTTGACAAAGGTGGAATTATGGCTTCTCATTTAATTACCTTAGATGCTAAAGATGGAAATTTAGACACCAATTTTACCGATATGTGGGGACGTGTATTGAGATTGGATGTGCCTACTGGTAAAATCGAAACTGCTATTGAAGGCGGCGGAGTTTTAACTGGAGACTATACTCCACACGGAAGTCACCTTTCTTCTCCTGATGGATTGGCCTCAACAACAATCAATGGTAGAACATACTTGGCAATTAACGAAGACATGAACCCAAGTGGGATGCCTGCCAACCCTGCTCATTTCACTACCAAAATGAATGAGATTTATATGATAAACGTTACTGATGACATGGTTGGAAAACAATATAAAAGCTCTGACTTAAAACGTTTTGCCGTTGGCCCTAAAGGATGTGAAACTACTGGTGGCAGATTTACACCTGATGGAACAACTTACTTTGTTAACATACAGCACCCAAGTGCAGATAATACTTATCCGTTCAATCACTCAGTAACATTAGCTGTAACTGGTTATCAAACAATATTTAGCCAGGCGCAAATAATACCTAACAACTCCACTGGCGTTTCTGAAAAAATTGCTGAAATTAAGTTTAGTCTTTACCCTAACCCTGCCACAAGAGAGATTACATTAAATCGAGTAACTGATGTAGCAATTTACTCTACAAATGGGCAGCGAGTTAAAGTAGCAAGAAACACCAACGTAGTAGATGTATCTGATCTAAATGCAGGCACATACGTTATTCTTGATAAATCTGGAGAAAATCAACGTTTGATCGTTCAATAATTTCACATCATTTATTTCAAATTAAGGCTGCCCCAATTCTGGGGCAGCCTTCCTTATTTATAAAATACCATGAAAATAAAATTGGTTTTAGTTGTCTTTTCAGTGCTTTGTCTAAGTGCTAGTTTATATAATGGTTCCTCTGCCTTTTCTACTCAAAAAGAAGTCATAAATTCAATAAACGAAGGAATTGAAACCTGCAATCAATGGAAGAATTCAAACCAAAACGAAAAAGCATACTACCTCCAACTAAGAAAGGCTTTCAAACAAATTGAAACTATAGTTATGTTTCGCTATCCTACTCTAGCCAAAAAGCTAAATGGTGGGCCTGTACCAAGTATAGAAACTGAGGCCGTAATTCTAAAAATTGACCAGCCTACTGGCCTTCAAGTTATTGAAGAATTATTGACTAATAACGAATTTAAAGACAACCAAAAAAGTTTTCAGCTTAATCAAATAATCAAAGCGCTTGAGCAAGTCAAGAGTGGTCTTGTTGCGGTTCCATTACAAAACTGGGAAATTCTTGATGCAAGTCATTTATCCATTACTTCTTTAATAACGCTAGGGCTAAGTGGGTTTGACTCACCGGAGTTTGACCTCAGATTTAAAGATGCCGAAGTGGTATTGAATCAAATGGCTGAAATGTTATCATCGTACAATAAAAATGAAGCCGTACTTCAACTCCTAGAAGAGGCTAAAGATCAATTAAGTAAAGACAATAAAAGTGAATCATTCGATTACTACAGTTTGATTAAAGAAACACTAATTCCATTGCAAATTGAAATCAGAAAACTTCACAATGAACTTGGCTACGAACAGTATTCGGAAGTAACCACAATACCAAGAATGATATCAACTGGAGACCATTTGTTTCACTCAAACTACTTGAGCAATACCTACAGCATGCGTGGAAACTATAATAATTTAAACCCTAAGCAGGTAGAGCTTGGAAAAACGCTATTCTTTGATCCAATTTTATCAGAAAACAACCTGCGCTCATGTGCTTCTTGCCACAAACCCAATTTAGCATATACTGATGGAAATAAAACCAGCTTAGGCAATGGTTTAGAGAAATCTACTCTCCGCAATTCTCCTACGCTAATCAATAGCTCTTACCAAACTTCATTTTTTGCTGACCTACGATCCAAAGACATGAATCATCAAATATTAAACGTAATCAATGACAAACTAGAATTTAATACCACACCAGATAAAATTGTTCAACGTTTAAACCAATCATCAGAATACCAACTGCTCTTTGCTGATGCCTATAATGAGCAGGATGCTCCCGTAAATATCAACAACGTTAAAGCAGCTTTAGAAAGTTTTATTAGAACGTTGAATACCCACAATAGTAAATTTGATAAAAACATAAGATCAGAAAGCAACAACTTCACAGAACAAGAGGTTAAAGGGTTTAATCTATTCTTCGGGAAGGCAGAATGTGCTACTTGCCATTTCGCTCCACATTTCAATGGACTCGTTCCCCCTCATTTTAACGAAACAGAAGGCGAAATACTAGGCGTTACTACTGATTCAACTTTTGCCAAGTTGGATGATGATTGGGGGGTGTACCGCCAATATGGAATGGCTTACCCAAATGCTACCGAAACCAAGGGTATGTTTAAAACTCCAACTCTAAGAAACATTTCCATCACTGCACCCTACATGCATAATGGCGGTTTGGCTTCATTAGAATCAGTATTAGAATTTTACAATTCTGGAGGTGGATCCGGAAATGGCTTGGGCGTACCTCAGCAAACCTTATCTCCAGATAGTTTGAGTTTGAGTGAAGTGGATAAACAAGCCTTAATCGCATTCTTAAAAACGTTGACCGATACCATTGGCACAGGAGTTCAATCCTTCGTTCTCCCGATTGTGGAAAACGAGAAACTCCAAAAACGTAAATGGGGAGGTCAATACTAGATTTTATTTTCTATTTATAAGGTTTTGTAATTCCGACTGCAATTTTTTATTAGTTGCCTGCTCTAAGTATTTTTGACCTTTGTCTTAAACGCATAGCTCTTGGAAAAACATATACTAGATTTTGTTAAATCTAAAACTCGTCTCGGCGAAAAGTCAATTACAAATACAATAAAGCTGCTCGATGAAGGCGCTACTATTCCTTTCATTTCAAGATATAGAAAAGAAATGACCGGATCTTTGGACGAAGTTGATGTCGAAAAGGTTAATTCGAGCTACAATCAGGTCAAAGAACTGATCAACCGTAAAAAATATATTCTCGACACAATTCAAGAGCAAGGAAAACTAAACAACTCATTAAAATCTAAAATACTAGAAACCTGGGACCCAACAATTTTAGAAGATCTGTACCTACCTTTTAAAAGAAAAAAAACCACTAAAGCCGCTCAAGCCAGAGCGGCAGGTCTAGAAGATTTAGCAGAAATTATTTTCCGTTCTAAAACCCAAAACCTCAACCAATCTGCAAGACAGTTTTTAAATAAAATCGTTACAGATATTGACCAAGCTTTAAGCGGAGCTAGAGACATTATTGCAGAAAATATCAGTGAGCATAAAGTTGCAAGAGAAATTGCACGAGACATTTTTGAAAGAACCGCAACACTCAGTTCTAAACTGGTAAAAAGCAAAGCTGCCGAAGCTGAGAAATTCAAAAATTATTTTGATTTTTCACAATCATTGCAAAAAATACCCTCCCACCGTTTGTTGGCAATGTTACGAGGGGAAGAAGAAAAATTTCTCCGAGTTAAGATTGAAATTGATGAAAATCGATTAGAAAATAGGTTAACTCGATACTTTGTTAAACACGAAACAGAGTGCACCAAGCAAATAGTGTTGGCCTTACAAGACAGTTTAAAAAGACTGATTATACCATCAATAAGTAATGAATTTAGGAAAGAAGCTAAAGCCAAAGCTGATGATGAAGCCATCCATGTTTTTTCTGAAAACTTGAAACAGTTACTGCTTGCCGCGACACTTGGCGAAAAAATAGTTTTAGCTATAGACCCAGGTTTCAGAACGGGCTGCAAAGTTGCTGTCCTCGATCGCAAAGGAAATTTCAAAGCCAACAAAACCATATTTCCTCATCCACCAATCTCAAAAGATGGAGAGTCTAAACAAATTATCCAAGACCTAATTAAAGCCTACCGCGTTGAGGCAATAGCCATTGGAAACGGAACGGCTGGCAAAGAATCATTAAAATGGCTTACAAGGTTTGTTCCTTCAAATATTCAATGCTATATGGTCAATGAAAGCGGTGCGTCCATCTATTCGGCAAGTGAAGTGGCTAGAAATGAATTTCCTGATTTAGACTTAACTGTTAGAGGCGCAATTTCTATCGGAAGAAGGTTAATGGACCCCTTGGCAGAGCTTGTAAAAATTGATGCGAAAAGTATTGGGGTGGGGCAATATCAACACGACGTAAACCAAGCTAAACTCAAAGATAAGCTTGATCAAGTAGTAATTAATTGCGTGAATAAAGTTGGCGTAAACTTAAATACTGCCAGCTATCATTTATTGTCATACGTTTCGGGACTCGGACCTACCCTTGCCCAAAATATTATTCAATACAGAACCGATAATAAAGGAATTTCATCGCGACAAGAATTGCTTAAAGTTCCAAGAATGGGTGCAAAGGCTTTTGAACAATCGGCAGGGTTTCTTAGAATAAAAGATGGCTTAAATCCTTTAGATAATACGGGCGTTCACCCTGAGTCGTACAAACTCATAGAAAAAATGTCTCGTTCGTTGGGCGTTAGTGTAAAAGACTTAATTCAAAATGAAGAATTAATTAATAGAATTGAGCCTGACAATTTCGTTACCGATAAAATTGGCATCCCCACAATCATGGATATTATTACGGAACTTAAAAAACCGGGATTAGATCCACGTGGAGTGGCTGCCGTATTTCATTTTACTGAAGGCATAAATGATATTACGGATTTAAAGATTGGAAATACGGTTAATGGATTGGTAAATAACCTAACCAAATTTGGAGCATTTGTAGATCTTGGAATCAAAGAAAGCGGCCTGATTCATGTTTCTCAAATTACCAATAAATTTATCAAAGATCCTAGCGAAGTGCTTTCGTTGGGCCAAGAGGTTGAAGCTTTAATTATAGATTTAGACATCTCCAGAAAAAGAATTTCGTTAAGTCTGAAATTCTGATTAGGTAAAAATAGTAACCACTCGCATTGCATTTAGAAAACACTATTTTTATTCTATGTCTCGCAGAGAAGTAAATATTGCTTTAATTATTTCAGAACTTAAGATTACCACATCAAGAAGTGGAGGTCCTGGAGGACAACATGCCAACAAGGTAGAAACCCGAGTTCAACTTAGGTTTAATGTTTTTCAATCTGAAATTCTAACTGAAGAAGAAAAGGAAACCATAAAAATTAAATGCGTAAAAAAGCTAACCAATGAAGGTGATATCATAGTTACCTGTGAGGACAAACGGTCTCAATTAAAAAACAAAGAAATTGCTTTACAAAAGCTAGATGTTCTTCTAAAAAAGGCTTTTGAAAAACCCAAGGTCAGAAAACCAACTAAAATTTCAAAAGCTAAAAAGGCAAAACGGCTAACCAATAAAAAGATTCACGGCGTTAAAAAAAGTCTTAGGGGTAGAGTCAAGCCTGATGAATAGGGTTTTTTGATTTAATTATTCACCACTAGTTCGAGCTTCCTAGCTCGGACTAATTATTAAAACCACAATTATCTTAAAATAAGGCAGACAAAATAATACAGATTACTACCCTGCGATAGGGAAAGAAACCCTTGTTTTCTTCCTTGTCCGAAATTTTGAGCCAACTTTGCCAAATGGCTCGTTACACGCATTATTACCTTATTAATATCGAATACCTAGGCTTTCGTTTTCACGGCTGGCAAAAGCAAACCAATGCTAAAACCATTCACGAAATGATTGACAAAACCATGGTTTTTGTGCTGGGTCACGAAAACTACAAAACCATGGGAACCAGCCGAACTGATGCAAAAGTATCTGCCCTTCAATCGGCTTTTGAATTGTTTTTATTTGAACCTATTTCTGATAAAGAAGAGTTTTTAAAAGTCTTAAACTCTAATTTTCCTTTTGACATAAAAGCAACTGAAGTTGTTGAAGTAGACAACACCTTCAACGTTATCAATTCTTCAAAAGAAAAAGAATATCATTACTATTTTGCATCGGGACAAAAAGCACACCCATATTCCTCTCCCTTTGTTTTTTCACATTTGGAATCACTTGATGTAGACCTAATGAAAAAAGGTGCTGAGCTCTTTTTAGGTAAACACAATTTTAAGGGATACTGCACCCAGCCTAAACCTGGAGTGAACTTGGTAAGAACAATTACCAAAAGTGAAATTGTAGAAAACGACGGACTGAAAGCGAACTTCTTTCCCGATAACATGTTCATTTATAAAGTACGCTCTGCAGGTTTTATGAGAAACCAAGTGCGACTAATGATGGGTCAACTGATTCAACTCGGACTCGGAAAAATAGATTTGGAAAAAGTAAAACACACTATAGAAACTGGTGAAAGAGAACATTCTCTCTTCGCAACAGCTCCTGCTAGCGGACTACATTTAGCAAAAATCGACTGGGCTTAACCCGCTCGCTTAATGCTACAACCCATAGCTTTGGTTGTTGCAGGCTCAGGGCTTCTTCCATTTGCAACTTCTTTCATTGCTCCTTCTAAGTACTTCACCTTAACTTCTTTCGCTGAGTTTACATTATCGTCAATTAACCCTCGGTAAACTAGCTTAAGATCTTTGTCTAACAAATAAACATGGGGAGTAGTCCTTGCGCCAACAGCATCAGCCAATTTGTGGTTTTTATCAATTACATAAGCCATTTTATAGCCCTGCTCTTTAGCGTGTGCTTTCATGTTTTTCATTGAGTCCTCACCCTTTCTTTTAGCCTCATTACTATTTACAAGCACCATTCCCATTTGGTTTTTTAAGGCAGATTCATAAAGGTCATTGTAACGCCCTTCCCAACCTTCTTTATCACCATTTCCAATTACAAAAGGACATGTGTTGCATGAAAAAACGACCAATAGGCCATTCTCTTTTTTTAAATCATTGAGTGAATATGCTTTGCCATCAATGTTGGCCATTTTCTCATCAGATAATGGGACTTCACTTCCAATTTCCAAGGCTTTATTTTCATTTGCCACTTTAAGAGATGTAAAGCCAATTACAGTTCCAATCAATACGCTTATTGTAAAAAATATTTTATACATAGTTTGTAGTTTTAGTTTAGTTCAACAGCTTAATAGACAGGTTAGTGTATAAAAAGTTTAACTTTAAAAACACCTTATCTGAATTTTAAACTGTGGCAATAATAAGGCTATTGCCATTTTCTTTTCGTTTAATAAAAGACAATTGGGAAGCTTTAACAGTCGGTCATAATAATTGAGAATAAGCCAACCGAACCCTCACATGAAATTGGGTGGCCAAAAGCTATGCGTCTTCCCAAACTTTAGTGCCTTCAGTGCAGTTGGTACAAATGTCAATTTCTTTGCGACTCTTTAAAATCGAACCTCTAAAATTTTGGTACAAATTAGATTTCCAGATTTCTTTGAAGGTGGTCGTTTTTAAGTCTCCCAACTGATGTTGAGCATCTTTATCGAAACAACAAGGAACTATCAACCCATCCCAAGTTACAACACAGCCTTGCCACATTCTCCAACACTGATTGTCTAGTGGATTCTTGATACTGAATTTACCGTCAGGCCCTTTTTTATACCTCGAAAATTTTTCGTTTTTCGGCATTAATGTATTGCCGTTTTCATAGTCATAAAGTTGAGCGGTTTTAAATTTCACCTCATCAACCCCAAGGTCGGCCCCTAGTTTTTTTACTTCCTCAACTTGATGTTCATTATGACTCACAACCAAAAACTGAAAAATCACGTGTGGAGTAGCGGAATTCAACTCTTTTTTCCACTTTAAAATGTTTTTTGTTCCCTCAATTACCTTGTCTAGCTTGCCGTTTATACGATATTGTTCATAGGTTTCTTGCGAGGTTCCGTCAATAGAAATAATCAATCTATCCAAACCGCTTTCAACGGTTTCCTTAGCTACTTTATCCCTCAAAAAATGAGCATTGGTGCTTGTAGCAGTGTATAGGTTTTGGGCTTTTGCCTTTTTTACTAAATCCAAAAATTTAGGATGAATATAAGGCTCACCCTGAAAATAAAAAGTGACATAATGCAAGCTGTTTTTCAATTCTTTGAAAACAGATTCTGCCAAACTTTGATTTAAATTTCCTGTAGGACGACTAAATTTTTTTAATCCACTTGGGCATTCTGGACAACCCAAATTACAACTAGTGGTTGGCTCAATAGAGATACTTACAGGGCTGCCCCACATCAATGGCCTTTTAAGCCATTTGCTTAAGTAGTATGATAACAGAACCACAAATGCATTCAACAACCTTGATACGGTTAGCGAACGCATTAAATTCAGTCCATCTCTAAACTTAGGAGGTAATATGAATTTTGAGTTTTTGATGCTTCGGGAAATTTCCCGTAAAACTACATGGGTTGATTGGAAGCAGCGCTAGTTACGGTAAAGTTTTCGACATCGCGGTCGAAAAGGTATAAACCACCTTTATCGCTACCAATCATTTTAAGTTTATCTAAAATCGTTCTGGCCAATGCTTCTTCCTCAGTTTGCTCGTTTACGTACCACTGTAAAAAATTATGAGTTGTATAATCACGAGCTTCTAAACATAGAAAAACCATTTCGTTAATGCTGTTTGTAACAGCAACTTCGTGTTCCAATAGGTTCTCAAATATTTCTAAAAGCGAACTATACTCACTTTTTGGTTTAGGTAAAGCGGGGATTACTGAAGTTGAGCCTCGTTCATTTACATACTTTACAATTTTAAGCATGTGCTGTCTTTCCTCATCGCTATGTGCATACATAAACCCACTTGTACCATCAAAGCCATTAGTTTCGGCCCAACATGCCATTGCCAAATAAAACTGGCTAGACTGAGCTTCTAATAAAATTTGATTGTTTAGTGCTGCTTCAATTTTTTCTGATAACATAGGGTATTCTGTTTAGTGATTTGTTAATAAGAATGAACGTTCATTAATTTGTCCATCAAAAATATATCTACTTTTAGTAATCTAACGATTTAAATCATAAATCGTTGATTACACAAGCAATTTAGAATTATTCTTAGTTAAATTGAAATACATAAAAAAGGGAAAGCATTCCAAAAAAAAAGCAAAACCCGAGTCAGTTAAAAAACTGATACTTTCTTCCTATCACGAATCTCCAGAAAAAGTTTACAATTTCAAACAGATGAGTCGTCGCGTGAGTCTTAATACCCACAAGGGTAAGGCACAGGTACAACATGCAATGTTTGAGTTGTTAGACGATGGGGCAATTATAGAAGTAGAACGAGGTAAATTTAAACTCAATTACACACCGAAATTAGAAGAGGGAGTAATCGATTTTACTCAACGCGGATCTGCATTTGTGGTTGTAGAAGGCCTTAACGAAGACGTGTTTATTAACCGAAATGACACTGGAAAAGCGCTCAATGGCGATTGGGTAAAAATTAAACTCCAACCCGACCGTAAAAAGAAGTACAAAGGCAAAGTACTTGAGGTTGTTGAACGCAAAAAAACAGAGTTTACTGGTACCATTCAAAAACAGGAACGATACGCGTTTTTTGTCCCTGACGACAGAAAAGTGAACATTGACTTTTTTATTCCACTTGAAGGTTTAGGTGGCGCCGAAAATCGTCAAAAAGTTGTTGCTCGTATAAAAGATTGGCCTGCCAACGCGAACAGTCCTTACGGAGAAGTAATTGAAGTATTGGGCTACCCAGGTGAGAACGATACTGAAATGAATTCCATTTTAATGGATTACGGCTTTCCATTGGATTTTCCAGATTCAGTAAAACGTGATGCTGCAAATATTCCTACCGAAATTAGCGAGGCTGAAATCGCAAAAAGAGAAGATTTTAGAACTACCACCACGTTCACTATTGACCCAAAAGACGCTAAAGATTTTGACGATGCACTTTCTATAAAAAAACTTGACAACGGCAATTTTGAAATTGGGGTCCACATTGCAGACGTAACTCATTATGTTCAACCGGGAACTCAACTTGAAAAAGAAGCAAAAGAACGCGCAACTTCAGTTTATTTGGTTGACCGCGTAATTCCGATGCTTCCCGAAGAACTCTCGAACGTTGTTTGTTCGCTTAGACCTCATGAAGAAAAGCTTACCTACGCATGCATTTTTGAAATAGATAAAAATGCTCAGGTTCTTGATCATAGAATTTGTCGTACGGTTATCTATTCTGACCGAAGGTTTACTTATGAAGAAGTTCAGGAAATAATTGAAGGGACGGAGGGCGATTATAAAGACGAAATAATTGACTTAAACACGCTAGCGAAACAGCTTCGCGAAAAACGAATGAATGAAGGGTCAATTGCCTTCGATAAAGTTGAAGTTCGTTTTGATTTGGATGAAGAAAAACAACCAGTTGGAGTTTATTTTAAAACACAAAAGGATGCACATAAATTAATTGAAGAATTTATGCTGCTGGCAAACAGAACAGTTGCCGAATCGATAGCTAATCCAAAAAAGAAAGGCGTAAAACCTCGCCCATTTGTTTTTAGAATACACGATAAGCCAGACCCGGAAAAACTACAAGTGTTCAGTCATTTTATAAAACGATTTGGTTACGATTATAAGTTTGCATCAGGTAATATAGCTCAGAATATGAATGAGCTGTTGGGAAAAGTCCAAGGGAATAGAGAAGAGAACGTAATTGAAAATTTGGCCATTAGAACAATGGCTAAAGCAGTTTATTCTTCTGAAAATATTGGCCATTATGGCTTAAGCTTTAACTATTACTCTCACTTTACATCACCTATTCGTCGATACCCAGATATGATGGCTCACCGATTATTGACTCAATATGCCGAGGGTAATAATCAAACCAACGAAGAAGATTTAGAGCACTTATGTAAACACAGTAGCGAAATGGAACAACGTGCAACTAACGCTGAAAGAGATTCTACAAAGTACTTCCAGGTTTTGTATATGCAAGATACCGAAGGTGAAGAGTTTGACGGCGTTGTAAGTGGCATGAGCGAATGGGGCATTTATATTGAACTTGAAGAAAGTAAATGTGAAGGCATGATTCGTTTACGCGATATGCCTGGTGATCTGTTTGTTTTTGATGACAAAAACTTTCAAATTGTTGGAAAGAATTTAGGCTTGGTTATCAACCTTGGAGCTAAACTCAGAGTAAAAGTTCTAAATGCAGATTTGGTTAAACGTAAACTCGATTTTTCGCTTGTTGAAGTAATTGAAAATTAAAAGCTGAATTTCATTGAAACTGCCCGTATTAATTTTAAAACTAGTTACAATTATTTCTCTTGTTTTGGGAGTTATGAGCTGTGAAAAAGCGTGTAAAGAACAAACAAATGACGGAAGTATTTGCTTAACTGTTTATGAGCCTGTTTGCGGGTGTAACAACAAGACATACTCTAATAGTTGTAATGCCAATGCCTACGGAATTGATGAATTTACAGATGGTGAATGTCCAAAATAAAATTACCTTAGACTTATGATTTCCAGACCTGAACAAAACGAATACAACAACTATTATCAACTATATATCGACCAAGTTGACAACGACCCTATTAAAGAGTTACAAGTTAGTTCTATTGAGGTGGTCGAGCTTTATAACTCAATACCCGAAAACAAATTAAACTGGGCTTACGCCGAGGGCAAATGGACAATTAAAGATTTGCTACAACACATTTTGGATGTAGAACGAGTAATGGCGTATCGAGCTTTAACTTTTGCTCGTTACGACAAGTCAATAATTCCTGGTTTTGATCACGATAAATATGCAGAATTAGTTGACACTTCAAATCGGGATATTTATGAAATGCTTGACGAATACGTCGCTCTTAGAAATAGTACAGTTTGTTTGCTAAAGTCATTTTCAGATAATGAGTTGTCTCAAGTTGGAAATGCAAATGGTTCTGATTTAAGTGTACGTGCAATTGCCTACATTCTTTGCGGGCACGAACTGCACCACATTAAGGTTTTAAGTGAGAAATACCTGCCAAATATTGAATTAGAATAGCATTTCAAAATCCAATCATTTATCATATTAGACAAGTACTTTAGTCATTCTTATCACGTAAATTCTTTCCAAAATTTGAGATTCTAAATAAAAGACACCTATATCCTTTATTATTATGAATCTAGAATCATCAAATTTAACAATAGCTCAAATTGTCGCTGAAAATTATAAAACTGCCGACGTATTTAAAAAACATGGAATTGATTTTTGTTGTGGTGGCCAAAGGCTAATCAGCGACGTATGTAAAGATCAAAAATTAAATTTTGACTCGGTAATAACAGAATTGGAATTAGTATTAACGACTCATAAAACAGAACACAATTTCAATTCTTGGTCCATCAGTTTTTTGATTGATTACATAGAAAACAACCACCATTCTTACTTAAATGAAAACCTTCCCATAATCTTACAATATGCCGAAAAGGTAGCTACTGTTCATGGAGACAGTCATCCAGAAACTATTGAAATTTTTAAATTATTCAAGAGCATCGTTAATGAATTGACCACACACCTTAAAAAAGAAGAGTTAATGTTATTTCCGAACGCTAAGCGTCTCGAAAAAGCCATAAAGGAAGACTTAGAATTTAAATTACCTCCTTTCGAAAAATTCGAAAACCCGATATCTGCCATGGAAAATGACCATGACCTAGCCGGTGATTTATGTAAAAAAATAAGCGAGTTGAGTAATAATTATCAGCCACCTAAGGATGCCTGTAACACCTACATCGTATTGTACGCTAAACTCAAAGAATTTGAAGATGACTTACATAAGCATGTTCATTTAGAAAATAATATTTTACACCCTAAGTTGATTAAACTTGAGGCAATGCTTGAACAGGCAAATACTTAATACTGGCAATAATAATTACCTGAACTCCGTTATTTTCTAGAATCCACAAAATTCTAGCTTATGAAATATTGGTTGGCCATGCTAACCCTGATACTTTACATCTCAGTTTCTGGGTTTTCAAAAAACGATAAAAGACTTAAAAAGCAATTCGATAAAAAGCAATACATAAAGTGTATTTCAATTGCTAAAAAACGGATTTCAAAAAACCCTAATGATGGCGCTGCCCATTTATATGTTTCAAAATCGAACACCAAGCTTCTTCCAGGTATCAATTCAAAAGCCAGGCAAAAACAATTGGTGGTTTCAGGAATCCGTTCGTATCGGTTAGCAGAAAAATACAACTACAGGGATCGGGATTTTTACTTTGACGAGCTTCGACCTCAAGTCGAATCTTATTGCATGAACCAACTTAATTCAAAAGACTCCATAAAGGCTTATTATGTGGCAAAACAACTGGCTAAATACATGCACGATACTTTGTCATTTTATAAATTCCATTTAATAAAACAATTAAAAGATCACAAGCCACCAGCCCAACTTGTCGTTGTTTCAGAAAATTATTTTGAAGACAGCATTCGAAAGGCACTTTTGAGCAACGCCGAGACATTAATAGGCGTACCCTATAGCTATGGTGGTGAGTCAGTAAAGGGTTTCGATTGCAGTGGGTTTACTAAGTATGTTTATTCATCTATTGGGGTTAAACTTCCTCACAATGCACACTTACAATCCGAAATGGGCAAACACAAAACATTGGATGAAGCCAAACCCGGAGACATTGTATTTTTTGGATACAAAAGAGGAACTAGTTACCGTGCTATTCATGCAGGAATAATATACGACAGTCAAGAACCCGATTCATCAGTTATACACTGCGTTTCAGGAGGGGTTTCACTCGAAGGAAAAAATTCTAGTTGGGACAGATATTGGAAAAATAAAGTGCTTTTTATTAGTGATATACTTTATGAAGAAATATACACGGCATCTGAATAAAGAATAACACTTTTGCGCGCTCAAAAAACGAGCAGTGAACATAAAAGAAATATTGTCAGTTACCTTAATTCTATTTTCAGTAATAGATATTATTGGATCGATTCCAATTGTAATCGACTTAAGAAAAAAAGAGGGGAAAATTCACTCGGCAAAGGCGACTGTGGTTGCTGGGTTACTAATGATTATTTTTCTTTTCGTAGGTTCAAGTATTCTTAATTTGTTTGGTTTGGATGAAGAATCTTTTGCGATTGCGGGAGCTATCATCATGTTTTTTATCTCTTTCGAAATGATATTAGGCATTACACTTTTCAAGTCTGAATCTAATGAAAAAGGGATAGGTTCAATTGTGCCTTTGGCCTTCCCTCTTATTGCTGGAGCAGGTACTTTAACTACTATATTATCTCTTAAGGCAGTTTACACCACCGAAAATTTATTAGTGGGAATCATTCTTAACCTAATCATCGTTTTTACGGTATTAAAATCGACTGATTGGCTCGAAAAAATTATTGGTGCCGGTGGCTTCTTAATTTTACGAAGAGTGTTTGGTATTATTTTACTAGCTATCGCTGTTAAAATATTCAAGGAGAATATGTTAATGGCCTTTGGCGAATTTGCCTCGCAACTTAATTGAGCCTCCTTTTTGTTCAATTTACCTATTTTCGTTCATTATCTCACTTAAAATATTTGCTTATGAAAGTTTTTAAAATTATTCTTGGTATTGTAGTAGTCGTAGTAGTGCTTGCTGTTGTCTATTTAACCACCCTTCCTTCGGCTTATCAAGTAGAAAGGTCAATTGAAATCAATGCATCTTCAAGCATGGTAATGGATCACATTGCTAATTTCAAAGAATGGGAAAATTGGAGCCCTTGGAAGGCAAAAGACCCAGATGCAAAATACACTTATGAAGGACCAGAATCTGGTGTTGGCGCAAAAATGTCTTGGGTTACTAGCTTACCTGAAGACAACAAAAACCAAATTGGAGAAGGTGGAATGACCATAACAGAATTGGTTGGTTCAGAAACACTTAAATACGAATTAGGTTTTATTAAACCTTGGGAGAGTAGCTCAAATGGTGGTTTCGATATTACTTCAGCCGAAAATGGATCTGTAACTGTACGCTGGTATGACTCAGGTGAGCTACCCTTTATGATGCGACCAATGGGTAAAATGATGGA
>JBMYOI010000047.1:0-16274 GCA_049599135.1 Salibacteraceae bacterium
ACAATAAGAGATATGTGGGCTTTACAAGCAACTTAATTGAACGATTTAAATCACACAATAAGTTAGCTAAAAAAGGTTGGTCGATTAAATTCAGACCGTGGATAGTAATCCATGTCGAATTCTTTGATTCCAAACCAAAAGCTATGAAAAGAGAAAAATTTCTCAAATCTGGTAAAGGTCGTGAATGGGCTAACAAAAATATCAAACATTATTAGCAGGGCTCTTATCCGCCCCAGGCGGACGCAGGTTCGAGGCCTGTCCCCGCAACTTCAAAAGGCTTGGTTTTTACCAAGCCTTTTTTTTATGGAAGAATTTGTAGTTTACATATTAAAATCTCAAACCTACAATAAGAGATATGTGGGCTTTACAAGCAACTTAATTGAACGATTTAAATCACACAATAAGTTAGCTAAAAAAGGTTGGTCGATTAAATTCAGACCGTGGATAGTAATCCATGTCGAATTCTTTGATTCCAAACCAAAAGCTATGAAAAGAGAAAAATTTCTCAAATCTGGTAAAGGTCGCGAGTGGGCTAACAAAAACATTAAACATTATTAGCAGGGCTCTTATCCGCCCCAGGGGGACGCAGGTAAGTTCCAGCTAAAAATAGGCTCAGTTTTCTCTAAGCGTTTTCTTTTTATAATCACTGCAATACAATCCAATAGTAAGCGCCTATTCAATTATCGTATGCTTACCTTTGCACCTTATGAGTGATTCGAAAACACACAAATCTGGATTCGTGAATATTGTTGGTAATCCAAACGTTGGTAAGTCAACCTTGATGAATCAATTGGTAGGAGAAAAACTATCCATCATTACCTCTAAAGCACAGACTACGCGTCATAGAATTCAAGGAATTGTCTCAGGTGAAGATTTCCAAATTGTGTATTCAGATACTCCAGGAATACTGAATCCTGCTTACAAAATGCATGAAGGCATGATGAGTTTTGTGCATGAATCATTAAAAGATGCAGATGTTTTGCTTTTGGTTTTTGAAATTGGAGAAAACAAAATAAAAGACGAGTCCATTTTTGAGAAATTAAAGAACTTAAATATTCCAATCATAATTGCACTCAACAAAATCGATTTATCAACTCAAGAAGAAGTAGCTGAAAAAGTAGAATTCTGGCAAGAGATTTTTCCAACTGCGAGTATTTTGCCAATTTCAGCTCTGCATAAGGCTAATATTGATATGATATTTAGTACCATCGTAGATAAACTTCCTGAATCCCCTGCTTATTTTCCAAAAGATGAAATGACGGATAAACCTATCCGATTTTTTCTATCTGAAATTATTAGAGAAAAAATATTCGTTCATTACAAAAAGGAAATCCCCTACTCTTGCGAAGTAGAAATAACCGAGTACAAAACAGCTGAAGATATTACCCGTGTTAGAGCGGAAATTTATGTTGAAAGAGATAGTCAAAAAGGCATCTTAATTGGCCATAAAGGACAAGGGTTGAAGCGTGTTGGTAGTGAAGCACGCAGAGACATGGAAAAATTTCTGGACAAGAAAATCTTTTTAGCAATTTACGTAAAGGTCAATAAGGACTGGAGAAATAAGCCCACTCAATTAAAGCGTTTCGGATATCTTAATTAGGCTTTCTTTGCAAAATATTAGCGATTTATTTTTGCTAAATAATAACACCGTCAAATAAATGAGTTCAGTAGTAGCAATAGTTGGTAGACCTAATGTAGGCAAATCAACATTTTTCAACCGATTAGTAGGCGCAAGAGACGCTATTGTTGATGAATTTAGCGGTGTTACCCGAGACCGCCATTATGGAAAGTCTACCTGGAACGGGGTTGAGTTTAACCTAATTGATACAGGTGGTTATGTAGGAAACTCTTCGGAAATTTTTGATGTAGAGATTCGTAAGCAAGTTAAAATTGCAATGGAAGAAGCTCATGCAATTGTATTTGTTGTTGATGTAACCACAGGGGTTATCGACCTCGATAATGATGTCGCCCATATTCTAAGAAAGTCTGACAAACCTGTGTTTCTAGTTGTAAACAAAGTAGACAACTCTGAAAGGATTGCTGATGCCGTTGAGTTTTACGCTCTAGGACTTGGTGATTATTTCTGTATTTCGTCAATTAATGGATCTGGCACAGGAGACTTGCTTGATGAGCTAGTTAAAGCCTTACCAGAAAGAGAATATATAAACGAATTTGAAGGACTTCCTCGTTTTTCCGTAGTTGGAAGACCAAATGCCGGTAAATCTTCATTTATTAATACAATAATTGGTATAGAACGCAACATAGTCACTCCAATTGCTGGAACTACAAGAGACACAAATGACATTCGTTTCAGTTCTTACGGTTTCGATTTTGTATTGGTTGACACGGCCGGTATTCGTAAAAAGAAGAAAGTTAATGAAGATTTAGAGTTCTATTCGGTGTTAAGAGCAATTAGGGCCATTGAACGAACTGATGTTTGTTTTGTAATGATTGACGTCACTGAAGGCATTGGCGCACAAGACTTAAATATCATTCACCTAGCACATAAAAACCACAAAGGAATTGTAATTCTGATTAATAAATGGGATTTACAGGAATCCAAAGAAACCAATACCGCTAGAGATTTTGAACGAATTATAAAACAGAAGTTAGAACCATTTACCGATGTAGAAATTCTATTTATATCTGTTAAAGACAAGCAACGAATCCACAAGGCTCTAGAAGAAGGTGTTGCAGTATATAAAAAGAGATCTCAAAGAATTAAAACTAGCGAATTGAACGACTTTTTACTGCCATTAATGGAAAGGCAGCCGCCTCCAGCGTTAAAAGGAAAGTATATAAAAATTAAGTATGTAACTCAGTTACCTACTCACTTTCCAAGCTTTGCGTTTTATTGTAATCTACCCCAATACATTAAAGACCCATACAAAAGGTTTTTAGAAAACAAATTGCGCGATAAGTACGATTTTAGAGGAGTTCCAATAGAAATTTATTTTCGTAAGAAGTAAATTTAAACAGTTTTCGCCTCTTCCCATATTTCATCCATTTCAGCTAAAGACATGTCATGAAGGTCTCGTCCTAATTGCCGTGCCTTATCTTCTAAAAACTGAAATCGTTTAATGAACTTTTTATTGGTTCTTTCCAAAGCTGATTCAGGGTCAACATTAATAAATCGGGCATAATTAATAACGGAAAACAATACATCTCCTAACTCATCTTCTACTTTATTTTGATGGGCATCGGTATCAACTTCGTGCTTAAGCTCATCAAGTTCTTCGTGGACTTTTGCCCAAACTTGTTCTTTGTTTTCCCAATCGAACCCTACTCCCCTAACCTTTTCTTGAATTCGATTAGCTTTTACCATTGATGGAAGCGATCTAGGTACTCCCTCGAGAACACTTTTTTTGCCCTCTTTTAATTTAAGTTTCTCCCAATTGCTCTTCACTTCTTCCTCTCCACTGACCTCAACATCAGAGTAAATATGAGGATGACGATAAACCAATTTATCACAAATTGAATTTAAACTGTCAGTCATATCAAAAGCACCTTTTTCACTTCCAATTTTAGCATAGAAAACCATGTGTAACATCACATCACCTATTTCTTTTTTCACCTCTTCCATATCATCTTCGATAATGGCATCAGCCAGTTCATAGGTCTCCTCTATGGTTAACTTTCGCAGCGATTCCATAGTTTGCTTTTTATCCCAAGGACATTTCTCTCTTAAATCGTCCATAATGTTTAAGAGCCTTTCAAAGGCAACTAATCTTGAATCCATAAGGTAAAAAAATAACGAGTTAAATAAATACTTTTGCAGGCTTGTTAAAACGAACTAATTAGTGCAAAAATACCTGATTTACATACTGTTTAGCTGCTTTTGGCTTTCTTCTTTTTCGCAAAACTCAACATCTGTAAAAGAAAATAAAAAATCAGAAAAATTAGAGTATGTGAATATAAGAGCTTCATACAACTTCGGCTTTATGTTAGCCCACCGAAACAAAATGAAGCACATACCCAATGAACTGACTCATGGAATTGAAATAAATATTGAAAAAAGAGGAAAAAATAAAAAAGATTGGGAAAAGCTTTTTAATAATCCTACTGTCGGAATTTCGTTTTTAGCAACCAATGCTGGAAACGCCCAAATTATGGGTAATGCTTTTGGGTTAAATGGCTACATCTTGGTTCCATTGATAAAGAAAAAATCGTTTCGATTAGCTACTTCTTGGGGCTGGGGACTAGGATACATATCTAAAAAATTTGACCCGGTTAACAATCACAGAAACAACACCATTGGTTCTAACCTTAATTTGTTTGCAGCGGTAAAACTAACTTCTGAAATTAAAATTACCAATCAAGCGTTTATCACCGTTGGGGCAAGCTTTCATCATTGGAGCAATTCTGGGTATAAATTGCCAAACTTAGGTTTAAACCTCCCTTCGGCAAATTTGGGTTTCGTTTATAAATTTCATGACACAGGTGAGTTTTCCAAATTATCTAAATCTGAAAAAAAGAAGCTGGGCTTTAGCCAGAAAAATGAATTTTCTATAATCCCCTCCATTGGTTTTAAAGCAGTAAGCGAACATGACCCTAAAACTTACCCTGCCTATACTCTTTCGTTAAATTATAGCCGACTATGGAGTCCTATGTATAAAATTAGTGTTGGTTACGACTTATTTTATAACACTGCAAATAAATGGATTTTGGAAACTTCTGATGACCCAGAAATTCAATCCAAAACAGCAGTTCAAATGGGCTTCAATATAAATTATCATCAGACATTCGGCAAGTTTTCAATAGTAATTGGCCCTGGTATTTATGCTCTAAATAATCTTGAAGGAAGTCAGTTCTACATGAAATTTGGCACTCGTTATGCCATCAATGACAGAATTATTTTAAATACTGTTCTTCATACTCATTGGGCACGTGCAGACCACTTTAACTTAGGAATCGGATATAAATTCAGAAGATGAAAATAAAACTGTTTTTCATAAAATCGTTTGCCTTTGTACTGTTAAGTTGCTTAACCTTTTCGTCTTGTAAAAAATGCGGGCAAAGTGTAGGCGAACCATCAGAAAAAACGGTTCAATTAAATCCATTTTCAAGTATTCGTGGTCATGGTAAATTAAGCTTAAACCTAATTCAAGACACTTCTTTTACTGCCGTGATTAAATCGGAAGAAGGGCTTATTGATAATGTGAGTTTTGAGATAGTGAATGACACTTTAAACATCTATAACGATAACAAATGTGAAGCTTTTAGAAATTATGAGGGAAGCGTTGAAATTACCCTTGGTGTGCCTTCACTTAAATCCATGTTATTTACTTCTCCAACACAATTAAAAACATTGGACACTTTAGTGGGCAGGCATCTATACCTGTATGCCTATGAATGCGAAGCGAATGGTGAATTGCTATTAAATTATGACATTACTTATTTGAGAATGCGATCGGGTACATCCACCTTAAAAGTGTCAGGTAAATCAGACATGCTTTGGGTAAACGAACAAGCTTACAGCAAAATAGATGCTTTCAACATGATTTCCGACTCTGTCGTTGTTTACTTCAATAGCACTTCTCTAGTTCAAGTAAACCCACAAAACTATTTTAAAGTTTATTTGGGTGGGTCTGGTGTGCTTGAATACAAGGGAAGCCCTACTGTAATGGAGGTAGAAAAACTTGTAGAATCTTTTAGTACTTTAAGAAAAGTAGATTAGTCTACCAATTGAATTCCCGCGAAAGAGCAAGGAGTTATAACTGATAACTCTTGCTTAATTTCATTAGAAACGTTTAATCCTTGAATAAAAGTAGCAATTGATTCACCTGTAATTTTTTCATTTTTACGAGTCAATTCTTTCAATGCCTCATAAGGTTTCGGATAACCCTCTCTTCGTAAAACCGTCTGAATTGCCTCGGCAACAACCGCCCAATTATTTTCTAAATCTCTACGAATAGCACCTTCATTTAATAATAGTTTACTACAACCCTTATCAAGCGATTTTAAAGCAATAAGTGTATGTGCAAATGGAATACCCGCATTTCTTAGTACAGTGCTGTCTGTTAAATCCCTTTGCAATCTACTAATAGGAAGTTTAGCACTTAGATGCTCAAAAAGAGCATTAGCAATGCCTAAATTTCCTTCAGCATTTTCAAAATCAATAGGGTTTACTTTATGAGGCATTGCAGAAGAACCAATTTCGCCTTCTTTAATTTTTTGCTTAAAATAATCCATGCTAATGTATGTCCAGATATCTCTACTGAAATCAATTAAAATAGTATTGATTCGTTTAAAAGCATCACACAGTGCCGCAAAGTGGTCGTAATGTTCAATTTGAGTAGTAGTTTGAGACCTATCCAGCTCTAAAGAATTACTAAGAAAATCATTAGCAAATGATACCCAATCAATATTTGGATAAGCAACGAAATGTGCATTAAAATTACCTGTTGCCCCACCAAACTTAGCAGCAATAGGAATCTCTTCTATGAACAACAATTGCTGTTCTAGTCTTTCAGAAAATACTTGAATTTCTTTTCCTAATCGAGTTGGAGAAGCTGGCTGACCGTGAGTTTTAGCCAACATAGACACCTCTTTCCACTCTTGTGAAAATGCTTGTAACGAGGTAATAATTCTTCTTAATTCTGGAATCATTACATGCTCAACAGAATCACGAATCATCATTGGGTTCGCTGTGTTATTAATATCCTGTGATGTCAAACCAAAATGAATAAATTCTTTTGACTCCCCTAAGCCTAATTCATCAAACTTATCTTTTAAAAAATATTCAACGGCTTTTACATCATGATTGGTAACTTTTTCAATCTCTTTGATTCCCTCAGCATTTTCAGGTGTAAATTCATTATAAATGGATCTCAGTTTTTCAAAATTACCATGATCGAATGACTCTAGCTGAGGTAACGGCAATTCACATAGAGCAATAAAATACTCAACTTCAACCCAAACTCTGTACTTAAATAAGGCATATTCAGAGTAAAATTCTATTAATTCTGATGTTTTTGTTGAGTAACGCCCGTCAATGGGTGAAATAGCTTCGATAGGATTCATATCTATGTTTTTTGAAGGCGTCAAAATTACATTTTTTAAAGCGCCTAAAGTGAACATACTTCCCACTAATTCTTACTTTAGACTACTAGTTATGAACCGCATATTTACAGAATTCACTCGATCAATTTCGACTCATTTCAATGCTCTGTTTTTCGTTATCAAAAATGGTCTTTGGTGGTATTTTCTTTTCCCCATCTTATTAAATATCATTCTTTTTATAATGGGAGTATCGTTAGTTACTGATGTTTCAGACCAATCGTTAACTCAATTAAACTTGTGGCTAATTGAGTTAGATATGGGAATTAACCCCGAAAGCTGGGTGTATAGTGTTATCTATTTTATCGTATGGCTGATTTTTAGAATATTCTACTTTCTTGTTTTCGCTTTTTTAGGAGGGTACATTGTTCTTATGTTGCTATCACCAATTTTGGCACTTTTATCTTATTCAGTAGAAAAAAAATTAACGGGTAAAACTCATCCTTTTAAATTCCTTGAGTTTATCAATGAAATTTTTAGAGGTATTGCCATCTCAGTTCGAAATTTCTTTTTGGAAATTCTGTTTTTGCTATTGTTTTTCATTTTAAGTTTTGTCCCTGTTCTAGGTATTTTATCCCCATTTGTTTTGTTTGCCGTTACAGCCTTTTACTATGGTTTTTCTGTAATGGATTACAATATGGAAAGACGAAGGCTTGGAATTCGTGAGAGTGTTCAATTTATGCGAAAGCACCGTGGGTCGGTAATTGGAATCGGGGCTCCATTTGCCTTGGTATTATTAATCCCTTTTATAGGTTCATTTTTGATAGGTTTTGTAGCGATTTTAGCCACTGTTTCTGGCACTATAGAAACGCTCAGAATTGAAGAAGCTGACTAAAATAGGTTACTTAAATATTCACTTATAAAAATCAATTTATTTTCTCTTAAAATATAATGAAGCATTATGCCCGGATAGGCAAAACAGGTAACAAAATACAAGAGGTAAAATCGCACTTTATTCTCTTGATAAAAGAATAAGATTCCGGGAATTAAAAACCAAAGAGGTACCAAAGGAAATAAAGTGAATAAGTTAATTTCTTTAACCAGGCCAGTCTCAGTTTCATTACTTCGTTTAATTCTATACCCTACAAATTCACGCAAAATAGAAGAATACTCTAACCCAAGTGAATCACCTTTTTCGATTCCTCTATAAATGTTATCTGGTACATCAACTTTCTCTTCAGTAGTAAAATAAATGGTATTCTTTTGAAATATGTGACTGTGCACCATATTTCTCACCCTATCCATTTTAACTTGGTTTGGAATAATAAAATCGGTAAAAATTAAGCATCCAAAAACAATGGAGCAGACTGCTAAGCCACGAACTACATGCCAGAACCAGTGGTTGGTTAACAATTGAAAAACAGATTCCTCAACCCTTCGAGCTTCTTTGTGCGCAATTTCAGAATAGTATTGTGCCCGCTCTTTCATTTCGGCCCTTTTCTCATCCTCATTAAATAGCTGATCGGACTTCCTGGGTTTCGTTGCTTTTGAATTATTGAATTGACGATACAACATGTCAACCTGTTGGTCTTCATTCATGAGGTATTCGTATGCTTTTTGGATAAGACGAAATTGGACCTCCGCATTTGGGGAAGGGTTAACATCAGGGTGAACTTTTAAAACAAGTTCACGGTACTTTTTTTTGATATCTACTTCGGAGGCATCACTTGGCAACCCAAAAACATCAAGAAAAGTTTGTCTCATAGGTACTACTTACCAGGACAGGATTCAACTTCTTTGATCGTCAAGTCACTAAACTCAAGTAGTAAATCAGCATCCAAGTTATCAGCTGAAGTTTCTATCATTTGAACTTTTATGACATCCATTAAACCCGGCTTAAGGCAAAATGACTCCTCACCAGAACGAGAAGTTGCGGTCACACCTTTATACTCATAAATTGTAAACGAAACCTGTTTAGTTGCACTGGTAGAATTTCTAACTTTTAATTTTAAAATTGAATACTCTGTATTCTTTACCTTTTTCTTACTTACCCATTTATAATCAATTCCATCTTCCAATGAAACCCATTCGTCAGTAGTTGTTTGAGCGTAAGACGCGTTAAAAAAAAGAACGAATAATAAGCTAACTATAATTCTCACAATTCCTCAACTTCTTGAAATCCAAAAGGGATATCAATAATGATATCATAATCTTCACCTGCTTCTTGCATATCCTCGTCATCTTCTTCAAAGAACCAATTAATCTTTGCGTCAGCAACCTTATTTTTAGTTAAGTATTCAAGTTTTTTAAATACATCAAGTAAACATTTTGAAGAACTTGTATTAAAATACTCCAGTTTTACATTCAATGACGTGCACTTAGCAGGAGAAGTAACATAACCATCTAACCAATCATATATCGGTTTATAAAAATTCACTGCATTTTCAGGAATACTTCGTCCTTTTAGTTCAAATTCTCCACTAATTGGGTCAAAACTTACAATTGGTGTTTTTGCACTCCCCTCAATCTCTAACTTTTCCATCAATCAACTTTAATAATTATTGTAAAATAATTTGTGTCTTTTTTTACCTTCTGCAACTTATACTTGAGTTTATTACCTGACTTCCTTGCCAAATCATACAACCCTAGTCCACTGCCACCAACTTCACTTTGTAAACCGTTAGAAAGAATTTCTATATACTTTTCATGCAGTTCTTCGCTGGACAATGAATTTATTAAATCCATCCTTTCAATAAGAAGATTTGCCGTATCATTATCTATATAATTACCTACGACTACAACTAATCCATCATCTAATTTAAGCAAGGCCAGTGTGGTACAATCAGTTTCACACTCTTTATTACCACCATGCTTAAAGGAGTTTTGTAAGCTTTCTAAAACAACTGAAAATATTCTTTTACGCACCCGTTTCTCAACTCCCTCGTCTGTTAATCTTCGATCAGTAAACTCTAATAAATCAGCAATTGTGTCACTTTCAAGTAGCCCTCTGTAAGTGAGAACAACGTCATTTGAAGACAGCTCCTTTGCTAATTTCTGTAAATCAATCATAATACTGTTCAAATATAAGAATTGTAATCATGGGCAAAGTATCAACTTAATCTAAGAATACCACTCTTAATCTATATTCTCCGACCCTAACTTAAGTCACTTTATTTTAAGGCTTATTTACATATGTTTGCCAACTTCAAAAATTAGAATTCTTCAATAAATTAATATCTAAAAAATGATTAAAAAATTAGCAATTGTACTATTAGGAAGTTGGTTGGCTTTTATGCCTACAGCAAAGGCTGATGAAGGAATGTGGTTACCCATGTTCATCAAGCGATTAAACTACACTGACATGCAAAAAGCGGGGTTAAAACTTACCCCAGAAGAAATTTACAGCGTAAATAACTCGAGTTTAAAAGATGCCATTTTAGGCTTAGGTTCTCCTGGCAGAAACTTTTGTACAGGTGAAATTATTTCTAAAGAAGGTCTTTTTCTAACTAACCACCACTGTGGTTATGGAACAATTCAAGAAAACTCAACTTTAGAACACAACTATTTAAAAGATGGTTTTTGGGCAATGAAAAAAGGTGAAGAAATTCCAGCTGGTTTTTCTGTATCCATACTCGATCATATGGAAGATGTTACTTCTATTGTTATGGAAGTAATGACAGACGAAATGTCTGAATCTGAAAGAGCAGCCGCTGCAAAACCTATTATTGACAGCCTTAAAAAAGCAAACTCAGATAACGACAAAAACTTAAGTGCTGTCGTTAAAAGCTTTTTTCATGGAAATGAATATTACATGTTCGTGTATAAAGTTTATAGTGATATTAGATTAGTTGGTGCTCCTCCTTCTTCAATTGGAAAATATGGTGGCGATACTGATAACTGGATGTGGCCACGACACACTGGCGATTTTTGTATGTTCAGAATTTATACAGGAAAAGATAATGAGCCTGCTAAATATTCTGAAGACAATACTCCATTCAAACCTAAGCACCACTTACCGGTTAATATCAAAGGAACAAAAGAAGGTGATTATGCTATGATTATGGGCTTCCCGGGGTCAACTGATCGTTTTCTTTCTTCTTACGGTGTTAAAATGGCAACTGATTTAGAGCAACCAGCTCGTGTAGACATCCGAAGAGCTAAACTTGATATGTATGAAATAGGTATGAATGCTGATGAAGCAACTCGTATCAAATACGCAAGTAAGCACGCACAAGTAAGTAACTATTGGAAATACTTTATTGGACAAACTAAAGGTCTTAAAAGACTTAAGGTTTACGAAAAGAAAAAAGCTCAAGAAGATGAGCTTATGGCTTGGGTTGCAAAAGATGCATCTAGAAAAGCTAAATACGGTGAGATTACAAACCTATGGGAGTCAGGATATAAAGCTTTAAGTGCTGTTAAAATGACTAATGTTTACATCGGAGAAGCTTTATTTGGAACAGAAATACTGCCGTTTTCTTATGGATTTAGTGGTTTACTTCCAATTTTAAGTGCAGATGAGCCGGATGCGAAAAAATTAGACGCCACTATTCAACGTTTAAAAGGTGCTTCTGATGAGTTTTTCAAGGATTATGATGCTTCTATTGATCAAAACGTTTTAGCGCAAATGATGCGTATGTATTATGAAAACCTAGATAAAAATTTATTACCTGCTGACTTTGTTACATTGGCTGATAAAAACAAACAAGATTTTGATAAAATGGCTGCAACTGTTTTCAAAAAATCAATGTTCACTAACCCTGAAGATGTAGCTAGCTTTTTAGATAAACCGTCAGCTAAATCATTAGAAAAAGATCCTGCTTATACTCTTTTCTCAATGTTTTATTCTGATTATATGACTCGTCACAAAGGAGCAATGACGGAGCCTAATGAAAAAATAAAAAGAGCTACTCGGTTATACGTTGCTGCACTTAGAGAAATGAATGCTGATAAGAGTTATGCCCCAAATGCAAATTCTACTTTAAGACTTACCTACGGTAATGTGTTGCCTTACGATGGCAAAGATGCCGTTTCTTATAAGTACTATACAACTGCCGAAGGAATCTTAGAAAAGTACGTACCTGGTGATTTAGAATTTGATTTACCTGAAAACTTGATTAAATTAATTGAAAACAAAGATTACGGACGTTACGGAAAAGACGGAGAATTAAGAGTTTGTTTCCTTTCTAACAATGATATTACAGGTGGTAATTCAGGTTCTCCAGTAATTAATGCTGAAGGTCATTTAATTGGTACTGCATTTGACGGTAACTGGGAAGCTATGAGTGGAGATATTGCTTTTGAAACTGAACTGCAAAGAACTATCTCAGTTGATATTCGTTATACTTTGTTTATTGTAGACAAATTTGCTGGCGCTGGACACTTGGTTGATGAGATGACAGTTATTGAATAATTGCCTTCATTAAAACTTTAATTTTGAAAGCCCTGACCGCTAAACGTCAGGGCTTTTATTTTTTATAATGACAAATAATCAAGATTGGTTTGAGAGTTGGTTTGATACTGAGTGGTATCACACCTTGTATAGTGACAGAGATGAATCTGAAGCCCAGCTATTTATCCGTAATCTATTAACTCATCTGGCTCCTGCAGGTCATGCCAAAATTCTTGATTTGGCTTGTGGAAAAGGAAGGCATTCGCTTCAAATAAATGAAATGGGGTTTGATGTATGGGGTGTCGATCTTTCTAAACAAAGCATTGCAGAGGCTGCCAAGCAAGCCAACGAAAATTTAAATTTTGCCGAACATGATATGCGCAAAGTTTTTAAACCCAAACACTTCGATTATATTCTTAACCTATTTACCAGCTTTGGTTATTTCAATAGCAATGTTGACAACCTAAATGTCATGCAATCAGTTTGTGAAGGGTTAAATGATAATGGGACTTTTGTACTCGATTTTTTGAATGCAAAAAAGGTAAAATCAAACTTGGTCAATCACGAACAAGTAGAGAAAGAAAATATTACGTTTTCAATTAATCGTTCAATAGAAAATAACGTAATTGTTAAAAATATTGGATTTGTAGATGGCGGAAAATCTTTTCAATTCGAAGAAAGAGTGACCGCCTTTGAATTGCGCGATTTAAAGAAACTCTTTGAGCCTTATAAACTTGAGATTAAAGAAATTTTTGGAAGCTATAATCTCGACCCTTTTGACGAATTGACAAGTGATCGATTGATTTTAATTGCTCAAAAGAATCAATAATCAGGATCTAAATTTAGTCTAGATCGCAATAATTCTAGTTTAGGGTTTAGTTCTGCCATTCGTTCAAAACGCTCTCTGTTGCTGTAATATTTTTTCTTCTGAGCAACTTCTCGCACTTCGGTAACAATATGAATGCCCCAATTTTGAAGTTTTTCCCGCAGATGCCCCAGTAAAGCACTCTTTTCATTTAAAAACTCAGCCTCCTGAACAATGTTATCAAAAATCATGTTCAGTTTAAAATTGTCTTGAAATTCTGGATGGCAACTCGACAAAGTACTCATCATACTTGCGCGTTTATTGGTCTTTAAAAGTTCAATATAATCTTGCCAAACAGTTTTAAACTCTACTTCGGTATACGGTGTACGGGGTCTATCAGAAAAGTCTTCTATTTCTTCTTCTCCACCATCTTTAGTTGATTCATTAAGCAACGACTTAATTGACAACATTCCGGTATCAATTCCGCTTTTTAAACTGCCCTTACGAATTTTCTTTATTGTCTTTGTGGATGTAGTTGGTGCTAAATTCGGCCTCGATGCTTGTGCTTGCGTTTGTTGATCACTTTTTACAACTACAACAGGTTCCTTTTTAACCGGGCTTTGTACCGCAAGTTTATCTCCAGAAATAAGAATAGGGAATAATTCGTCAGCGAACCACTCGTCTAGCTCATCTTTTTTTTTTCCAGCGATTCTAGAATAGAACAAAGCTGCATCAGCATAATTTCAACCAATAGTCGTTGATTCTTACTGGTTTTATACTGAATATCACATTTGGAAATAATTCGTAAACCATACATCAAAGCATCGCTTGACAAAGCCTGAGATTGCTCCTTGTATTTTTCTTTAATGTTGGTCCCAACTAACAACAAATCCAACGTTTCTGGATTTTTGCAAACCAATAAATTTCGAATATGTTCCGCTAAGCCATTAATGAAGTTGTGTCCATCAAAACCTTTTTCCAATACTTGATCAAAAGTGATAAGCGCATTAGAAATGTTTTTATCTGCTATGGCATCACTTATTTTAAAATAGTAATCGTAATCAAGAACATTTAGGTTTTCAATAACATCCTTATAAGTAATGTCACTACCACAAAAGCTAACAATTTGATCAAAAATAGAAAGTGCATCTCGCATTGCACCATCAGCCTTTTGAGCAATGATGTGTAACGCATCGTGCTCAATTTTTATTTTTTCAGTTTTCGCAATGCTTTCAAGTTGTTCAATTATTCCAGGAATTTCAATGCGTTTGAAATCAAAAATTTGACACCTTGAAAGAATAGTTGGTAGGATTTTATGTTTTTCAGTGGTTGCTAGAATAAACAAGGCATGTGGAGGTGGTTCTTCTAGCGTTTTTAAAAATGCATTAAAAGCCGAAGCCGACAGCATATGGACCTCATCAATAATGTAAACTCTATAATTACCAACTTGAGGCGGAATTCTAACTTGATCAATAAGGTTTCGAATATCATCAACTGAGTTATTCGAAGCAGCATCCAATTCAAATATATTGAATGAGAAATCTTCTTCTTGATTAATATCTCCTTCCGAATTTATTTTCTTGGCTAAAATTCGTGCGCATGTTGTTTTACCAACCCCACGAGGTCCGCAAAATAAAAATGCCTGTGCTAAATGATTATTTTTAATGGCGTTATCAAGAGTCCTAGTAATAGAGCCTTGTCCAACTACGTCATCAAACGTTTGGGGGCGATATTTACGGGCCGAAACAACAAAATTTTCCATCCCCACAAATATATTTATAGCCCTCAACCAAGACCGATTTTGGGTGGTCATAGTTGTCAACAATTTATGAAGTCATTTAAATTGGATTGAATTATCATTGTAAACCCTTTAACAGGCTGACAATAACTGTTGTAACAAACTAAAAAAAGATTACTTTTGCCGACCCGTTTTGGGGAATAATACATTTTAAGTAATCAAATTATTAAGAGTAATGGTTAATAGATACGAAACTGTTTTCATTTTAACTCCCGTTTTATCTGATGATCAGGTAAAGGAAGCAGTAAAAAAAGTCGAAGGAATCCTGAAAGATCAGGGTGCCAAAATTATTTTTGCAGATGATTGGGGCCTAAAGAAATTGGCTTACCCAATCCAGAAGAAGTCCACTGGATTTTACAATCTTTTCGAATTCGAAGCTGAAGGTTCAATTATTGAGCGTTTAGAAATCGAAATGAAACGAGATGAAAGAATCATTAGATTCTTGACTGTAAAAATGGACAAGCATTCAATCGCTTTTGCTAATAGCAGAAGAGAACTAGCTAAAGCTGCAAAAGCAGAGGCTTAATTTATTAACTAATAAATAAGAATTACGATGGCTAATAATGGCGAAATAAGATATTTGACTCCGATTAATATCGAAATCAAAAAAGAGAAATTCTGTAGATTCAGAAAAAGCAGAATTAAATATATCGATTACAAAAACCCAGATTTTCTTTTCAAGTTCGTTAACGAACAAGGTAAAATTTTACCAAGAAGAATTACTGGTACTTCATTGAAATACCAAAGAAAAGTAGGGACTGCAGTTAAACGTGCACGTCACTTAGCATTAATGCCTTTTTCTGGTGATTTAGTTAAATAATTTAAGGAGGATACAAAATGCAAGTTATACTTAAGAAAAACGTTGACGGACTAGGTGAGATTGATGATCTAGTTACTGTAAAAAACGGATACGGAAGAAACTTCCTTATTCCTCAAGGACTTGGTGCTTTAGCTACTGAATCAGGTAAAAAAGTACGTGAAGAAAACTTGAGACAAAGAGCTCACAAAATTGCTAAAGTAAGAGACGAAGCACAAGCAACTGCTAAGAAATTAGAAGAAGCTACTGTTAAAGTTGGAGCTAAAGCTGGTGAGAACGGAAAAATATTTGGTTCGGTTACTAACCTACAATTAGCAGATGCTATTGAGAAATTAGGTTACTCAATTGAAAGAAAAAATATTAAGATTGTGAATGAGCCAATTAAAGAAATTGGAACATTTGAAGCGACTGTGAAATTTCACAAAGACGTTGTTTCTACAATTAAATTCGAAGTTGTTGGAGA
>JBMYOI010000048.1:0-15965 GCA_049599135.1 Salibacteraceae bacterium
TTATAAAAATAGTGTAGGCCTAGACCCCAGGATTGTCGACCGTTGCTACCTCATGGCCCGCCAAGCACGAAAATTAAAGATTCCGATAACCACATTTATGATTGCCAGCGACCCTTATTTACAAGCTTTTATTGAGCGATTTACCATTTCAAATAAAGGCAAGGCGTTCTATACCGGATTAGAAGGATTGGGTGAAATGATATTTCATGATTACGAAAACAACAGAAAAAAAAGAATACGATAATGCATAACAAAATCAGTACCCTCGGCGATTTAAAAGCTTCTAAATATGTTTCAAAAAGCATAAAAGAGGAGTTAAGAAGTAACCTTATCGAGAATCTAAAAACCGGTAAAAATTCTTTTGAAGGAATTCATGGATACGAAACCACTGTAATTCCTCAACTCGAGCGAGCCATTTTATCACAGCATAACATAAACTTATTGGGGCTGCGCGGGCAAGCTAAAACTCGTTTAGCGAGACTTATGGTCGAATTGCTTGACGAATACATACCGGCAATAAAAGGCTCAGAGATCAATGATGACCCGTTGAATCCGATTAGTCGTTATGGTAGAGACCAAATTGATATACATGGAGAGAATACCGAAATTCACTGGATTCACCGTTCTGAGCGGTTTTACGAGAAATTAGCTACGCCAGATGTAACGATATCTGATTTAATCGGAGACATTGATCCCATTAAAGCATCTAATTTAAAATTGAGTTATGCCGATGAACGCGTATTGCACTTTGGAATGATTCCCAGAGCTAACCGTAGCATTTTTGTAATCAATGAATTGCCTGACTTACAGGCTAGGATACAGGTAGCGCTATTCAATATTTTAGAAGAAGGAGATATTCAAATTCGAGGTTTTAAGTTGAGAATGCCAATTGACGTTCAATTTGTGTTTACCGCTAACCCTGAAGATTACACCAATAGAGGAAGTATAGTTACTCCCTTGAAAGATAGAATCGGATCTCAGATATTAACTCATTATCCTGAAGACTTAGAAATTGCTAAAACTATAACCACTCAAGAGTCTAGTTTGCAAGACGTTAGAAAAGTAGAAATTCACATCCCGCAACTTGCAAAAGACCTGATTGAACAAATTGGATTTGAGGCCAGAACTAGCGAATACGTGGATAGTAAAAGTGGAATTAGTGCTCGAATGAGTATAACAGCTTACGAAAACTTAGTTAGTGCCGCTGAGTACCGTTGTTTAAAATCGAACGCAAAACATACTACGGTTCGTTTTAGTGATGTTTTAGGCGTTATCCCGGCTATTACGGGCAAAGTGGAGTTGGTTTATGAAGGAGAGCAGGAGGGGTCTTCTTTTGTTGCCCAAAGGCTTATTGCTGGAGCAGTGAAAACGTTGTTTTTAAAACAATTTCCAAAAATTGAAAAGCTAAAGCATGAAGATGACAAGGATCCTTATGAGGCCATCAAGCATTGGTTTTTTGAAGAAAGTACATTTGAATTGTTGGATGGAGCCTCTGATGGTGAATACGCAGATGCATTAAATCAAATAGATTCTCTTGAGAACTTAGTTGGAGAGTTTTCTCCAGAAACAGATGGGAAAGACGTATTGTTTTTGAAGGAGTTTATTCTTTGGGCCCTTGTAGAGCTTGAAGTGTTGAACAAAAAAAGAGTAGATAACGGAGTCACATTTCAAGACAAGTACAGTACTTATTTATCAGGCCTTTAGTTGAATACTATTCGTTTTACCGATTCATATTTCGATGTTTCAACAACAACAAAATAAATCCCCTTTTCAAATTTTGAAAGGTCTATTCTTTTAGGACCAATACTACTCTGAAACTGCTGAGTTGATACTATACTTCCAGTCGCATCAGTAATGTAAACTGCTACCTTTTGGTCAAGGTTATTCATGTCTAAATAGAATATGCCTGACGTTGGGTTTGGGTAAATTTTAATGTTTTCGATCGGTTCCTTTTCAATAAATGGTCTACTTGTATAGTCTTTAGAGCCTGTATACTCAAAAGCTCCAATGTCAGGGGTTGAAGAACTTCTAACGTTTCCATTAATATCTAAAGTTACGCTAGCTAAAGGTTTGCCTTTGTTATCCATTGCGAGGTTATCTGGGACCAATTCAATTGGATTAAACAACACAGGGTCTATATTTATCCCATTGGCTTCATAGCCAGTTAATGCATTCCATTCTTGAACTGTTTTATATCCTAATATCGAACTGGAACGGTATTGAAACATACTTGTGTTTTTTCTAAAACAGTAGAAGTTGTTGTAGTCCATTTCTAATATGAAATTGGGGTTTTGCGAAGAGGGAACGCTAATAACAGGGCCTTTATTTGAAACAAATAGGTTGTTAATTACTTTATAATGTCCATCTTTAATAACGGTAGTTGATATCGAAAACGTGGTGTATTCAGATTGAAGGGAGTTATTTAAAACATGGATATAACTTGAGTTTGACAATCTAATTCCGACGCTGTGGGTGATAATGTTATTGTTTCTTATGATGTTGATCGTCGAATCCGTTCCATAGCTTTCAACCTCGATCCCATAGCGATAGGAGCTTCCGCCTAACCACTCAGAAATGATGATTCTATTATTTTCTATAATGGAATTTTTAGAATCAGTTATGCGTATTCCTTTTTGTTCGTAGGCTCTGGCATCTAGTTTAATCGAATTGTTTTTTATTCGATTAGAATATCCTTTGATAAAAACGCCACCTCTGAATGCGGTGTCCAATTGATTGTTTTCAATTAGAATATTGTTTCCCGTACAACTAATTCCAAATCCAGCATATTTCAATTCGCAATTGGAAACTTGAAGATTATTGACATTAGCGTTTAAAATTCCGCCAACATCATCAAATGTGGTATGGGGTAAGCCAATGAAAATACACGAATCAAGAATTATATCATAACCACTTATTTCCACAAGGTTTTTAGTAGTTACTGCAGCGCTATTTTCAAAATGAAGACCTTTAATAGTTAAATGCTCAGACCAGCCTGAAAGTTGACTTGTACCTAACCCTGAATTAATTGTAGGAGTTGATGAATTGGAAGGGTCAGATTGAAAAATCAATCGTTTTGAGTTTGAAATCCCGGACCCATTGCCACGATTTGGAATATGCAGAGCCTCGTTATAAGCTCCGGATCGAATGTTAAAAGTAACTTCATCGCAGATGCCGTTTTTGTTCGTCAAATCATCTGTGGCCTCTTCAATGGTTGCGTAATCTGGATTTACCCCGCCAATGGTATATGTGCCTGATAATTTACTCTTAACGAAGGCAAAGCTTAAGCTATCCCCATAAGTTCTAGAATCTTGTTGACCATTCGGGCTATGTACATAAGCTTCTACATAATTCGAGTCGCCTCTAGGCAAGAGGTAATTCCCGATAACAATTTGAGTGTCTTCATTGGGAAGTAACGTGCCAATAAAGGAATAATTCAATTGATTAACTGTTGGGCTATTTTCATTTTTAATGGTCCATTCAAATTCAAAGGAAGTAACGTTGGCTGTACCCGAATTGCGAACAGTTGCAATCAATTGGCCCGATCCACTACAAACATTGGCTGTATCTAATTTAGAAAGCTGAATATTATTTGTTCCTACAGAATATTCATCGGCACCTATGTCAGGAGTGGCAACGTCTCTCAAATCACCATCGATATCTGAAGTGATGTATGACAAGGGCAGGGCATTGTTGTTCATAACCTGTGATTGGGCATGAAGATCTTCGTTATTGTAATAATAAGGGTTACCCGTTAGAGAAGAGGCATCTAAATTGGAGAATGATTGCCAATCAGATAAAGAAGTGTGGAACGTAGATACCGTACCGTTTCTTGCTTCCGCAAAATAATTGCCTTCAGTATAAAAGTTATTGTAGTCAGAAACAGATAAATAGCTCTTAATTGGACCATTTGTAAGGAAAATTAAACCAGAATCAGAATTTGCTACGCTATTGTTTCGGAAATAAAGACCATAATTAACTGAATTTGATTCTATGAAAACCGCGACACTGTTTTTTCCTTTGATGAGGAATGAATTATTATCAACGAAATTGCTATCCGCGAAACGTGCCCATAATCCATAATTTGTTGCAGATACAGTGTTGTTATAAACTTGATTAAATCTCCCCAGTAGCTCCATTCCGTATGAATTGCTTATCATTTTATTGTTGTAGAATTTACCGTTAACGCAATTAATACGGGCTACTGATTGACTATTGTAGGCGCCATGAAGATCATTATTTGATACAACTATTCTTTCTCCACCGTACAAGAATATTCCGTATTGGCTAAACTCGCTGATTCTGTTATTTCTGATTACCAAGTCATCACTAAACAATAAGCAATCAATTCCTATTGATCCACCTCGAACATCGCAGTTTTCAATTCTTGAATTAATTCCAACTTGAATGGCTGGTTTTAAGGAGATGGAAACTTTCACAACCCCTTTGATATCACAGTTTTCAATCACTCCGGATTTAAGGTATATCGCACTTGTCCAATTAGAAGAGTTTGCTGAAACTTCAACAGCCAAATTATTTAACGTAACATTTGGTTGGTCGCAGTAAAAGCCAAAAGAGTGAACATTGGTGGTGTTGTGAAACAGTATTTTAGCCCTTTGCACACTGCCTGGAGAAGTTTGAATAAGAATAGTGTTTGTTGAACTGTGCCCAGGTATCACTTGGTCGATTTTAACGGAATGGGTATCGACAAAACCATCCATTAAATTAAAGGTTACCGCAGAAGACATTCCTTTACTTTCAAGGCTATCTATGGCTGTTTGCAAGTTTGGGTAATTTGATGAACTCCCTCCAATAGTATAGGCTCCTGACAATTGCTGCGCAAAGAGGGAAGATGTGATGAATGAAAGTGTTAAAACGATAAGGGGTAAAATGAATCTCATATCAATAGCTTGAGGGTTTATAATTCAAAACTAACCATTACTTGCAGCATATTATGCTCTAGCTGAGCTGTCCTTCAACATATAGAAGACTCAAATACCCGTTATTGGTATCTAGGAATCATCATTGGGTATGTTAGGAAGCTTGTGGTTGATCCAGACTAGTTAACCATGAGACGGAAAGTTTTCGTTTCCACTTTACCTTAGTTGTATTAGGTAAATCACGATAAAGATAATTACGATGTTAAAACAGCCGAATTCGTAAAAACAAATTATCTTAGACCCGTATAACACTCAAAATCATTTATTATGAAAAAGTATTTAGTTACCTATCACTCGCCACCCGAATCAATGGCAGCAATGGCAGATGCAACCCCTGAGCAAATGGCAGAAGGCATGAAGCCATGGATGGAATGGCAAGCTAAAGTTGGAAGTGCATTAGTCGATATGGGAAGCCCATTATGCTCGAGCACTAAGCTCACTCAATCTAACGACGGCAGTTCTTGTATTAATAATGTGACCGGATTTAGCATTGTTCAAGCCGAGAACATGGAGGAAGCCAAAAAACTATTTGATGGTCATCCTCATTTAGGTTGGGATGCCAATAGTTGGGTAGAAGTGCATGAAACCATGTCAATGGGGTAACCTTATTATCTGTATTAACGTATTTAAAGCCTGCAATTGCAGGCTTTTTTTTCATTTAATTATTGATTTTGTTGCCGACAAAATCACATTTATTACTGGATAATATGTGTTACAGTAATTGCTCAATGAAGTTAAATTTGTAATGTGCGGTATTTAGTATTTCTTTCTTTTCTTTTATCGGGTGTAAGTCTGATTGCACAGTCACCTGGAGGGGTGTCTACTAATCTAGAGCTTTGGCTAAAAGCTGATGTTGGAGTAGAAAAAACTGGCCCAGCTGCAGCAAGTGTCGGTGATAATGTATTGAATTGGCTTGACCAAAGTGGAAACGGAAATGACTTTACCAATGACTTAGGAAGTGCCCCTAAATATGAAGAAAATGCGGGAAGATTTACAATAGACTTTTCTTCGGGATCACAGTATTTAAGAGGTGTGTCAGTTTTTTCAGGTACTGGTGCCCGTACCATGATTATGGTGATTCAACCAACTTCTTTAACAGCAAGCTCGAGTAATTGCGCTTTTCAACTGGCACCAAACGAATCTGGTGGAAGAGGATATGGCTTATTCACTGAATTACCAGGGGCCAATTCTGGATTGGCCTGTAGAGTTTCAGGAAATCGTATAATGGACCATACAACAAGCACAACATTACCTACCATATTTTCGGTGCAAAATGGAGCATCTGAAAATGTCTCTGCAACAGAATTTTATGCGAATGGATCTTCTATAACTACTCAATTGAAAGTTGGAGCAGCTGCTTTAAATACTAGTGCTTTGGGTTGTGCTATAGGCGGCTTTCTTCAGGCGCTGACAACATTCCTGAAGTAACGTATGATTATAACGGCGACGTTTCAGAGATAATCGTTTACAGTCAAGAACTGTCTAATACAAATCGAAATTCTGTAGAATCGTATCTGAATATAAAATACGGAATTACCATTCCCGTTGCCAGTCACGATTATTATAATCAATCGTCATTCAGCAATGACATAGCCGGTATAGGAAAGAATTCGGTTACACAAGGGCTAAACAAAGACAGTGCTTGGAGTATTAATTCTGAAACTATATTATCCATTTACAACCCAAATAGTTTGGATGATGGAGACTATTTAGTGTGGGGAAATGATGGAGGATCAAAAACATATGTAAATACTGGTATTCCTGGATCAGTAGATTTTCGAATGGAGCGGGTTTGGAGAGTTACTGAAACTAATGAAGTAGGAACAGTAACACTTAAATTTTATATGCCCGGTATTAATCAATGTGGTACACCTGTTAATGCTAGTGATATTAAGCTTTTGGTGGATAATTCTGATAGCGATTTTTCAGATGGATCAATCACTTCTGCAACGACTTATAGCAATGATACGGTGTATTTTACTGGCGTTAATTTAGCCGATAATGATCATTTTACTGTAGCTGTTTCAGGGTTGGATAGGCCAGCGGGTGTAGGAGAGGATTTAGAACTATGGTTAAAAGGTGATTGTGGAGTTCAAAAAATTGGAGCCGTTCAGGCATCAATTGGCGACAATATTCTGAATTGGCTGGATCAGAGTGGGTATAATAGAGATATGACAAATAGCGTAGGAAGCGCTCCTGTATATTCTTCCATTTCAGGTGATTCAGCTATAGACTTGAGCGGAGGCTCATCCTACCTTATCGGACCTTCGGCTTTTTCCGGAACAGGTGCCCGAACGATGATAGTGGTTGCTCGTCCATTAAGCATAGCAAATTCAACAACAAACTGTGCATTTGCATTGTCTCCTAATGATGCTTCTGGTAATGGGTATTCCATGTTCTTTGAATCGCCAGGTGGAACAAATGGATTGTCATGCAGAGTAGGAGGCAATAGAGTAATGAACCACACAACTAGTACAACCACACCAAATATTATTGTTTTTCAGAATGGAGCAGGGGAATCTGTTTCTGCAACGGAATTTTGGGCGAATGGGCAGGCTATTACTGACCAGTTATTTCTTTCCAATTCAACATTGAATACAGGTAGCCAAGGAACGATATTAGGAGGTTTAGCGGTTAGCGGAACTTTGACACCCACTGCATCTTATGACTTCAATGGGTATGTTTATGAGGTGCTTGTGTATTCTCGAGAAATAAGTTGTTTAGAACAAAAGCAAATTGAATTATACCTAGCTGATAAATATAATATTACAGTTGAATTATTCGATGAATCATCGAACGGGTCAGATGGTCTTGAAAATGATATAGCTGGAATAATAAAAGGTCATGGAGATTATAGTGACATAAACAGTGTTTCTAGTGGAGGGCTTACTGTTTCTAATGTGAGTTACTTAAACGATGCAGGTGATGGGTTATTTGTAGCTCATAACAATGCTTCTCAAAGTCAAATTACGGATGTTCCGGCTGGAACTACAAGAAGAGAAAGTAGGGTTTGGTATAGTGATTATACGTCCTGTAACTCAAATACAGGAAACGTGACATTAACATTTGATTTAGCGAGTTTGGTAACATGTGGAAGCTCCGAAACCTTGGCAAATGCCAGTAATTATCGCCTAATAACATCAAACACAACTTCGTTTAGTGGTGCAACTGTAGTTTCTGGTGCAAGTATTATTGGAAATACGCTCCAATTTACTGTTAACGTTACTTCACTTACAGATCTCTTTTTTACGGTTGCTACGACAGATGAAACCAGTAGTCCTTTGTGGACTTCAACTAGTGCGCCAGCAGACATTTCCAGTGGATTACAATTGTGGCTTAAAGGTGATTGTGGCGTAGAAAAATCAGAGGGAGTTTTAGCGTCAAATACAGAGTCGGTTGCGTTTTGGAGAGATCAAAGTGGAAATTCAAATGATGTTTCAAATGATATTGGAACAGCTCCAACTTATACGGTGAGCAGCGGAATTAGTGGTGTAGATTTTAGTGGCGGGTCAAATTATTTGAGAGGTTCTCCCGTAATCACCGGAACAGAAGCCAGGACCACTTTTGTTGTCACTACAGCGAATTCTTTATCGGCAGGAAATGGCAACGCCATTTTTTCTTTAGCACCAAATTATACTGCTGGAACAGGATACGGGGTTTCTTTGGAGACACCTGGGGGTTCCAATGGCATGTCGGTGCGTGTAAGTGGAAATAAAGTAATGAATTACACTTATCCTACCGGAAGTCGAGCAATACTTTCAACACAAGCAGGAGCTAGCGAAAATGTAACTGATGTTGAATTCTTCGTCAATGGTGAATCTGCCATTGTCGAACAATCTTCAGCATCAGCAGCCTTAAATACAAATAACTCAGGTGTTATTCTAGGTGGTTGGTCTACAAATAGTGATTTCATACCAGAAGCAAGTTGGGATTACGATGGGAGTATTCATGAGCTTATTGTGTACAATCGAGAATTGTCGTGCGAAGAACGAATTCAGATTGAAGAATACCTAGCCACCAAATACGGAATAACACTTTATTATACCGAAAGCGAAGAAATCGGAGATAACGGAATTAACACCGATGCTGTTTTAATTAGAGATGGAGCAACTTCAGCGACTTCATCAGCCTTAACAATTGCAAATTCAACTTTTACTACGGATTGCGGAGATACGCTCTGGTACGCTCACAATAATCTTTCTGGTATCACAGCTAAGGCAGATGAAGCTGATATGTCAGGGTTAGCAGGAACCGATGTTAAACGCTGGGCCAGACATTGGTACGGTCTATTTGTGAGTAATGAAACTGACCCAGGCAATGTAACTTTAACTTTTGATTTAGATGATTATCCAGCTTCATCGACACTAACTGTTGCGGGTAGCGACTACCGACTAATAACAAGCGCATCACCTTGGGCTTATGCCACAACTGTTTCTGGACCAACGATAAATGTGGGAAATAACACAGTGTCTTTTGTGGTTGATGTAAATGAAATTCAGAAAAAGAACTTCACCCTAGCTACAATAGACAATTCAAATAGTCCTTTACCAGTTGATTTAAGGCATTATGAAGTTAAGCTCAACCTAAATCAAGTTTATGTTGATTGGAGCACGAGCAGCGAGCTAAATAGCTCTCATTTTGAAGTGTTTAAATCTGCTAATGGAGAAGAGTGGACGCTGGTTTCAACAGTTGCGGGACAAGGAACCAGCAATGACAGAATGGATTATCAAATCATTGACAATGATCCATATTCTGGTACATCGTATTACCAATTGGTTCAAACCGATATTGACGGGAGCAAAAGCCGCTATTCTATCAAGCGAGTAGTTATGTCAGAAACAGTGTCAAATAAAGAAATTTCAATATATCCGAATCCAACTACTGGCTATTTAGTGATAGAAGGAGACTGGTCTACAAAACACGAAATTTATATTTCTAATTCTTCTTCTAAATGGATTAGTGCTCAAAGTTTTATGGTTAGTGAGTTAAAGAAAAGAATTGAATTGAATTTATCTAGTTTTCCACCGGGAATGTACTTCATTAAAGTTGTAGGCATTAACCACAACCAACCTTTTAAGGTTATAAAGAACTAGAATATACTTTAAGGATTTTCTACGATCAATTTGTGATGTATTAATCCCTTGGTTGTACTAATGGAAACAATATAAACTCCATTTGTTAAGCCTTGTAAATTGAATGTTTTAGCCTGATTTGTTAAATCAGTTTCGAAGGATAAAAGAACATTACCCTTCGTATTCAAAATGTGTATTTCAGCGTATAAATCAAGATTTGATTTAATGTTTAAAACATGTCTAGTCGGGTTAGGGAAAATTGAAATCGTTGGACCTTCAATTTCACGAACAATAGCCGCGACTAATTTAACGGGGTGATATTCAAAGTTTCCATCGAAATCTACTTGTTTTAACCGGTAATAAATAAGTTCGGGTTGATAATCGTAATCGGTATAATAATACTGCTGCGGTACATTAGTAGTGCCATTTCCTGCAATTTTTCCAATAGCTTCAAAATCGGAACCATTTAAAGATCTTTCAATTATAAAATAGTTGTTGTTTATCTCGCTAAACGTATTCCAATCCAAATCAATTTGATCCTGATTTCGAACAGCATTAAATTCACCTAATTCTACAGGAAGTGGGGGATTACTAAAGTTATTGAAGCTAATTATTTGATATGGAAATACAGAAGTTGAATTGATGGCGCTGCCACGAGTAATGGTAACCTCAGTGGGGCTTGAAAGGTTGTAAGTTGCCCAATTTAAACCTAATTCATCATTTGATGTATACGTGGAACTTCCTTGCCTAGATAGATTTCCTGGAGGGATATATCCCGAAGCAATTTCTTCAACAGCAGCAAATGTGCCTGTATTTGAGGTGCTGGTACCAGTAATCGTAACTGAACCATGTTGAACTACTGAGGAATCAAACAGCTCAACTGCATACATTAGAAAATTGAGAGTACTACTGGTTCCCACTCTTTTTGCTGTAATTTCATTGGTATCAGTAAGCTCGACCCTAGGGATGTCATCCGAATTAATAGCTCCACTATTGTAATGATTTGCAACAATAAATGTACGATTGAGCAACACTCCATTAACATCTTCCGATGAAGCACATGAACCTGAACCAGATATTGAAGAAATAGAAGTGGTTGTTGACGTACTTCCATTATTTAACGAGAAATTGATCTTTCTTACCAAGGCATCCTGCATTTGTACCACTTGCCAATTTACGTCGTTACTTATTGTAGTATTAGAGTTAAACTGAATGTTGGTTGTAGTTGTTAAATCAGCAGTAACACCATCGTCTTCTCCGAAGGTAGAACCATCGTTTTCGAGGGTAGCAATAACAAATGATTTATTTAAGTCGACCGAGGAAATACTCTGTGAAACAGAGGTAGAGGTCAAGTTAGTTGTGCCATGTTGAACATAAACTCCGCTTGCAAAGTAAAACACTTGGTAATCAATTTCTACAGCAGAGCCACTAGCATCCCTTTCAAATGTTAGGGTAGTGCCATTAGTAATTTCTCCGCGAACAAGTCCTTGGCCAATTTCATTTGTATTCACCCTTATAGAAAACAACATAAAAGTGCTATCTCTATTAACCGAAGCTATTGTTGCAGTAACACTAGTTGCCCCCGCACCCATAGTAACCGTGTTTTTTTCTAATCGGTTTAAGAACATACTGTCAAATGGCCCAGTAGGATCAGAAACATCAGCTACAGACCCACTAGGAATTCGTGTTTGATTGTACCTGAATGATACCACTTGAAACGGAATATTAGCTGTATTCCCTGAGGTTGCTCTTGTTCCCAAAACAGACGTAGTAGTTGGGAATTCCATTTTTGACCAATTGTAACCACAATTATCATCGCTAGAATAAGGAGTGCTGCCCTGTGAATAGGCATTTGAAGTTCCCATAACTAAAGATCGATCAGTGGCAATGGCATTTATTGTTTCAGTATCTGTTGTACTTCCACTTGCGAAGGAAAAATTACCATGTTCTACAGTCGTGTTGTCTGTAAATTCAATAGCATAACCAAAATAAGTTAATGTTGATGCAGAGCCAACACGTGTAAGAGTAATGGTTTCATCATCAGCAAACTCAACTCGCGGCATATCGTCAGCATTAATATTTCCGCTTTGATAATGACTGCCAATAATGATGCTTTTTAAAGTGTCCACTGCAGTAATGGAAGCAGTACTAGAGGCTCCTGTTAAACTGGATGAAAAAGACTCGACTGAACAACTATCGTATTGAACAATTTGCCAGTTTACATCAAAGTTGCTATTTGAACATCTGAACTGTAGGTTTGAAGTACTGGTCAATTCAGCAACGACACCATCGTCATTTCCCCAGGTAGATCCATTATTACTCATAGTGATTATTGGAAAAGAATTGGATAGATTTCCAACAGCAGTGATAGCCTGGTCTTTTGTAGAAGCATCAACGTTCGTTGATCCATGTTCTACGGTAACACCAGAAGAATATTCTATAACAGTCCATTCAATGATGGGTGTTCCATTAGTTTGTGCCCTGGTAAAAGTTAATGTATTTTCATTGGTAAGAATGCCTCGAACCAAACAGCCACCAACTGAATTGGAGTTGTTAGACATTGAAAATATTAGAATTGAAGAAGATTTAATAACCGAATCGCAAAGAGTAACAGTAATACTTGTGCCAGTTAAAGAAACAGATCCTCTTTGAATATTATTTACTGATGCAGCTTCAACAGATGTATTAGACACTAATAAAACCAACAAAGCGACAATTATTCTATAAAAATATTTCATGCGATCACAAAAGTATATTTGAGAGAACAAATACACATGTTTAAGGTTTAAGTTCTGTTAGAATACGAAATCATTAGATATAAGATTATGGATATGGTTTAGAAAATTTATTATGTTTTACAAAAAAACTACTAAATCACTTGAATAGGATAGGGGCTAGGCTCTTTCAAAAGGTAATTTAACTTGTAAAGTTGTTCCAATGTTTAGACCTGATTCTAACTTAATTTCTCCACCGTGATCTTTAATAATATTTAAAGTAACTGATAAGCCAAGACCGGTTCCTTTGCCAGGATCTTTTGTCGTGTAGAAAGGATCCATAACTTTTTTTACGTTTTCAGGGCTGATTCCTTGACCGTTATCTTTGATAGAAATCTGCAAACTATTGTCGACAGGAATAGTTACTATAGTTATCTTGCCTTTATCATCAATAGCGTCAACAGAGTTGGTTAGTATATTTAGAAATACCTGATGAAGTTTACCGACATTTCCTTTAATAACAGGAGATTCAACTGTATACTGTTTTTCTACTTCAATTTTATATTTCAACCTATTATTAATCATTATCAGCGCATTATCAATGATTAAATGAATATTACAGTACTCATCAAAGCTGTCATTTTCTCTGCTAAATTGATTTAAACTTTTTACAATGGCGGCTGTTCGATCCACACCTTCTTTAATGGCCTGTAACAGAGATTCCACCTCTTCTTTATTGTCAGTAGCTGGAGTATCCTCGAAATGACCCTTTAAACCGTAGAAAGCACCTGAAATGTAATTCAATGGATTATTGATTTCGTGGGCAACACCAGCAACCAGAATACCTAATGAAGCCATTTTTTCAGTTTGAAGAAGCTTGGCTTGAGAATCTTTTAAGTGGTCAAAAGCGCGCCTTAACTCTTCATTTTTGCTTTGAATTATTTTCTGTTTTTCAAGAAGGTCTTCTGATTTTTTCTTGGATAGGCTAAGCGCTTCATTTAAATCAATGGTTTTATTTTCCACCATTTTTTCAAGTTGGTTTCGGTGCAAATCAAGTTCTGCATCTTTTTGTTTTCGTTCTGTAATATCCCTAATAATACCCTGTGCATATACTTCATTATGCAATTCAATCTTGCTTAAAGTAATGGATACATCAAATACATCTCCATTTGATTTTTTATGTTGCCATTCAAAACTCTGAGGGAAACCGTCCAAAGCACGACTAACTAATGCCATCGCTTTACGATTTGATTTTTGACCATCAGGTTGATCAACGGGACTAACATCCAAAACAGTTTTTCCATAAAACTCATGTTTTTCCATTTCGAACATTTGAATAGCCTTGAGGTTACAGTCAAAGAATTTTCCTTCTTTTAAGAGAAGAATGGCGTCGTTAGCTTCTTGAAACAAAACTTTATACTTGGTTTCGTTCGAATCACTTTTATTCAGAACTTTAATTAGCTCTTTGTGAAATGTTCCAAAACCATAAATAAAAATGAGGGCCAAGGAGAAAAGAGATATTAAAAAAGTAGCCCAGTGCGTGCCGTTCTGTGAAAGCTCATTAAGATCAACAACTGGCTGAAGCGTTCCGGTAACAAACCCTGCTCCAATAATTGAAAAAAGAACAAAGAATACCCCGGTAAGATAGTAAGCAAACTTCGTTTTAACTAGAATAGCTAAAACAGCAAGTGAGATTATTACATAATAAAATCCACCTCCTAACGAAAAATTGATTAATCCAAAAAAGGCTACTAAAAAATAAACGCTTGAAATCATCACAATTTTGAACCAATAGTTCATTTTGTGTCTTCTAATTGCAACAAAAATTATGGCAAAATAGAGTATGGAATGCGCAATATAGATATTCTGCCAACCAATACTAATCCATCTTAAGATACTCAAGACGTAAGCTGGCGCAAAGGTTAGGGCTGTTAGGATGCAAATCCTATTGATGACCAATTCTTTTATTTCATCTAAGTTTTTTTGCATATCCGAAAATATGGATTTATAAAATGGTATTTTCAAAATCCTCTCAATGAGTTGGTGGAATCAGTCTATTAGATAATAAATACTGGATTTGGGAAAGTAGTCAGTGGCAACAGTTCTTTTGGGACGATGGAATCGTACGAATAAAACTGGGGTAACCTCCGACGAAAACAAGGCGTATTGTTCGGTAAACTATCTGCAATTGGCTATCCAATACAGGAAGAAACCATCATAGAATCCTTGACAGCAGAAGCTCAAATGACTGCAGAATTAGAAGGGGAGAAGTTGCCTATTCGAGAAGTGCCCTCGACAATTAGGCAGAGAAATTTCCGGAATGATTTTAACAACCGCCAACACAGATGGATTGGTGGAAATGATGTTAGATGCGAGTCAGAATTACCAACAACCCTTATCGGAAAAGCGAATTACAAACTGGCAGGCGGGTTTGTTCCCAAATGGCATGACTGGCGGTTACAAGATAATCACTGGTAAATATCGGACTGGAACAAAAGGAGACATGCAGGTTGTTTCTGGTAGCATAGGTAAAGAAAAAGTTCATTTTATAGCTCCAAATGCCAAAGCGGTGCCTAAAGAAATGAAGGCGTTTATTTCTTGGTTTAACTCAGCTACAATAGACCCAATCATAAAATCGGCAATAGCACATTTGTGGTTGGTAACGATTCATCCGTTTGAAGACGGAAACGGTCGAATTGCAAGAGCAGTAGGTGAAATGTGTCTTACGGAATCAGATCAAAGTCCTTTGCGATTTTACAGTATGTCTGCGGCAATTGAACGCAATCGAAAATCATATTACGAAGTATTAGAAAACACTCAAAATTTGAACTGGGCGCCTGTACAAAGTGATAAAGGAATTGACGTAACCATTTGGGTTGATTGGTTTTTGGATTGTTTTAATTCTGCTTTAGATCATTCTGAAGATCTTTTGGAAAGTGTATTGGATAAATCTAAATTCTGGAATAAGCACGCAGCGACGATTTTAAACGAACGACAACAAAAAGTAATTTCTAAAATGCTTGAAGGATTTGATTCAGGAATTTCTTCAAGCAAATACGGTAAAGTTTATAAATGTTCAAAGGATACGGCAGTACGGGATATTTCTGATTTAATAAAGAAAAAGGTTTTTTCTAAAACTCCTGGAGGAGGTCGTAGTACATCGTATAAACTAATAATACCGCGAGTCTAGGGTTTACTCTTTAAAATGCTATTTAACATAATATTAATTATAGGACAAAAGG
>JBMYOI010000049.1:0-15396 GCA_049599135.1 Salibacteraceae bacterium
AAAAACAAGCTTTTAACTAAATTCATATTGTTTTCGATTGCATTTGCAATGTTCGTTCTTGCATTGGCAAACCCTCAAATTGGGTCTAAACTAAAAGAAGTTAAGCGAGAAGGTGTTGATGTAATTGTTGCATTAGACCTTTCCAATTCAATGTTAGCAGAAGATTTTTCCCCTAATCGATTGGAAAAAGCAAAACGATCTATCTCCAAATTAGTTGATCGATTAAAAAGTGACCGAATTGGAATCGTGGTTTTTGGTGGTGAAGCATACACTCAATTGCCATTAACGTCTGACTATGCTGCAGCAAAGCTCTTTTTAAATACCGTTTCTACAGATATTATTCCTACACAAGGAACCGCTATTGGCGCAGCAATTGAATTAGGAACCGAATCGTTTGATGAACAAAGTAAAGCTGGCAAAGCCATTATTGTAATTACTGATGGCGAAAATCACGAGGACAATGCAATGTCTGCTGCTACAATTGCAGCCGAAAACGACATAAAAGTATTTACGGTTGGCATGGGCTCTACCAAAGGAGTTCCTATTCCCATTTACCGCGGCGGTCAACGAATTGACTACCGAAAAGACCGAGAAGGAAATAGTATTGTAACAAGGCTTAACGAAGAAATGCTTCAAGAAATTGCAGCCGCAGGTCAAGGAATGTACATTCGCGCAACAAACTCGGGAACTGGTCTAGACATTATAATGGACGAATTGAATTCAATGGAAAAAAGTGAATACGGAACGAAGATTTTCTCTGATTATGAAGATCGTTTTCAGTATCCCTTAGCCCTAGGCTTATTGCTTTTGATATTTGAATTTATGATTTCAGAAAGAAAAAGCCCCTGGTTAAAGAAACTCAACTTGTTTGACGATAGCCAAAAGATATAATGAAAGCCGTTTTACATATCGCCCTATTTGTTATTGGCCTTCAACTAATTGCCGTTGCCCAAACTTCTAAATTCGATTTAGATAAAGGAAACTCTGCTTACGAAAAAGAAGATTTTGAAGGTGCTGAAGCTCAATTCAGAAAATTAACCAGCGATAAAGATTACAAGACTGAAGCTCGATTTAATTTAGGAAATACCCTTATTCGTTTAGAAAAACCAGAAGATGCAATTAACGAATACAAACAGATTGTAAACGGGGACGTTGATTCTGAAACCAGAGCGAAAGCATTTCACAATTTAGGCAATGCCTATATGCAATCTCAAAAATTGGAAGATGCAGTTGAGGCTTATAAAAACTCACTTCGCCTAAACCCAAAAGACAACGATACTCGATACAATTTAGCAGTAGCTCAAAAATTATTAAATCAAAAACAACAGCAGCAACAACAGCAACAGCAAAACCAAGATCAGAATCAAGATAAAAACCAGGATAAACAAAATCAAGATCAACAAAACCAAGACCAACAGAATCAGGATAAAGAAAATCAAGATCAGCAAAAACAAAACGAGAAAGGTGATCAAGAGAAAGACGAAAACCAAGATCAAAAAAACGACCAAAAAGAGAACAATGACGACGAGCAAAAAGGTGAGCCAAAAGAGGTTCCAATGAAAATATCAAAAGAAGATGCTGAGCGTTTACTTGAAATGATGCAAGACGAGGAAAAAGCTGTTCAAGAAAAGGTGAAAAAGAAAAAGGCTAAAAACAAGTCAGGTAAAATTGAAAAAGATTGGTAATTCAGGAATGAAAAACTACTTCAAATACACATTATTGATAATTCTGATTTCTGTCGGATTAAACGGACTTGCTCAAAAATTCACCGCTACAGTTAATCAAAATACCATTACCGTTGGACACCAATTTAAAGTTACATATTCAATAGACGGACAAGGAGAAAATTTCCAAATTCCTCCATTTGAAAATTTCAGAGTATTAAGCGGACCAAACCAAAGTACAAGCATGCAATATGTAAACGGCCAAATGAGCAGTAGCATTTCATACTCTTATATTTTGGCGTCTACCAAAACAGGCCAGTTTACGATTCCCCCGGCTACTGTGACGGTAAATGGTAAAAAGATAGAATCTAACGCAATTAATATTAGCATAGTAAACCAATCACAAGCGCAAAAACAAGCAGCGCAACAAAAACAGGCACAACAAAGAGCACAACAAAAACAACTTGAAGAAAACATTTACATTAAACTTTTATTGGACAAAACCAGTGTTTACCAAGGAGAGCAAATTGTTGCTACATTCAAACTTTACACAAGGTTACAAGTGGCTAATTTCCAATTCAGTAAAGCACCTGCTTTTAACGGTTTTTATACACAAGAAATTGAATCAAAAGAAATTGGACAAGGAAAGACCGAAATAATAAATGGCGTACAATACACTACTGCCCTGCTAAAGCAAGTTGTTTTATCACCTCAACGATCTGGAAATATAAAAATAGAACCAGCCGAAATGGATGTCATTGTTCGAGTTCAAGATCAACGTGCAGCACGTAGTTTCTTTGACCAATTCTTAGGTGGGTTTAAAGACATTGAAATGAACCTGAAAAGTAATGGCGCTAACATAAAAGTTAAAGCAGTCCCATCAGGCAACAAACCATTATCTTTTAATGGTGCAGTGGGCAACTTCAAGCTTACTTCATCCATAGACAAGCAAAATGTTAAAACTAACGAAGCTTTTAATCTAAAAGTTAATATAGCTGGATCAGGAAATATCAAATTAATTAAAGATCCAAAGTTTGATTTCCCTCCAGACTTTGAAGTTTATGACCCAAAAGAAAACACCAAACTAAACACAAATGCTAGGGGCTCTTCTGGTTCTAAATCATTTGAATATCTAATTATTCCAAGACATTCTGGTGACTTTGTAATTCCCTCAGTTGAATTTTCATTTTTCAATGCAAAAACTGGAAAATATGAAGTTTTAAGAACGGAAGAATATCCGATTCATGTAGATCGTGCTGAAGGAGAGACTGAAGAGCAAGCCGCTACAGCTGTGCGTCCCGTTCGAAAGAAAGACGTTGCATTATTAGGAAAAGACATTAGGTTTATTAAAAAGGGCAACCCAAAGCTTAAGGAATCTGGCAGTGCCTTTTTTGGGTCAAAATTGTTTTGGTTGTTGTTTATCATTCCAATTATTCTGTTTGTAGGCTTACTTATAGTTAGAAAGCGATTAAAAGAAATGCAAATGGACGTTGTTGGCATGAACAGACGAAAAGCAAATAAAGTTGCCGCCAAGTATTTGACAAACGCAAAAAAACAACTAGACAACAACAACACAAATGAATTTTATGAAGATGTATTTAAATCTCTGCACAAATACATTGGTATGAAAATGAATATTCCCGTTTCAGACCTTAACAAAGAAATTATGGCTATGCGCCTAAAAGAACATGGAGTGGAAGAAGGTTTGATTAATTCATTTCTTGAGATTTTAGGTGAATGTGAAATGGCTAGATATGCACCTTCAGCTGCCATGAATGGCCCAGAACTTTTTGAGAAAACAAGCAAATTAATTAACGAAATTGATGGGGGTATAAAATGAGAATTCTACTTTCAATAGCACTTTTGGTTAGTTCTTTTATTGGCTATTCTGCGGATAATACTTTTTATAACGACTTAGTTGAGAAAGGAAATGCTGCTTACGAAGCAGAGCAATATGATAGCGCTATCACGTTATATAGCCAAACAGTAAATGCTAATTTTCAATCGACAAGCCTATTTTTTAATTTAGGAAATGCATACTATAAGAGCAACCAATTGGCTCCAGCCATATTCTATTACGAAAAGGCGTTAAAGCTCTCACCAAATTCGCCCGATATAAAGTTTAATTTAAAAATGGCCAACTCTCAAATTACAGATAAAGTTGCCGAAAAGCCTGTTCCAATTTCAACTCAAGTATACCAAAGTGTGAGTTCACTTTTATCTTCAAACGGTTGGGGAATATTAGTTTTAGTGTTGCTAACATTAGCTTTGGGCTTTTTAGCTGTCTATTTAATTTCTGCAAACTCCAGCATCAAGCAACTTAGCTTTTTTGGAGCAATGGGATTGTTTCTTTTATTCTTACTAAGTTTTGCCCTTGGCAACCGGGTAAAAGCAGAGCTAATTACCAAAGATCAAGGAATTGTATTTACGAGTACACTAAATGTAAAGTCTGAACCAAAACTTTCTTCATCTGTGTTATTTGTAATTCATGAAGGAACAAAAGTGAATGTTTTGGAAACCCAACAAGATTGGCATAGAATTGCTTTACCAGACGGCAATGAAGGTTGGGTACAGTCAGTTGATATTCAATCTTTTTAATGTCGCAAATTGGCACTCTCATGTCATTTGTTTTTATTAATTTGAAGGCTCGAAAATTCGAGAGGAGATAGATTATGATTAGTGAAGCGAAAACAATTAAAATAACTAAGACTCAGCAATCTAAATTGCATGGACTTAGTGAAGACGATTTAAAATTTGGTCGCACTTTTACTGATCACATGTTAATTTGTGATTATGTAGATGGGGAATGGCAGACTCCTGAGATTACCCCTTATCAAAATATTTCAATGGATCCGGCCACTTCATTTATACATTATGGTCAATCTATTTTTGAAGGTTTAAAAGCTCATAAAGCTAGTGATGGTAAAGTTTACTTATTTCGTCCTTTAGCAAATTTCAAGCGCTTAAACGAATCTGCCGATCGTATGTGTATGGCACAACTTCCCGAGTGGGTTTACACCGAAGGAATAAATGCAATTATAAACCTAGACAAAAATTGGATTCCATCGGGTGACGAGAGTGCACTTTATATTCGTCCTTTTATGTTTGGAACTGAGAGTTTCCTTGGAGTAAAAGCCAGTGCTAGCTACCGTTTTATGGTAATTCTTTCACCTGTTGGTGCATATTACAACAAACCTGTTAAAGTAAAAATTGAAACAAATTTTGCTAGAGCAATGGCCGGTGGCGTTGGAGCAGCTAAAACTTCTGGGAATTATGCAGCCTCTATTTATCCAGCTAAAAAAGGGATGGAAGAAGGTTACGACCAATTAATTTGGACTGATGCAAAAAATCATGAAAAAATTGAAGAGTCTGGTACTATGAACGTAATGTTTGTATTGGGCGGCAAATTGATTACCCCCAAATTAAGTACTTCAATTTTATCTGGAATTACTCGAAATACGATCTTAACTATTGCCCGCGATTGGGGAATGGTAGTAGAAGAACGAGATATTTTTGTTTCTGAGATTGTTGAAGGAATCAAGAACGGGACTCTAACCGAAGCTTTTGGTGTAGGTACTGCCGCTACAATTGCACATATGGAAACCATTGGTTATGAAGGTATAGACTATAATCTTCCTGAAGTTTCTTCTCGTGAATTTTCAAACAAAATGGGAAAATACTTGAACGACTTAAAGCGTGCTCGTGTTGAAGATAAATTCGGTTGGCTCCAAGAAGTTTAAACAAATCTCAACCTTAAACATCATTCTTATTTCTTATGACGCGAAAGGAGAAAGCTGAATATGTAATTCAAAAACTAGAAGAGCTTTATCCTGAAACTCCAGTTCCATTAGATCATAAAGATCCATACACGCTGCTTATTGCAGTGATGCTTTCTGCTCAATGTACTGATGAGCGAGTAAACAAAATTACCCCTTCCCTATTTAAGGCCGCCGACAACCCATACGACATGGTTAAACTCAGCATTGAGGAAATTGCCAGTATTATTCGACCTTGCGGATTAGTTCCCATGAAATCGAAAGGGGTTTGGGGCAGCTCTAAAATGATTGTTGAAAAACACAATGGCGAAGTTCCTGCCAATTTTAAAGATTTAGAAGCTATGCCTGGTGTTGGTCACAAAACCGCATCAGTAGTTATGGCACAAGCTTTTAACATCCCCGCTTTTCCAGTTGATACTCATATTCATAGACTCATGTATCGTTGGGGCCTAACGAATGGTAAGTCTGTAGAACAGACCGAAAAAGACGCTAAAAAATTGTTTCCGAAAGAATTGTGGAACAAATTGCATTTGCAGATAATATTTTACGGAAGGCAGTTTAGTCCTGCTCGAGGGTTCAAACCTGAGCTCTCTGAAATTGATTCATTAATTGGCGTTAAGAATCGGTTGAAATAAAAAAATCCCCCAATAAAATTGGAGGATTTCTCTTTAGTTTAATATCGTTTCGAAGTTTCCCAAGCCTTTTAACTTTTTTACTTCTAATGCTTTCGAGTAGTTCATTAAAAACTTTAACGTACTTGATTTAGGATTCATTTTTGGAAGACCAATCGATTCGATTTCGACGTCTTTAAGTTCTTCTTGTAAACTTTCTAAATTCAAATATTCTTTTGGCGTGTAAATATGTTTCATAGGCAAGCATCATTTTATTTGTTTTGTACCTAACGCTATTAATTCTTGGTTATTGTGTTGCCCCAAAAAATATTTAAACTAAAAAGGCCTCCCTAATAGGAGGCCTTTAAAAACTAACATTTCACGAGTCCAGAAACGCTAGAATCGTTTTATTGTTGAATCGTGAAATAATCTAATTAACCGTGAGTTGTATGTTTTTTTCTTCAACCAATTTTCTCAAATTAATCAATGCATAACGCATTCTACCAAGTGCCGTATTAATGCTCACACCTGTTTCTTCGGCAATATCTTTAAAGCTCATTTCAAAATAGATTCTCATTTTCAAAACTTCCTTTTGATCATCTGGTAAAAATTCAAGAAGCTTGGCTACATCCGTTTTAATTTGGTCGTAAATAAGTTTGTCTTCCATATTCTCATCTTCCATTCCAATAGTATCAAAAACATCATAATCTTCTCTACTTCTTGTCATAGGCATACGTTTAGCTCTTCTAAAATGATCAATCGAAAGATTATGTGCAATTCGCATTGCCCATTGAATGAATTTCCCTTCTTCATTATACTTACCATTTTTAAAGGTTCGTATAATTTTCATAAAGGCATCTTGAAAAACATCATTAGCTACCTGTTCATCTTTAACAAGCATGTAGATGTATGAAAAAATTCTCTCTTTGTGACGGACGATTAAAGCCTCAAGAGCTATTTCGCTACCATCTATGTATTTTCGGATTAAAGCTTTGTCGCTTAATTGGGTTTGACTCATAATTACTCGATTTGTGTCGAATTATTTTCGACGGATTTAACAATAAAAACAGAAATATTGGGGTTACTAAGTTGTTGGGTTCTGTATTATTCGAGTAAAAATGTAATCTATAGGCTTTCTAATTTATTAACATTAACGACAGAATATCGTTATTTGTTGTGCCAAATATTAAAATATTAAATCAAACTACCAAATTTTATTATTGAACGATACATTTGCGGCTCTAAAAACTACCCGTAATTGAAAAACTTCGATTCACTAGATTCCAAAGATTACATCATAATTAAAGGCGCTAACGAAAACAACCTAAAAAACGTTGATGTCGCAATTCCCAGAAACAAGTTTGTTGTAATTACTGGTCTTTCGGGAAGTGGGAAATCATCTCTTGCCTTTGATACTCTTTATGCAGAAGGACAAAGAAGATACATTGAAAGTTTATCTTCTTACGCTCGTCAGTTTCTAGGAAAAATTGACAAGCCAGCAGTTGAATATATCAAGGGAGTATCGCCCGCTATTGCAATTGAGCAAAAAGTAAGCACGCGAAGTTCTAGAAGTACTGTGGGTACTACCACTGAAATCTATGACTATTTTAAACTTTTGTTTGCTCGAATTGGAAAGACCATCTCACCCATTTCTGGTAAAGAAGTAAAAAGCGACAAGCCTGCAGACGTTTACAATTTCATTTATAAGCAGCCAGAAGGTTGTAAAGTAATGATATCGGCACCGGTGATAATAAAAGGTACTGGCGACTTAGAAATAAAACTTAGAATTCTTCAACAGCAAGGTTTTTCTAGATTATTAGTAAACAACAAACCTGTTGCCATTGAAGAGATTGATCCAAATTCTTCTCCAGAATCATTGAGCGTATTAGTTGACCGTGTTGTTGTTGATCACTCAAACGACGATAACCGAAGTCGAATCGCTGACTCAATAGAGACAGCCTATTTTGAAGGTAACAACGAATGTTTAATTACCATTGTAGCCGAAAACCAAACAAAAACTTATTCATTCAACAACCGTTTTGAAGCTGACGGAATCACCTTTGAACCACCAAGCGATCACTTTTTTACATTCAACAACCCAGTTGGCGCATGCAAACGTTGCGAAGGACTTGGAAGCATCATAGGAATTGACCCAGACTTGGTAATTCCTGACAAGTCGAAATCGGTCTACGAAGGTGCTATTGTTTGCTGGAAAGGTGAAAAAATGGGGTTATGGAAACAAGAGCTAATTCTTGCGGCACACAAATTCGATTTTCCAGTTCACAAGCCGATAAAAGACCTTTCTAAGATTGAACAAAACTTGCTTTGGAATGGGAATAAACATTTCAAAGGCTTGTGGGAGTTTTTTCAAATGCTGGAAGAGAATGCATACAAAATTCAATACCGGGTAATGTTATCTCGATACCGCGGTAAAACTGCTTGTAATGAGTGCGATGGTACCCGGCTGAGAAAAGATGCCAATTATGTTAAAATTAATGGCAAATCAATTACCGATTTAGTTTTATCACAGGTAAAAGAACTTCCTAAATTCTTTGAGAAATTAAACCTGAATGAAGAAGAGAAAAAAATATCGAAACGAATAATTACGGAGGTTACGAATCGAATTGACTATTTAAACCTAGTCGGTTTAGGCTACTTGACTCTTAACCGGTTGTCATCTTCTCTTTCTGGAGGTGAAACTCAAAGAATTAATCTAGCTACATCATTAGGCAGCAGCCTTGTGGGTTCTATGTACATTTTAGATGAGCCAAGTATTGGTTTACATCCAAAGGATACTCAACAATTAATTAAGGTGCTTCGTTCGCTTCAAAAACTAGGAAATACTGTTCTGGTAGTTGAACACGAAGAAGAAGTGATGCGCTCTGCAGATCAAATCATTGATTTAGGCCCAATGGCCGGTACTGAAGGCGGGGAATTGGTTTTTCAAGGAACATTTGCAGACATGGCAAATGAAGAAGTCTCTTTAACCGCCAAATACTTAACCGGACGAGAAAAAATTGAAATGCCTTTAAAAAGGCGGTCTTGGAAGAAGTCAATCGTTACAAAAGGTGCAGCTGAAAATAATTTAAAATCAATTGACGTTGAGTTTCCACTACAAGTATTAACTGTAATCAGTGGAGTTAGTGGTTCAGGAAAAAGCTCTTTAGTAAATCGAATTCTTTACCCTTCTCTCAAGAAATTACACGGTGGCATTGCAGAATCAACCGGTAAATTCCAAGGCTTAGAAGGAGACACTAAATCCATTGGCAACGTAGAATATGTAAATCAAAACCCAATCGGTAAAAGTTCAAGAAGTAACCCGGTTACTTATATTAAAGCTTATGATGATATTCGGTTACTCTATTCTGCCCAAGACTTAAGTAAATTAAGAGGATATAAATCTTCAGCTTTTTCTTTTAATGTTGAAGGCGGACGATGTGAAACCTGTAAAGGAGAAGGTATGATTACTGTTGAAATGCAGTTTATGCCGGACATTAAACTCAAATGTGAATCTTGCAATGGGGATCGATTTACAGAAGAAGTACTAGAGGTTAAATACAGAAACAAGTCCATTTCAGATTTATTAAAAATGACCATTGACGAGGCTACGGCTTTTTTCATTGCGGACGAATTAAGAGTTTGTCAAAAAATTGCTCAAAAGCTTAAACCTCTTCAAGACGTAGGTTTAGGTTATGTCACCCTTGGACAGTCCAGCAACACTCTCAGTGGCGGTGAGGCACAACGAATAAAACTAGCATCCTTCCTTATCCAAGGGCGTGCTACGATGGCTCAAGACAGAACACTTTTCATTTTTGATGAACCAACCACAGGTTTACACTTTCACGACATTAAAAAACTACTTAAAGCTTTTGAGGATTTAATTGAATTGGGGCATTCCATAATTATTGTTGAACACAATCTTGACGTGATTAAGTGTGCCGATTGGGTAATTGACTTGGGCCCCGAAGGTGGACAAGAAGGCGGAAACTTAGTTTTTGCTGGAACTCCCGAAGATTTAGCAAACTGCAAAGAGTCTTATACTGGGCAGTTTTTATCTGAAACATTAGCTAAATAGCTAGCTAAACCTATCCCTCAGTTTAGTCGTTGGTACTTCGTAATATTTATAAATTAGAGTCGCTATTAGTACAGAAGCCACCCAAAATAATAAATATTGCAACCAGATAGATTCTATTTTTAACGCTGGAATAATAAACCCTAACACTAAAAAAGAGTTTACCAAATACAAAGAATAAGAGGTTAGGCTAATAAACACAAACACTTTTTGCCAAGGTCTCCCACTCCCCTTCCAGCTGGATAAAAACGGCATCAAAAGCAAAGTACCTATCGAAATTTGAGCAAATGAGAACACCTGGAAATAAAGGCCAAAAGTTGAATTTGATAGAAAATTATCGGTAGCTACCCATTGATAGTCAATAATCAAAATCAAACCAATTACTAAAGATAGTTTACGATGCCTTCTCCAAATATTTGGTGAGTAATAAGCCATATATGCACCAAGCACTCCGTACATAATGCTATCCAAACGAGTAAAAACTTGTCTTCTGAAGTAATCATCCCAAAGAATAAAATCCAAATCTCCCATTTCATTTGCTCTCAAATATCGAAGCACGCTAGAAAATAGAATTACAAATACAATTACAAAAAGCATACTGTATTGCCTACTCTTACCGGAAACGTAGCTAAAAACTAAAAAAAGCAATGGTAACAAAAGATAAAACCATTCTTCGATAGATAAACTCCATGCTTCTGCAAAAAATGGCGGATGTACCCAATTAACATTTTGGACAAACCCATAATATGGAAGAGCATCAGAAAGCCTAAAATCTCGAAATATGACAGATAGAATGGCTAATATGGTTAATATTAAGTAATAATTGGGGAGAGTTCTAAACCATCTTCTTAGCCAAAATTGCCAGATTGATTTTAAGCTCACTTCTGATTGATTTATTAACCGCAACCATATTCCACCAATTAAAAAACCACTTAAAACAAAAAAGATAGAAACACCGTCAAAAGCGATAAGGTATATCCAAGAATCTAAAACATAGTGCCGGAGTAACATATTGCCATGCCCCCACATCACAAATAAAATTGCGAAAGCCCGTAGCAAATCAAGCCCAAAAATTCTGTTTCTATTGTTTAGTGTTTTAAGCAACTAGTTGTAATTTCAAGTGCTTGCAAGAAAACAACTTTTTATTGATTACTCCAAGGTTCTTAAAAAATATCCTTGAGATTGGCAATCCCAAAAATCAATACCCTCAAATGTTTCTAAAGCAAGAGTTCTATCTTTTGACTTTAGACCAGATAAGACCAAAGTCAAACTATCACCTTGATCTGTTGGTTCAATTCCGGATTTGGACCATACCCATTTGATACTTTTTGAGTTTGGTAATTTTATGGAAGCTGACTTGACATTTACTAATGGTTTAATTGACCAAATTTCAATTGATCTTTGTTTTAACGAAGGAGCAAGTACAAACTGTTCAAAACGTTCAAAGCCTTTTTGGGTAGTGTCTGCATAAATAACTGCTTCGCGGCCACTATAAACCTCCATTACTGCAATTCTATCGTCATAAATAATTACACCTGATTGTGAGTCTATTCTCATTTCTTCATCAACAAAGGATACTTGAAGGCAAACGAGGGTCAAGGATAAAAAAAACAATACCAACCTATTCATTGTATTTAACCACCACACAATGCCTACAATAAGGAAATACACCAAAACCATTTGAAAAGCGCTTAAAGAAGCTAAAATAGCCCCTGGAGGCATCGAATTGATATTACTTATTATCCAATTTACAAGTCGAATGAATTCCGAGTAAATAAAACCTATTTGATTTCCTAACCCAACAAAATGAGACGCTAATAAAGCAAAACCTCCGCCTAACTCCACCATTGCAGCCGGAACCACGACTAAATTCGTAAGTAAAAACCAAGAAGGAAACAAACCAAAATAATAAAGAGCTAAAGGAAAAGTCGCTATCTGCGCCGATAAAGACAGACAAATTAAGCTCCACAGGTAATACCCTACACCTGTTTTAGGGAAGTAAAGGTTGAAAATTTTAGGGTGTAAATAAATGATTCCAATCACCGCAATGTAACTCAATTGAAAAGACACATTAAACAACAGCGATGGGTCCCACAAAAGCATACCAAAAGCGGAAGTAAAAATGATGTTGTAAATACTAGAATTTCGCCTAATAATCCCACCAATTGCGACTAGAGAAAACATAACTGAAGCCCGAGTTACTGATGGAGAAAAACCTGTAATTCCAGCGTAGAATAAAATTAAAATAACAATTAATATTGTTTTGATTATAACTTGCTTACGCGTTTCACCTAAACCTTTAAATAAATAACTTAACAACAAATAAACCAGACCTACATGCAGCCCACTAACCGCTAATACATGCATCGCTCCAGCTTCAGAATACGCCTTTTTTATATCAGCAGTTAAATAAGACTTATCACCCAAAACCAAGGCTGCAGCAATTGCCAATTCTTCGCCTTTGAGATACTTTTCAAAAACGCTTAAACAGGAGTGTTGAATTCCTTTAAACACATCCAAAAAGGAAGACCTATTATCATTGCCAATCACATCAAAGTCTGATAAATAAATTGTAAAAAACAGGTTGTTACTGTGGCTATATTTAGCAAAGTTGAATTGACCGGGATTGGTTGGCGGATGTAGTGACTGTATTTGCTGACTCGTTCTTATTATTTGACCGCTTTCAGGCGGTAAAACAGAATCCTTAAAATAAGCCTTACCAAACAAGGGATAATCAATGTTCGGATTGACAAGTTCGACATCGGCCACCCATGTATTTTTAGTTCTAATGGGGTTCTTTTTTACAATAAGCAGCGTGTTATTTATATCATTTTGAAATGATTTGACTAACAGCTTTTTTTCAAGAGTAACCTTGTTGTATGTTTGATAGTTTACGACACCCAAACACATAAAAACAAAGCTCAGGACTCCCCCAAACAAAACCCTAAAAATCATTGATTTAGAGTTATTCAACAAGAAATACAAGCTTATTAAAACGAGGATTATTATCCCCAAAATGACAATACCAGCATTGGATGAAATAAAATCACCGGCCCCAATAGCAATACCTAAAATAAACGGGAGGAGTACTCTAACGAAAGGGTTTAAACGAAGTTGGTTCACACAAGAAAAGTATAACCATTCTTGTGAATTTCCAAAAAATCAAATGAAAAACTGTTTATCTATTAGTAGACAACCAGCTAGTTACGTTGTCTTCTACCCTTTTTTCAATCTCTGAAATATTCCCTTTCTCAAACGTTTTACCGGTAATTTTCTCGTATAGCTCAATGTATCTATTAGACACCAATTCTACAAAAGACTCTGGCATTTTAGGCATAACCTGACCTTCCAATCCCTGAAAGCCATTCTCCATTAACCATTCTCTAACGAATTCTTTTGACAGCTGCTTCTGCTTCTCTCCACTTTCTTGACGCTCTGCATATCCATCAGCATAAAAATAGCGAGAACTATCTGGGGTATGAATTTCATCAATCAGCGTAATCACACCGTCCTGACTCTTACCAAACTCATATTTCGTATCTACCAAAATTAGATTTTTATCTGCAGCAAACTCAGTCCCACGTTGAAAAAGCGCTCGAGTATACTTTTCTAATTCAATATATTCAGCTTCAGAAACAATGCCTTGAGCTATAATTTCTTCACGCGAAATATCCTCATCATGTCCTTCTTCGGCTTTTGTTGCTGGCGTAATTAATGGCTCTGGAAAACGGTCATTTTCTTTCATTCCATCAGGCATAGCAACCCCACAAATTATTCTTCTTCCCGCTTTGTATTCTCTCCAAGCATGACCAGCCAAATACCCACGAATCACCATTTCAATAGGATATGCCTCACAACGCAAACCTACAGTAACGCTAGGGTCTGGCGTCGACAACTTCCAATTCGGAACAATATCGGAAGTGGCGTCTAAAAATACCGATGCTATTTGATTCAATACTTGCCCCTTATAAGGGATTCCTTTAGGCAACACATGATCAAATGCAGAAATACGGTCAGAAGCTACCATAACGAGTAAATCTGAGTCGATTGAATATACCTCCCTAACCTTACCTCGATAGAAAGCGGTTTGCCCTGGGAATTGATAATTTGTATTTCCTAAAGAATTTGCCATAACTACTTAATTGAATCTTCTTTTTCGTATTTGATAATTATTTTACGCACCAACGAATGGCGAATAACATCTTTTTCATTCAACCTAACAATGCCAATCCCTTCAACATCATTTAACAAGTGAATAGCCTGAACAAGCCCACTTCGCTGGCTTCGTGGTAAATCAACTTGAGTTAAATCTCCTGTGATTACAAACTTTGCCGATCTCCCCATTCGCGTTAAAAACATTTTGAGTTGATTCTCAGTTGCATTTTGTGCTTCATCTAAAATTACAAATGCCGAGTCGAGTGTTCTTCCACGCATAAAAGCCAACGGAGCCACCTGAATCACTCCACTTTCAACCAATGAACTAAGCTTATCGGATGGAATCATATCTCTCAAACCATCATAAAGTGGCTGTAGGTAAGGGTCTAGTTTTTCCTTCAAATCACCGGGTAAAAAACCCAAATTTTCCCCAGCTTCTACAGCAGGCCTGGTCAAAATAATTTTCTTAACCTCTCTATCTTTCAACGCTTTAACAGCCAAAGCAACAGCAGTATAGGTTTTTCCTGTACCTGCTGGGCCGATTGCAAAAACCATATCATTTTGCTCAACAGCTTCCACCATTTTAAGTTGATTTGGCGTACGAGCTTTAATAGGCTCACCATTTACCCCATGAAGAATATTCACATTGGTCGACAGGTTATCATCTTGACCAACCGCATCTTTTGCCATTACACGATCAATATCAACTGGCAGCAACTTATTAAACCTTAAATAATGCTGGTGAATGTCATGAATAACTACTTCAAATTGCTCAATTTCTGATAAGCTACCAAGCACCTTTAAAGAATTACCCCTGGCAATAATTTTAAGTTTTGGAAAATACTCTTTAAGAATGTCAATATTGGAATTGTTCGGTCCAAATATTTCGACTGGGTTAGTTGAATTAAAATCGAATGTCTTCTCCTGCAAATTAACTGTTTATTAAAAAGTTAGATAAATACACGTAAAGCAAAACTTTAATCAAAATAAACCCTTTTTAGACAATTCGATTTAGTTACTTTTGCGAATACAAATGTAAACACTAATATGTGTTTTTAAAGGCAAAAAATATCAAATGCAACTAACCAATTACAAACCCTTATTCCAACATCCATTGC
>JBMYOI010000050.1:0-15306 GCA_049599135.1 Salibacteraceae bacterium
CAAACCATTTCTTTTCTATTGGTTGGAAATACGATACTACATGTTGAAGGTATGTTTTGGTCGTACTTTTTAGTACTATTCACATCAGCTTGTTTTGCTAATGTATTAGGCTTGAATATTTCAGCGAGCTTTAATTCTGCTGTAACAATCTACATTCTTATTCCTTTCATAATTATTCCTCAATTAATATTTAGTGGTGTACTTGTAAAGTTTGACAAGCTTAATCCTACTATATCGTCTAAAACAGTTGTTCCAATTATTGGTGAAATGATGGCTTCTAGATGGGCTTTTGAGGCTTTGTCTGTTAACCAGTTTATTAATAATAAGTTTGAACGTCATCTATACGCCCACAACAAAACGTTGTCGATGGCTAATTACAAAAAGGTTTATTGGTTGCCAGAGCTTAAATCTAGGATAAGTAAATTAGAAAACACGTTTAAAGACCCGGCTTATGCAGAAGAATCTGAACACCTGCTAATATTAATCAACAACGAGATTAAAAAACAAAACAAGACCTATCCAAAGTTGTCATACCCAGACATGAGTGAGCTTAGTAGTGTTGAAGGTTTGAACGATCAGACTTTTAATAATCTCAAAGATTTTTTAAGACTTCAAAGAACCTTTTACAACAAGCTATATATTAAAACAATGGATGATAAAGATGATATTATAAGTCATCTTAGAAAAAATCCTGATTTTGATTTCGGAGAACTAAAAACTAAGTACAGAAACACGGCCCTATCAGATTTAGTAACTAACAAAAATGAGTTATCTAAAATTGAAGAAATAAATGGGGAGTTTATTGAATTGGAAGATCCAATTTATAGAGACAGCCCAAGCCTACGAGGGCATTTTTACGCACCTCGCAAAACGGTTTTCGGTAAAAAAATGGATACTTATTGGGTTAATATTTGTGTTATTTGGTTCATGACACTAACTTTAATATTTACCCTATTTATTGACTTTTTCCGTAAAATTATAAAGCTATTTGATCGTTAGTAATTTTTCGATTCTAGCTTTTTCTATAGAAATTTGACTAAGCTCTATTTTACTCAATCGGTTAGTTGAATTATTAAGTTTACACAGAACTTCTCTTTTAGCTTTTTGGTTTAGTTTAACAGGCGAACTATCAGGTAGTAGTAACATTTTACCTGTGATATCCAAAAACCAGTTGTAATACAATTTCTCTAGTAAAATCATTCTTTTTACAACACCAACTACCCCAATACAGCTTTCGTAATTTGAAAGATCCTTTTTAAACCTATAAAAAAGAGACTCATATTCTGAATATGACTCTAATTGAAGAGGTAGGTTAACAAGTTTGATTGAATTAGGTGTCTCCCTTTTCTCTCCAAACAATACTTCATAAGCTTCCTCTATTTGACTTAATCTCAGAATCTTTTTAATCCACAAACTTTCTATTACCACATTCTGAAGTAAAAAACTTTTTATACCAAATAATGCATTCTCATAAGCATCTTCTAATTCTTCATTATCATAGCTAGAGTCAAGTTCTAAAACATTTAAAGCAAGGCCTTTATCCATTTTATAATTCCAATTTTACAAGTTCTGTATTATCAGCTAGATAAGCAGTAAAATCGCTTCTATCCATACTCATTGCTCCTAAGCTAGCCAAATGGTCGGTATATATTTGGCAATCAATAATTTCAAAATCCAGATTCTTTAAATTTTCGCAGAGATAGTACAAAGCCAACTTACTTGTATTTGAAGCTTTGGAAAACATAGATTCTCCAAAAAACACATTTCCAATTGCTAAACCGTAAAGTCCACCAACAAGAGAATCATTATCCCAAACTTCCACAGAATGAGCCCAACCTAAACGATGCATTGAACAATAAGCTTCTCTTATTTCTTCAGTTATCCAAGTGCCATCTTGTCCTATTCTTGGGACTTTACCACATTCATCAATGACTGAATCGAAATCTGTGTTAAACTTAATTTGATATTTCTTTTGATTTATAACGTTTCTAAAGCTTTTAGAAATCTTAAACCCATTGGTTGGCATTACCATTCTTGGGTTCGGGCTCCACCATAATATTGGGTCTCCATGATTGTACCAAGGAAATATTCCTTTTTTATAGGCCGTCAATAGCCACTCTTCGCTTAGGTCTCCTCCAAAAGCAAGAAGCCCATCTTCATCCGCTACCGACGTGTCGGGAAAATTCTCAATTGAATTTAAATAAGGAATACCCATTCCTGGATAATTAGTTTTGAGTTATTGCTTCACGCATTACCTTTTTTCGCTTCCAATGTTCTACTTGCGCAACAAGGTCTGGATCATCATAATATCCCTTTTTGATTGATCTATTAATTTTAATCACCATTTCATCAAGCTCTTTAGTAGAGTTATCCAAAAAGTCAACTATTTCTTTTTGATCGTCATCGACCGTGCTGGCTTTCAATAAATCGATAAGTCCCATAATATTGCAAACTGGAGCACGTAGCAAATGAGCATTAATAAAAGCATACTCTGTCAATTGTTGATTTTGCTGCTCTAACTTTTCGGTTCTTTCTTTTACCCGCTGCTCAAGTGAATTATTAATTTTTGAAATTTCTTTTCGCTGCTCTTTCAGCTTAGCATTCTGGTTTTCAATGAATATCTGCTGATTTTTAACCGTCGAAATATCATTTGCAATGACTTGTATTTTCTCTATACTATTATCTTCTTTACGAATAGGTAGAAATGAAGCAGCTACCCATAATTCATTCCCGGGTAAAGACAACTTCAGTTCGTATTTTCTGCTCACTCCTCTAGTCATGCTCATCCAAAAGGCATCATATTCGCTAGTACTAAAATGATTACTTCTAAGTAAAAGCGCTTTTATTGAATACCTAATCGAACCAGCCATGTCTTTCTGAGAAATTTGAGTTAACTCACGTGTACGCTCATTCATCCAAATAATGTCACCCCTTAAATCGTATTCAACAACCAAGTTATGATCGTTAATTGCATCTAAAACACCTCTAGATTCTGCTTCTTTAACTGCCAAAGCAGCCTCGGCATCTTTTAATTCATTTAAACTTCTTACCAGTTTATGCTTGGTATCTTCAAGTGCCTCATTTTTAGCTATCAACTGAGTTTGCTGTGATTCAATAAATTGATTCTTTAATATGATTTCTTCATTCTGTTGCTTTATCACTTCAGCCTCATTCCTAATATTCGAAGCAGCATGGGTAATTGACAATACATCAGAAGCCGCTTTAATAAAATTCAAGTCTTCTGCCGACCAATTTTTAGGCACTTCTGCTTGCTCGCAAATTAAAACTCCAAGCGTTTTATTATTCAGAAAAAAGGGAGAACAAACTATGGACTTAATGTTGCCATCAATTACATTACAATCGTAAAATGGAGACAAAACATCGTCCTTACTTTCGATATCAGATAATATTAAATGACGGCTCTCAAGTTCATTTTTAAATTCTATTAAATCATAAATGGGAATTGAGAAACCCTGATAAAATTTGCTATCTATCTTACTAAACACCCTTGAACAACTTAGTTCAGTTTCATTAAATTCCCATACACTCACTCTACTAATATCAAGAGTTAGCGAAACTGTTTTAACCACCTCTTCTAACGCTCCAGAAACCACTCCTTGTTGCACATAGTCACTTTTTGTCAGCTTGAGCATAACTTGACCATGTTCTGCAAGTATTTTATTTCGAGTCTTTAATTCCAAAGAATCTTGAATAAACTGTTGTTCCAATTTTTTTGACTCAACATTATTTTCTTTTAATTGAATCGATTTTTGAATGAGTGTATTATTCTCTTTAAAAAGTGCTTTTTGAACTAGACTGTTCTTTTTGAGCAATAAAAGACCTAAGGCAGCAACAACCGCAAACCAAATTGAAACAGGGTACTCTGAAGGGTTAAAAGAATTATTAAAAACAGGAGTGAACACATAGATATCTAGAACTACTAGAGTAAGAAAGTTTATAAAAAGAGAACTTCTTAAAATTCTAATTTCATTTCGGTAATTAAAATGAACCAATGTAAAAACACTGAAACCAAAAGTTGTTATTCGTACAGTCGTAAGCGTAAAATGATCTGGCTGTCCATATAAAAACAAGGGGAATAGCAAGGAAAGAGGAACCCCAATTGAAAAAATCATTCGGCTTGCAATTGTTTGTTGGAGCCAATTGAATATTAGAACTGCCAAGAGTGACACTCCCAAAGTCATAAAGCCAAGTGATAAGGTTAAATTTTGAACGTACAATGAATAGCTCAACGCCCCAAAAACTAACAACAATGTCAACACGGCCAATTGATTACTGAGTAGAACTTCTCCCGTTTTATCCAATGTTTTACTTGAATTTACACCCAAGTAAAAAACCTTTTGCCAGACATTTTTTGAATTGCTCACACGTTCTATTGCTTACCTGCAAAATAGAACTGCAAAACCCTAGACCTTAATGCTCTATTGAAAAGTTATTAGCAACGATATGTGATTATCACAACGGAAAATAATAGTCATTTTTTCCATCATTAAATTTAAAGTCCATTACCCTTGGCCACATTGGCTTTTGACAGTCATTCTCCCAATTATCAAGAGCTTGAGTTAACTCATTTGCCAACTTCAAGTTTGCGTCATAAACATTAGTTTTTTCATATTTATCCGAAGCCAAATTGTACAACACCTTCTGTCCGCCAAGTCTATCTTCAATTAACTTCCAATCTCCTTTTCTAACCGACCTCAAATAATCTGCTCGCCAAAAGATACTCTCGTGTGGTGTACCCAATTGGTTATTATTTACAAAAGGTAACAAACTAACGCAATCATAAGTTCGGTCATCGGCATTTTTAATTCCCACTAAATCAGTAATGGTACCGAAAATATCAGTAGCAACTACAGGCTGAGAATAGGTAATATTAGAATCGATTAAACCTGGCAACTTCATTGAAAACGGGATATTTATACCTCCCTCAAAATGAGTCATTTTACCACCTTTTAAAGGAGCATTATCGGTTGCCATGGTGTATAAAGCTCCTCCGTTGTCACTCAAAAAAACGACAAGAGTATTTTCTTCGAGACCGGCTGACTTAATTGATTCATTTATTCTGCCAATGGCGTCATCTAAGTTTTTAATCATTGCATAATAAACACGCTTGTAAGGGTCTTCAATATGCGAGTACATATCGTAATATTTTTTTTGAGCCTGAAATGGAGTGTGTGGCGCATTAAAAGCAACATATAAAAAGAAAGAAGTGTCTTTATTGGTTTTAATAAATTCTTCAGCCTCATCTGCAATTCTATCTGTTAAATAACCTTCCTCTTCTATTTCAATATGGTTTTTTCGAATGGCGCATGTACCAGTTCTGCCTTTTTCCCAAATAAAAGGATCAGAAAAATCAGGGCATTTTTGATTAACCACATTTTCGTTTTCCAAATCACTTTGGTATAATGAAAATGCTTCATAAAACCCATAGTGGTAATCGAAACCACGATTTATTGGCAACGACATATCGTTGTAACCAAGATGCCATTTGCCTAAAATTCCGGTCCTATAACCTACCCTGTGCAGAACTTCGCTTATTAGAATTTCATCAGGTGAAATTCCTTGTTTTTCCATTTCTTCTTTCTCAGGAACACTTGGTGCATCGGCCACCTGCCATTGTTCAGTTGCAAGAAAGTGCTTAAAGAAGAACTGTTCTATAAAATTTTTAGGATAACGTTCGTGCACATTGTTGTCGTAACCAAACCTCGCCTGATTCCTTCCTGTTAGAAGACCAGCCCGGCTTGGGCTACAAATTGGGCTTGTAACATAGCCATCAGTAAAAGTTACACCTTCACTTGCTAATTTATCTATTTCAGGCGTTTGCATGGTTGTTCCTCCATAAGTTGAAACATCCATTTTACCCAAATCATCTGCCATAATAATTACCACATTCATTTTTGCAGCTGAATCAGGTAGGCTTAATTTTTTTAAATACTCCAGTTTATGACTCAAACGATTCGAATCTGGATTAATCGTCCATTCCCCTGAAGTCATTGGTTTTAAACCGAACCAAGCTAGGGTGGCTATTAAAATAACTGATGCAAACAGATTTATTTTTCTTTTCATTGTGCTGGCAAATTAACAGAATCTACCTTTAATTTTTACTCTTTTAAAGGCTCGTTTTAAAAGCTGACATTAGTCTGATTGTTAATTTTTAAAAAATGATACTTTTACGCACGTATAGTAAAAAACAAAAAAAATGAAAAATCGTTTATTTTCAATTGGTTGCGCAATAGCAATTGTGTTCATTAGTATTCAACTTAAGGCTCAGGAGCCTACTGCTGGAACTCATGAAAAAAGAGTTTACATTAATGAGGGAAATACCTACGTTCAAAAGGAATTGCCTCTATATTTAAAGTTTAGTACTTCACCTGGTGGAGAAAACTATGATTTAAACAGTAAAGCTACTTCGAATTATGCTAACCCAATGTATTTAGATACAGAAGGCTTAAACTACATTAGAAGTAAATGGGCTGTTGATCCAGAAACAAAAAAAGCAATAAGTCCACAGCAAGAAGTATTGTATGAATTATATGCTGATGGATTAGCTCCAAGAACGTATCACAAGTTTTTAGGTGCTCCAAAATATTCTTCTGACAGAGTATACTTTGGAAAAGGCTTATCTTTTACACTCACATCAAAAGACGGTGTTTCTGGAGTAGAAAAAGTTCATTACGCACTAAGTTCAACAGCTTGGACAGATTACTCTGCTGATGTAAATGTTGACACTGAAGGAGAATATAGCTTGTACTACTACTCTAACGATAATGTTGGAAATGCTGAAAAAGTAAAAAGTTCAAAATTTGTTGTTGATGCAACTGCGCCAGCTTCGAGTCACACAATTGATGGCATAGTTTATAATTCAAACATTTTAGCTCCTAGTACTAAATTCAATTTAGATAAATCGGATGCTCTTTCTGGAGTTAGAGTAACTCGTTATTCATTTGATCAAGGCTCTGACAGAACACATTCTGGAAGTATTACTATGAGTGGGCTTAAAGATGGTGACCACGTATTATACTACTACTCTGAAGACAATGTGAAAAATGTAGAAGAGAAAAAATCTTTTGCTTTTTACTTGGATAGACTTCCACCTGAAGTAAGCAATCAAGTAAATGGTGATCAATTTCAAGGAAAATACCTTTATGTATCTCCAAGAACCAACGTTACTTTCACTGCTACAGATAACAAAGCTGGAGTAAATAAAATCTATTACAGAATTGATGGTAAAGAAAGATATGACTACTCTTCGGCAGTAAACATACCTAACGAAAAAGGAACTCATACTTTTAAGTATGATGCTACAGACAACGTTCAAAACCTTGCACCTAACAAGTACATTACTCTTTACATGGATAACGTAAATCCTACAACAGGAATCAAATACGGAAATCCTCAGTTTTTTACTCGTGACACGCTATTTGTAACAAAAGACACGAAAATTAAATTGTTTGCTTCTGATTATGAGTCAGGAGTTCAAAAAACAAGTTACCAATTGGATGGTGCTGGGTACAACGAATACAGTGAGTTTACAATTCCTGCAGATGGATACCACACAATTAATTTCAAAACTGTTGATAATGTAAACAATGAAGAGCAAGAAAAAACTTCAAATTGCTTTGTAGATAATGTTCCTCCAACAATCTTCCACAACTACAGTATCCAAGCTATTGGTGCTAAAAAGGATTTGAAAGTATACCCTAATTATACACGTTTGTATTTAGGAGCAACTGATGATCACGTAGGAACTCAAACTATTGAATACAGTATAAATGAAGGTCCATGGACAGCTTATTCTTCTGCTTCTACTTTAGATATTTCTGAAAAATCAAGATTCTTGAAAAAGAAGGTTAAGTATGAAGTAAAGGTTAGAGTAAAAGATAAATTAGGAAACCTTGCTGAGGATACTATTAGCTTTTATGTAGGTCTTGAATCAGATCCAGAGTAATAAGGAACGGAATTCATACAAAAATTTAATAGAGCCGCAATTGCGGCTCTATTTGTTTAAAGACATTGCTCATGAATAGAGAGTACTTAAAAACAAAGATTCTTTCAGAAATAGAATCCACTAAAGAAAGAATTATCGAACTCAAAGAATTAACAAAACCTATTTCACCTGAAAATGCAATTGGCCGCGTAAGCCGAATGGATGCCATCAACAACAAATCGGTAAATGAATCTGCGTTGAGACAAAATGAATTTAAGTTGAGTAAACTAATGATGGCTTTAGATAAAATTGGTAATAAAGATTTTGGCAGATGCTCAAGATGTGGTGGTGAAATTCAAGAGGGAAGAATTATGCTTTTACCGGAAAACACATTGTGCATTCGATGTGCATCTAGGTAAGCGCATAAAGCTTAATAAGCTGCAACATTTTTCTTTATTCAACGTAAAACTTAGTCTGAATTATTAGATTTTTATAACGGAAAAAGGAATCCATTATATTTGAATACCATTCTGAACATAGTTAATGAGAAAAACTATTCACCTTATTTCACAATCTGGCGTATCTACTCCTTTACCTTCATCAATTGAACTATATGAATCGATTAACAATATAATAAACTGTGCTGCTTTTGGTGAAATACTAGTAAGTAACGGGTTCGACTTTGAAACTAACAACACCTTTATTAAAACTTTAAATGCACACGTAAAGCATAACCCTTTAATTATTTTTTCGGATAAGCTTTCACCAATAGAAATATCTGAGCTAATCAGAAATGGTGTTTATGTAGTTTACCCTCAAAATGAGTTTAAAAACTTAACTCAAATTGTTAAAAAGAAAACAAATGAAATATTTGATTTTTCTAACCAAAACAACGACGACAAATACCTTAAACTGATATCTAAAAATCTTGATGAAATTATTTTTGAATTTGAAATTTCATCAAATCACCAGTCTTCTTGGAGGTTAAATTATGCAAGCAGACTAATTGAAGAGATTTGTGGTGAATCAAGAGAGACTTGTTTGTCTAATCAACAACTTTGGTGGGAGTTATTGCACCCAAACGATATTGATAATTTTATTAGAATAACAAAGAAATCTGTTTTAAAACGACAAATAAAAACTAGAGAGTATCGTATACGGCACGTCAAAACAGGAATATACACATGGATTAGAGATACTATTACTCCAGTGTTTAATGACAACACTAAGGTTATTAAACTTTATGGAGTTGCTAAAAACATTCAAAAAGAAAAAGAAACTGAATTAGCACTTGAAGAAGCTAATTTGTTTTCCGAAAACCTTTTTAAAACCTCCCCCAACATTCTTTATGTTTTAGATTACAATAGTGGTTTAATGATTCAAGGATTAGAAAAATTCGCTTCGTTTTTAGGTTTTTCTACTGACGAAATTAAAAGCATGTCAGATGGTGTATATTCTTTAATTCATGAAGACGACTTAGTATTAGTAGAACAACAAGAAAAACAATTAGCAGACAGTCAATCCGACGTCGTTGTTCCAGTTGAAATTAGACTAAAACATAAGGATGGACATTTTATTTGGGTAAACATCAATAGCAAAGTATTTAAACGAAATTCTGACGGCATCGCCACTCACGAAATAGGCAGCGTGGCCGACATTTCAAAACTGAAAGAAAATGAGGAGCTTTTTAAAGGCATTACACTTAGCTCAAAGGCTGGTATTTTAATAATTCAAGACAATAAAATAAGATTTGCCAACCCCGCAACTTTACAACTACTAGAGTTTGAACAAAACGAATTAAAAGATACTGTATTTACAGATATAATAGATAAAGAAAAAATTCAAGAAGCAATTGAAACGCATGATGATCTTATATCTGGTCGGGTTGAAACCAAAAGAAGTGGGCAGCTATTAAAAACAAAAAAGGGTAAAACAATAGAAATTGAAATCATCTCTACGCAAACAACTTTTCAAGGAAAGCCAGCTATAATAAGTACATTCATTGACATTTCGTACATTAAAAAAGCCGAACGTACATTCAAAGGTTTGTTTGACAATAGTGAAGATTTAATTTACATCCAAAGCGGAGAAGGAAAGTTTATCGATGTAAATAATTCGGTAATAAAAAAATACGGCTACCCAAAAGAAAAGTTTATTGGTGAAACCCCTGGTTTTTTAGGCTATCCAGGTATGAATGATATAGAAAAAGTTAAAGAGTTAACTAAACAAGCATGGGACGAGGATAAAATAGTTCAGTTCAATTGGTGGGGAATGAAAAAAGATGGTAGTAAATTCCCAAAAGAAGTTATTATCAAGCCCGGCTACTACTTTGACCAAAAAGTATTAATTGCCACTGGTATAGACATAACTGATAGGCAAATTGCAGATCAAGAAAAGAGTAATTTAATTGAGCAATTAATTGAACAAAATAGAGATTTAGAACAATTTACATATATTATTTCCCATAATTTAAGGAGCCCAATTGTTGCAATATTAGGCCTTACTCAAGTATTAGAAATCGATAGTTTAAGCGACGAAAATCGTGAACTAGTTGAGCACATAACAGAATCTACCAAAGGATTAGACAATATCATTTGTGATTTAGGCAAAACGTTGAGCGTACGAAAGCATCAAGACCAAATAAAAGAAGATTGTAATCTTTTAGAAATAATTAAAAAGGTAAACCTTACTCTATCTGAGTCTATAAATAAATCAGGTGTGGAGTTTCTTATTGATGTAGACGACAATTTAGTTTTCAGATCAATTAAAGGCTATATGCAAAATATTGTCTACAACCTTCTAAGCAATGCCATCAAGTACCGAAACAAAAATGTTCCATTAGTTATTAAAATAATAGGTGTTTATTCTCCTGACCAAGTAGTGCTTAAAATTGAGGACAATGGAATTGGATTAGATAAAGAAAAACAAGGAAGCAAAATTTTTGGTTTACATGAACGACTTCACTACCACGTAGACGGAAAAGGTATTGGTCTTTTTCTGGTAAAACAACAAGTTGACGCGCTAGGTGGCAAAATTGACTTCGAAAGTGAAGTTGAAAAGGGCACCACCTTCACGGTTACCATTCCTTTGTAGAAAGCAATAAAATTTGTACTTCATTAAAAAGCCTCTCAGAAATAAATCTAAGAGGCTTTCAATTTATAAGTCAATTCCAACTTAGTTTTTATAGAACTTAACTACTTGGTCATTATATCTGATCAAATACATTCCCGATTTAAGTTGTTCCGAACTTATTGTATTAATTCTAAGCCCTGAATCAACAGATTTACTATAAACTACTTGACCCGAAAGGTCTAATACTTCTAATTGACTATCCCGTTTAACTTCTTTAATAAAAACTGAAAGTTTGGCTCCACATGGATTTGGGTAAACTTTTAAGTTTCCGATAGACTTAATTTCAATTACACCTGTAGTTCCCGATAAACCAGGTACTTTATCGTTTTGCAAATCTTGAATTTCAGCATCAGTTAAAACTCTATCGTAGAAAAACAAATCGTCCAATGTCCCGTCTAAGAAACAGGTTGTACCAAAATTAGACGTCATTCCAATTTGTAAATTAGCTCCGTGTGCAGCTGAAGTCGTAACCGATGAAAAATCCATGTTATTTCCAGAAATAGTTCCGGCTGTTCCGCCAGACGAATTTTTCTGCAAGCCTAATTGAACGCCATCTAAATATAGTTTTAGAACATTATTAGAGCGGTCGACAGTAACGATATAATTATACCATGTATCTGCTGATAAAATTTGTTGTCCTGCAACATCTACAGTGTTTGACTTTGCCGGTGCGGTAGCCCCTAATGCAAAACGAGGTCTAATTTTTCCACTATTATTTACTAAAGACAATAAATAACCTTCTCCCCAAGCAGCCCCAACATTAGTAACTATAGTTGGAGTAAATAGTAATCCCGCATATTTGAACCAAACACTAATTGTAAAGTCTTTAGTGCTATCAAAATCCAAAACACTAGGCGTTCCTACATCAACATAAGCGTATCCATCAGAGATATCTCCATTAAAATATAAAGCGGTATTTATTTGTCCTGTGTGTCCGGTATCTGGTTTTGGGTCGTTTTTACCAGGAGGAAAAATGGCCTGAATTTCAAGAGTTCCATCATTTCCGTTTCCACTTGCATCCTTAGCATCACCATTAAGAAAATAAGCGCCCACTGGCCCTTGACCGTATCCAAGGGTCGATAAAAAAGCTATTGCAATAAATAGTATTGTTTTCATAGTAGTAAGATTTAAATGTTTAAACAAATAAACCCTACTTCATTCTCAATTTAAATAGAGTAACTAACTGAAAATGATACGGTAATGTACTTAATCAAATAAAAAAATTAATGAATTTCAGCTGTTAATCCTCTTCGAAGTAATTCCTTTTTAAAAGGAACTAGTTTTTCTTTCTCTCCGCTTTTAACGTCACATTTACCGTTATAGTGAACAATATTTGTGCATTGTTCAGCTTGAATTGGATCATGCTCACACACTTCGATTAATGAGTCTATTACAAAATCGAATGTATTGAATTCATCATTAAAAAGTATCAAAGAGTTACGACTTGCGTGTAACTTATCAGTTTTTACTTCTTCTTGAATGTCTGTTTCGTTGCTCATAATTCAAAAATTTAATGGCCCAAGATACGAATTGCTTCACTAACTTCAATACGCTTATTATTGTCATATGCCACAATAAAAGCTCCCTTTAAGCCTTGTCCTATAACTTTGTCCTTAATAGATTCTGCATCTGTATAACTTGAATATCGGCCAACTGTATATGTTGTCATTCCAGCTTCTTTCTGAACATCAATTCCTAAATTAGAAAGAGAAAGAATAATTTTCGCATCTTCCACAGGTACTTCTTGTCTGTACGCTCCTACTTGAACACGTAGCACAATATTGTTATTTGTACTTGGCTGATTGCCATTATTTCCATTGCCAACCGATAGTGGCTTTTCTTTAGCAAATACCCCAGCTCCTTGATCACTTGCAATTTGACTTGCTTCGTCCATAGAAACTCTTTTCCCATTATAGAAAGCAGTAACAAAAGCATCTTGTACACCTAACCCGAGAATTCTTTGTTGAGCTTCAGAAGCCTTGTTTCTGTCATTAAATATTCCAGAACCGTATTTGAATAATCCATTTTGAGTGTACTCTACTAAAGGACTAATTCCAAACAACTCATTAGAAGTAATTTGTTTTCTAAACGCTCCAACTTGCACAGTGTACATCAACCCTTTTACAGTGCTTAGTTTAATTACTTCCTCAGCATTTCCTCCAGAAGAAGCTGAATTTTGACTTCCTCTCACATTTTGATTTGTTGAAGTAGCCTGAGCGACACTCGGTGCTGTATAGCCCTCTGCAATCAAACGATCTGCTTCAGTCAGGCTAATACGTTTTCCATCTTTGTAAGCCACCACAAATGCATCAGAATATCCAAGCGTTCTTATCTCGTTTCGTTTAAGCTTAGCTTGATCCCTTGATGTAAATAAGCCAGCAGTATATCTTGTCCAACCTGGACGAGTTGACTCGCCTCGAACCGGAGCAAAACCTTTAAACACATCTTGAGGCGGGGCATTTCTAAAGGCACCAATTTGAACTTTATATACAACTCCACCAGGTAATTTTGTATCAACTGGAATCGGATTATCCTCATTATAAAGTGATTTATTGAAATCAATCATATCGAATATAGCATCCTTCAATTCGGCCGGGTATTCGTCAATTCCGCGAACAACTCTAGAAAATTTATCCGGAGAATATCCTTGACCTTCTTGCTGTGAAAGTGAAGAACCTGGAGTAGGTCGTACTGCATAAGTTTCTTGTCTTTCCAACTCAGTTACATAAGCGATTAGGTTTTCTTGTTCAATTGAATTTTGTGCTTTCACAACTCTCACTGCCTGATTGTTGGTGTGGTTATATTCAGTGTAAAGCTGTTTTGATTGAGATTTATATCCGTCAGATTGCATATCATTAGAAGCTATTTTTTCTTCTAATTTGGTTATCTCCGCTTGCAACTCATTAATTGTCGTAACGTTTGATTCCTTCTCCTCTTTCGCGTTTAATTCCGTTATTTGAGCCCGTAAATTTTTATTTTCATTGTCTAACTGCTCTGCGTTTACATATGCCTTTTGAGCTTGTTCATAGTAAACCGAAGCTTGCTTTCTCAATTTATCATATTCTGCAAATGCAGGAGTAGTTCTTACTGTATTAACTTCCGCTTGGCTGAGCCTTTTTTCAGTTTTTGGTAATTCTTCAGGAGTATTTTTGTAAGCCGTTAGTACATCTGCTTCTAATATTTCAAGTTCTTTACTTAGCTCTTCAGAAGCCGTAGCTTGTGCTAGTTTACGATCTCCTTCACCTTTTAACCCTTGCACTTCCGCCGCCTTAATGGCTTTCTTCTTTTTACCTCTCGCCTTCTCTGATTCTCGAACATCAGCAGCATTAAATTTTTCTTCAGCTTCTACTTTTAGTGATTCTGCACGCTTCACTTCTTTTTCAGATTCTTTTTCCTCTCCTGGTTCTAAGGCAATTATTTGGTCCGCAGCTCTCACTAGAGCTTCACTTCTATATTCAACAATTTCCTTTTGGTTTTTAGCATCTGCTAAATCGTTTTCTTGCTTAGCTATTTCAACTGTTAAAGCCTTTTTCTCTTTTCGCTTAGCAGTCGTCATTTTATCTTGATTAGCTTGAAGTGTTGATTCCATATCAGCTACTTCGGCAGTTAATACTTCTTTTTCTTCTGCAGCTTCAGTAGTTTTTTCGCCTACTACTTCTTCCACATTTTTATCAGACACTTTCAATACCTTGGCTAGCCTATCTGTATTCTGTCCTGGAGCATAACTTTTCTTTTCGGGGTCAGCCAAACTGTTTCCAGCTACGCTAGAAGAACTACCTTCCTCTGCACCCTTCTGTTGATTAAAAGCGCCTGATCCATTAGCATTATTACCATTTTGTGAAGATGCACTTGCAGATCTTTTAGCTCCGTTTTGATTGGAGTTTTTGTTAGAATCATTTCCATCAGAATTTCCGCCGTTATTAGAACTTGAAGATGAAGGAGAACTACCATTATCGTTTTCAGAACTATTAGAAACGCTTCCGTTTTCTGAAGCAATTAACTCATTTGAATCATTTCCACCATTCTTAGAACTTGAAGATGAAGAAGAACTTCCGTTATCGCTTTGAGAACCATTAGAACTACCTCCGTTTTGTGAAGCACTTAACTCATCCGAATCATTTCCACCGTTATTAGAACTTGAAGAAGAAGAAGAACTTCCGTTATCGCTTTCAGAACCATTATAACTACTTCCATTTTGAGAAGCACTCATCTCATTTGAATCACTTCCA
>JBMYOI010000051.1:0-15016 GCA_049599135.1 Salibacteraceae bacterium
TTAACGCGTATAAAGATAAAAACCCAAAATGGCCTTCACATCTCAGGCATGAAATACCAGTTCACCTTCTTAAAAAAATTCCTTTTGACTTAATGATAGGGCAAATTTCCATTAATCAATCTGAAATACATTTTGAGCAAAAATCGCCTGGGCATAAAAACTTGGGTAAGTTTAACCTGACCAATATTGATATTACTGTTTCTAACATTACCAATATTCCAAGCTTCATTGATAAAGACCCAATACTTAGTTCAGTAGGAACAATGAAAATGATGGGAAAGGGTAACATGAACACCAATTTAACTTTTGACATGCGCCCTAACTCTCGCCATTGGTCATTATACGCTAACGTTGGAAGAATGAATTTCGCCGAACTTAATCCAATTATATTTCCATTGACAAACGTAAAAATAGAAGCTGGTAAATTAATTGAAGCTGACATTAAAATGAATTGTAATGATTATTCAGCACTTGGAACTCTGGACCTACAGTATGAGGATGCGCAAATGAACATTATGAGAATAAATAAAGAATCGCAAAAATTAGAAGGAAAAGGAATGTTGTCATTTGTGGCCAACTCAGTAATAAGAAGTGAAAATTTAAAAAGCACTGAGCATTATAAACAGGGAATCATTACTTACACAAGAACAGCTGATGAACCATTTATTAAATTTTTATGGAACGGTGTTCAATCAGGAATGATTGACACGTTTATAGGGTTTCACAAAAAAGAAAAGAATAACGGTAAAAATTCAATTTTTAATATAAAATTGAAAAGAAAAAAACGAAAATAAAATGACTTCAAAGCTAGCTTTCTTTACTATTTTTCTTATTGTAGTTAATACAGGATTCACTCAACAAAGCCTTTTACAGTCGGGCCCTATGGTGGGTTATTCTGAAATGAAAGAAGTAGCTATTTGGGCTCAGACAAACCAAGAGGCCTACGTTTCATTAAGTTATTGGGAAAAAGACTTAGACGAAAAAAAATATCAAACTGAAACAATCAAAACCACAAAAAAAACTGGATTCACTGCTCTTCTAATTGCTGACTCAGTTCTTCCAGGAAGGCTTTATGATTATCAACTCATTATTAATAATATTCCTATAAAACGCCCCTACCCTTGTCTGTTCAGAACACAATCTCTTTGGCAATGGCGTACAGATCCACCTGATTTTAAATTTGTGATTGGTAGTTGCAATTATGTTAGCGAAAGTCAATATGACAGACCTGGAAAACCTTATGGTGGCGATTACGGGATATTTAAATCTATTGATCAAATAAACCCCGAAATGATGCTCTGGCTTGGTGACAACATCTATTTGCGTGAAGTGGATTGGAATACTCAAACCGGAATAAATTATAGATACACTCACACAAGGTCACTTCCCGAAATGCAACCATTGTTGGCCAGAACGCATCATTACGCAATTTGGGACGATCATGACTTTGGACCAAACGACTCACACGGTAGCTTCACCCACAAAGACATTACACTAGAGGCATTCAAGAATTTTTGGGCAAACCCAAGTTATGGGATAAATGGAAAACCTGGAATTACAAGTCAGTTTTCGTATAACGATTGTGATTTCTTTTTGCTTGACAACAGGTATAACCGCACTCCTGTTTATGATTCTGCGAATAGTGAAATATTGGGTTCAGAACAAATTGATTGGTTAATTGCTGCTTTAAAAGCCTCTCGGTCTCCCTTTAAATTTGTAGCGGTAGGTGGTCAATTCTTAAATTCAGCCAAAACTTATGAGAACCATTCTCGATATCCAAAAGAACGAGACTATATTCTCAAAAGGATCGCTGATGAAAACATTAAAGGTGTTGTGTTTTTAAACGGTGATAGACATCATGGCGAAATCAGTAAACTCACTCTCCAAAACAAAATTGATGTATATGACATCACCTCTAGCCCACTAACCTCCCGAGCACATAAAAAAGTAAAAGAATATAACGAGTACAGAGTTGAAGGTAGCTTAATTACTGAACGTCATTTTACAGTTATTGATGTTACAGGAGCAAAAGGAGAAAGGCTACTAACCATAGAATCATTCAACACTCAAGGAGAATCTATTTTTACGTACTCAATCAATCAGCCTTAGATTGAATTAAACTAGAACAACTCTCGCAGTATAGAGATTTGAGTGAAGGCCAACTAAGTGCATTAATTGAAATTTTACAAGGCCCGATAAACAATCGACACCATTCTTTTTCATTAAAAACATCATAAGCTCTCACAACCTCGGCAGCATATGTACTTGGAAAATTCTCCATCTCGTATTGTAAACAGTGACTTAAATATAATTTAAATGCAGCCTTATTTGGTTTTTCTTGATTCACCAAAGGAAGTAGAAGCTCTTTTGCCCATTCAAATTTTTCAAATGCGATAAAGAAATTTGCCAATTCTAGCCTTCTTTCAACTGTGGAATCATTCCTTAAATAATTACGTTTTATATGTTTTAAAGAAACCTCTGATTTTAAAGCAAAATCACTTTTATGTGCATTGTAGGCCAAATTTGCCATTTCAATATGGTACCATAATTCTAAATCCTGTACTAATGCTTTTTCCGTTTTTTGAAGTTTTAATTCCGTAATCAAACTTCTAATTAAATGAATTTTTTCTTTGGATTTAAACTCACTTGAATGATTTGCGATAATTGCTTTTATATTGTAGTCTGCCTCACGCAAATGCAATTTTTTATTGACAGCCTTTAACCATTCAACCATAACATTAGGGTCGTACACAGAGCCATTGATTACATTGAACATTTTTGCTCTATAAGCCAACAGCAAGTAGTCCCTTTCTACTGGAACATTTAACGTTTTAGGATCAACAATAGAACTTCCCTCATTGCTCATATTCTGCAAATAGCATTGAATTATCTCTAATTGTTCAAAGTCAACATTCTCTTTATTTGGTTTAGCTATTAGCCTATTCCATTCACTTTCTGCTAGCAGTTGTTTCCACTTTAAATTCTGAATAGGTAAAATAGTCATAGTTATAATGGCCTTTCGCTGATCATTTAAAAAATCAGTCATGTACTTAGCATTTGATGGGTCACTGAGCCATTCTTTTATCCTGCTTTTCTCCCAAACTTTCATTTGATAAAATTCGGTTGTATCAATTTGGTCATAAAACAATTCCCAGTTTTCCCTTGACTTTAATTGATACTTGATTCTCCCATTTTGATTAGCCTCTAAAGCTTTAACCAATACTTCCGCCCGTTTGTTAAACAAAGCCTCATTATTAGCCTGAGTGCCTTCAACAGAAGCAAACGCATCAATAGAAATTTCTTTCACAACATATTCTTTATCTTTTAATTGATCAATTACCTGTTGTAAATCAGCCGAATTAAATGAAGTACTATTTTGTTCAAAAGCAACCGTAAAGTCAAGCAACATTTCTTTAGATAAAGGAACGTATGGTTTACAATCAGTCGAATACTTTAGCTGAATGTTGTTGGGTGAATAAACTAATAATTCTCCACAGTATAGATTAAACTGAATTTGATTACACAGTTTTTTATCGCGAACAAAATGCAGCTTAGCTTGATAAGGATAATTAGAGAAACCTTCTGGCGTATCACCTAAAACAATGTAATTGCAACTTCTTTCTCCCTGTTTCTTTTTCTGTTTCCGAGCCTTTTCCTGTAACTCCTCTACTTGTTTTAAAATTTCATTTCTATAAATGGGTTTATAAAGCACCCCATCAAACAAACTCATCCCATTTCTTAAACTAGCAGTTTCTTCAGTTAGTCCACTACATTGATACTGATTTTCAAAGGATATTAATTCTACTGAAAGTCCGTCTTTTTTATTTTTAAAAAGAGCACTAAACTCTCTTAAATCGTAAATGCATAAAAGCATTTTATCTCTTGTAATTGTTAAACTACCTTCAACAGAATGCCATTTTCTTTTTAATGAAGGAGGACAATCAGAAAATTTTTCAGGGCTTTTTAAACCGTACTGGTACTTGTCTATAAAGGCTATTTCAATTGGCTCGAAAGACTTCTTTTTTTTTTCGTCAGGTATAGTTGAGTACGGAAAAGTTTTCTCAGAAAAAACATATTCATATTCACCAAAAGGACTCCCAAAAACTTGCACACCGTATAACGTTGAGTCTAGATTATTAAAATGAATTGATATTGCAGATAATCTAAAATCAGCTGTTAAGATATTTGCCTTATGAGGTTTACTATTCCACCATGTTAAAGCTAATTCTTTAGCGTATTCTTCATAGGTTTTAGGTTCAATAACTTTTCCATTTTCAAGTTTTACCGGAACACCAAAAGGAAATGCAAGGATATTCTCTCCACTTTTAAAATCATGAGCTCCAAAAAATTCAATTCTTAGTTGTGGATCTTTCAACGATTTATGTTCTTTCTGATAATGCGTTAACTTTTCCTTTCTTGATAAATAACTTGCATGATTTTTACTTGCTTCATATAAAATTGAATCTGGTAATAGTATCGGAATTTTATTTTTTACTCTGAAAGAATTTATTTCCTCAAAAACCAATTGTTCTAATAACTCAATATCAATATTTATGTTGACATTACTCTTTGAATTAATTTGGCCATAAGAGCAAATTGTTGCCAGAATAAATAGTATGTTGAATAAAATTTTCACTGCTACCAAATTACTGCGGAATTAAAAAAGGTATTGCGTAATGCATTATAATTGCTAACAGTTGTTTATTAATGAGAGTTGGGTTAAATAACATGTTTTTCAGACGGATAATTCTGTTCTTTTTTATTCTATCGGTAGGTGAATTAAAAGCCCAGGACACATCAACAGTCGACGATCTTCGGTCTCTGCTACTTAAAGTTGAGTCTATTCAAAATTCCGATGAACAAATTGATATTAACTTAAAAATTGCCTTAAATTATTATTATTTAGGTAAACTAAAAGAGTCACTTTATTACGCTAGGCAAGCACAAAATTCAATAAAACATTATACCGACCCGCTTATTATTGCTCAAGTTCATTTGTATTTAGGAAACTTTTTACTCGAATTAGCAAAGTATACCTATGCTCTAGATCATTTTCAAATAAGCTACAACATCTATTCAGAGCTTCAATTTGTAAGTGGTCAATCCAAAACTTTATCCAATATGGGTATCGTATTTGAACGATTAAACCATCCTGAAATTGCATTGGAATACCAAAGGAGAGTATTGGATTTAAATAACCAATTAGAAGATTCGTCAGAAGTTGCGTTGGCCTATACCAATATGGGAAATATTTATTTAGAGTTAGAGAAATATGAATTAGCTTATTCCTATTACAGAGATGCTGCAGACCTTGACTCAATTAATAATGATCAATACAGTCTTAGTGTCGATTTTAATAATTTAGGAATACTGTTTCAAAAAATTAATGAACCAGATATTGCCTTTTTATATTTTCAAAAATCATACAATATTGAGAAAGAAACGGGAAACATTTTATCAATGGCAGGCTCATTAGAAAACATTGCTCGAGTCTATGAACAAAAAAACAAATTAGAACTTGCTTACGAAAGCGCCATTTTATCCCTTGAATATGCCAGACAAAGCGGCTCATTAACTCAAGAAAAAAACACATCATCTCTGTTAAGTTCCATAGAAGAAAAAAGAGGGAATAGTAAAGAAGCCTTTGATTGGTATAAGAATTATATGAGCATCTCTGATGTGATTGATGATGAACAAAAATCCTACAATAACATTAGTACTAACCATTTAATTGAAACCACCACAAGTAGCGATAGTGAGGACTCTCATGTAATCCAAGACCAAATAAAAAACATCCTAATAGTTCTTGTGATAATTATAATATTCGGAATTATTGTTTGGCTATTAAGCCACTTAATAAAAGCTGTTTAATTGGATAATAGAAGAATAACAAGTATCTGTTGATTTTATTTAAAAATGCCGCTCTTAAATAAAATTCAAATCGTAATTTAGTCGCTTAATATTAATGATATGTCAGATAACGGAGAACATTTTCCAGAAGCACCTTATGAAGATGGTGGAGCAGTTAATTTTGCAATTGTATATACTATAGTTATATTAGCTTGTATTGCTGCCGTTCTTATTGCAGGATAAGTTAAATCACCACAACAAAAACATTTAAAGCCTTATTGTTGAGTCAATAAGGTTTTTTTATTTCATCCTTTTTCGTTTAGATAAAAACGATTGAAGAATGCCTGTAAATCCATCCGCAATATCTACAGGGTTATAATCGATATGATATTGACCACATTTAATATCAATATCGTGTTCAAACTTTTTTATTTGATTTTGATAATGTTCACGAACACTGAGCGGATTTAACTTTACCGCCTCCCCTGTTTCAGGATCAACAAAAGAATAAGGTCTATTCTCAAAACCTAAGTCCAATTCCAATTTATTATCCAACACATTAAAAAGTATCACCTCGTGCTTATTATGCCGCATATGCTGGAATGCACTAAACAACTCATTCATATTCCTTTCCGAATTATCAAACAAGTCAGAAAATACAATCACTAAAGATCTCTTTGGTAAATTATCAGAAAGTTCGTGTAAGGTGTTTGTTAAATTAGAAGTCTTATTCAATTTTTCAACTTCCAATAGCGATTCAAGTTCATTAAAAACTCGAACCTGATGCCTCAAACTTCCTCTTGCAGGCAAGTGAAGGTCTATTTCATTAGACAAGGTGGTTAGTCCAATAGCATCTCTTTGTTTTCGAAATAAATAAGCCAAACTAGCGGCAGCATGAACAGCAAAGTCTAGCTTATTCCGCTTTCCTCTTTCAGCGTTTCCATTTGAAAAAGGGAAATACATACTTGAAGACGTATCAAGTACCAATTGGCATCTTAAATTTGTCTCTTCTTCATACTTTTTTACAAATAGCTTTTCGGTTCTTCCAAATAATTTCCAATCAATATGACGAATGGACTCCCCCTTGTTATATTGTCTGTGTTCAGCAAACTCAACTGAGAAACCATGAAAAGGTGACTTATGCATACCTGTTAAAAATCCTTCAACCACACCACGTGCGAAAAGCTCTAAGGATGAAAATTGCCTAGCAGTCTCTCTATTTAAGTTCGTCATAAAAACAAAAAAGTCCTGCAAATGTAATTTGCAGGACTTCAAATTTATCGGATTATCAAGCTTATAATTGAGCTTCTAATTTTTTAACCAAAACATCTTTTGGAACTGCTCCAACCTGTTTATCAACTATTTCTCCATTCTTCATAAAAAGAATAGTAGGAATAGATCTAATTCCATATTTACCTGCAGTTTCAGGATTGGTATCAACGTTCAACTTACCTACTACTGCTTTACCTTCAAATTCCTGTGCAATCTGTTCAACCACTGGCCCAACCATTTTACATGGTCCACACCATTCTGCCCAAAAATCAACGATAACTGGTTTATCACTATTTATTGCTTCTGCCTCGAAATTGCTATCAGTAAACTCTAATGCCATAATTTCTACTATTAATTGTATTGTTTTTAACTTTAACAAATGTAATGTTCGCAGCTTTGAAAGATTGTTCATTTGAGGACATTTTTCTTCACAAAAGTTAATTACTCATAATGTGATACCGCTTACTCAACGAAGATTCGCTTGGTATCAATTTGTTTAATTTTGCCAAAGAATAAATGAAAGCCCTAAGAATAATAATAAATATAGCTTTTGTACTGGCAACGTTAAGTGTTGTCGGGCAAGATCAGCTACAAGCATATTTCTCATACAGTACTTTTTACGCACCTTCAAAGGGGCCATACATTGAAACGTATTTATCCGTTAATGGAAATAGTGCTGTTTATGCAAAAAATGAGAAGGGGAAATTGCAATCAAAAATTGAAATCACTTATGTTTTCAAACAAGGAGAAGAAATCAAACAATTTGATAAATACGAGTTACTTGGTCCTGAAATAACGGACTCTACCAACCAAAAAGTAAATTTTTTAGATCAACAAAGAATTGCACTACCCAACGGTGATTATGACATGACCATTAAAATAAAGGATCTTAATTCCGCGAATGATGCGTTTAGCTCTGAGCAGCCCATTTCCATATCCTTTCCCGAACAAAAAATGTCCATTAGCACAATAGAACTCGTTGAAAAATTTGAACCAACTAAAACTCCAAATTCTTTCACAAAGAGCGGAGTTGACGTAATTCCAAATGTTTCAGATTACTATCCAGAATCTAAAAGTGAACTTCAATTTTATTGTGAGGTCTATAATGCTAAATCTCAACTTGCTGATCAGAAATACCTCATCAAATATTACATAGCAAGCTCTCAAAATCTTGCACCTAATCCAAATTACGTTGGATACATTAGACAAAACCCAACAGATGTGGGGCTAGTTTTACGTAAATTTAATATTGAAAAATTAAGAACTGGTAACTACTATTTAATTGTCGAGGCCAGAAATCAGTCCAATGAAATGATATGTGCACAATCCATATTTTTTCAACGCACAAATCCTAAAATGGATGTTACCGAAGTTTCGTTGGATGAAATTGAAATCGCAAATACTTTCGTGGAGCCATATGTTGATTTGGATACTTTAAAATATTTCGTTCGATCATTAAGACCACTTTCTAACCAAGGCGAACAAAAATTCATTGATAAATATGCCTCCAAAAACGCGGGCACAAATGTGGAGGTTCTCCAACGTTTTTTATTAAGTTTTTGGAAAGCCCGAAATTCAGTTGACCCTGGGAGCGATTGGAACCGTTATGCATTTGAAGTTAAGAAGGTAAATTCAAAATATAGTACCTCTATTAAAAATGGCTTTGAAACCGATAGAGGGAGAGTTTACCTGAAATATGGTCCGCCTAATGTTATTTCTGAGAGACCTAATGAACCTAATTCATACCCTTATGAAATATGGCAATACAATCGAATTGGCAATCAATCAAATGGTCGGTTTGTTTTTTATGATAGTGACCTGATTACTAACGATTACGAACTACTCCACTCTACTGTTTTTGGAGAACTTCAGAATTATAGATGGGAAATGACTTTACAAAAAAGGAATACCCTACAAAATGATTTAGACCAAGAAAGTCCAGGTGGATCTTATGGAACACGAAGTCGAGATTTCTTCGAAATTCCGCGTTAGATTTCTCATCAATTAATGGCTTATTCTAGTACTTTTGCAGCCATTTTTGAAGAATGATAGAGGCAACGAAAAAAACACCCCATTTAGCTATAGTATTGTTAAGTTACAATAGCCTCCCTCTATTAAAAAAGTTCCTTCCTAAAATTATAGAATACACGCCCAATAGCGACGATTTCGAAATTATTGTCGTTGACAACGGTTCTTCAGACAACACTTTAGAATTTTTAAATTTAACCTTTCCAGAAATACGCAATCTAAGGATAGAATTTAATAAGGGTTTCACCAACGGCTACGTAGAGTCACTTAAACAAATAAAGGCCGAATATTACTGCCTAATAAGTTCAGATATAGAAGTTTCGCCAAATTGGATTGAACCCGTAATCTCATTAATGGATAGTGACAAAGAAATTGCTGCTTGTCAACCCAAAATAATGAGCTACGATAGGCGTAAGGAATTTGAATATGCTGGTGGTGCTGGTGGTTTTATCGATCATTTAGGATATCCTTTTTGTCGTGGCAGAATTGTAAACTCTGTTGAAGAGGACAACGGCCAATACGATCAAATACAAGAAACTTTTTGGGCCTCTGGTGCTTGTCTTTTTATTCGATCAGATGCTTATCATAAGGCAGGAGGATTGGATAACGATTACTTCGCTCATATGGAAGAAATTGATTTGTGTTGGAGATTAAAAAACATGGGGTATAAAATCATGTTTCATCCCGATTCAAAGGTTTACCATATGGGAGGGTTCATTATTAAATATGGCTCACCTGGAAAAGTATTCAGAAACCATAGAAACAACTTAATAATGATGCTCAAAAACCTTCCTCCATACGAAGGTTTATGGAAAATCCCATTGCGTTTTGTAATGGACTTTTTAACTATAATAAAGATGGTTGCCGATGGCAATATCAATACAGTTCCTGCCATAAGTAGAGCTCACATACAGTTTATCATATATTTCCCAAAGTGGTATTCTAAACGAATACAAGCTAAAAAACTTTGGAACAACCCAAATCTCAGAGGGGTTTACCCTAAGAGTATGGTTTGGCAATTTTTCGTCAAGGGGTTAAAAAAATTCTCTGACTTCAACTGGAATCCATAGATCATGATTAATATTTCAAAAGTTTCTGTTTTTATAGCCGGAAAAGATTTGTTCAGTGACATCTCTTTTATGATAAAAGCAAAAGATAGAATTGGTCTTACAGGTAAGAATGGTGCAGGTAAATCTACCTTGCTTAAGATTATTGCTGGCACACGTCAACCTACATCAGGTTCTATTGACATTTCTCCTGGAAAATCAATTGGTTACCTACCTCAAGAAATGAACTTTGAATATGGTCAAAGCGTTTTTAATGAAACCATGTCCGTTTTTAAAGAAATTGTTGATCTTGAACATGAATTAGAGGATGTAAATCACCAACTTGAAACAAGAACAGATTATGAATCTGATGAATATGCCGATTTAATAACACGTATTTCGGATATTCACACTGCATTAGGTACAACCGACAGCGCAAAACTCGAAAGTAAAGTTGAACGAATATTAATTGGTTTAGGCTTTCAAAGAGAAGAACTAAAAAAACCTCTTTCAGAATTTTCAGGCGGTTGGCAAATGCGTGTTGAACTTGCTAAAATATTATTAACCGAACCTGATTTAATTCTTTTGGATGAGCCAACCAACCATTTAGACATTGAATCGATTATGTGGTTGGAGGATTATTTCAATAACTATCCTGGAGCCATTATGATGGTCAGTCATGATAGACGTTTTTTAGATAACGTAACCAACAGAACCATTGAAATTGTATTTGGTAAAATATACGATTACAAAGTTCCTTACACAAAATACCTTATTCAACGCCAAGAAAGGTATGACAATCAAATTGCGACCTACAATAACCAACAAAAATATATTGAACAGCAAGAACGGTTTATAGAACGGTTTAAAGCCAAGGCTTCAAAAGCTAAAGCGGCTCAATCCAAGCAAAAACAACTTGATAAAATTGAGCGTATCGAAATGGACCAATTTGAGAATGCAAGTATCAGTTTCAAATTCCCCCCTGCTCCACGATCAGGTCATTTAGTCATGAACATTGAAAATTTGACTAAAAAATATGATGACAAAACTATTTTAACCGATGTTAATTTAAAAGTACTAAGAGGCGATCGAATTGCATTTGTGGGCAAAAACGGAATGGGTAAATCTACTTTGGTTAAAATAATTAATAAAGAAACCAATTGCAATGGTGTTCTGGACTTAGGACATAATGTAAAGCTTGGATATTATGCGCAAATTCAAGAAAAAACATTAGATAAAAATGCCTCTGTACTTGAAACATTAGAAGACGAAGCAACCGGAGACTGGACGAAAGGACATAAACTAAGAGGCCTTTTAGGGGCTTTCCTTTTTAGTGAAACTGATATCGACAAAAAGGTTAAGGTTTTATCTGGTGGAGAAAAATCGAGGTTAGCATTAGCTCGTTTACTACTTGATGAAGTAAATCTTTTAATTCTTGATGAGCCTACCAATCACCTGGATATGGCAGCAAAAGAAGTATTAAAACAAGCCTTAATGGATTTCGACGGTACGTTAATTGTAGTTTCGCATGATCGTGATTTCCTTGAAGGTTTAACTAATATCACCTACGAGTTTGCTGATAAAAATATTAAAGAACATTTGGGTGGTATTACAGAGTTCTTAGAGAAATACAAATTGAGTCATTTTAGAGAGTTTGAAGCAGATAAAACAGGCCCTTCTAAAAGCGAAAAAAGCAAACCAGCTCAAAAGCAAGGCAAAAGCAAAAGTGACCACCAGAATAAAAAGGAAATTGAAAAACAAGTAAAACAAATCAATAAATCAATTTCAAATTGCGAACGGAAGATTGCGCAGTTTGAAGAAGAAATTGAAAAGTTGGAGGTTAAAATGGCTGATCCAGAAATTTATGGAAACGAGACCGAATCTAAAGACTTATTTTTAAAACATAGCCAAACCAAAAGTAACCTTGACGCTAAACTAAAAGAGTGGGAAAACTTATACGAACAACTCGACGCAGTCCAGTCTTAATGTGCTGTTTCAGACATAAACTTAATTCTCATTAAGCGTATTTCTTCTTCACTATAATCTTCGTCCGCAAATTCTTCTATAGCCTCTTCTATAGTACCTGTTTCAGCATCCTCAGCAAAATAATCATAAATCTCATCTTGACGATCCTCATCAATCACATTATTGATGTAATAATCAAGATTCACTTTTGTACCTGAATCGACGATATTTTCAATTTCGTCAAGCAAATCATTCATTGAAAGGCCCTTAGCACTTGCTATATCTTCAAGGTTTCTTTTTCTATCAATATTTTGAATAATGTAAACCTTGCCTCCAGATTTATTGACAACTGACTTTACAACAATGTCCTGTGCTCTTTCAATGTTGTTTTCCTCTACATAATCGGCTATAGTTTCGACAATTTCTTGCCCAAACTTTTTAGCCTTTCCCATACCAACACCTTGAATATTAGTTAATTCTTCAATGGTTATTGGGTATTGCGTAGCCATATCCATTAACGAAGTTTCTTGGAAAACGGCAAAAGGAGGAACACTTCTATCTTTTGCTATTTTTCGAGTAACATCTTTAAGCAGCTTAAACAATGTGTCATCAGCAGCGCCACCTTGTGCTTTTTGATTTAGTATTATGCTATCATCATTCGCTCTGGCTAAATAATCATGATCAAGAATAATAGTAAAAGGTTTTGGGTTTTCTATAAAAGCCTTACCCTCATCAGTTAATTTTAATACTCCGTACGATTCAATTTCTTTACGTAAAAGCTTTGCTACTGTAGCTTGTCGAATTACAGCCAACCAAAATTCTGCTTCCCTTTCTTTTCCTTTTCCAAAAGCTTCTATTTTATCATGTCTAAATGATTTTACTTCAGAATCTGCTTTACCTAATAATATTTTAATTAAATATTTTGCCTTGGCTGTTTCACGCATTTCTTTAATGCAATTGAGCACTAATAGAACTTTATCACTCCCCTCTTCCCGTGGACGAGGATTTACTGCGTTATCATCCATTTTGGCTCCTAGGCCATTTTCTTCATCAAAGTCTTCTCCGAAATAATGCAATAAAAACTTACGTCTTGACATTGCAGTTTCAGCATATGCTACCACTTCTTCAAGTAATTGCCGTCCAACTTCCTGTTCTGCAACAGGCTTTCCAGACATAAATTTCTCAAGCTTTTCTATGTCTTTGTAATCATAAAAAGCCAAACAATGTCCTTCGCCATCATCTCTACCAGCCCTACCCGTTTCTTGATAATAACCTTCTAAACTTTTAGGCATATCATGATGAATCACAAACCTCACATCAGGTTTATCGATACCCATTCCAAAAGCAATGGTAGCAACAATTACGTCCACATCTTCATTCAAGAACATATCTTGATTTCGGGCACGAGTTCCTGAATCAAAACCAGCGTGATATGGCAATGCTTTAATCCCGTTTACTTGTAAGGTTTCGGCTAACTCTTCAACTTTTTTTCTACTCAAGCAATAAATTACACCCGATTTACCTATACGTTCTTTTACAAAGAGAATGACTTGTTTTAGAACATCAACTTTTGGACGTACCTCGTAAAATAAATTTGGACGGTTAAAGGATGCCTTAAAAACTTTAGCATCCGTCATACCCAAGTTCTTTTGAATATCTCCTTGAACTTTTGGAGTAGCTGTGGCGGTTAGTGCCATCACAGGAATTTCAGAACTAATTCCTTTTATCATTTGTTTTATTCGGCGGTATTCTGGTCTAAAGTCATGTCCCCATTCAGAGATACAGTGTGCCTCATCAACAGCTACAAATGAAATTTTTAACTCTTTAAAAAAATTAATAGTCTCTTCCTTTGTTAAAGTTTCAGGAGCAATGAATAAAAGTTTAGTTCTTCCTGCAGACAAATCACTTTTAACCATCAATTGGTCGGCCTTATTCAATGACGAATTTAAAAAATGGGCTATGTGGTCAGCCTCTGAATGCCCCCTAATACTATCCACTTGATTCTTCATTAAAGCAATAAGTGGAGATATTATAATTGCCGTACCTTCCAATAAAATTGCTGGTAATTGATAGCAAAGTGATTTACCACCGCCTGTTGGCATAATAACGAACGTGTCGTTACCCTCTAAAACACTTTCAATGATTTTCTCTTGATCACCTTTAAACCCGTCAAAACCAAAATGTTCTTTTAATGAAGCCTTTAAATCCATTGTTTTATTTTAATCCTATAATACCGAATCTAAAAGTAATACAAACTGTTAGACTTTCAGACTCCTAAATCATCTAAAAAAAATGAAAATTGAAGTTTTTTAATTTCATTTAAAAATATTACACGAATGAGGTAAATGTTGAATTCATTTAAAAATTACATCTCATTGGCCATCAAAATACATAATTTTGCAACAAACTATTTTATACATGAAAAATCAAAAAAACATTTGGTTATTTATCTCTTTGGTCGTTGTTGCTGGCCTAAGCAGATTATTGCCACATCCACCTAATTTTACGGCAATTGGTGCCATGGCACTATTTGGCGGGGCTATAATTAATAGTAAGGTTTTAAAATATTTATTACCACTTGGTGCTTTATTGATTTCCGATTTGGTTTTAAACAACACCATTTATTCTTCAGGTGAATTCAGTCTTTATTATCCTGGAATGATTTGGGTTTACGGTGCTTTTATTGTTATCGCTTTTGTAGGAAGCAAATTGAATAATACTAATGTTAAATCAATTTTGGGTGGCAGTATTGGTTCTGCCCTACTTTTCTTTGTAGTAACCAATTTTGGATATTGGGCAAGTGGAGTAACTTATCCATTAACTCTTGAAGGGTTTACTGCTTGCTACATTGCAGC
>JBMYOI010000052.1:0-14931 GCA_049599135.1 Salibacteraceae bacterium
TTGCACCATATAACATCAGAATACTGACGTACAAATAACAGGTGTTTTAAGTTCAAATAATAGTTCAGGTAATCGATTACAAAAAATTGATAAATCAACCAACGCTATTTCCAAAAGAGGGCCAGATGCATTAGGCACTTTCACCGCTAAAAATATTGCTTTAGGCCACCGACGACTTTCTATAATTGATATTTCTGAGGCCGGAAATCAACCAATGGAGGATTCGTCCAAACGTTATCAAATCGTCTTCAATGGGGAGATTTATAATTTTGGAGTTTACCGAGAGTTACTTGAAAAAGACGGTATAAATTTTAAGAGCAAGAGTGACACAGAAGTACTTCTTTATCTATACATAAAACTTGGAAGTGAGTGCCTAGAAAAATTAGAAGGTTTCTTTGCTTTTGCAGTTTGGGATAACCTTGACGAAACACTTTTTGTTGCTCGTGACAGAATGGGCATCAAACCCTTGTATTGGTATGCCGATGAAAAGGACTTTTGTTTTGCTTCAGAAATGAAAGCATTATTGGAATTTGATATTCCGAAAACAATAGATAAAACATCATTATTTTCATACATACAGCTCAATTACATACCGGCACCAAATTCCATTTTTGAAAACGTACATAAACTTCAACCAGGCCACTACATATCTATTGATACTAAAAAATCAAATTGGATTGAGGCAATCGAAGCTGTTTGCTATTATCAAATTCCAAAATCCTCGTTCACTACCACTGATTTAAATCCTGTCACCTATGCAACGGCGCAAACCTCACTAATAAAACTTTTAGATTCCGCTGTAAAAAAACGGATGATATCTGATGTGCCTTTAGGAACCTTTTTGTCGGGTGGTATTGACAGCTCCATTATTTCAACACTTGCAAAACGACACAATGACAATTTAAATACGTTTTCAATTGGGTTTAAGGATAATGCCTTTCTTGACGAAACCAATTATGCCGAGCTAGTTGCAAAAAAAATAGACTCTAATCACCAATCCTTCCGCTTGAGCAACGACGATTTCTATCAGAACATTGATGAATTTTTAGACTATATCGACGAACCTTTTGCAGATAGTAGTGCCCTCAATGTTTTTATACTGAGTAAGGAAACTCGAAAATACGTTACCGTTGCCCTTTCAGGAGACGGAGCAGATGAAATGTTTTCGGGCTACAACAAACATTACGCAGAATATAGGGTTCGAAACCAAACTTTTAAGGATAAACTTGCCATAAAAGCTTCGTTACTTTCTAATAAACTACCCCAAAACCGCGATAGTAAACTAGGTAACTTAAATAGACAAATACAACGGTTTAGCGAAGGCGCCAAACTTTCAAATAAAGAACGATATTGGAAATGGGCAACATTCAGAAGTGAAGAACAAGCAAATTACCTGCTTTCTGAATCATTAATAAAAAATGAACAACGGCTTACCGACGATGCCTACTCTTACAAAAAAAGGAAAGATTATGTGTTAAAAAACATATCTAAAGGTGGCAATTTTAACGAAGTGCTTTATACCGATATGCAATTGGTGTTGCCCAATGATATGCTTTATAAAGTAGACATGATGAGCATGGCTAACGGACTCGAAGTAAGAACCCCATTTTTAGATAAAGAAGTTGTGAATTTTGCTTTTCAAATTCCCGAAGAATTCAAAATAAATTCTACATCAAGAAAGAAGATTCTTAAAGATGCCTTTAGAAATCAATTGCCCGAAGAACTTTACAATCGCCCTAAAAAAGGCTTTGAATTACCACTTTTAGATTGGCTCAAAAACGGATTAAGAGATCGGATTGAGAATGAATATCTGAATGAAAAATTCATAGAAAACCAAGGCATTTTCAATGCTAAGGCTGTTTCTGCAGAATTTAAAAAAATGTTGAGTAACAACCCTGGAGACAGTGCAGGTACTATATGGAACCTTGTCGTATTCCAACATTGGTATAAAAAACACATGTTATAATGCCACGAGTTTTAAGAATATTGAATCGATTTAATCTTGGTGGCCCCACCTATAATGCATCATATTTAAGTAAGCATTTACCTTCTGAATATGAAACACTACTAATTGGTGGCGAAAAAGATGAAAGTGAAGCAAGCTCTTTACACATTACAGATTCGTTAGGGCTTAAACCGACAATTATCAAAGAAATGAGACGGTCGGTAAACTTTTCAAAAGACAGATTGGCTTATAAAAAGATTGTTCAAATAATTCGTGAATTTAAACCAGACATTGTACATACACATGCATCAAAAGCAGGAGCTATAGGGCGCCTTGCGGCTATAAACGAAAATATCCCTACAATAGTTCACACCTATCATGGACATGTTTTTCATGGCTATTTCAATCCAATTAAGACAAAAGTTTACAAGTTTATTGAAACCGAGTTAGCTAAAAGAACACACAAAATAGTAGCTATCAGTAATATTCAAAAACAAGAATTATCTCTAGAACATAAAATATGTTCTCCAGAAAAAATCAAAGTAATTCCTTTGGGTTTCGATTTAGATCGTTTTCAGATGAACAAAGATGAAAATCGAAAAATATATAGAGGTCAATACAATTTGCCAGATAATAAAATAGCCATTGGCATTATAGGAAGACTTGTTCCTATTAAAAACCATCAGCTATTTTTAAAAGCAATTAATCAATTAAAGAAATCAAATTCAGTCAGTTTTCAGGCTTTTATTATTGGAGATGGCGAAGAAAGAAACCACATTGAATCACTAGCAAACCAACTTAAGTTAACCTTTGACAACTCACCAAATTCAGAAGTGGATATAATATTTACTTCTTGGATTAAGGATGTCGACAAAGCACTGCCTGGTTTAGACTTAATTGCACTTACCTCAAAAAATGAGGGAACTCCTGTCAGCTTAATAGAAGCTCAGGCGGCCGAAAAAGCCATCGTTTCAACCAATGTTGGAGGAATTGAAAATGTAGTATTACCTGGAGAGTCTGCACTTCTCAGTGAATTAACAGATGAAGATTTATTTTGTCAGAACCTAATTAAGTTATGTACTAATGATTCGCTTAGAAATGAACAATGTAAAAGGGGAAAAGACTTTGTTTTCAAAAATTTTCACTACAACAGACTCGTTGCTGATACCGTTGAACTTTACGAGAACTTACTGCCATAATAAACTCAATGCTTACAGCATAATTAATACTTTTGCCCACTAATTATTTTTTAATGAAAAAATTACTTGGTTTACTTATCATAGCTGGAATAGCCTTTTCATTTTCAGGTTGTACATGGCTAAACCAGAGCATAATGTTTAAAACACCTAAAGATTATGCATTTGATTCAATTCCCGACACGATCAGTGATCAATATTTATTGCAAGAAAATGACCTTTTCTATTTTCGATTATTTGCAAATGACGGTTTTAAGCTAATTGACATAACCAATATGAACCAAGGTGGAGCCCAAATGATGAACATGGGTCAAAACCAGAGTTTATTTCAGTACTTAATAGAATTTGATGGCACGGCTAAACTACCCATTTTAGGTAGAGTTGACTTGGCTGGGAAAACAATTCGAGAAGCAGAGCTATTTCTCCAAGAGAAATATGCCTATTCATTTAATGATCCTTTTGTTCAAATTACAGTTTTAAACAGGCGGGTATTCGTGTTTCCTGGTTTAGCCGGGACAGCGAGAGTTATTGGTCTTCAAAATAACAACACTACATTAATGGAAGCTTTAGCTTTAGCTGGCGGACTTTCAGAAAATGGTAAAGCACATAAGATTAAATTGATTCGAAAAACAGATGACTCAGCTGACCCATTAGTCTATCAATTTGATTTAAGTACAATTGATGGGTTAGTTTTTGCGAATATGATTGTTCAAACAGAAGACATTATATATGTAGAACCTAGACGTAGATACGGGTTAAAATTCTTACAAGAAATTACTCCATTTGTAACTCTTTTAACAACACTGCTTTTAACAATAACCACGGTCCAAGCACTTAGTACTTTGTAGAATATGTACCAAGACGATAGGGAAACAGGTAGCGAGAGTTACGACAGGTATAAAGAACGACTTACAAATTTTAGTCAAGACTTTGAGTTAGGGTTGTTCATTCATCTGGCTCGTAAAAGTTTAATTTATATCGTTCTACTTTTTGCTATCTCCATCACTTTATCTGTTCTGTACATTCGTTATACCCAACCCATATTTGAGGCTTCAAGTATTCTTCAACTAAAAGAGAAAAACAGCGCAAACCTGGTTCTAGAGATGGATCAGTTTAGCGATAAAAGTGACATTTCTGCTGACATTGAAATCATTAAGAGTAAAGAATTTCTTAAATCAATTTTCGCAAAATTACCTTTGGAAATAAGTTATTTTTCTGAGGGCGAAGTGCTAACTTTTGAACACTACAAAAGCTCACCATACCTTGTTAAAGCCGAAATAATTTCACCCGATGCGTACAATAGTAAGTACTATATCAACTTTTTATCAAACCAAGAAGTTAAACTTTCAATTGACGGAAATGACACAATTTCAGAACATACCCTAAGAATTGGACAATGGACAAACCTGGGTATGGTCAGACTAAAAATAATTCTGATTGATTATGATATTATAAAAAATCAACAGGATGAAATTGTCAATAACGACATGTATTTCACTTTGAATTCGAATACTCAAATATTGAAAAAATACAGCCAGAATTTGAGTGTAAAGCTTCTAAACCAAGCGGCCAATACAGTAAAAATAACTTTCAACGACTATAATCCTCGTAAAGGAGCGGATTTATCAAATGCCATTTCAAGTGGTTTTATTGAATATGATTTGGAAAGAAAAATCACTAGTTCTAATCAAGTTCTTGATTTTATTGACAATCAATTAACTGAAGTTTATCAAAGGTTAAAATCGTCTGAAGTATCCATTCAAGAATTTAAAATCAATAATAAAGTATCGAATTCGGAAAACTTTACGGGAATGTACCTCGATCGCCTTACGATTTTAGAAGAGGAACTGATTCGACTTGAAATAGAGCAAGAAATACTTTCAGAAATTGAAGAAGCAAGTTCTGGCAATCAAGATTCTGTAGACATTTACGATTTATTGCCGCTTTTGGCTGGAACACAATTTGAAAATAGTATTAAGGAACAAATTCAGTATTTACATGATTTATTACTTGAGCGTGAACAATCTCTTTACGAGGTCACTTCTGACAACGGTCGAGTTAAAAACCTAGAATATCAAATTGCAATTCAAAAGAAATTATTAATTGAAAGTGTAAATAGCTTTAGTAATAAAATTACAGGTAGAAGAAGTAATATTCAAGGTAAAATATCAGACATTGAAGCAACATTTAGTGGCTTGCCTCTTCAAGAATTAAAGCTAAGTAGATTAAAGAGGGTCTTTTCAATAAACGAAAAATTCTATACCCTATTACTAGAAAAAAAGGCTGAATACTCCATTTCAAAAGCAGGAATCACTCCTGAAAGTGTAATATTGGAAAAAGCAACTCCTGCATCAAATCCAATTTCGCCTAATAAAAGAATAATTTATGTAATATTTATTATTTGTGCCTTAATAGCAAGTATTGTAATTGTAATATCTAGGTATTTACTATACGATAATATAGGGTCGTTGAATGAAATCGTAAAGCTTACTCACGCTTCTGTAGGCACCCTTGGAATAGTTCCTAAAGTGAGAGATAACATACCGGTATCTCAATTAGTAATCGATAAAAAACCCAAGTCAGTTTTGGCTGAATCTTTCAGATCGATACGAACTAACCTACAGTTTATTGCTAGTGAAAAAACAGGTCCAAAAGTTCTTGCTGTTACTTCAACCATATCAGGAGAGGGAAAAACATTTGTTGCAATTAACCTAGGTGGAATTATTGCTTTTGGAGGCAAGAAGGTTATCATATTGGATTTAGATATGAGAAAACCTAAAATTCACAAAGGCTTTAATGTTCAGAATAAAAAAGGGATGAGTACCCTGCTAATTGGTAAAGACAAAATTGTTGATTGTATTAAAAAAAGTCAATTAGATAACCTTGACTTTGTTACGGCAGGTCCGGTTCCTCCAAACCCATCTGAACTAATTATTAATGGAAAGCTCAAGACTATTGTTGAAGAATTGAAAGAAACCTACGATTTAATTATCATTGATAACCCGCCCGTAGGGCTTGTATCAGATGGAATTGAATCTTTAAAAATGGCAGACTATCCATTATACATTTTTAGAGCAGAATACTCCAAAAGATCATTCGTTCAAATGGTTGACCGAATCGTAAACGAAAATAAAATTAACCACCTTTCAGTTATCTTAAACGGGGTTGATATTAACAGATCTCGTTACGGATACAATTATAGTTACGGGTATGGATATGGTTACGGGTATGGCTACGGCTATGGTTATGGCTACGGAGGTTATTACGAAGAAACAGAAGATAAAGACGTTCAGGCTAAAGCCTTTATGAAAAACTTCAAAAAGAAATCTTAATGCAAGTTATTGAAGAAGCTTTGAATGGAGTAAAATTGATAAAACCTAATGTGTTTGGAGATCATAGAGGATACTTCTTCGAATCTTATAATATTAATGTTGCCAACTCAATAGGTATAAACGACACCTTTATCCAAGACAATCAATCCCTTTCAGAACATGCTGGTGTTTTGCGTGGACTTCACTTTCAAAATGACCCTCATTCTCAAGCAAAATTAGTGCGAGTTATTTCTGGGGCAGTTTTGGATGTTGCCGTCGATTTAAGAGTTGGTTCTCCAAGCTATGGTAAAGTTTATAGCGCAGAGTTAAACCAAGAAAACAAACTAATGATGTATGTACCTAAAGGTTTTGCTCATGGTTTTGTAACTCTAAAACCCAACACTTTATTCAGTTATAAATGCAGTGATGTTTACAATAAAGAAGCTGAATCCGGTATTGCTTGGAATGATCCCGATTTAAATATCGATTGGCGAGTGAACTCCCCTATTCTATCTGAAAAAGACAAAACCAACATCAGTTTTGCGAAATTTCAAAGCAAATTTCAATTCTAATAAATGGAAAACGTTGAGCTTTTTAAATATGTGGCTTTATTCGGGTTTGCAATTGTATTGTCAATCATTCTGAATACTATTTTTTTAAAGTTTTCGCGAAATTTAGGTCAACGAAATATCGATGAAGGATTGGTACGTTGGTCAACTGTTTCAAAGCCTTCTTTAGGAGGAATTTCTTTCTATATTATATTTTTAGTCACTTATTCTGTTTACTCCATATTTTTTAATCGTGGAACGGACCTGCTTAATATTCAACACATTGGAATTTTAATTTCGGCTGGTGCTGCCTTTTTAATGGGATTGACGGATGACGCTTACAACACCAACCCATTATTAAAATTCGTTGTTCAAGTTTCGTGTGGATTAATACTCATATTAACTGGAACTTACATTTCTATTTTCGAATTAGCTCTTTTCAACTACCTATTAACTGTTCTTTGGGTTGTGGCTGTAATGAATAGCATTAACATGTTAGACAACATGGACTCCATTACCACATTGGTATCCATATTTATTGTTTTTACAGCTATGAATTGCGCTTGGATTAGCCCTGATTACAATTACTTTTTTATGACCATTTTGGTGGGAGTAGCCGCGGCCCTCATCGGTTTTTTGTTTTTTAATTGGAGTCCAGCAAAAATGTTTATGGGTGATACAGGTAGCCAATTTCTTGGTCTCTTCTTGGCTGCAATTGGCATTATTTTCTTTTGGAATAACAAGGGAATTTCAGGTACAGAAGCAGTTACTAAACAATTAACTATTGTAATTCTAGCTTTTATCGTTCCAATTTGTGATACTGGTACTGTTATTATTAACCGAATGAGACGGGGTCAAAGTCCTTTTGTAGGAGGAAGAGATCATACAACACATCATTTGGGGTATTTAGGGCTAAATGACAAAAACGTAGCAAGGGCTATTGCTTTAATCAGTTTCATATCCTACATATTAATTTATCTAATTGTTTATAAATTTCATACGTGGAGTTATGGCCTAACTGCCATTTTCTTGTCTTACTTTGTACTAGTGTTTGGATTCCTATTTGGAATTACTCAACTGCCTAAAACAAAGAAGAAATTTCAAGAAAATAATGCAAAATAATTCCCTTTTTAGCCGTCTTTCATTTATCATTTCAGGAATAAGTATCGGAGCTCTTGTTTTCTACTTTTTTACTTTTTCTACTTATGAAGAAAAGGAAGCGCTTTCGCACCAACGTCAATTCAATGAAAATTATAAAGTTTATAGCCTTAACCTACCGCAAGGCATCACCTTTGCTGAAGAATCTATTCCTCTTCAACTAATTGATGTAAGCGAAAAACTTGATCGTGAATTGCTAGTAAATACCTATTGGCAATCTAATGGACTGTTATTAATAAAAAGAGCACACCGCTGGTTTCCTATCATTGAGCCAATTCTTAAGAAAAACAACATTCCAAACGACTTTAAATATTTAGCCCTAATTGAGAGTGGTTTAACTCAAATTGTATCTCCAGCTGGAGCAACGGGCTTTTGGCAAATAATGAAAGCCACAGGTAAAGAAAACGGACTTACTATTAATAAAGAAATTGACGAGCGATACAATGTTGAAAAGTCAACTGAAGTTGCTTGTAAATACCTGAACGAAGCATATGGTCGATTCGGATCGTGGACCTTAGCTGCAGCAAGTTACAACATGGGAATGAATGGACTTGCGAAACAGTTAAATCGTCAAAAAGTAAACAACTATTATGACCTTTTGTTGAATGACGAAACTGGACGATACCTTTATCGAATAATTGCTCTTAAACACATTATGAATCAACCTGAAAAGTTTGGGTTTAACTTCCGTAACACCGATTTATATCCTACCATACCAACAACAGAAATAGTTTTAGACAGCGGCGTTTCTAATTTTGCCTGGTACGCACGAGAATTGAACATAAACTATAAAGTGTTAAAGTATTTCAATCCTTGGCTTCGCCAGAGTTACCTAACTAATGCTAAAAAAGATACCTATTTAATTAAAATTCCAACTTTTGAATATCAGTCAAAGCTTTTGTTGGAACTTCCTAATTTTCCCGTTTCAGACTCAGTAACTATTGATTCTTTAGTTTCGAATTAAATGGAGGAATATCTTGAAGTATATGGTGCTCGTGAGCACAACTTGAAAGACATTTCACTAAAAATTCCACGTGACAAACTAGTTGTAATTACGGGGTTAAGTGGTAGTGGTAAATCATCGTTAGCATTTGACACCATTTATGCTGAAGGACAAAGAAGGTACATTGAAAGTTTTGCGAGTTATGCCCGACAATTTATGGGCACTTTGGAACGTCCCGACGTAGATAAAATAAATGGGTTAAGCCCAGTTATATCTATTGAACAAAAAACGGTAAACAAAAGCCCAAGGTCAACAGTTGGAACCATCACCGAAATCTATGATTTCATTCGGTTACTCTATGCTCGAGCTTCCGACGCTTACTCATATAACACTGGCGAAAAAATGGTTCAATACTCAGATCAAGAGATATTGAATTTAATATTTAAAGAATACACAGATAAAAAACTCTTGATTCTTGCCCCTCTGGTCAGAGGCAGAAAAGGACATTACCGCGAATTATTTCAAAGTATTCGAAAAAAAGGATACTTAAGAGTTCGAGTTGATGGTGAAATCATGGAGATAGAATCTCGAATGCAATTGGATCGTTATAAAACTCATGATATTGAAGTTGTAATAGATCGTTTAAAAGTTGATGAAGCATCTCGACCAAGAATTCATGAATCACTGAAATTAGCCATGAAAATGGGCAATAATGTGGTTATGGTAATGGAACACGGTTCTGTTGAATCTCGGTATTTGAGTAGAAACCTAATGTGTCCTACTACAGGTATTGCGTATGATTTACCTGCACCAAATTTATTTAGCTTCAATTCACCAAAAGGCGCATGTCCTTCTTGTAACGGATTGGGCGAAGTTTCTGAAATTGACATAGAAAAAATAATTCCAAATAAAAAACTGAGTATAAAACAAGCAGGAATAGCCCCACTTGGTAAATACAAAAGCAATTGGATATTTAAACAAGTTGAAGCAATTGGTGAAAAACATGGTTTTAAGCTGACTACACCAATTCAAAATATACCTGAAGAAGCTATTCAAGAAATTCTCTATGGCTCAGCCGAAGCATTTGAAATTAAAAGCGAACTGGCTGGAGTTAGCAATTCTTATACAGTAAAGTTTGAAGGCGTAGTCAACTTTATCACAAATTCAGTAGGAGACGAATTTGGGGCTGGATACCAACGTTGGGCACAAAGTTTTATGAATAAAGTAAAGTGTGCTGAATGTGACGGAACACGACTTAAAAAAGAGTCTCTTTACTTTAAAATTGGCGATAAAAATATAGGTGAGTTAGCCTCCATGAATATTGAAGGACTAAAACTCTGGTTTGATGATATTGAGTCAAGGTTTTCTGACAAACAGAACACTATCGCACAAGAGGTATTAAAAGAAATTAGAGATAGAATCGACTTTATTTTAAATGTTGGTTTGAATTATTTAACCTTAAACCGTTCTGCAAAAACTTTAAGTGGTGGCGAAGCACAAAGAATTCGGTTAGCTACCCAAATTGGCTCTCAACTTGTAGGCGTACTTTACATTTTGGACGAACCAAGTATTGGCCTTCACCAAAGAGATAATGACAAACTAATTACCGCTTTAAAAAACCTACGTGATGTAGGTAACTCTGTTATGGTAGTTGAGCATGACAAAGACATGATTCTAAATGCAGATTATGTTTTGGACATAGGTCCTGGTGCTGGAGTTCATGGAGGTTCAATTGTAGCAGAAGGGAATCCTCAAGATATTTTAAACTCTAAAACGATTACTGCTCAATATTTGAATGGCGATATGGAAATAGCCATTCCCACTAAACCGAGAAAAGGAAATGGCAAAAAACTCACTTTAACAGGAGCTAAAGGAAATAACTTGAAAGATGTAAAAGTCGATTTTCCTCTTGGTAAATTTATTGTTGTTTCAGGTGTCTCTGGTTCAGGTAAATCAACATTAATCAATTCAACGTTATACCCAATTTTAAATGAATATTTCTTTCGTGGTGTAAAAAAACCGTTAGAATATAAATCAATAAAAGGGTTAGAACATTTAGATAAAGTCATTGAAATAGATCAAAGTCCAATTGGGCGAACACCCCGTTCAAACCCAGCTACTTATTCAGGTGTTTTTGGTGATATCAGAACCTTGTTTTCTAATCTAGCTGAAGCAAAAATAAGGGGCTACAAGCCAGGCCGTTTTTCATTCAATGTAAAAGGTGGACGCTGCGAAACCTGCAAAGGTGCCGGCGTTAAAACCATTGAAATGAATTTCTTACCCGATGTTTATGTTCACTGTGAAGAATGTGATGGCAAACGTTACAACCGAGAAACACTTGAAGTTAGGTATAAAGGCAAGTCAATTTCTGATGTATTGAACATGACCATAGAAAATGCAGTTGAGTTCTTTGAACACATGCCCTCTATTTTCAGAAAAATAAATACACTAAACGAAGTCGGTTTGGGGTATATCACTTTAGGTCAGAGTAGCACTACACTATCTGGAGGGGAAGCTCAACGGGTTAAACTTGCATCTGAATTATCAAAAAAAGATACGGGCAACACATTTTATATTCTCGACGAACCAACTACTGGTTTGCACTTTGAAGATATTCGTGTTTTGTTAGAGGTTTTGAACCGACTAGCCGATGCAGGAAACACCGTACTTGTAATTGAACACAATATGGACATTATCAAAGTGGCCGACCATGTAATAGACATGGGACCTGAAGGTGGTGATAAAGGCGGACAAGTAGTTTTTAAAGGTTCAGTTCAGAACCTTATTAAATGCAAAGGTTCTCATACAGGTGAATTCCTTAAAAAGGAACTCATCTAGAATTTACAAATTAGAGCTTTGTAAACCTTACTGGTTGTTGCTGGGTATTCTCAGAATCGATAAATTCAATTAGATACAATCCAGCTTTAAGGTTATCCAATTCAATTTCATCCGATTCAGAAAACAGAATTCCTTCATTAACAATTTGTCCTGCGCTATTAGTAATTCTATATTGAACCTGATTGCTAAAATCAGCCCAGCCTTTAACTCTTACGTAATTATTTGCAGGGTTAGGATACAATTCAATTTCTGAGCTACGATCTCTTTCTAAATCAAAAACTGAGGTAACTCCCGAAGGTAAAGTAGCAGTTTCCACTTCAAAAGCTCCTAAATCATAACCTCCATCCTTTGGTCTTAAAGAATCTCTAAAATCAGTAGATATGCCCAGAGTAGATAACCCAATATCATTTCCTAAGGAAGTAAGTTGCATACCTGTTTGTGCATTGACAAAATTTTGACTTGGTGGGGCAATACTTTTAAGTCCAAAGCTTTTGCTTCTCCAACCATAAATATCATAATCAATTCCAAAAAGAACCAACTGCTTTGGAGTGGACGTTGAATGGAGTAGATTGAAATCAGAACCAATTGCCCCCGTAGAAGAAGCAAAATAAAGCGCGTAATGTGGCCCACCTGCCGAAGTTGAACGATTTACGAAAATGTTGTTACTGATTACTCGTTTTGCATCATTGTTTTTATAGTATGCCGCCGTTCTTCCTCTACCTGCAGGCACCATATCAACTTTTATATCAATTGTGTTATGATAAATATTAATGTCACCGGTTCTTGCAAAATCATACAAACCGTAAGCTTGTTGTGATGATACCTGGGATCCTGGGTTATGCAGAACAACATTATTATTGATATTGGCAACTAAACAAGAATTAACCAAAATACCTTGAAACAAACTATTAGAGTCACAAACACCCAAGTTGAACCCGGAAATTTTATTTCCAACAATATCAAAATTAGAACCGTTACCGAATACAAAAATTCCGACGGCGTTATTGGCGCTATTTTGATCTTGAACCAATGAAATGTTCTCTAATGTGTTTTTTGATATTGTATGATTACTTGTCCCCTCTTCAATATAAATTCCAAAAAACTGATCACCAATCTTAGAACTTTTAACCTCAATATTTTCAACCTTGTTTTGAATAATTGTAGTTTGATTGTTACTCGTATATAATGCAGTAAACTGTTTTTCTCCACTTCCAGAAATTTTAATGTTCTTTATTGTATTTCCCTTTAAAGTGAGTTTTCCAATTGCAGTTCCTCTAGTAGCTCTTATTCCAAAAATTCGAGCGTCAGAAGAAGTTGCCGCGAAATTTACACCAGCAATCGTATTATTTTCAATAACCGCGTTTTGCAATCCGTCAGGTAAATCGAGATACATCATGTACTCAAATTCAGAGTGGTTCTTAAAACTGAGATTCTCGGTGCCGTTTGAATTTCCGATCATATTATCACTCACTCTAAGACTATCCTTTACATTACCAACAACAATTGGAATAAAAGGAATTTCTCTACCATTTGATTCCGTAGCAACGCCACCAATCACATTGGAATTTACCAAAACGTAATCATTTGCCTCAGTAATTCTAATTCCGAAACTAGTTTCTGATTTACCAGTAGCTCCTCCACCTAAATAAACTGAAGGAAATTGACTAGCTACTGAACTTGAATCGCCTATTACGTTATTTTGAACCACATACTTATTCTCATCCGTAATCCTTCCATATAAATCCAATCCTACAAAGTGACTCTCAAAAAAGTTTCTGCACTGTGCCTGCACCTTATTTCCATTAACCGACATTGAGTTATCGGCAGATAACAGTTTAACACCAATTGCGTTCGCATTAGAATTTTGAGATATAAAAATTTCATTGCTATCTACATTAAACGAACCACTGGCTATTGCTTCAGAATAAATACCAATAAAATCGGCCTTTTTTGTCGCTGCGTCAGATTCCACTGTAACACTCCAAATCGAATTCCCCTTTACCATCACATCCGTCGCGTTATTCAAAATATCAATTCCACGAACCGACTTTGGTACAAGGCCATTGTTTTTGACAGAATTTGGTGCAACATTTCCCGTTTTATTATCTACAACTGTAATTTTTGAATTATCAGCATCAATCTGAATCAAATCAAAATTATTCGCAAACGACCCCGTCGCTGCTACACCATCAATCTTGTTTCCCAAAATTTGAACAGGTCCTTTAGTGGTAATTACACCCAAGTCACCTTTACAGTTTTTAGTAATATTCTGAACTGCCGCCCCTACTGTATTTGACTTTATAATGTAATCAGATCCTCCAACACAATAAATCAAATTAGCGCTTAAACCATTGTTACTATTATTATCGAATAACAACCCTCCAATTTTATTGTGATACATTTTGTGATTAGAAGATCCTTCAATTTTAAATCCAGTAAACGAATTGCCTGAACTGTTTCTGCGTTCTTTAATGTAAATGTTGGCTGCAGACTGTGAATTTGCGGTAACCAACAAATCACCAATTAGATTACCCGATGCCGTATCTAAATCGTTTCCGAAACTTGTTGGAACAATGGTAGCAGAGTTTATTCTAAAACCGATAAACTCTAATTCCGTTGCTGTTGGGCCTATAAGTTGTAAATTCTGAATTCTATTTGATTCGAAAGTTATTGGATCAGCCCCTGAAACACCCGAGCCCACACGGTAAACAAACAACTTATTGGAAAGTGCTGCCATGTCTAAATTCATTTTGTTCCCTGCACATTTAGCAGTTGAACCTCCAAAGTAATTTCCAATAATTTCATGTTCTTCTCCATTATTGATATAAATAAAGCTCATTACGTTGGCATCATTACTTCCTGCCCAAACTGAACTGGCATAGAAACTATTTCCTTCAATTCGTGCCTTTTTAATTTTACCAGAACCCGAATTCAAAACAATTCCACGGTATTGAACATTGTTAATTTCATTGTCTTTAATCAGTAAGTTTTC
>JBMYOI010000053.1:0-14228 GCA_049599135.1 Salibacteraceae bacterium
TATAAGTTCTGTTATTTAGAAACTTTACCGAATATGATTCCTGCTATTAATTTGTATAAAAAAAATGGTTTCGTCAAAGTTGAAAAAAGGTATGGAAACACGGGCCATTCAAAATGCCCATATTTTATGCTTAAACAATTAACTAGCTAGTTTTTATCAGCCAACTACAGTTCTGTTAAAATCCCACAAAGTCATGTAAATAGTCTTGTAAACCAATTCCCCTAGTAATTTTGCAGACTTAATTATTGGCATGAAAACAAAGACTCTAAAAAAGAATAAGGTAAATGTTATCACCTTAGGTTGCTCTAAAAATATATTTGACTCTGAGGTTCTGATGAGTCAATTGAAGGCCAATAAATTTGATGTTCATCACGAAAACAACGATTTAGATTCTTCCACAGTTATTATTAATACTTGTGGTTTTATAGATAACGCTAAACAAGAAAGCATTGATACCATTTTAGATTGGGCTCAGGCTAAAAGAGATGGACAGGTTGATAAAGTGATGGTGACAGGTTGTTTAAGTGAACGTTACAAAGATGACTTATCAGCCGAAATTCCAGAAATTGATGCATGGTTTGGAACCCGCGAATTGCCTCGACTTTTAAAAACATTGAAAGCCGATTATAAGCATGAATTGGTTGGTGAACGCTTGCTTACAACTCCCAGTCATTATGCATACTTCAAGATAGCTGAAGGTTGCGATCGACCGTGTGCCTTTTGTGCAATTCCATTAATGAGGGGAAAACATGTTTCGACTCCAATGGATCAATTGATTAGTAACGCTAAAAGTTTGGCTAGTAATGGTACTAAAGAATTGATTCTAATTGCTCAAGACTTAACCTATTATGGTTTAGATATTTATAAAAAAAGAAACCTTTCTGAGTTAATTGATCGTTTGGCAGATGTTGAGGGCATTGATTGGATCCGATTGCAATATGCATATCCTTCTGGATTTCCAATGGATATTTTAGATGTGATGAATAAGCATGATAAGGTTTGTAAATATTTAGATATGCCTTTGCAACATGCAAGTTCAGACATGTTAAAAGCTATGAAACGGGGTATTAATCGAGAGAAAACGGATAAGCTGATTGATGCAATTCGTCAAAAAGTGCCTGACATTGCTTTAAGAACTACTTTAATTACAGGCTTTCCTGGGGAAACTAAAAAAGATTTTGACGAAATGATGTCATGGGTAGAAAGCACTCGATTTGACCGGTTAGGTTGTTTTACTTATTCTCATGAAGAAAATACGTCGGCTCATAAATTAGTAGATGATGTTCCTGCAGAAATAAAACAAGCAAGAGCAAATGCCATCATGGAAACGCAAAGCGGAATATCACTAGAGTTAAATCAAGCTAAGGTTGGAAGTTCGCACAAAGTTTTATTTGATAGAGTAGAAGGTGAATATTTTATTGGACGTACACAATATGATTCACCTGAAGTGGATAATGAGGTTTTGGTTCATAAAGAAGATGGATATGCCCGAATCGGCGATTTTTCTCAAGTAGAAATTACTGAAGCAGAGGAGTTTGACTTGTTTGGTAAAATAGTAGGTTAACTTATCTAATATATTTTTAATTAGAGGATTCTGCCTATATTTTTGAAAGGTGAGAAACTTAATATTCATTTTCATAATTTTTTATACTTCTAATTGTGTTGCGCAGCTAAGAGTTAACTCTAAAGTGTCTCCATCTCAATTAATAGGTAACGAACTGATAAGTCAAAATTCAGGAATTACCATTATTTCTTCTACGGCATTTGGTAATTCATTACAGTTTGGAACTTTTAAAACTGAAGCCACCCATATAGATATTCGAGAAGGCGTTATCCTATCGACAGGATATGCGAAAAATGCCGTTGGTCCAAATGACCGATCCAACGTAGGAACAAGACTGGTAGGGAAAGGGGATGAGGAATTGACTAAATTGGCTAAAAACCAAACCTTTGATGCTGCTATTTTGCAATTTGACTTTATCCCTAAATTCGATCAAATATCGTTTGAATACGTTTTTGCTTCAGAAGAATATCCGGAATATATAAACAAAGGAGTAAATGACGTGTTCGCATTTATTTTGGTTCATTCAGCAAGCGGGGTTAGAACCAATTTAGCAATTCTGCCGGGTACAAATAGTCCCGTAACTATAGATAATGTGAATCATTTAAAACATTCTGACCATTATATCTCAAATGGTGTATGGGATGAGAATTCAGTATTGAAGTGGAAAGATAATTTGGAGCTAGGTGAATACGCTTATAATTTTCAGTTCGATGGATTAACAACTTGGCTTGAAGCTAAAGCTGACGTGATTCCGGGTGAGGCATACGTTTTGAAAATTGCGATTGCCGACGCAGGTGACGGAGCTTACGACTCCGCTGTTCTTCTTAAAAAGAATTCATTAAAATCTAAACCAAGTAAGCCGACTCAAATGATGGTCGAAAAAGATGAATTTGTACGTTATTTTGATTCTAGTCATGTTTCAATTCGTGAAGATTCATTGGTGCTTACCTTGAACCTTCATTTTGAAAACGACAAAGCCGAACTTATTGAAAAAGAAGATATTTCCTATTTTGATGAAATAATGAAAGTATTAAACCAAAATACTTCGTTAATGTTGGTTATAGAAGGTTATACTGACGGAATAGGAAATGCTGATTACAACTTAAGTTTATCAGAACAAAGAGCTAATTACTCAATGTTAGAACTTACTCGTCGTGGCTTAGATTCGAAGAGAGTTAGGGCTGAGGGGTTCGGCATGAGCAGGCCTGTTGCCTCTAATCAATTTGATGAAGGCAGAAAACAAAATAGAAGGGTAGAGTTTGTTTTTTATTTGAAGAAAGGAAATTCTATTGCTGAGTAGCAATCAATCCCATTTCTTTACCCTTAGCTAGCATGTATTCTTTGGCTGCATTATATTCATTGGGAATATCTCCTGCCAAAATAGCTTCTTTAATTGAAGCTTTCAAATCGCCAATAGCTCTACTTGGTTTTAAATTGAATGTGCTAATTATTTCCTCACCGGAAATAGGTGGTTGAAAATTTCGAACATGATCTTTTTCTTCAATTTCTTTCAGCTTTTGGCGAACCAATTGAAAGTTGTTCAAATAACGTTTAACCCGCGCTTTATTTTTTGAAGTAATGTCTGCTTCAACCAATAACATTAGCTCCTCTACGTCTTCACCGGCATCATTTAAAAGCCGACGTATAGCGCTGTCTGTAATGTTTTCTTTTGATAATCCAGCAGGCCTCGAACTTAAATGAACCATTTTTTTGACATACTTCATTTTGTCATTCAATGGCATTTTTAGATTTTTAAAAACCTGTTGAACCATTTTAGAACCTATGAATTCGTGCCCGTGAAAAGTCCAGCCAATTTCTGGGTCAAACTTTTTAGTTACAGGTTTCCCTATATCGTGAAGTAATGCTGCCCAACGCAACCAAAGATTTTCGGAGGTAGCAGCCAAATTATCGACTACTTGAATAGTATGGTAAAAATTGTCTTTATGGGTTTGTCCTTCAATTTCTTCAACTCCCTGTAGGTTGTGTATTTCAGGAAGAATGATTTTCATTAAACCAGTTTTATACATCATCTCTAATCCTACGGAAGGTTTAGGAGAAGCCATTATTTTATGAAGTTCTTCAGCAATTCGTTCTTTCGAAATAATACTGATTCTATCTTTGTTTCTGGCAATTGATTCAAAAGACTCCTTCTCAATTTTAAAGTTTAATTGACTCGCAAAACGAATTCCCCGCATCATTCTCAACGGATCGTCTGAATAGGTTTGGTCGGGGTCTAGAGGAGTTTTAAGTATTTTATTTTCTAAATCTTCAAGTCCATTAAACGGGTCAATTAGTTCACCATAATTTTCTTGATTCAATGAAATGCTCATTGCATTTATGGTAAAATCTCTTCGGTTTTGATCATCTTCTAAGGTGCCGTCTTCAACAATGGGTTTTCGACTATCTGAACGGTAAGATTCTTTTCTAGCGCCAACAAATTCAAGCTCCCAATCGGGTAATTTGATCATGGCGGTTCCGAAGCTTTTAAAAACCGTTAGGTTTCCTTCTGTACCCAGCGATTTAGTAACAGCAGAAGCCATGTCAATACCATTACCTAAAACAACTAAATCAATGTCCTTTTTTTGATTTCGGTTTAATAACAAATCGCGAACATAGCCACCAATAACAAAAGTTTTAAGGTTCTCTTGTTGTGCAATGGCTGCAATTTTTTTGAATATGGGATCTTTAAGATCTTTTGAAAGCTTCATTAATGCCTCAATATTTTAAATTGTCCGTCAACTTCAATTTTAATAATGCTTGAAGGTTTTCCGGTCATTTGCGACTCTTCCCAATCAGCAATTACATCAACTCCGTCAGTTATTGTTGAACTTAGTTCTTTTTGGAATCGAGTAGAGGGTTGTCCTGAAATATTTGCAGATGTACTTACAATGGGTTTTCTGAAATTGTAAATCAGTTTGTGTACAGGCCCGCTTCTTATTATTCTAACGGCAACAGAACCGTCTTCTGCTCCGACGTTTTTTGCTAGGCCTTTTGCATTGGGTAAAACAAGCGTTAAGGGTTTGTCTGTTTCATCAAATAATTCCCACGCTATTTCGGGAATTTCAGGAATAAGTCGATTCAACATAGCATCATCACTTACTAAACAAACTAAACTTTTTGAGTCAGAGCGCTGTTTTAAGTTGAAAATTCGATTTACAGCTTCTTCATTAGAAGCATCACATCCCAAGCCCCAAACTGTTTCAGTTGGATACAAAAGCGTTTTTCCGGCTTTAACTGCTTTTAGTATGTCTTTATCGTCTTTTGTTTTCAAACCGCAACTGATTTCATGTTAATATCTGTGGCACATTTAAAATGACCTTTTGGGCATTCGCGTAGCCCGTGCAAACCGCATGGTCTGCAATCTAAGTCTGTGCCTATTTCAGCAATTTTTCCATTTGGCAATATTGGGCCAAAACCAAAAGAAGGTATAGTTGAACAAAAAATAGCAGTAACCGGTGCTTTAACCGCTCCAGCTATGTGCAATGGTGCACTGTCGTTTACATAGTTCATTTTGGCCCCTTTCATAAGAGCTGCTGATTCTAGAAATGATAATTTGCCGGCTAGAATTTCAATTTTATTTCCAAAAAGATCCTTTGTAATTCCTTTGCAATATTCAATGTCACCGGGGCCACCAATCAAATAAACATTCAACTTTGGGTTCAATGTTTTTATTAGCTCTACCCATTTATTTTGTGGCAATTGTTTGGTGTACCAAACTGAAGCAGGAGCCAATACTACATATTCATTTTCTTGGTACTTAGTTACTTTTTCAAAGTCTGATGCGCTAGGGTAGAGTTGAGGCAATGCTTTAGTTTTAGTCGTTTTAGGTTCTAAAACTTCTTGGTTGCGTTCAATTTCATGTTTCCCATTGCCAATTTGGTGATTTACTTTGTGATTATACGAAAATGAAAAAGGATTTTTATCGAATCCAGCCTTGTATTTTGCTCCTGACAAAAAAGTGACTAACCCTGAAGCTGCAAACCGTTGAAGGTTAAAAACAGCATCATATTTAGAGCTCCTAACTTGTTTGATTATCGCTGAAAGATTCTTGTATTTAGACTCCTTTTTATTCCAAATCAACAAATCATTTATAAAAGGATGGTTTTCGAGCAAACCTTCATTCCCTTTGCGAATAAGCATATCAATTTTAGCAGTAGGATAAAATTGATGTAGTTTTTCAAGAGCGGCAGTCGCGAGTACTACATCACCAATAAAAGCGGTTTGTATGACTAGTATACTGTTCATTAAACGGCTACGTCGTATTCTCTTAGTGCGTTGTTTAATGATGTTTTTTTATCAGTACTTTCTTTTCTTTTTCCAATAATCAAAGCACAGGGTACTTGGTATTCACCAGCTGCAAATTTCTTGGGTATCGTTCCTGGAATAACCACTGATTTTGCGGGTACAACTCCACGGTATTCAATTGGCTCTGGACCAGAAACGTCAATAATTTTAGTGCTTGCGGTTAATACAACGTTAGCGCCTAAAACAGCTTCAGATTCTACTTTAACACCTTCAACTACTATGCAACGAGAACCTATAAACGCGTTATCTTCAATGATAACTGGAGCAGCTTGTAGTGGTTCTAATACACCACCAATACCAACACCGCCACTTAAATGTACATTTTTGCCAATTTGAGCACATGACCCAACAGTAGCCCATGTGTCTACCATGGTACCGCTATCTACAAAAGCTCCTATGTTAATGTACGAAGGCATCATAATTACATCTTTGGCTATGTGAGCTCCATAACGAGCAATGGCATGAGGTACAACACGTACACCCTTTTCTTTGTAGCCTGTTTTTAAGTCCATTTTGTCATGGAATTCAAAAGGTCCCACTTCAATGGTTTCCATTTTTTGAATTGGAAAATAAAGCACAACTGCTTTTTTTACCCATTCGTTAACTTGCCAGCCATTATCAGTAGGCTCAGCTACTCGAAGCATTCCGTTATCCAAATCTTTTATTACACTTCTTATGGCATTCTGAACTTCTTCAGTTTGCAATAAATCTCTGTTCTCCCAAGCTTTTTCAATCAATTCTCTCATGCTCCGTAATTTCTGCAAAAGTAGGATTTGACATTAAATAGAAGTAGGGATTTGAAATCAGAATTAAAAGGGGGCAAAATGTTACATAATCCCTTTGAATTAACAAAAGTAAGTCCATAGATATCTTGTCAAGAATCATTAAGATGAGTGCGTGTAATATTCTGGTCTTAGATTCCCGTTTTCATGGGAATGAGGAGCGTAGAAAAAAGATAATTAATGAATGTTGAAATTTGTTTCTAATCAAATGACTTTTTAGTTGACCAAACCTGTTTGCCGTTTTCTAATTCAATCAGCAACGAATCTGGTGTATCTTCAACATTATTAATGAAGTGACAATAGTCTTGAATAGTAAAATCCTGAGTGTTTTTCCCGTTTAGAAAATCAATTTTATCTGAAATTTTGAGGTTTTGAGTGTTCGAATTCATCTCAATCGTTCCTAGAACTAACTTGTTTTCTAAATATTTGGGAATAATAGTACGATACGAGAGTGCTTTCTGTTCAATAGGTAATGGAGTTAAGTGAATCATTTTTGTATTCCAATTGATAATTAAATCATATCCTTCCATGAACTCTACTCCAACCAATTTTTTTTTCTTGGTATTACTTATACTCACGACATCTGTGTTCCCATGCAATGAATCAATAGATGCTCTCATAGGAATTGAATATTGAAGAGAATGGTTTTGGCCATAGAGACCTGAAGAGTTATACCCTAAGTGTTTTGTAGCTATTGATGTAAAGCTAGTATCCTTAAAGTTAGATTTAGAAATTGAAACAAAACCCGAATAGCCTGAGTCAAAAGTTAGTTTTGAAAACTTGTTTGTATCCACAAATAAATCAACATATGGGGTTCCGAAGTTGCCAATTTTAAATCCTACGGGAAATGAGTTTTCCTTTATATCAAAGGAATCAATGTGTGACGCAAAATTCAATTCATTGTCATTCAATTTTAGCTCCCATATTGCTGCCTTCATTAAGTTGCCGCCAACTATGCCTTCTATGTTCAAACAAGATAAAGTTTTCGACTTCACTGCATTTGTAACTGCAACACCTACGTTGTTAAACTCAATACCTGATATTGTTATTTGAGGTACTTGAACGTATTCAAGTTTATTCGATTTACCGGCAGAATCTTTAACACCACTAGAGAACTTCTTTTTCAAATTCAGTTCGTTTTTTAAATCTTCACTGATGACAGAAATGGCTCCAGTATCCCATAAAAAATTATAAGATTTTCCATTTATTACAACAGGTATTACTATTAATTTCAATGGACGGTTAAACTTCACAGTGCTTTTAAATGACTTTTGAGTAGAGTAGGTCACGTCCATTACTTTCGATGCTTTCCAAGTGGCACATGAACTTATTACAAGTATGATGAATATAGAAACAATGATTTGGAAAAGGTTTGTTGTCTTTAACATCTGGGAAATTTAAATCAAAAATATAAGAGTCAATAGAAGTTGAGATTAGAATATGAGAGGTGGTTTTAATAAATTAAGATAGATTGAATAAAAAACAGGAGATAAAAGCACATACAAAAGATTTATCAGTTTCATTTGCGTTTGTGTTGAATTATCCGAAATTGAAATATGTATTGCTCGCTGTTATAGGTGTAATCACGCTTTTTATGCTTTGGCAAATAAAAGATGTAGAGTACAATTACAATTTTGAAGCCTTCTTTCCAAAAAATAGTTCTGAAACAGCCTTTTTTAAAGAGTATAGAGATCAGTTTGAAACTGATAACGATTACATTTTAGTTGGCTTAAAAAATAACGATGGTGTTTTTAACCAACAATTTTTAAATCAGGTTGATTCTTTGACAAAAGCACTTGAGGTTACTGAAAATGTAGAATTGGTAATAAGTCCAACTAATGTCAAAGAATTCAGAAGGTACAGTATGCACCCTGCATTGGTCGAAATTCCTTATGTGCATATTAATGACCCTTCGCAATACTTAAAAGACAGCTTAAAAATTTTCAATACTTATGAGTTAACCAATTCAATTTTTTCTAATCATGGTCCTGTAATAGCTATAATTGTTAAGCATAAACCATTGTTGGATAACGAAGGGTGTTTGAGTTTAACCCAGGAAGTTCGTCAAGCAACTGAGCGTTTTCAATTTGACGAAGCCCATATGGCTGGGCGAAGTGAAGGCCAGCTGGTGTATATAAACTTGATTCAAAGAGAATCTTTAGTTTTTGTAGGGTCTAGTATTTTCCTTCTTGTCTTGTTTTTGTTTATTGCCTATCGCTCTTTTTGGGGGATTTGGATGCCTCTTGCTGTAGTTGGTATTGTGGTATTATGGACCGTTGGGGTAATGACTTTAACCGGGAAAGGAATCGATCTGCTTTCGAATATTATCCCAACTTTATTAATGGTAATTGGCATTTCGGCGGTAGTCCATTTGTTAACCCATTACCTTACATTGAGAAGGGAAGGGCAATCAAGAGAAGAGGCACTTATTGTTGCTGTTAAAGAGATTGGTTTTGCTACTCTATTGACCACTTTAACCACCATGGTTGGTTTCTTGACCTTGCTTAACTCTTCTGTTCAGCCAGTTGCCGATATGGGGCTATATTCTTGTATAGGTCTCGTTTTTTCGTTCATATTAACTTATACTTTATTCCCATCACTTTTATTGATTCATAAACCGATTTACAAAAAAGAGAACGAAAAATCAAAAGATGTGTGGCTCTCTTTCTTGTCTAAAACAGACCGATTTGTTCAAACCAATTATGTGAAAATAATCTTAGTAAGTAGTGTGATCGCTGTTCTTTCAATTGGTGCTTCCACTCTGATTAAAAAGGACAATTACATTCTTGACGGACTTAAAGAAAGCCATCCTTCACGAGTCGATTTCAGGTTTTTTAAAGATAACTTTTCAGGCGCTCGCCCTTTCGAAATGAAACTGTGGTTAACCGATTCAACGGCGTCTTTATTTGATAGAGCCGTTATTACCCAAATTGAATTAATGCACAACTATTTGGATTCAGTTTATGGAGTGGGGTCGCTGGTTTCCCCCATTAGTATTGTGAAAAATGCAAATAGAATCTGGTATTCAGGAAAGCAAGAAAAATATAAAGTACCAGAAAGTGATAAGCGACTTAAACGATTAGAAGAAGATTTATATCGTTACGCAAAACAAGTAAACTCTTCTGCTTTTTTGAACCGAAATCACCGAGAGGCGAGGGTTACTGGTAAAATACCGGACTTAGGCAGTTATGCCATGAATTTGAAAAATGCTGAGTTCGCAAAATTTTATGTCAATAACATAGATTCAAATTTGATTAAATATAAAATGACTGGCTCGGCAACCCTAATGGATGTAAATACGACATTCATTGCTCAAAACGTGATTGAAGGTCTGGTCGTAGCGATTTTATTAATAGGATTCTTGGTTGGGTTTTTATTTAAATCGGTGAAAATGGCTTTTGTTTCATTGGTGCCTAATGTCTTTCCATTGCTTATTTGTGCCGCCATAATGGGCGTTTTTTCTATCGATTTTAATTTATCTACTTCTATTATTTTTATAATCGCTTTTGGAATTGCCGTTGATGATAGTATTCACTTTTTGGCTCGACTTAAACAAGAGTTAAAAATCAATAATGGAGATTTGTCGAAGGCAATGAGCGGAACGTTCGCAACTACTGGGAAGGCAATAATTGTGACAACTCTTATTTTGTCTGGCGGTTTTTTAACCTTGTGTTTATCTGATTTCTCAGGAACCTTTTATATCGGGCTGTTGATTTGCATTACTCTTTTGGTTGCTGTAATCAGTGATTTGTTACTATTACCAGCAGTAATTCTTCTAGTTTCTAAAAAGAGGAAATAAAAAAGTTGTGTTTCTGTCAATTCGAGTGTTCTGACCCTTTTAGTCAGAATGTATCGAGAATAAAAGAATACAATCTAACAATTAATGTCCTGAGGCCTTATTGTTAAGGCTTTGAAATGAATTTAAATCTTTGATAATCAAAAAAAAAAGACCCACAATTGTTCGTTTGCAGGTCTCTTAAGGAATACTCTAATATGGGTAAATTATGGGCGTTCCAATTACATACACGAAGGTTTTTGTGAAAAGGTGGGGTGGCGGTGAAAAAAATTATTGGATGAGCTTTAATTTTTCTATCGCCTTTGCCAATGTAAGAGTTTCAAACTGAGTATTTTTTATTACCTCTAAATGATCTTTTTCTATAGTTGTATTTATTGCTGCATATTCAATCCCATTTTTACCATTTGCGATGCAATGAATGTTTGTAACGAGCCCAATTGGTAACCCGTTGTAACCTGAGGGTATTCTAAATATATTTTCTTCCCCATGCAGTTTTAATATGGAGGATTGGTTTTGAAAAGTAATATAAACGTGTGTGTTAGTAGAATTGAAATCAGAAGGTAGTTCTATTGCGATTTGTGTTTTGGGGCGAGGGTCATTATTAAAAAAATCGCAGTTAATCCAATTTAAAAAATTAAGATTGAGACAGTACTGTCCAATTTTCACGATTCCCGTATCACAATTTTCGATAGAATTATTTGTCGATTCAATCCAAGTCACTTGGCCGTTAAGTTCTTCGCCTTCAAATATACCCATGTTATCATCAAGTTCTTGATCTTTTGTTGATACAAAAGCTGTTTTTACCAATTTTAATTCTTCTTGATTTTGAGAAACTTGAATGTTAAACTGCCCTCCCGAAATTAATGGAGCCAATTCGCCATTCTTTTTTCTTCCCACCGTTGGTAGGTCATTTAGTATCATGTCTCCTTTGGTATAGACTTCTAAAAGTTTTATTTCAATTTCTCCTGTGACAGGATCTCCATTTTTGGTTTCAAACGAGTTTGGAGAAAAAATAATTGAAGTACCCTGTTCACCTGTAATTCTGACAATCTTATTATTGTCTTCAGTAAATATTTGAGTATTGTTGACCCTATTGTCTTTAAAAAAATCAGCAATAGATTCAACACTAGTCTTTGTAAGAATTTGTTCATTGTCTTTTTCACAAGCAGAGAATAAATAAGCTAATAGAATGGCCGAGATAAAAATTGAAATTGTTTTCATGATTTAATATTTAAGTTGTTAATTACATAGGTGTTACTGGTTGTAAACTGTGATGTTGGGGATTTAGTATCGTTTTTTTTTTCAATGCAGCAAATTGGTTTATAAGTAATGTATATCATTTTATCAATTGGGATTATAATTTCTATTCCTACATTTACCAATCAAATAAAAATTATGAAATCATACTTAATCATATTGAGTTTCCTTTTTGTTGCATGCTTTGCAAATGCTCAAGCATTATTAGAAAATAGCTTAGGAGAATCTTCAAATGATTTTCAATCTTACGTAAAGAATATTAATGATTGGAAAGGATCTCAAACCGATGAAAACATTAAAGGTTACAAATGGATTCAACGTTGGGCCAACTTTTATGAAACTAGAACTGATGGTAGGGGGAACTTAGTCTCCAATGCAGATTATATAAAAACAGCGCAGCTAGTAAGCCAGCTTAAAGGAAGCTTTCAAAGCTCCCGAGCTAGTGATTCTTCGTGGTCACCTGAAGGTCCAGATACTTTGGTTGGAGCATATAACCCTACTTCAAGTCATGGAGTTGCTCGTGTAAATTGTATCACTTTTCATCCTACCGATTCAAATACCTATTGGGTAGGAGTTTCACAAGGTGGAATTTGGAAAACGACCAATTCGGGACAATCTTATACGCCAATAAATAACAACCTACCAATTTTAAGAATTAGTGATATTGCAGTTGATCAGAATAACCCGGACGTTTTATATGTTTCACTCGGTGATTATGCCTATTTAGGAGTTGCTTTGACTACAGATGGTAGAAAAAGAAATACACATTACGGAATGGGAGTCTATAAATCAACCGATGGTGGATTATCATGGGCGGCAACTGGACTCACCTTTGATCAAACTCAGTTCGATCAGTCTTTGATTCGCAGAGTTTTTGTCAATCCGTCTAATAGTCAAGAGCTCATTGCTGGTGGCATTAGTGGTGTTTGGCATTCTAATGATGGTGGAGTTAATTGGACTCAAAAGCTGAATGAAATTATTTGGGACTTTGAAATGAATCCTTTTAATTCAAATAAACTGATTGTTTCGACCGGTTATATTAGTAACTTAAATTTTGGTACATCTTCAATTTGGGCTTCTGCAGATTTTGGAAAAACATGGTCAAAATCGAATGCTCCAATTGCGCCCACTGGCCAAGTACAACGAATAGAAATAACCGTTACAAAGGCTGATTCAAATGTGTGTTACGCTGTTTCGTGTGGTATGGACAGAGGCTTTTATGCCTTTTATAGTAGTATTGATGGTGGCTTAAACTGGAGTTTGGTGGTTGATAATACAACAGCCCCAAACATACTAGAATGGTATGATGGTACTGGTACAGGGGGACAAGGGAGCTACGACTTAACTGTTTATGCCGATGTAAATAATCCTGCTAGAGTTTTCGTTGGTGGAATAAATATTTGGGGAAGTGAAGACAGTGGTAAAACATGGAATATTTGTTCGTATTGGATTCGTCAATATGGTTTTACCCCACATGCCGATCAGCATTTTTTGACTCATAACCCCTTAGATGGAAAATATTATATGTGTAACGACGGTGGTGTTTTTAGAACCGATTCAATTGCTATGGGTTCTTGGGGAAATGCTGATACAATTCCTGGCTATGAGTTTCCAACTGATTGGGAGGATGTTTCTTCCGGTATGCAGATTACCAGCTTTTATCGTGTAGCTACCTCTGATAGCATTGAAGGAGTATTGGTTGCCGGAGCACAAGACAATGGTAGCTTTTACAGAGATGTTGATGGAGTTTGGCGAAATGTTGCTGGCGGTGATGGAATGGATTGTTTGCTACACCCAACAGATACCAATGAAATAATTACTTCGTCACAATATGGATACGTTCATAAATCGAGGAGTAGAGGTCAGAATTATAATTATATAAATTACGGTGGTCAGGGTTCTTATGGTTGGACAACGCCCTTGTTGCGAGATCCAGAGAACTCAAATCGTTTATTTTTAGGTGCAGTTAATTTGGAAGAAGGTTTTGGTTTTAACAACTGGAGTTCTGTTGGTTTCTTCCCTGGTGGTAATCCTACCGTAATATCAGCATTCGATGTGAGTACTGGTGATAATGATGTGATGGTTGTAGCCAAGAGAATTGACTATGCTCAATCGTACAATTCGCAAGTGTTTTATACCATAAATGGAGGCAATACATGGCAAGACATTACCAACGGATTACCAGATAGCCTTTATATTACATCTGTTAAAATTGATGATAGAAACGATAAAATAATCTGGGCCTCCATTGGTGGATTTGTTACTGGGGTTAAGATTTACGAAACACAAAATGGAGGTGCTACGTGGCAAAATAGATCAGGAAATCTTCCAAATATTCCAGTTAACTGCATTGAACAAGATAAATTATCAGGAAATAATGCTTTGTATGTAGGAACCGATGTGGGTGTCTATTATACCAATGACAGCTTAGCCACTTGGGAATTATATAGTAAAGACTTGCCCAATGTAATCGTAAGTGATTTAGAAATTCATTACAAAACGCGACGTATTTACACTTCTACAT
>JBMYOI010000054.1:0-14140 GCA_049599135.1 Salibacteraceae bacterium
TGTCACATTTTGCTACTGCAATTGTTATCGTATCGTTTTTAACACAGTTTTCAGGAGAAGTAACTTTTACAGAATACGTACCAGCCGACCAAACGTCAATTTGAGCAGCAGTAACCCAATTGAACCAGAAATAATCCTCAGAGCCATTACCAGCAACTAATGTTATTGTATCGCCTTGGCAAATACTCGTGTCGTTCCCCAAGTTTACAGGTGGAAGAGCATGAAAGTGGGTGTAAGCACTGGCGCTTACAGGGCAGTTATTAGACGCCGTTGCCGTTAAAGTATATGTTCCTGAAGTTGTTACTTCAATAGTATCGGTAGTTGCTCCTGTAGACCAAGTGATACCCGTATTTCCAGCATTAACATATAGTTTATTCGTATTTCCGTCACAAATACTATCATTACCCATAATTGGAATTAAGGTGTCACTTAAGGTAACTTTAATGGCGTCTTGAAATACACAACCCAAATTGTTGGTTACTTCGGCCACATAAATTCCTGCAGTGTCTACATTTAATGTTCTGTTTGTATCATTTGAAGGTATCCATCGTGAAGTAGCCCAAAGTGGGTCAATAATAAGGTCAATTGACGATCCACCACAAAATGTAGTATCCTGCCCTAAAGAAAATAAAGGACCTCTATGTTCAACCATAATTGAATCGGTTTGCATACAACCACTGCCAGCAGTCGTTGTTAACGTGTAAGTATTTGAAACTGAAGAACGAATGTTTGCGCTCGTTGATCCATTTGACCATGAATAAGTAGTCCAACCTGTAGGAGCCTTAATTGCTAAATTGGTAAATAAACAAACCACAGTATCGTTATCTAGTTTCAAGTTTTTTAGTGTGTTAATTATTACTGATGTTGTATCAGAACAAACGGTAGACGTGTCAACTACAAGCATAAAAGTATCCAATCCCATTTGGGTACTTATAGACGAATAATTTGAGGTGCTACTGGCTAGAATGCCGTTTTTATACCAACGATGAGCTGTAACACTTACGTTATTGTTACTAGTTAGTGAAATGCTATCACCAATACAATAAGTCGGAAATGAACCGCTTATTTGTGAGGTTACTGGGCAACAAGAACCTACTGTTAAAGTACCAGGCAGAGTTATCAGTCCACCCGTTGAACCAGATGTGTTTCCCTGAACTTTAACCGTGTAAGTTCCAACTGGAACATTATTTAGCGTTGCGGTCATTGTAGGAAAGCTAAGGGCCCCTGCACATGCAAAGCTACCAGTATAGTTAATATCAATAATTAAATCGCTACCAATAATGTTATAACTGAAGTTATTGAATACATGATTTATGCAGTTTGTTTGCCAGGTTATTGAATATTCAATAGGACTACAGGTCACAGGGAATGAAGTGAGTAGTGATGCACTTGAAGGAAAAGTAGCATTTTGAGCATTACTGAATCCGAAAGAAAGAATAAAAAGTGAAAGAATAAGTACGATTTTTTTCATGAAAATTTGTTTGATACAAAGAAATTAAAAAAGGATTCTAGTTTACCTTAATTAGAAAAATAAACAATAATGAAAACTTTACAATATCACTACATTTGGCCCTTACATAAAAAACAGAACTTTGAGGGGAACGATAACGGTACTAGCTTTAATAGTTAGCTTGTGTGGAATTAGTCAGGATACGTATTGGATTGAGGCAATGTCTGATCCAAACGCCAATTTTTTTAAAGCTAACGAGTCATTTGCTAAAGCATGGAAAGGGAAAGAAAAAGCGAAACATTCAGGAGTAAAACAATTTGAACGATGGAGAAACTATGTTCAACCTTATGTTCAACCTGATGGTTCTATAAAACCTTACAGCCAGGTTTGGGAAAGCGCCCAATCTTTTGATAGACTAATTTCTTCAAGATCTAGCAATGGAAATTGGATAGAATTAGGCCCTTATCAAGAAGAGAATTATTCTCGTGGAGTTGGGAGACTTACCACAATAGCTTTTCATCCAACTGATTCAAATACTTTTTATGTTGGTAGTCCTTCTGGAGGTATTTGGATAACTCACGATAACGGAAAAACTTGGATTTTGCCAAAAGACGATTTAATGAATTTTGGTGTATCTGCCATTGCCATTGACCAAGACTCCCCAAATATCATTTACATTGGTACCGGAGATGCCGACGCTTTTGAAACTGAAGGTACAGGTGTTTTTAAGAGTACTGATGGGGGAATGAATTGGAGCAAATCATCATTGGGTATGGCTGAAGAAACAGTTTGCCGAATTTTAATCGATCCTACAGATTCTAAAATAATATTAGCCGCAACTCGAAATGGAATTTATAAGTCCATTAACTCTGGTACAACTTGGTCTTTGAAACGATCTTCTGGGGATTTTAGAGATATGGAGTTTAAACCTGAAAATTCAGATTATGTATATGCATCACAATGGACATATCCTGGAATCGCCTCCTTCATTTTTGTTTCCCATGATAATGGCGATACTTGGACAAAGCGGTTTGTTACCGAAGGATTGTACCCTGATATGCGCCAAGAAATTGAAGTAACACCAAGTAACCCTGATTTGCTTTATGGTGTAGGTGAAAGAAGATTGGTTAAGTCAATGGATTCTGGCGACACTTTTTCTACTGTTACGGAAACTGGAAACTTTTTATTGGATAGAGATAGACAAGGATGGTATAATGCATCTTTTAAGATAGATCCTGATGATGAAAATATTATGTATTGCGGAAATGTACAATTGTATAAGTCTTTTGACGCTGGCCTGAGTTGGGTTAAGTTGAATCAAACCCACTCTGATAATCATTGCATTGAAATTCATCCCATAACTAAAGATTTATATGTGTTAGATGATGGGGGAGTACATAGAAGTACAAATAGGGGTAAAACTTTCGAAGACTTATCTAACCTTGGTGTAGCTGCTATTTATTCTGTAGCTCAGAGTCCATTTCACTCAGACCATGTGCTTAACGGCTATCAAGATTGTGGTTCTAAATACTATGATGGTTATAAATGGACTTCAACATATGGGGCAGATGGAATGCAGGCTTTATTTGATGCAAGTGATTCTACGATATTTTACACATCTTATCAGTACGGAGGGGTAACTCGTTATTTGAATCACATTGGATCTGCTCAAGTAGTTGAAAAACCAACAGATGAAGGGCCTTGGGTTACGCCATTTATATTGGATTATTACGATAACCAAACTATGTATCAAGGTCGTGAGTCCTTATGGAAGTCGACTAATATGCATACTAAGGATAGAAAAGATGTTACTTGGAAAAATATTAGTAATGGAGTCGCTGCAAACGTAGGCAGGTATATCCGAGTTAAATTAGACAGAAGTAACCCCGCAAGAATAATGGCTATTGTTCAAAGCGATGATCGAACTAAATCGAGGTTTATTAAGTGTGATAATATTTATGACACTAATTATGTTTGGTCAGAATACTTAAATGCTCCGATATCTGCGTTTTTGGCCGATTTTGAAACTGACCCCAACGATTCATTATTGATTTATATTATATCTGGTAATGATGTTTACGCATCGAGTGATGGTGGAAACTCATTCAAATCAATGTCTCAGAACTTACCTGATGTTCCTGTCCATGTTCTTAAAGTTGATACCATAAATGGTAATTTATATGCAGGCTCTGATGCAGGTGTTTTTTGTTTGGTAAGTGGAGATACTACTTGGCAATCTTTTAGTGCTGGTTTAGGAGGAAGCGCTCGAGTTCGAGATTTGGATATTTATTACCACCCAAGCGATCACAATCAAAGTAAGCTGAAAGCCGCTACTTATGGAAGAGGGCTTTGGGAAAGTGATTTAATTGGAGCGACTGGAGTTGCACCGCAAAAGTTAAATGCTTATCTGAGTGTCGAAAATGAGAATTTTACTTTTGATGCAGACTTTACCATTCAGGTTGTTTTTAAATCACACGTAACAGCAGATTCTGTATTAGGGTTTGATGCTAGTGATTTGGTAGTTCGGAACGGAACAGTAAGCAGCATTAGGGCGAATGGTAGATTGTTCGATGTTCAAATTACAGCACAAGCAGAAGGATTTGTTTATGTGGATTTACCAAGAGGAGCAGTTACTAGCGCAACAAATGGGGTCTTAAATGATTCTGCCCGTACCATTCGAATTGATTATTTACCTGAACCTATTTCTGTAGGTCCAAATGGACCCGGAGGAGTTGGTGATGCTGACAACTTGATGCTTTGGTTAAAAGCTAGTAATGTAATGACTGATGTAAATCAAGATACTATTACTGCTGATGGTGAAAAAATAGAAAATTGGTATGATACCTCAGGTAAAGGTTTTTTCGCAACACAATCTACGGATTCTAATAAGCCCGTTTTAAGGTTAGATACAAATGGAATTGCAGGCTGGCCGGCTGTGGAATACAAGCCGAATAACGAATTTTTGAGAGTTAATAATTTTGGCCCTGTGGGTAAAAATATCACCGTTTTTGTGGTGGCAGAGTCAAACACTGAGAATTGGACTGGTCATGCTTGGATTGCAAATGCAAGAGAAGAAAACGGGTTTCTTGTTCACGACAACAATAATTCTAAGAACGTTTACGGTGTTGTTGTTGATGGTCAAAAAAGGTATTTAGGAACTCCATCAGTAGACGCTCCAAATATTCAAGCACCACACGTTTATACTATTAGTTATAATGAAAGAATGTGGAAGAACAAATTCTATTTTGACGATCGATTAGGTGTTGATTATCTTAATGGCGATCATTTTAGAGATGGTAATGATTCAATAAGTATTCGTTTAGGTAAAGACAGTTGGGAGCGTTATGGAGATGGAAAACTTGGTGAAATGATCTACTATAAAGAAGATATTGGAAATGCACCAAGAATTATTGTGGCTAATTATTTGGCAGCTAAATATGGTGTTGATTTACAATCTGAGAAGAAATATTTTGGGTCGCCTGATTTTAAGTATGATGTGGCTGGAATTGGCCAGGTTTCTAAATTGGATTACCATACAAGGGCTATTTCAGGCATGGTTACCATGCATTCTTCAAATGCTGTAAATGACTATGACTTTTTATTGTGGGGACATAATAATGGTTCGATAACTTGGGACAGTGTAAAAACAGGTAATGGCTTTTTATTGAATAGAACTTGGTATGTTTCTAAAACAGGTAATCCTGGTTTTGTAACCATTGAAATTGACAGTGCAACAATGGGAGTGGTTTCAAAAAGTGTTGCTTTAAAAATTGGCTCACTTTCTGACATGGCCTCAAATAATGGCCGTTATGTGCCATTGAGTTTGGTAAATGGAGTTTATTCGGCATCAGTTGATTTTGATAACAACGATTATTTTACGCTCGTTACCGGTGATGACTTGTATAATGGGGTGAATACAAAATTAGGGTTCTCACAAATGAGACTAGTTCCAAACCCTTCCTTGAGTGGAAAAACAGAAATTAGATTTGATTCTGAAATTGAAGGAGCACTTAAAGTTTCTGTAATAGATAATATGGGACGTCAGGTATCTTATTTAGAAAGTGAAATGACTCTAGGCACTAATTCTATTCCTCTTAATACTTCTGAATTTTCTTCAGGAATTTATTTCGTGTTGGTTGAAACCAAAGCTGGTAACACAACTTTAAGACTGGTTAGATAAACCTTATTTAAAACCATTCTAATTAAGGAAAACCTAACTACTTTTGCCGCATGGAAAAAAGGAAGGTAGAATTAATGGCTCCGGCTGGTTCATTTGCAGCTTTGCAGGCAGCTATTGATAATGGTGCTGATTCAGTATACTTTGGTGTAGACCAATTAAATATGCGCGCCCGGGCCACTATGAACTTTACGTTAGGTGACCTTGAAGAAATTTCAAAGCGTTGTTCCGAAAAAGGAATCAGAACCTATTTGACTTTAAACACCATCATTTATGACCATGATTTATCTATTGTAAAAAAGGTTATTAATGAAGTTAAAACTCATAATATAACTGCTGTAATTGCTTCTGATCAGGCTGTAATAGGATATGCCAAATCGGTCGATGTTGAAGTGCATATTTCTACCCAGCTAAATGTAACCAATTTAGAAACCGTAAAATTCTATTCACTTTTTGCTGATACTATGGTTTTGTCAAGAGAACTATCTCTTCGTCAAATGAAAACCATTTGCGACGGTGTTAAAAACGATAATGTTAGAGGGCCGTCCGGAAACCTTGTTGAAATAGAAGTATTTGCTCATGGAGCATTGTGCATGGCAGTTTCGGGTAAATGTTATTTGAGTTTACATACCCAAAATTCAAGTGCAAACCGAGGGGCATGCATTCAAAATTGTCGACGTACTTATAAAGTGGTGGATTTAGAAGATGGGCACGAACTTGAAATTGATAATGAGTACATCATGTCGCCAAAAGATTTGTGTACTGTCGATTTTATGGATCAACTTTTAGAAACTGGAATTTCAGTACTAAAAATTGAAGGTAGAGGCCGTGCTCCAGAATATGTGTCAGCCGTAATTAAGTGTTATCGTGAGGCAATTGATGCTGTTGAAGACGGAACCTATTCTGATGAAAAAGTTAAAGATTGGATGGACCGATTGAATAAGGTTTACAATCGAGGATTTTGGGCTGGCTATTACTTGGGCCAAAAAATGGGGGAGTGGACAAATCAAAGCGGATCTTCTGCAACCACAAAAAAGGTATACTTGGGTAAAGGAATGCATTACTATTCTAAAGCTGGGGTTGCAGTTTTTAAAATTGAAGCTCAAGAACTTAAAGTTGGAGATGAAATATTAATTCAAGGCCCAACAACAGGTAATGTAGAAACCAAAATTACTGAGCTAATGGTCGATGAAAAATTTGTTGATTCTGCTCCACGAGGAGTAGATTGCTCATTCAAACTCAATCAAGTTGTCCGAAGTTCGGACAAACTATATAAAGTAGTTTCTGCTTAAGAAATATGGTTATTATTTCCCACCAAAGAGAGAAATGCATCGGCTGCAACTATTGTGTTGAGTTGGCATACGATAGATGGCGAATGAGCAAAAAGGACGGAAAGGTTACTTTGATTGGTGGAGTGAATAAAAAAGGGTTTCATACCGCAAGGGTTGATGACGATGAGTTTATTGCCAATGAAAAAGCAGCAGAGGTTTGCCCAATGAACATTATTCAAGTAAAACAGATTTGATTACCGTTTATCACTCTTTATTATATCTATTCAAAACTTTATTACTTTTACAAACTAAATAACTGATTATGCGCACATTAAATCTATTAATTTCAGGAGCACTTTGTTTAACACTATTTTCGTGTGATGCACTTCTAGGCGAACATTGTCCTGAAGAAGATTATGGAATCAATAATTGTGGATTAGCTCCTGACGCTGGAGATTGTGAAGCAAAATTTACTAAATATTATTACGACCAGTCAACCGGAAAATGTACTGCATTTGATTGGGGCGGTTGTGGAGGAACTGTTCCTTTTCACACCCTTGAAGAGTGTAAAGAATGTTCAGGAGAGTCAACTTCTAACGAACACTCTGAAGGTGCTTTTGGTGGATTATTTAACTAGATTGCTTTTTTCTAACAATTAAGTTAGATTTTAAAAATATTTTAATGCCTTGGCGATTCCGTCAGGGCTTTTTTTTTATACTACTGTCAGATATTGTAGGAACTGTCAATTCGAGTGATCCTCCGCAGGAGGATAGTATCGAGAATGACAGAATCTATGTCAATTTCTCGATACATTTTGCTCATTTTTCGCAAAATACTCGAAATGACATGATAAATTGTCCTCCCACAATATTTGACAGTACTTCCTTTTTTATGCCTTGTTGTAGAACAATGAGGGCACTTTTAATTATGTTCTTCAAATTCCCACAAAAATCTACAACACTGCATTTTTAAATGCCAAATTTTATTGATAAAAATTCGGTAGAGAGCGAACATTACCATAAGGCATTATTTTACTCCAATATGTTTCGATAATATTTAGTTTAGCGAACTCTAAAAAAAGCAAAATGAAAAAGGTTATTCTTTTAACTCAAATATTATTAATTGCCCTTGTGGTAAACGCCAAAGAGGGAATGTGGATTCCTTCGTTAATCAAAAATCTGGCTGAATCGGACATGCAGAATATGGGCATGAAACTTACAGCCGAAGACATTTATTCATTTAATAAATCGAGTTTAAAGGATGCCGTTGTTCATTTTGGTGGCGGTTGTACTGCTGAAATGTTATCTGATCAAGGATTGATGTTAACCAATCACCATTGTGGGTATTCTCAAATTCAGTCACATAGCTCCGTAGAAAACGATTACTTGACGGATGGTTTTTGGGCAATGAATAAATCTGAAGAGAAGAAAAACCCAGGTTTAACGGCCACTTTTATTATTAAAATTAAAGATGTAACTAAATCTGTTTTAGAAGGAGTGACAGATGGAATGCCAGAAGCTGATCGCCAAAAATTAATTGCGGCTAACATCAAGAAAGTTGGTGATGCAGCTATTAAGGATTCGCACTATAAGTATATTATTCGTCCGTTTTATTTTGGTAACGAATACTACATGTTCATTACAGAAGTATTTAATGACGTAAGGTTAGTTGGAGCTCCACCTTCTTCAATTGGTAAATTTGGGTTTGATACTGATAACTGGGTTTGGCCACGACATACTGGTGATTTTTCAATGTTTCGTGTTTATGCCAACAAAGACAATAAACCTGCAGATATATCAGACGATAACGTTCCTTTTAAACCAAGACACTCGTTTCCGATTTCAATGACTGGGGTTAAACCTAACGATTTTACTATGATATATGGTTTTCCTGGTAGAACCAATGAATATGCAACTTCTCATGAAGTTCGTTATGTAATGGAAAAGCTGAACCCAAACACCATTAAAATGAGAGACATTTCGTTAGAAATAATGGGAGAGGCAATGGCTTCAAGTGATAAAATAAGAATTCAATATGCTGCAAAACAATCTAGAATTAGTAATGCTTGGAAAAAATGGATTGGTCAAAACAAAGGACTTTATCTAAATAAAGCCATTGATGCAAAACTGGCAACCGAAAAGAGGTTTCAAAAGCAAGCAGATGAAACCACAGAACAATACGGAATGAAATACAAAAGCTTGTTGTCCAAATTTGAGGCAACCCACAAAGAGCTTGAGAAGTATTCATTTAGCAGAACTATGTTTATCGAAATCTACTATTACGGTCCAGAAATAATTCGGTATGCTTTAGGTTTTGATCGATTGAACCCTGAAAATATGAAAGCCGATGCTGATTTAGATAAGATAATTGAAGGAGTTAGGAAGTCGGCCGCGGGTTATTTTAAAAACTACAATATGCCAACCGACGAAAAATTATTGGCTGCCATGATGGAGCAATATTTTAAAGTTATTGATCCTGAAATGCGTACCGAAATTTACGATATGATTGAGCGTGAATATGATGGCGACTACACAAAATACGCTTCGTTTGTTTTCAGTAAATCTTCGTTTACTTCTGAAGAAGATGTAAATGCATTTTTGGACAAATACAAAGGAGCAAAAAGTTTTAAAAAGGTACAGAAAGACCCAGCTTATTTATTAGGTATTACTTTATTGAATAATTACAAGGTAAAAGTTCAGCCAGAATATGTTCGTTTATCAAACGAATTGGCCTTATTGAACCGTACTTATATGAAAGGATTAATGACCTTGTTGCCAAAAGACAAAGTTTATTATCCAGATGCCAATTCAACATTGAGACTTGCTTATGGTAAAGTAGACGGATATGACCCTGCAGACGGGAAAATATACAAGCACTTTACTACTACAGAAGGTATTATGGAAAAACGCGATACTACTAAAGAATTCACTGTACCTACAAAATTGGCTGAGCTAATCGAAGCTGAAGATTATGGACAGTATAAAGATGAAGACGGAACAATGCACGTTTGTTTTATTGCAAGTAACCATACAACAGGCGGTAATTCAGGCAGCCCGGCATTAAACGCCAATGGAGAACTTATAGGGCTGAATTTTGACCGTACTTGGGAAAGTACCATGAGCGACATTATGTTTGATCCAACCATTTGTAGAAACATAATGGTTGATATACGCTATGTATTATTTGTGGTAGACAAATATGCTGGAGCTGGCCATTTGGTTGAGGAAATGAAGTTGGTAAGGAAGTAGATTGTCTTGTTTCTTTACGAAGAAAATGGATGAAAGATACGAGCTTGAAGCTCGCACTAGCTGGGGGTGAAATGTTTTTTTTCAAATCCACTTCACGAATAATTGATAATACCGCTTAATCATTTTTGAATACCGTTAATTTGATTTACTGGTATGTGCTTTTAATTTAGTAGTCACAATGAACAGACTAGCTAAGTACATATCAATTTTTTTGGGTTCTGCTTTTATTGTTGGATGTAATTGCCGCAGTGATTCATATAAGTGCCAGTCTTTTAGTTCTGAATTAAATAGCCTGAAAAACACATTTGAAAAAACCAATTACATTTTTAAAAGTAATAGCGGTAAAACAGTTACCATTAACACAGCAAGTACAATTCCTAATGTTGAGGTTACTGAGTCATGCGATAGTCAAGGGTTTGGTTGTAGTTGTGAGCCGTGTAATTCAAGTGTTTATTATGAATTACACGTTGAAGACTCAAGTGGGGCAATTCAGTTTTGGCACATAACAATTAATACTAATTCTTCGGTTGATGGTTTTACTAATGGAAGACCAAATATCTCTGGTTCGGAAAGTATTACCGTTGAAACAGTTACGTTTTCTAATACCTTTTCAATTCCGATGAGGTCAAGTAGTAGTGTTCAGCTAATTGATGACTTCAATATTGGAGCCAATGGATATGAGAATGTGTATAAAGTTGAATCATTAAATGAGAAAGAATCCGAAAAGGATGTTGCGTATTTCTATTTGAGTTCAGTAAATGGGTTACTTGGCTTTAAGGAAATAGGATCAAATGAAATATACTATCGACAATGAGTGAATATTTCCGAGGCATAAAATTGATAATATATTTTACCCTTTTTTCTTTAGGTGTAGGAACAATATCTTGCAAAAATGAAGAATTGGCGGTTTGTTCGGACATTGGTTCTACTGATATTAAATGGCTCGAATCAATGAGCAACTATTCATTTTCTTTCGTAAGTCCCGTGGATACAATCCTAATCACTTTTGGCTCAATTAAATATAAAACTTATCGAGATGAACTTTGCGAAACAAATGCATCGTTAACTGGTTCAATACTCTATAAAAGTGGAACCGACCTCTCCATAAAATTTACGAGTTTAACTTCAAATGAGGATAATGAAGTAGACGAAGAAGTAATGATTAAAATTGGAAACCAATCATTAGCCTCTAATAAATCACCATTTTACAAGTATAACAGAGCAACGTATTACCGTGAAATTACATTGGGCAATCGAATTTATTATGATGTATACAAATTGCCTTTGTCAACTGAATTAATTGAGCCTACTTCCTTAATGTTTCAAGTAGATCAATTTTTCTTAACCGAAAGTGCAGGAATTATTGGTTTTACGAATTTAGTGGATGGTAATGGCTATTTCCGAATTAACTAGCGCCCACCCAATTCTGTTAGCTTAACAATGGCCATAGTGAGTCTAGCTTTGCAAACTAGTTTGTCTCTATCGTTTGTTATTTCGATATCCCAAACATGATTTTTTCGGCCTAGATGAATGGGTGTTGCTTTACCATAAACATGTCCCGAACGAACAGGACGAAGATGATTTGCATTTATGTCTAATCCAACAGACGCATAAATTGAATTATCAACCACATAATGGCTTCCAATACTACCTAGAGACTCAGCAAGAACAACAGAAGCACCGCCATGCAAAATACCATAAGGCTGAACAGTACGTTTGTCAACAGGCATTTTTCCACGAATAAAGTTATCTCCTACTTCAATAATCTCAATACCTAAAGCATCATGAATGGTGTCTTTAGCCAATTCTTGACTTTTATTTCGATCAGGAGTTCCGTGCCAAATGCTCATATTAATCTATTTTAGACCAGTTGCGTTTTAGGTAGTAATCGTCAATTTGTTTTTCGAGTTCTGTTAATTCAACAGGAGCCCCCATCACATTAACCACCGACTTTGGAGGCTCTTTTAGATAGATTGTGGTTATAGTACTAGGTAAGTCCGCAACTCCGGGATCATATTTATCTTCAAGTTGCCAGAAATTTATTCTTCCAGCTGTTTTCATTACCCTGTGCATCATTTCTTCGTCACAATCGTCACAAGTATATGAGCCAATTAAATCAGTGTTCTTTTTCCCTTCAAATTTAGCTTCACCGTTTTCGTAAACGGTTAAAACATATTCTGCGCAAGTTCCAAAGCAAGGAGTTCTTTCAAATGAAAAGGCAAGACGACTTTCGCTAACTTTACTTTCCTGAACCTGGTTTTTGTTGTTTTTACAACCTAAAAACAACAATGGCAATAAGAAAATAAATAGCTTTTTCATTAATTATGGTTTAGGTACATCAATTCCCTTGTCTTTCGCTAATTTTTCAAGCCTTGCTTGAAATTTGCTCTTTTTTTGAGGTTTCTTTTTATTCTCTTGAACTTTGGCATGAATAGCGTCATCGTCTACTAAGAATTTTCTAAACACCCAGTTTTGACCAATTGAAGTCATATTAGCACATAAGTAATAATAACTTAAACCAGCAGGGTAAGAGTTGAAAAAGAATAGCATCATTACTGGCATGAAGTACATCATGATTTTCATTTGCTGCGCCTGCATGTCGCCGCCGCCACCCATTGCGCCACTAGCCATATTACTCTTAGTATAAAAGAACATGGATCCAGCCATTAAGATGGTAAACAAACTCACGTTTGTACCATAAAATGGGATGTTAAAGGGTAGGGTGTAAATAGAATCAAAACTTGCTAAATCACTTGCCCATAAAAATGATTCGCCCCTAAGTTCAATTGAAGTAGGGAAGAACATGAACATGGCATACAAAATTGGCATTTGTAATAGCATTGGAATACAACCTGCCATTGGATTTACACCAGCTTTACGGTAAAGTGCCATTGTTTCCTGCTGCTTTTTCATAGCATCAGCATTCTTATTCTTTTCATTTATTTCGGCAATTTCAGGTTTTAACACCTTCATTTTGGCACCTGACAAATAACTTTTATAAGTTAAAGGAGAAAGAATAAGTTTGATTATTAGAGTAAGCAATAGAATTACAATACCGTATGACATACCAGTACTTCCTAAAAAGGAGAATATAGGACGAATAAACCACTCACCAACAAATCCAAAAATTCCCCAACCGAAATCAAGGATTTGATCAAAACCTTTTTCTTTTAAAACACCATATTCATTTGGCGCCATAAAAAGAGTGAAGGCAGAAGACTTGCTTGTAGCATCAATTGGTAGTTTAACTGCAGCGCGCATGTTTTTAATGTAATCGCTACCAGTTTCGGTCATTTGCTGGGTTTCAAACAAACCACCTGCTTTACCAAATGGTTGTGTCGCTACCATAGCTACCGTAAAAAACTGTTGCTTGAATGCAACCCATTCTATGTTGCCGTCTAATTCTTCGGTAAGGTCTAATCTTTCGTCACTTCGTTCAGATAAATAATCCCGGTCTTTACCAACTTCTTTAAAGAAAATGGAGGTGCGAATATTTTCGGTGGTAAACCCTTTTTCGTGTGCAGGGGTTTTCATCTGCCAATCGAGCATTACTTGATTACCATTATCTAGAATAATATCATCAACCCCAACATAATTTACTTTAAATTCTACATCAAATGAATTTCCTTTTAACCCATAGACATACTCAATGTAACGATTGTTAGATCCGGCAAATAATTTGAATGAAATTTGGCCAGACTCATCGCCAGATAAATTCACGTTTGAACCGCTTGATTGAAAATAGAAATCAGAAGTTGATAGTACTCGGTTATCACTTTTGAATGTCAACGAAAATGCGCTAGAATCTTCATCAAACAAGTAAAGAGGAGAACCATCGTGTTTGGTGTAATTTTTAAGTTCTGCAGAAACTGGTCGCCCACCTTTGGTGCTAACCTTAAGAATTATATTCTCATTTTCGATTGTAGTGTAATCATTTGTCCCTTTTGCAGCGGCTGAAAATCGTCCATACTTATTCGACAATTCAATGGCTCTT
>JBMYOI010000055.1:0-14044 GCA_049599135.1 Salibacteraceae bacterium
ATAAACAACCCTACAGAATCGTTCTGGCTCTCAGCAATTATTAAACTCTGATTATAATAATAAAAGGCACTATCCAAGAAATCATTTTTATCGTAAGCCATGGCAAGCCTGCGATAGTCGGAGTAATTAAGTTCCTCTTTTAAAACGCTTGTTTTATAATTAAAAGCCTGCAAATTCCATTTTAAAAAATTCTTTCGATCATATGATAATTCAGAAGTCTTGCACAAGAGAATAGACGTGTAATAACATAAAGTTGAATCCTTAAAACTAACTGGTGGATAGAGTAAATTTTCAACCATTGAGAAGTCATACTCAGTGTCTCTGGTTTTTATGGCATAATTAGCCTGCAGATACTCAATAACTAAAGCTTTATAATTCTTTGTGGCAATTGGCCGTAAATAGTCTATTAAACTGTCAGCAGCCGTAAAGTTTATATTCTGAATCGAATCAAAGCACTGAAAAGCTAATAATTGAAATGCATCATTTGACAAATCTTGACTTGATACCTCATCATAAACTTGACTTCTAATTTTAGTTGCAGTGTTAAATAGGTACCTGCTGATAACATATTCGCTTTTTTCAGATTTATCATCACCTTTGACAATAATAGCTGAATTCACTTGCCCATAAACATTGGGCCACAAAGCCAGCAAAAACACAATAATTATCCCTCTATTGAATCTCTCCATATTTTAAACCAAGTTATACTAATCATTTCAACATTAGTTTCATTAAACAAAAAAAAACCTTGAATTAGCTTAATAAAATCTGGATAAATACACAACTTTGAAAAAAGTAATTCTTAAAGTATGAGCAAAGCATTTGAAAGCATTTTATCCACTTCAAATTATATTAATAACAATTGGTATAAATCAGGAAATGGTAAAAACCTTGAAGTAATTGACAAGTACACCCAAGCTAAAATTGCTTCTGTACCTTTTTGTTCTGCAGAACAAATGGAAGATGCAATTGCTTCTTCAGTTACTGGCTTTGAAGAATTAAAGAAATGGTCTGCGGGTCAAAAAAGCGAAGCGCTTGAAAAAATGCGAGTTGGGTTGATTGCAAAACAAGAAGAGTTTGCTCAACTAATTGCTGCTGAAGCCGGCAAACCCATTGGTTATGCCCGTGGCGAAATTGCAAGATGTGTAGATACTTTAAAAACTGCTGTATCAGAAGCCTTGCGTTTTGATGGTGAAATGGTACCTATTGATTATAATAACGGAGCAGGCAAAGTTGCTTTTACAAGGCGTTTTCCGATAGGACCTATTGCAGCTATATCTCCATTTAATTTTCCATTAAACTTAGCGCTTCACAAAATTGCTCCAGCAATTGCTTGTGGCTGTTCAATTGTACTTAAGCCAGCACCTCAAACTCCATTAGTTGCACTTGCTTTTGCAAAAATGGTAGACGAATTAAATTGTCTTCCAAAAGGAGCTTTAAGTGTTTTGGTTGCCGATATACCAGAAGCTGAAAAATTGGTAACTGATGATCGAATGAAAATGCTCTCATTCACAGGCAGCCCACAAATTGGGTGGCATTTAAAAAACATTATTGGCAAAAAGAAAGTTGCCCTTGAATTGGGTGGGAATGCCTCAGTGATAGTTGATGATTCAGCTGATTTATCCCAAGCCGCAAAATTGACTGCGATAGGTGCTTTTTTATATGCAGGTCAAATTTGTATTTCAACTCAAAGAATACTAGTTCAAAAAAATGTGTTTAATGAATTTACTTCTCTCTTAATAAAAGAAGTTGAAGCACTGAAAGTAGGAGATCCAAGAGATGAAAAAGTAATGATTAGTTCTATCATTCAACCTGTACACGTAAAGCGTATTTCTGATTGGGTAGACGAAGCAATTGAATCAGGTGCTGAAGTTCTTACTGGAGGAAAAGTAATAAGCGAACAACACGGATTATACGCTCCGACCCTTATTACTAAAACAAAAAAAGGAATGAAAGTTTGTGACTTAGAAGCTTTTGGTCCGGTTGCAACAATTGAATCTTATGATTCTTTTCAAGAGGCTATTGACCAAACCAACGATTCAACTTTTGGATTACAAGCGGGTATTTTTACTAATAAATTCGACCAAGTAAAATTGGCTCATCAAGAACTAGAAGTTGGAGGGGTTATGATAAACAACATACCTGGTTTTAGAATTGACAGCATGCCTTATGGTGGTGTAAAAGATTCGGGGTTAGGTCGAGAAGGTATAAAATACACTATGGAAGAAATGACCGAACCTAGACTGTTGGTTTATTAAAACAATTTGATATGGCAACATTTGAAACATTAAGCTCTCCCCTAATTGAATTTATTAAAAAGCAAAAAATGTTTTTTGTTGCAACGGCTCCTAAATCTGGACGAATTAACCTTTCTCCTAAGGGACTTGAGTCTTTTTATATTTTAAATGAGTCAACTGTTTATTGGTTGAACCTAACTGGAAGCGGTAACGAAACGGAAGCTCATTTGTCTGAGGATAATCGGATGACTATTATGTTCAATTCTTTCGATGAAAATCCTTTAATTCTTAGGCTCTACGGAATGGCTAAATCTATTAGAATGGACAACGAATTATGGAACGATCTCATTTCAAACTTCCCTGCACACCCAGGAGCCCGTCAAATAATAGAAATGAAAATTGATTTGGTTCAAACTTCATGTGGTTATGGTGTACCTGAAATGAAATTTGTGAAGGACAGAGGAACATTAAACAAATGGGCAACAGAGCAAGGTGACGAAAAAGTAAGAGATTATTGGGACAAAGAAAACCGAATAAGTCTTGATGGAAAGCGCATAGAAGGGTTTTAAACCACCATAACCTGATAACTACCAAAAATCACTTCGATGGCTTATAGTGAACTCCTCTAAATTTGTATCATGCCTAAAAGAATAATAAAGGTTTGGAACAATACTCCAGCTTGGATAAAAAACAAATATGTTATTACATTATTTGTGTTCTTCACCTACATGCTCTTCTTTGATCAAAACGACATTGTTTCACTTATTCAGATAAAAGGAGAACTTAATGAATTAGAGGTGAATAAAGATTACTACAAAAAGCAAATTACAGAAACTGAAAAAGACCTTACTGACTTACTTACCAATAATGATAATCTTGAAAGGTATGCTCGAGAGAAATACCTCATGAAGAAAAACAATGAAGACATTTTTGTAATTGTCGACGAGTAATTATTTGGGCATTTCTGCTATTCTGTTGGAAGTAATAAAATCAGCCACTTGTATCATGCTAAAAGCATGTTGTTTCATATCCTCAACCTTATCTTTATTTAGGTCAGCCAAGTTCTTTGTTGATTGCTCTTTGTAGTTATAAAGTGTTTCGTGCGATTTATTCAGAATTAAAAAATGAGTAGAATCCAAAACACCAATTTTGTCATCAGCTGAGAAGTAGGCATATCTCCTTTTTTGTTTATTCAAATCAATACCAAGGGTTGTGTTTCTAAAATCAAAACCAAGCAGGCCCATTGTTGTTGGACCGACGTCAATTTGATGTGCAAATTGCGTTTTGGTTTCTGGCGCTAACTTTCCTGGGTAATAAAATAACAATGGAATCTGATTATAACTCAATGGCATAGAATATACCGGGTAGAAATTTTGGCCGTGATCACCCAAAATGATGAAGAGTGTATTCTCAAACCATTTTTCTTTACTTACATCTTCAAAGAATTTTCGCATGCAGTCGTCTGCACTTTTATACCTGCCCTTTTCAGGCTTATAATAATCCTCTTCAGAAATATTCCCAAGACCTTTACCCGTTTTGTGTGAATTAATGGTCAATAAGGTTGAAAAAAACGGGAACTTATTGTTCTTATTCACGGTTTTAATACACATTTCGTAGAGATATTTATCGCTATATCCCCAACTAGTCAAACCCTCTACTGATTCATAATCTGATTCTCCAATAACCTCATCAAACCCATTGTTATTTAAGAAGCTATTCATGTTATCAAAATTTTTATCACCTGTTACTAGAAACGAATTGTGATACCCCTCTTTTTTCAGCCAATGTGAGAGTCCACTAAATTTTAAAGCAGCCGATTTCGAGGATGACATTGTTCTTCTGTCCATCACAGCTGGAATGCTAAAAAGCGTGGAAAATATTCCATTATAAGTGTGCACTCCTGCCGAATACATATTTGTATAGTTTACCGATTCTTTTCTTAAAGAATCTACAAACGGCATTATGGGCTCCTCTTTAAAGCAAGCCTCACTCATGCTTTCCACCAATATCATAACTACGTTAGCGGGCTTGGAAAAACCATGTTCATTTACTTCATTTCTTTCAATCGAATACGGAGCAGAGTTATTTATGGATAATTCATTTTTAACCATTTGAAATGCCTCCTTATCAGAAGAGATAAAATCCATTTTAGTATCTTGAAAACTACTAAAAAACGTAAAAGGAGCATTTAACCCTACTTGATTCAAAAATGGACTTTGAAATACAAATGAATCTTCGAACGTTAAAGGATGTTTATTGAAATCTGGAGTACCTCTCATTCCACAAAGCACAACAAACAAGAACAAAAGGCTTGCAGGTATTTTAGCCCAAATTGGCCATCCTTTTTCTGGTCGTGTTTTTGAAAAATTAATTTTGGTTTTTAGCCCCCAAATCAAAGCGGCTATCATTACCAAATAAACACCTGTTAGCACAAGGTAGAAAGAGTTAGAAGTCCATTCGGCCACCAGTTGATCTCCCCAATCAAACCATACCAAAACCATTTTAGATAATCGGGTATGGTAATAATCAAAATAGGCCAAATCAACCACAGCGATTAACAGAATTACTGATAAAATAAAGGCTAAATATGTTTTTAAAAAACCACCGTATTTTATTTTAGGGTTAATGCTCCAAAGTGCAAGAACTACAACACTAGGCAATGTCATTGCCATTGAAGAAATGTAAGAATCGTAAAGTAAACCTCGATCAATAAAGGCTAGAAATATTTCAGATGGTATCGCGTTTTTGGCATCACCCAAAAAGACATAAAAAAAGCCAAGTCGAAGAACTGTTTGAAATAAAATTAAAATCAAAAAAACTTTAAGTAAATCCTTCAAAGGATGCGGCAAGCGTAGCTTCATTGTTAATTTCCTAATTGGCAAATTAATATTGCAGCAAATATGTGAATTAAAACACACTAATGCGTGACTAAACAAGCACCAAAATCTACCCACTCTCCCAACCTATTCTATACATTTGCCATCAAACTTATCTTATATGTTAAGCGACCATTTGTTCTCACAATTCGATGGCATTTCAAAAAAGGAATGGATTGAAAAAATCGAAAAAGATTTAAAAGGAAAACCTTATCAAAATCTTAAAAAAAACAACAGCGCCAACATTGGTATCGAACCCATTTACAATAGCGAAGATGTCCAACTAAAAGATGAAGCTCCTGGAGGAAATTCATATCGACGTGGATCAAAAACTCAAAATAATGAATGGGTAATTGACGAATTGTTTGAACTGACGGAAAATCCAAAAGCAGATAATTCAAAAATTCTTGAATTACTCAATACTGGCCTTACTGGAATTACATTTAATGGAGATATTTCAGGAGAAGTATTGAACGATATTTTACCCCAGTACGTAACTCTCGGATTCAACGGATACTCAAACCTCAGAGAAACAATTGAGGTTCTTATTTCTAAATTCGGGACAAACCCAAATACCTATTCTATCCACCTAAATTATGATCCAATTGGCGAAGGTGCAATAACGGGCAATTTCTCTCCCAAATTTATAAACGAAGGAATTGATGCTATAAAACAATTAACCCCTTATAAATTAGCCCGCGTTTTTACTGTCAACGGAAATTCTTATCACAATGCTGGTGGAAATGCGGTATCTGAAATAACATTTGCTTTGGCACATGCTCACGAATATTTGGTGGCTATGCTTAAAGCAGGATTAACAATTGATGAAGCATCTGCACAAATAAAATTTGACCTAGCTTCAGGTAGTGACTATTTTCTCGAGCTTGCTAAGTTCAGAGCTTTTAGAATGTTATGGGCGCAAGTAATTGATGCTTACAAACCAGAACACAATTGCAGTAAAACAGCATATATACATGCACAATCCTCTCAATTTTTAAGCACTGTTTTTGACCCATATGTAAATATGTTGCGTGGAACAACTCAAAGCATGTCCGCTGCACTTGGTGGTTGCGATGCATTACGTGTTTTGCCTTTTAATACAGCTTGGTCTAAAGGCAATGATTTTGGAAAACGAATTGCTCGAAACACACAATTACTTATCAAAGAAGAATCGTATTTCGATAAAGTAATTGACCCAGCCGGTGGATCTTACTACATAGAGTCACTTACTGATTCATTAGTAGAAAAGGCATGGACAAAATTTAGAAAAATAGAAAAGAAAGGGGGCTTTCTTGGCTTAATGACTTCAGGAAATTTAGCACGAGAATTGGGGGAAGATGCCGACGAACAAATTCTTAGATTGAATGACGGAGAAACCAAAGTTTTAGGGGTTACACTTTACCCTAACAACGACGAAAAAATGCTTTCAGAAATTGAGGAAACCGATTCTATTATGGAAAACAACGAACCCAATTTTGCCCCAATTAAACTGTTGAGGTTGGTTGGTAAAAAAGAGGAAGAAAGATTAAACCTTGAATTAACGGAGGCGGACAAATGAGAGTAGATTTTTCAAATGCCGAATTAAAATCGGTCGAATTAGACAAAACAGCCGAGTCGTGGAAAGAAAAAAACTCTGGTGATGCTTGGATTTCACCAGAACAAATTCCAGTTAATAATCTTTATGGAAAAGAAGATGTTATCCAATTAAAGCACCTTGATTTTGCAGCTGGTATCGCCCCAAATTTAAGGGGACCTTACAGCAGTATGTATGCTTCACGTCCTTGGACAGTTAGACAATACGCAGGGTTTAGTACTGCTGAAGAATCAAATGCTTTTTACAGAAGAAACTTAGAAGCTGGACAAAAAGGACTTTCAGTTGCTTTTGACTTGGCTACCCATAGAGGATATGATTCTGACCACCCACGAGTTTTTGGTGACGTTGGTATGGCAGGTGTCGCTATTGACTCCATCTTAGACATGGAAGTTTTATTTGATAAAATTCCTTTGGACAAGATGTCAGTAAGCATGACCATGAATGGTGCTGTATTGCCCATTATGGCTTTTTACATTGTTGCCGCAGAAGAACAAGGAGTTGATAAATCACAACTAGCGGGGACCATTCAAAATGATATTTTGAAAGAGTTCATGGTTAGAAACACTTACATCTATCCACCGGCACATTCAATGAAGATAATTTCAGATATATTTAAATATACTTCTGAAAACATGCCCAAATTCAATTCAATAAGTATTTCAGGATATCACATGCAAGAAGCTGGTGCTACTGCAGATATTGAATTGGCATACACCCTTGCCGATGGCCTTGACTACTTAAGAGCAGGGATTAAAGCTGGAATGGATATAGATAGCTTTGCACCCAGACTTTCATTCTTTTGGGCAGTTGGCATGAACCATTTTATGGAAATTGCTAAGATGCGCGCAGCCCGTATGCTTTGGACAAAAATTGTAAAGCAATTCAATCCTAAAAACCCTAAGAGTTTAGCGTTAAGAACCCATTGCCAAACTAGTGGTTGGAGTTTGACTGAACAAGATGCCTTCAACAATGTAGGAAGAACTTGCGTTGAAGCAATGGCCGCTGCACTGGGCGGAACACAATCTTTGCATACTAATGCTTTGGATGAAGCTATTGCCTTACCAACGGACTTTTCGGCTCGAATAGCTCGAAACACTCAGATATATCTACAGGAAGAAACAAATATCACTTCAGTTATTGACCCATGGGCAGGCTCATATTATGTTGAAAAACTGACCAATGACATTGCTGAACGCGCTTGGAGTTTAATTGAAGAAGTTGAAGAGCTAGGTGGAATGGCTAAAGCAATTGAAACCGGTCTTCCGAAAATGAAAATTGAAGAAGCTGCTGCCCGTAAACAGGCAAGAATTGATTCTAATCAAGACATTATTGTAGGTGTAAACCGTTTTCAATCAAGCGAGAAACAAGACATAGACATTCTTGAAGTAGACAATTCTAAAGTTCGCGAATCGCAAATTGCAAGACTTAAAAAATTAAGAAACGAGCGAGACGAAAAACAAACTCAAGCATCGTTAGCTCGACTTACAGAAATAGCCAAAACAGGAAATGGAAACTTGCTTGAAGCCGCTGTTGAATGTGCCAGAAACCGAGCTTCTTTAGGTGAAATATCCGATGCACTAGAATCAGAGTTTGGAAGGTACAAAGCAGTTATTCAATCAATAAGTGGAGTTTATTCAGCAGAAGCTATGGGAGACGACGATTTTAAGCTTGCTCTAGAAAAAGCAAAAGAGTTTGCCAAACTCGATGGAAGAAGACCAAGAATTATGGTAGCTAAAATGGGCCAAGACGGACATGACAGAGGAGCTAAAGTAATCTCTACTTCATTTGCCGATATTGGATTTGACGTAGATATAGGTCCTCTTTTTCAAACACCAGCAGAAGCGGCTCGTCAAGCCATTGAAAATGATGTTCACATTCTGGGTATATCGTCTTTAGCGGGCGGTCACAAAACTCTCGTTCCTCAGGTAATTGAAGAGTTAAAAAAATTAGACCGAGAAGATATTATGGTAATTGCTGGTGGGGTTATTCCTCCACAAGACTATGATTTTCTTTTTGAAAAAGGCGTAGCTGGTGTATTTGGTCCTGGCACTAAAATACCAAAAGCAGCGTGCGAAATACTAGATATATTAATAGAAGCTTACACATAACAAATTATGTTTGGATTAGGAAATATTAAAGAAAAACTGGAAGAAGCAAAAATCAAAGCTGAAGAGACCAAAGCTCGTTTAGACAGTGTGCATGTAGAAGGTAACTCAGGTGATTTTGTTACGGTAATTGCTACAGCTAATAGTCAAATTCTTCAAGTTATGATTAAGCAAGAGGCTCAATCTATAAGTACTGATGAATTGGGTAGACACATGTTAGTAGCTACCAATAACGCTTTGGTAAATGCAAGAGCTGTTTACGAAGCTGAAATGGGTGCAGTAGCCAGAGATGCCATGCCAAATATTCCGGGAATGCCGAATTTGGGCAATATGTTTAAGTAAAGATTCTTTATACGGGTTTCATTTTCGATAAAGAGAATCTGAATCTTTAGCCATGTACTAATTTTCATATTTCTTTGTAAATCAATTAATTCAACATGGAAATATTTCTTTTACCAGAAACGTACATCGCCTTACTTGCTCTTACTTTTTTAGAAATTGTTTTAGGAGTAGACAACATCATTTTTATATCAATACTAGCAAACAAACTCCCTAAAGAGAACCGAGCTAAAACCAGAAACACAGGTTTGTTTTTGGCTATGTTTTTTAGAATAGGTTTACTACTAGGAATTACTTGGATTATTGGTGCATCTAAGCCTTTGTTCGAATTATTTGGTCACCCGGTAAGTATCAGGGACCTTATTTTATTGGCCGGTGGCATGTTTTTAATTGCAAAAAGTACAGGTGAAATTCATCATAAAATGGAAGCTGACCACCCTGAAAGTGAAAAGTCAGGAAAGGCAGTTACAAGTGTCGCTAAAATTATAGGGCAAATTATTGCCATGGATATTATATTTTCTTTTGATTCGATATTAACCGCTGTTGGCCTTACTCAAGAGGTTGTAATTATGATTGTTGCCGTGGTTATTTCCTTATTTATCATGATGACTTTTGCTGGGAAAATTGCTGATTTCATTGAAAGACATCCTTCTATGGAGGTATTAGCCCTTTCTTTTTTAATTCTGATTGGATTTATGTTGGTACTGGATGCAGCTGGACAACATGTACCTAAAGGTTACATATATTTTGCGGTGTTCTTTTCTCTAGTTGTCGAGGTAATAAATATCAACGTAAGTAAAAGGAGCCGAGCCGTTAAGCTGCACAAAAGAATTACTGAAGAAAAAGACAATACTAAAGAAATGGCTAACTAAAACTGATACTTCAACCCTGCATTCCAGCTAGTCGAATTCATTTTAGATTTTGCGTGATATTCATCGTTAGAATACAATGTTGGTCTATACACAGGCTCTAACCTAATCTCAATATTCGGCATAATCCTGTATGATATACCTGCGCCCAACAAACCATTGAAGTCCACTACTCCGCTTTGGTTATTAGAGCTTGACACAACCTGATCTGCCCCATTCATGGTTGATTTAATTGTAGTTGAGTTAAACATAGTAGACGAAGCCCCAATTGAAGCAAATAGAGAAAGTTTATTGAAGTTAAAATGATACCTAACCAATAATGGGATTTCAAAGCTTGAACTGTTTGCTGTGGTGGTGATTGTGTCGTACGATGACTTGTATTGGTAATCAACCTTTTCAACCGGCTTATATATTGGAGCTCCATTTGTTCCGTTTGACTCCCCTGTTGGGACCCACTCTAAATAAACGAACTCTTCTTGATACAAATTGCTATAAACACTAGAGAACTCTTGACTAGAATAATGATAATTGATACCACCTTCAATATCTAAACGATCAAATAACTGAGCGCCACCAAAAACGCCAAAATTAAACTGTGTTCTTTTCGATTCTGAGCTTGATATTAATGAGGCGTTTTCCAACAAATAATGAAACTCTGAAATATGCTCCTCAACAACGGGTTGAAAGTTTTTTTGTGAAGCAAAACTGTTTAAGCCTCCTGAAACACCCCCATACCACTTTATCGATTTGCAAAAAGATTGCTTTGAAAATTCTGAGGGAAAGTCAATTTTTTCTAATTTGTTTTTTGACTGCCCTTGCTCACGTTGCCCAATAAAAGCTAAAGGTTCAAAAGATCTGACCCAAATCCCTTCATTGGGTTCGCCTATTTCGTTATTACTCACAACCTCAAAATCCTCATTTTTGTTGGATACAACTAAATCAGAACTATTTTCAGCTTCTATTGCTAAAGCCTTATTATCACCAATATTTTGAGCTGTTCCAGTTTCAATCGATTCAGGTTGCGTTTTATGTTTCAATAATGAATTGTGAACGTTCGCAGAATTAGATTTGTCTGCAGCAAGTTTTCCTGTTTCAAAATCAACGTGTTTTTGGTAAAAAGCATCCGCCAATTGGTTTTCAAGAATTTGCTTTTTTATTTCTAGCTGAAACACTTCATGTGTTTTTAAGTCTTCTTGTAGGTCAGCTAAATTACGTTGAGTACCTTCATATCCAAAGTAAGAGAACAACATAACAGTAAGGGCCGTTACCGAAGTGGATACAACCAACCAAAATGAAGCGCTATTTAATTTTTTATTACTCACCTTAACTAAAAGAAAGAAGGGATAATTAAAGCAATATTAATCCTTCAATATTGCCTGAATATTATGCGAAAATTAACTTGACCCCCCCCCCTCTAAATAAATAGAAATCCAAATATAAGAGGTAAGTGACTATCAGTGATGTTTTTAAGTGAGGTTTTCGTTAACATCATTCCAACACTTTAAGCGGGAATTGAGGTCGTCATTTCAATAAATTCTTTTTGGATAGCTTCATGTTTGTTCTTTGCGTACCACAAATGAACTTTTTCCATTACCGAAGATTTATCAAATTCTAGTTTAGATTTTTCACTCAAAAACCAATTTTGAATTTCTTGTGGACGAGGACCCCATTCAGCTATAACCTCCATTGAATCATCATCAACTATAATAACCTTTGGAATTGATCTTCCTCCATTGGTTAAAAAATGATCCATTAAATCTAAATTTTCATCTCTGTAAACAAACTTTAATTCAGCGCCAGCAAGCTTTGCCATTTCATTTATCGGGACAATATTTTGTCCTACATCACCACACCAAGCTTCTCCAATCATTAACCAAGTTGTATTCGATTTTTTTGCCGTAAGTGACTTGTTTGTTCCTTCGCTAATGCGAGTTATTTTCTCCCATTTTTTTAAGCGTTGAAAATTCATTTTAGTATGCTGAGATAGTGCTTCACTTTGATTAGGCCCTGATGTTTTTCCTGCCTCAACAAATTGCTCCAACTCCGCTCTAAACTGGTCGTAACCAATTCCTGCTGCTATTTTCTCTTTCAATAATTCTTTCATACTAAGCTTGAGTAAATGTGAGAGCAAAAATCCTTTGTTCTTTCATTAAAAACCGTGACAATAATCACTTTTAATTTTTAGAAAGGATTACTTGCCCAAATTGTAAGTTCGGGTACAAACCCTCGATCGTCCATTTCAAGTGAAGTGATCGTAGCATGCGCAATTTCTTTCGGAGATAACTTATTAGCTACATTTTCTCGCTCTACACGTCCTTCTTGAGCAAATGCCGTAGTAACTTCACTTGGATTAATAAGCATTACTCGAATATTGTCCTTTCTCAATTCGGCCTGCCAACATTGGGTCATCCCACGTAAGGCAAATTTAGAAGCACTATAAACTGTTCCGGTTTGAAAGCCTTTTAAACCCGCTGTAGAAGCCACATTTACAATATTTCCTTTACCTAAATTTCTAAAAAGTTTAACGGCATGTTTTGACATCATTGCAGCCCCAAAAACATTTACATGAAACATAGTCTCAAAATCAGACCACTGAATATCCTCAACCTTTCCCATGTATCCAATACCGGCGTTATTAATTAACACATCCAATTGATTATTCCAGTTGTTTTTGATCCAGTTAAAAGTCGATTCAATATCTTTTTCATTAGACACATCAGCATGAACATAAGATGCTCCCAAATCACTAGCAACCTTCTTTAACTTATCTTCATTTCTCCCAGTTATAAGTACCTCAGCTCCTTTTTCAATAGCCATTAAAGCCATCGCTTTTCCAATACCGGAAGAACCTCCAGTAATCAATATTTTAGCACCTTTTAAATTCATAACTTATTCGTTGTTTCTAGTAAAGTACCATTTAGTTTCGGTACTCATTTCTTTATTAAATAAATATCCTTCCGAGTCAAACGCCTTTACCTGTTCAACATCATTTAGCTTATTTTTAATGATAAACCGGGTCATCATTCCTCTTGCTTTTTTTGCAAAAAACGAAATCACTTTATACTTCCCGTTTTTCATGTCCATAAAAACTGGTTGTACAATTCTTGCCTTAATACTTTTGGATTTCAAGCCTTTGAAATACTCATCGCTGGCTAGGTTAACCAATACAGGTGATTCTTCCTTTTCAAAATCTACATTTATAACATCTGTAATTCGCATTTTCCAAAACTCATACAGGTTCTTACCCCGTGAGTTTTTAAAAGGGGTACCCATTTCTAAACGGTAGGGCTGAATTCTGTCTAATGGTTTTAATATTCCATACAAACCAGATAATATTCTCAAGTGTTTTTGAGCATAGTTATAATCCGATTCTGTGAAATCTTCTTCATTTAGCCCTACATATACGTCGCCCTTAAATGCTGAAATGGCTTGTTTACTGTTTCCAGGATTGTTTGACGTAGACCAAACTTGATTTCTTTCGAAATTGATTTCGCCTAAATTTTGACTAATTCCTTGTAATTCAATCAGTTTTTTAACGCTTTTCTTTTTAAGAGCGTTCATTATTTTCTCAGACTCTTCCAACAATGGAGGATCTGTGAATTCAACCGACTTTGAAGGATTTTCAAAGTTTAAAGTTTTGGCAGGAGATAATACGACTATCATTTATTGTTTTATTTCTTTAACACAACTAGTGTAACAAATTTATACAGTCAAACGTCTACTATATAAGAAAGTTCAACACATTAAATCATACGTCATGAAAAACACAAAAGAAAAAATACAAGAGGTCGTAAAACAAATAAAAGTGCGATTAGATAAAAGAACCATTATTACATTGAAGGATTTATCTGCACTTGAATTCTGGAAAGAAAAATACCCGAACCTTCAGGTGATTGACTAATAAATATTACTACGAAACATTACCAAAGCCTTGTAAATTAATTTGCAGGGCTTTTTTATAACTGAATTTTAGAACAATGTGTGACAGTCTTTCTCGATACATTTTGTTCTCTCTATTTTTACC
>JBMYOI010000056.1:0-13309 GCA_049599135.1 Salibacteraceae bacterium
GTATTTCTGACTTTGATACTAATGGAGTATTGTTGAACGAACGTTTTTTTGGAAAACCTTTAGATCAAATATTTAGTGGCCAATTTGGCTCAGCTTCGTTGCTAAAGTCGGGTAATATTGCGGTTGGGGGTACTGTATTAAATTCAGCAGGGGAGGCTTACCCTCTCATGATGTTATTGGATTCGAATGGCGATAGCCTGCGTTTTGTGGAAAGTGTAATGCCTCATTTTCAGTTCATTTCTACAATGAAGCCCCAAAAAAATAACCGAGGTTTTGTTTCTGTGGGCCATAATGGCCTTCCAAACCAACAAGAAAAGTATTTATTGATAGAGTTTGACAGTTTAGGAAACCACGTTTGGGATACTACTTACGGTACAACACAATATAAAGATCAAGCCAAATGCATAGAAGTTTGTTCTGATGGCGGTTATTTAATTGGTGGGTGGACCAATAGTTACGGCGTGCCCAGTGTAGATGACAAATTAAACATTTGGTTAATTAAAACCGATAGCACCGGGCAAATGGAATGGGAAAAAGTATTGGGAGATTCACTTGGCGATTGTGCTTATTCAATAGTAGAAAGTAAATATGGCGGGTACTATATAGCGGGATGTTATACAAAAACGGGATTACCTACTTCTAATTTAAAAAGTTATTCTTCTCCTTACATTGTTAAATTAGATGAATTAGGAAACATTATCTGGGAAAAAACTTATGGAGACCCTGCTTACGGAACAGGCTTGCTATCATTAATGGAACAACCCAATGGTAATTTAGTAGGATGTGGTATTGACGGTATTCCTAAGTTTAAAGGGGATAAAGGTAGGCACGGGTTAGTTATAAAAATAGATAGTGCAGGCAACAAATTGTGGCAACGCAGCTATGAACACCCGAGTGCCATTTATGATTCGCTACAACCCGCACCTTATAACGGCTTACACGATATAAAACCAACAAAAGACGATGGCTTTGTAGCAACAGGGCAACTATATCCAACTTATGGTGGCACCCATGGTTGGCTATTAAAACTAGATAGCATGGGTTGTTTAACACCAGGGTGTGATACGATAAAAGATAGTAATGATGTTTCTGTAAAAAACGAACAAGCTAATCAGCAAGCCATTAATGTGTTTCCCAACCCAGCCTCTCAAGCAGTTACGGTTAATTTTACTGGGTACTCCAAAAACAAAAAACTGAGTTTAAAAGTAATTTCTCTGCAAGGTACTGAGATGTTAACAAAAACCAGCACTTCAAAAAATGGGTTTACCATTGATGTTTCTGATGTTGCCAACGGCTTATATTTACTTTACGTTAGCGATAATAGCAACTATACTCATGTTAAAAAGCTTCTTGTACAACATTAGAAATTTACCCCCCAATTAAAATCATGCTGCGGTTGTCTTGATTGTTTTCTGGGTTAGAAAATTCTTCCAAGGTGTTCATCCCTGCTCGAACTGCTTTTTTAGAATCTAACGACTTACGAATCAGCTTTTCTAAATCAACCCCTTTTCTGAAAGGAGTAAGAATATCGGTTTCGCCTTGTGAAAACAAACAGTTTTTAATTTTTCCATTTGCAGTTAAACGAATGCGGTTACACGAGTCGCAAAACGGGTTTGTAACTGTGCTAATTACAGAAAAATTTCCTTTAAACCCTTTGATTTTATAGTTTTTGCTGGTGTCGTTTTCTTTGTCGTTTAATCGCTGAATATTTTCACCGCCAAATTTCACAGCACTCATTTCCAGAATCTCAGCCAGTGAAACCAATTTACTTTTATCCCATGCGTTGCCTTCAAAAGGCATAAATTCAATAAACCGAATGTCAATTTTTAATTCTCGAGTGGCTTCAATAAAATCGACAATTTCTTCGTCGTTAAACCCCTTTAAAACCACCACGTTTATACGAGGGGTTATGCCAGCACCCAACAACAAATGAATATTATCCATTACTTGTTGATAATGATCGCGACGAGTAATTTCTTTGAATTTTCTGGCGTTAAGCGTGTCAAGACTTATGTTTATAAATTTAAAGTCAAGTGCTTTTAACTGATTAATGTATTCATGAATAAGAATGCCATTGGTGGTTATACCCAATTCAACGTCAAGCTTTGCCAGAGAATTTAGAATTAAACTAAAGTCTTTTCGGATTAAAGGCTCACCACCCGTTAACCGAATTTTATTGACTCCTAAGTTTACAAATTTTTTGGCAATTGCATAAATTTCGTCGGCCGTCATTATATCACCTCTAGGAGAAAGTTTTAAGCCTTCAGCGGGCATACAATAAGTACACCTAAGGTTGCATTTTTCAGACAAGGAAATTCGCAAATAGGTGTGTTTTCGACCGTAATTGTCAAAAAGGGGTTGTAGATATTCTGTTTTGTTTTCGTTTGCCATTGAGGGGCGCAAATATAGTAGGCAGATTCAGTTGGATGTAAAATTTAGAAACGAATTCAAAAGTTACGTTCTAAAGATTAAATTTGCGCCCTCATTGGGGGATTAGCTCAGTTGGCTAGAGCGTTTGACTGGCAGTCAAGAGGTCATCGGTTCGACTCCGATATTCTCCACTAGAAACAGAAAGGGTTTCCGAGGTATCGGAAGCCCTTTTTTATTGACCTTGCTTTCTGATGACCCTTTTTTTTGATTCATGTACAAATTCTTAACCTTGCATCATGAAGCCTGAGCCTAAAAAGTCAATTCTTGAACTTTCTGACAACTTGTTTGGTAAGGACTACATAGACGAAGCACAGTTAACCATTTTTTTAAGCGACCCAAATACCAAGGTAATTACAGAAGTTTCCGATGAAGGAAATTTAATGGGCTTTTCTATTGTTAGAAAATTGGATTGGCAAGGTTTAAAATCAGAGTTTTATGAGTACCCAAAACAATTAGAAAAACATTTTAACCAAGATCAAATAATTGGGTTCCGTAAATCTACCGGTGTTTCACCCCAATTTCAAAACCAAGGTTTGGCCTCTAAAATGACCCTTGAAGGAAACCAATGGCTGGAAGAAAAATGCGACTTACTGGTTTCAATTTGTTGGGTCAAAAAAGGGGAACCTGAGTTTTCTAAAATTCTAAGAAAAGACGGGTTTAAAGAATTAGAGAAATTACAAAACGTTTGGTATCAAGAAAGTTTAGACAAAAATTATCAGTGCGGAGTTTGTGGCCAACCGCCATGTAACTGCGAGGCTATAGTATATGCCAAGCACATTCACTAGATTTGAAAAATGTTACTTGATTACACCACTACGCTTTTTGATGCCATTGTTCCGCTATCAGGTGGAATTGATAGCACTGCGGCTCTATACACCACGCTAAAAAACAACCCAAACAAAAACTATTTAGTTTTTAGAATTGATATGGTTCACGGAACTAGTGGCCACCGAACAACACGCGAGGCTATGGCTACTGAGCAAATTTTACACTGGCTTCAGGAAGAAGGCTTTTCGAATTTTGGTTTTCGTGAATTGCGAATAGACTATTCTCAATTGGGAATGATGCCTCCGGTTTGGGATAGCGAGGTTGTCAATTTTGCGGCAAGCCTGGTAATTCAGGCCAAACCTGAAATACGCGAGTTTATCGAAGGAGCCATTTATGACGATTATATAGAGAGTGGTTTTGATACTCGCTTGGATAAAATTGAAAAAATATTAAGACTTCATACAGGTAAAAGCAAAGAATATCTTCAAATTGTTTTTCCATTAAAAGACATGGATAAATACCAGGTTATGAAATCAATTCCTGAGGGGCTTCTAAACCTAACTTGGAGCTGTCGTTACCCAAAAATTGTAAAAGCATGGACCTATGGCCGATGCCATAAATGTCCCCAATGTGGAGTGATTGACAAGGTTTTAGAAAAGCACCCCGGTGAATTTTTAAATTTGGATAATTAATTTACAGAAATGAATAAAACAATTTTGATTACCGGAGCAACTTCGGGCATTGGAAAAGCTTCTGCAGAACTTTTAGGTGCCAACGGACATAAATTAATTATTACCGGTAGACGAGAAGATCGACTTCTGGAATTGAAAGAATCGTTGAGTCATTTAACGGAAGTACACACGCTTTGTTTTGATGTAAGAGATAAAGAGAATATACCGGCGATAATAAAATCAATTCCCGATGAATTTTTACCAATAGATGTATTGATAAACAATGCGGGTAATGCCTATGGAATGGGCCCTATTCACGAAGGAGATACGGATGATTGGGACAATATGATGGACATTAACGTTAAAGGGTTGTTGTATATGACACGAGCTGTTTCGCCGAGTATGGTAGAGCGTAAATCGGGTCACATTGTAAATATTGCTTCCATAGCTGGGTTAGATACTTATGCTAATGGTGCTGTTTATTGTGCGAGTAAAAGTGCCGTAATTGCTGCTTCTGAGGCCATTCGAAAAGATTTTAACCCCTACGGAATAAAAGTGACAACCATTAACCCTGGCTTGGTAGAAACCGAGTTTTCAGAGGTGCGTTTTCATGGAGATAAAGAACGAGCTGAATCTGTTTATCAAGGTTACATTCCATTAACGGCTTTTGATATTGCCGAAACCATTGAGTTTGCGATTACACGTCCAGCTCACGTCAATATTGGGGATATGTTGGTTTTACCAACCGCCCAAGCGGCAAGTACAATGGTTAAAAAATCATAGTTAACCCGTAAAGAGTTCTCTTACTTTTGACCCATGCCTAAAATTCTGATCATTCGATTCAGTTCTATCGGAGATATTGTTCTCACCACACCCGTTATTCGGATGGCGAAAGAACAAATTCCGGGGTCAGAAGTGCATTTTTTAACTAAAAAGTCATTTCATTCAATAGTTAAAAGCAACCCTTTTATAGACAAATGCTTTTTGGTTGAGGACAATCTTTCTGAAGTAATTGAAAAACTAAAAGAAGAGAAATACGACTTTGTGGTTGACTTGCATAAAAATTTGCGGTCTTCAAAAGTTAAAAGGGCCTTAAAAACGCCGTCTAAAAGTTTTGAGAAACTCAACATAGAAAAATGGATGTTGGTTAATCTCAAACAAAACCGAATGCCCGATATTCACATTGTTGAGCGATACCTCGAAACACTTGAATCATTTGGAGTTAAAAACGACAACAAGGGGTTGGATTATTTTATTGATTCAGCAGATGAGGTTTCGTTGAGTGATCTTCCAGAAACTCACCAAAATGGCTATGTGGGTTGGGTTATTGGCGGTTCATATTTCACTAAAATGTTACCTGCAGATAAAATTGTTGAGGTTTTACGAAAAACAGAACAACCTATTGTTCTTATAGGTGGCCCAGAAGATGCAGAAAAAGGAGAAGAGATCTGCTTAAAAATAGGAGCTCAGGTTTTTAATTCGTGCGGAAAATATTCTTTGAATCAATCGGCAAGCCTAGTGAAGCAAGCCACTAAAATCCTAACTAATGATACCGGCTTAATGCACATTGCGGCGGCTTTTAAGAAGCCAATTCTTTCGTTCTGGGGCAATACCGTGCCTGAGTTTGGAATGACACCTTATCAACCTCAAAAATCTGAAGGTTCAAAAATTATGGAAGTGAAAGATCTTCGATGCCGGCCATGTTCCAAATTGGGGTACAAAAAAAAGTGCCCCAAAAAGCACTTTTATTGTATGCAATTGCATGATGTATCAGAAATTGTTGAATGGATTGAGAGGTAGTTACAAGGTGCTTGTTATGAGAGTGTTATATTAAAACATTCATTTCGCTACTCGCTACTCGCTACTCGCTACTCGCTACTCGCGTCTAAAAGTCCAACTCAATATCTCCCCAGTTTTCAAACTCTTCTTTCGTCAAAAGTTCAGGGAAAAACATTCTTCTTTGAAATTTAGGGTGCAGGTATTTTTTCCAATCAGAACCACCAGTTGCCGCCTTAACTTCTTGTCCGTGTTCTAAATAATGTTCGGCAGTTCTTAGGTGAACTAAAGGCCAGTTTACATTAAATACAACGTCAAACTTTTTCATCATAGCGCGGAGCTCATCCGTTTTTTCGTTTTCAGGAAGGGTTAGGTATTGTTGCCAAAGGTTTCTTTTCTGAAAAGTTGTAGCCATCGACTTAAATCGAGTAAGGTATTTAGCTTCAAAGTCTCTTAATGTAAGTGACTTTTTACCCGTTTTTCTATCGGTTCCGGCGGCTTGCCAATAAATCCAATTGAAAAGCTCATCAATATCTTCACTGCCTTTTAACTCTTCTTTTTTATGAGTGTAAACCAAGTTCCAAAGGTCAGTACAGTAAAATTCTATCTCTCTAAACGTAGCCGATTGAAATCCACTTGCAGGGGTTAGGGTATGTCTAAACTGATTGTATTGATCAGGGTCCATTCCGTCACGCATTACATCAAAACTCATTTGAGCAACTTCGGTGTACCTTAAAGCACGCTTAATTTTTTCTTGTAAAAATTCACCAGAAATACCTTCTGCTTCGGTTGCTTGTTCTAACTCATGAGTAATTAAACGTAGCAACAACTCAGTCACTTGGTGATATCCAAGAAAAATAAATTCGTCTGGAAAATCGGTTCTCGTTTTTTGTAAACTGAATAGAGTATCAACCTGAATATAATCCCAATAATTAATGGGTTTAGCATGAAGTAAGCCCTCAAGGTAAGTATCCATGGGCTGTTCTTCTTTTTTGTATTTGGCTGATAGTTTATTAAGAATCTTATCTCTATTCATAGCTTTATTTTATTAGGTCTCGCAAATATGGACAAACCGTAGAAGAGTAAGAATGATAATAGTCAGCAATATGTCCATGTTCAAAATCTAAATTTGAACGATGGAAGATATTCAAAATCGGGAAGACATAAAGTTATTGGTCGAAACGTTTTATGCAAAAGTTCGAGTAGATGAGGTTTTAGGCCCAATTTTTAATCGGGCAATTTCTGATTGGGATTCACACACTGATAAAATAACTGACTTTTGGGAATCTCAACTTTTGTTTACTAAAAGGTTTAGGGGAAACCCCTTAGAAGCTCACGTTAAAGTGGATAAAAATGAGGGTCATACCATCACCAACGAAATGTTTGGGTATTGGTTAAACTTATGGTTTCAAACTGCGGATGATTTATTCGCTGGAGAAATTACAGAGCGAGCCAAACACAATGCCCGAAAGCTGAGCGTTTTTATGTTTATGAAAATATGGGAGGCTAGAAAAGCTACTGAAGAATAATCTTATTCGTTCGGATTTCTCTTTCGTTTTTCGTTACTATTTGGTAGGTTCCTCTAGGGTAATTTGACAAGTCTATTTGAGTATTCAATTCTCCTTTTGAAACTATGGACTCTCCCATTTTTTTACCCATAATATCGTAAATTAGAACCTCGGTGTTTGACCCAAGAGCATTTAGCCAAACAATGGATATTTCGTTTTTGGCAGGGTTTGGGTAAATAATAGATTGCTGCCCATTTTCATATTCTCCAACCGTTACATTTTTATGTATCCCTTCAGTTACGTTTTTAAGGGTTGAACAAATCCACAAATCGGGATCAATTACAACACTGTCGGGCATGAATTTGATGGGGCGAACCATGCTCATGTTATTATTGTCAAAAGGAAAAAGATAGTCATGCCTTTTACCACCTTCGTAAACGCCTATAGGTACCGTCATTTCAAAAAACGAATCAACAGGGTTGCTCATTATTTGATCTAAGTTGAAAACGATTGAACCTCCGCTAATTCGCCAGGCAAGACTATACCTAGGACAGTTTTGACCATAAACCCAATCGGCAAATTGTTCGGTTAAATCTAAATTACTAGTTGCCTCCAAATGCCTTTGTAAGTCTGTTGTTCTAGCAAAGCTGTATTCCAGTAAAGGGTCGTTGAGGTAGTTCCTAACCCCACTAAAAAAAGCATCGTCTCCACAAATCCATCGCAAAGCATGAAGAGCCAATGCGCCTTTGTTGTAAGTGTATCTAGAACTAAACAAACTACTAAAGTTTAAAGTGTCTTGTCTCCACACCGAACCATATGACCCTCCAACAAGTGTAAAAGTATTTTGTTTCCATGTTGTCCAGTCCATATCTCCAAACCCAGCTTCGTAAGTCAAGGCAGTTAAATAGGTTGCAAAACCTTCGTTAAGCCAGAGGTCTTGCCAAGAGCCACAAGTAACTTTATTACCAAACCATTGATGTGCTAATTCGTGAGCCACAAGTGGCTGATTCAAATCTTGCATCCAAGAATTGGTTTGGTGTTCCATACCACCACCGCGGGTAAATTGAGTGTGTCCATACTTTTCTTTCGAAAATGGGTATTCGCCAAACAGTGAATCAAATAAGCTAAACGTTTTTTCTAAGTATTGCATGCTTTGGTTGTGCCAAAGGCTATCGTGTTGGTATAGGTAATCGGTCATATAAAGCTGCTTGCCCGAATAGTTTAACGTGGTGTCTTTTACCCAATAATCACCAATAGCTACTGCAATTAAATAGTTATTTATTGGGTAATTGTGTTTCCAATGAGCCGTTGTTTTTGTTCCGTTAGATTGCTCTGATTGCAGAACCCCTACTGTTGACCCTCGCATTCCATCGGGGTACGTCAAATAAATATCGGTAGAATCAATTTTATCTATCAAATCGATTTTACAAGGCCACCAATATTTTGCGCCGTATGGCTCCGACATGGTCCAAAAAGCGCGACTACCCAAAAATACGCGTGAATAATAATAACCATTTGCGCCCGATTGAGGGTAACCCTGGTAACTAACTGTGGAAGTAATAGACGAGCCAACTGCCAAAGGAGTGCTCAAAGGAATTTTGATTTTATCGTCGAAGCGGGTAAAGTTCGGGTAATTAACCCCATTAATGTGTACATAATTCACCAAAAAAGTTGATTCATCTGTAAAATCAAAAGTGAGGGTGTCAATGGGTTTGTTTACAGTGAAGGTTAGCTCACAAAAACCAATCATATCGATTTGTGGAGGGTTTGCTTCTATTGAAAGGGTTAGGTGGTGAATATCATAGTCGTCGGCATGTGCACTTCTTGATGTGGTTTTGTTTGTTTCAACGGTTTCATGCGGTGAAAAGGAGTGGAATTTGTATTCAGGATCAATATAGTTTTCTTGTGCTTGAACGGATAAAAACCAAGAAAAAACAAATAGAATAAGCAGTGTAAAATACCTCATGGGGCTAAGGTAGTTTTAAAAACGGTACATAATAAAACGAATGTTGATTGAAGTGTAGACGGTGACAATAATTGAGATATAAGCCTAGGTTTAATTTTCACAAGTTTTTATACTGAATGAGCTTTACTTTTGAATGATTGGCTTTTGGCTCCATTGTTAGAGATGCTCTTGACCTTATATTTGAAAACATGAAAAAGCTCATCATAGTTATGCTGGTGGTTACCTGTTCTTATTTTGGGGTAGGGCAAACAACATTAAACAAAAAAGATGTTTATTATCAGCCAGCAACTTATATATATGAGTTAACAACAAAAAATTCAATATCACCAATATCTATTGTTGGTCAATCGGGGAATATCCCTGCTGTGTGGGATTTTAGGTCTGTATCATCAAATTTGCTTGATACACTTGAGCACACAGTTGTAAATGACACATTTTTTATTCGAGCAAACCACCAACAGTCAAATAACATGTTGAACATTACTGCTAATGCTGTTTATCAGACCGGTATAAAGGACCATTTCAACCCTAAGTTTCAACCTAGACTTACAACGATACAGTTTCCCATGGATTACGGAAATTCATTTTATGACTCTACACGAATAGAAGGAATTCCAGATTGGTACGCACGAAGCATTTATTCGGAGGTTGATGGGTACGGAACCCTAATTACTAAATTTGGCATCTACCCGAATTGCCTTCGAAAAAAAGACATTATAATAGATTATTACATTGATGGAGAGTCCTATGACACTACGTATTCCTACTTTTCTACTATTATTGGAAGTTATATCGTGCAGGTTTCAAGGGTTAAAAGTGAATACAACTGGCCTACGCCATCAGTTTATCGACATGAAAATATTCGAGTATTTAAAAATTGGATGGGCCCCTTACTTTATGTTGGTACAGAACCAAAAATCACAATAAAAGAAACACCGATTATGGTTTATCCTAATCCGGTAAAAGGCAGCAAAGTATTTATTGAATTTACCAAAGAATTTGTGGGCGAATTCAATGTAATAGATCAATTAGGAAAGAATATTTTGAGTCAAAAAGTAGTAAGCTCTAGAACAATAGAGCTTAACACAGAAGGGTACTCAACGGGAATTTACCAGCTGATTTTTAGCAATAAACAAACTACGATTACTCAAAAACTGGTTATTGAATAGCTGGGTGTTATAGATATAAATTTGAATATGGTTCGACTTATATGTTTTTTAGGATTAGCGGGTTTAATATTATCCTGCACTCAGTCAGACAAACCCGATGTCGCAAATGAAGAATATTCGAAAATTTGGCGAGCTCAGTTGTTGCTGTCTGATGCTAAAGAAAAAATTAAGCTACCCTTCATTTTTGAATTTGATGTAAATGAAAGCAAACCTTCGTTCGTTATTATTAATGGTCAAGAAAAAATTACGCTAGATAATGTAACAATTAAAGGTGACTCTATTTGGGTTTCAATGGATCCTTATGATTCTAGGCTAGAATTAAAAATTGATGGAAAAAATATAAAAGGTGTTTGGCGAAACCTTGCCAAAGGCCCTAATTATATGATTCCTTTTGTGGCAAGAAACGGAACAAAAATTAGGTTTTTAGACCCTCGTTTTTCTGAAATGGATGCCTCAGGCAGGTACAAACTAAATTTTGGAAATTCAATCGATGGGTTTGAAGCCATAGGTGAATTTACCCAAGAAGGCAATGTTGTAACAGGAACCATAAGAACAGAAACAGGTGATTATCGGTTTTTAGAGGGAAGGCAATGTGGAAATGAAATGTACCTCTCTTGTTTTGATGGTTCACATGCGTTTTTATTTCATGCTCATTTTCAAAAAGGTAATTTGATTGACTCCGCTGTTTTTTATTCTGGAACTCATTATACTGAAAATTGGAAAGGCGCTAAAAATGACACGTTTCAACTACGAAATCCCGATTCGTTAACTGTATTAACTTCTGATTCCGGTTTGTTTGCTTTTGAAATTCCGATGAAAAACGGCGATACTTTAAGTCAAAACTCTGGAAGGTTTAATGACAAACCAGTAATTGTTCAAATTATGGGAACTTGGTGTCCCAACTGTAAAGATGAAACCGAATTCTTAAAAGAAACATCAAAAAAATATGGCAAAAAATTAGAAATAATAGCGGTTTGTTTCGAGTATGGAGACAAGCAAGTTGCACGAAAAAGAATTGACAAATACATAGATTTAATGGGTGTTGAATACCCCATGATTTACGGAGGGCTTCCAAAAAATGAAGTTGTTACGGAGCGATTCAAAACATTAAACGAAATTATCTCGTATCCAACATTAGTTGTGTTGGACAAAAACAAGCAAATAAAAAAGATTCACACTGGTTTTAATGGGCCGGCAACGTCGCAATATGATGCGTTTAAATCTGACATGACTCAATTGTTAGATTCATTAACCCAGTAATTAAAAGCATGATAGTTCGGTTCGGTTTACTCATTATCTCAACTCTGATAACAATTAACACCCAGGCTCAATTTTGGTTACCCACTCCCGAAAATGCCCTTATGGTAGAAGGGCGAACACTGTTAATTGAAGAGGCTGATTTTATATGTAACCCAGATGTTGTTAGCCAATTTAAAAAGCATTGGATTTTTGGCGGCGAGGTTTTGGGTAAAACCGAAGAAGAAATTAACGCTTTGCTTACACCTCAAAACGCAAAACAATACTTGGTTTTAACTGGTGATTCAAAAGAAGAGCAGAAGGTTTATAAAGGGAAGCACTTGTTACAAGAAGTGGTTTCAATTGCAATTTATCCTGGAGAAAACGCCGGAAAACGAAATTACCTTGACGTTAATCGGGAATGGGTTGGTAAAATGGGACTACCGTCTTGCTTAGTTTCAGAAGAAGAAGTAATGTTTTTTGTTCATCACTTAGCTAACCACATTCAAATGGTAAAGGGAAAAGAGAACCCGACAAACAGAAAGAAAAGTGTCATTTCAAAAGAAATGACGTTGAGCTTAAAGAATAAAACATTGTTGTTGCCACAAGAAAAAATGGCATTAACCGAAGCTGATTTTTCGAAATATTACAAGGAAAAAACTAAAATGGTGTCTGTTTCTGAAATTAAAAGCGCTGTTTCTGAAAACAAGGCCGGTTTTGCTTATTTGAATGTATTATGGAATGATAAACGTTTTGAATGGGACTTAGTGGTTGTAGACTGTGAATCGAGTCAGGTATTAGCAACTTGCCGGTATGATGGGTTTAGAGTTGCCTTGATGAAGAAAAAATTTGACACCCAAAGTGAGTTTTTACCAATTTATAGAACTAAATCTCAAATTGGCTTGGTGGAAATGAAATTTTTAGGAAAATCGATAACTAAAGCGGAAGCTCCAGCACGCTAAGATGAAGTACAAATTATTTGCCTTTGTTTTATGTTTTAGTAGTTGGTTTCTTCTTACGGCTCAAAAAACAAATCAAACCAAAAAAGAAAGAATTGAAATTGCTGAGACCCTAATTAAAAACCTACATGACGGGTATTTGTTGGTTAGGTTAAGCAATCGTCAAAAAACAATTGATGTTCTTATTAAATCTGGACAGGAGTCAAGAGCAAAACAATACAGTGAAAAGTTAGCAAGAGAAAACCAAGCTTTAGTTACTGCATTCAAGAACTATTATTCTTTTTGCCCGGTCTATTTCTTTTACAGTAATCAATCGAAATATGTACTAAATAAGGAGTTTGGTAAAGTTGATTTTTTAGATGATAGTCTAAAAACAGACCCATCGATCAAACCAGAGAAAAGTCAATATTTAATTGCGGAAATTACCAACATTGAACAAGACACGACATCTCGATATGAAGACACGTATATTGTTCCTGGAGAATCAGGACCTGAGACAAGATCAACATACAGTGGAGGAACAGATTTCGGTTTTCAAGCTATGATTGTAAAAACAGAAAACTTTGTTCAAATTAGAAAACCATTTCCTTTCTACGTAAGAACGTTTGATTCGCTACCAATCAAAAGAAAACCAAGCACAATTGTAAAAAAGTTAAACAGCCAATTGAACGCATATTACTGGGAGGTTAATCAGAACTAATTATCCATGTATTTATAGGCGATTACAACACATGAAAACTCTATTTTTGCAGCCTTAAATTTTAGAGGGAGTATGAGTTTGCAATTATCTGAACAGGAAATAGTTAGAAGAGAGTCGTTAGACAAA
>JBMYOI010000057.1:0-13129 GCA_049599135.1 Salibacteraceae bacterium
CTATAAAACGAAAGCAATAAAATGAATGTATACATAGTTGATGACGAACCCCACGCTATTCGCACCATAGAGGCTCTCCTAGAAAGAAAAAAGGCGAGTTATCACAATAAAGTAGTAGGCAGTTCCAGCAATGCAAATGAAGCTTTGAATGAAATAAATAGGCTCCAACCCAATGTTATTTTTCTGGATATCGAAATGCCTGAAATGAATGGCTTCGAACTGTTAAACAAAATAACGTACGATGACTTCTTAGTTGTGTTTGTGACGGCCTATCGTGATTATGCCGTAGAGGCCTTTTCTGTTGAAGCCTTCCAATACATTGTAAAACCTATAAGTCCGCTGGCTTTTGAACAATGTTTGGACAAAATAATAATTCGTTTAGAGGAAAAATCTGACTACGAAAAGAAAAGAACCACGGATGCCCCTGAAGGGGAATCTACCAGATTGGCCTTTAGAGCTAAAGAAGGGTATAGCCTTCTTCAATTTGAAGACATAATTTCTGTTCAAAGTGAGGGTTCGTATTCCAACTTTATATTATCAAGCGGAAAGAAAGTTACTCAAACCAAAAACCTCAAGTATTGTGAATCAGTTTTACCAAACGATCAATTTATGAGGATTAGTCGTTATTCAATAATTAACCTAAACAAAATCAAGTCATTTTCTTTTCAAGACGGTGGTTCAATTACGGTTTCTAATAGCGATGAGCTATTGATCGGTAAAACGTATCGCTCGGACGTTTTTAAATACTTAAGATCAAAGTTTGTGAAATAAAAAAAGCCCCTCCAAAACTGAAAGGGCTTTCAATATTATTAGTTTAAATTCGGATTAACTCAGTCCAGATATAACTCCATTTTCATCTATATCCATGTGCTCAGAAGCCAGTACAGCAGGTAAACCTGGGAGTCCAATAGCATGTACATGTGCTTGGCAAAAGCAATAAAAACAGAGCCTAAAAACTATAATCTTTAGGAATTAGACAAGGCTGCAGGGTATATGAATGAATCTCAAAATTAGAATAAAGAATTAGGACGGATACAAGGTCATTAACTTCTCTGACATATCTAGTATTCTATCCACAAGCTCTTGCTTAGACTTTCATTTCTTCAATGTAGAGAAAATCATCTATTGAAAATTTTGAAATATTGTACAGAGGATTTACCACTGAAAAATTTTAAAAGTTAATAGGTCGATCACTATTGATAAAAAAAGAGGTGTCTCAATTTCGAATGGTGGTTCAATTTCAGTCGAAAATGATGGAGTTATTTAATTGGAAAAACTTATCGAAGCGGGGTCATCAAATTTCTAAAGAATTACCAAGTGGTATAGGCTATATAATTAGCAGGTAAGTTAAACGGACAATTTAAAGCTTTTAGTAGAATATAAATTTTCCTTAACTGAAACTGTAAGCAATAAAAACTCAAATCATCTTTACTGTCGACTTATCACAAACACGCTTTTTAATTAAGATTCATCAGCTTGTGATTTAACCGACCCTACACCCGCCCTTTCTTTTGTTTTTTTCTTAAAATATCCCCTTACGAAACTTTCAATTGGGAAAAGGAATAATGCCAGAATCAGGTGTAGTAAGACTTGAAATACCGGAGCTGAGCCTTTAAAAGCGTGAACATTGTTTTCTACCAAAATCTCGGCTATATCAAAGAGAACAAAAAGAGTAACATAGACTAGAATCCGGGTATAAATGGTGTATTCACGAACCCCGTACACTATGGTAAAAAAGGCCAGAATACCAAGAATTAAAAATTGAATTAAATAAAACCACCACGTTTCCCAAAAAGGTTGATTAATTCGAAATTGAAACTCTATTGGATTTAAATTCCAAAGCACATCATTGTAAAATGTAGAAACTTTGAACTTATAGTCTCCAGGTGGAAGGTTATTATAAAAGGCTTGATTAATGTGTGTTTTTAAAGACATTTTCAAATCGTTCCCCTCTAATTCATACTGATATTTCATTCTTCCTGGAAACATCAAACTGACACAAGCAAAATCAAAAGAAATGTTATTCTCGTTATGTTTAAAGCTTATTACTTGAGGGTTAATAGGATTTAGACTTGCCTCTGGCTTTACATTGGCCAGTGTTTTATATCCCACAGAGATTTGAGTAAAGTAAGTAGGTAACTCAGTAACAAAGAAGTTTTTTTCAGGCGAATGAAACCATGTAACTCCTTCTCTATGACCAATCCAAATATGGCCGTATTTATCTTTTGATATACTATTCAGAACAGCCCTACTGTTACTAAATCCTTCTCGTTTACCAAAGGCAATTACCTTATTGTCCTTTACACTTAATTTGGATATTCCCTTACGATGTAGTGTCCAAATACTACCTTCATTATCCACCTCGATACCAACAATGTAATTATCGTATAGTCCCTCCATTTGAGTTATTGAATACATTGAATCATTTTGAATAACGAATAGACCAGACCCTGACGTTCCTATTAGAGTGGTGTCCCTAGAGTAGCTGAATATGTTATTGATATCAACAAATGGAAATTTCTCTTCTCGACTTAAAAAAAACAGTTCACCTTTCTTGTTTTCTCTTACTAAACCACCAACATGAGTCCCAAATAATATGTCTCCATTTTCATCAAAGTGAATAAACTTTATATCATTGGTAATAAACCCATTAGGAATATCATATTTCCTTTTCAATTCTCCATTTGGATAGAAGCTCAAAGCTCCAAACCCTTCAATTATTACCCAAATATTCCCTTTCAAATCAACATTTACATACTCTATTTTATGGCCGGATAAATAGTCACCTATCTCAATTTGTTTAAGACCTAAAGCCGAATAGTAGTAAATCTTTCCGGTTGAGGTTCCAATAATTATCAGTGAGTCATTTAATCCTTTGATAGCCGAAACATCTAACTCTTCAGTTCCTTCGACAACTCTGAATGAACAACTGTCATATTCAATAAAAAGAGTGACCTCTACGAGCCCACTATCAGTTGCCAAAAACATTTGGTTATCTTGAAACGAAGTAATTCCGTGAGTAATACCAGAGCCAAGCCTATTGGGGCCAAAAAACTCAAATGGACTAATAATAAGTTGACTAATCCCAATACCAGGAGAACCAACCCATATGCTACCTTCTTTATCCGGGTACAGACATGAAACTTGTTGAGATGTCAACACATCACTCAAATGCCTTACAAACGACTGATGGTCTATTGTCTTATTTTTGTTTAAATCAATGTAGTAAATGCCATCGAATTTTGTACCGACACACAGGTACTCACCATTTAAATAAAGCATATCTGTGACCGATAAGTTTGCCAACCGGGCAATCTTATTCTGATGTTCTACTTTAGGCTCATCAGACAAAGAAAGCTTCCAAACGCCCATATCTTCAGTGCCAATAAACAAACTTGAAGAATCAATTATCTCAATACTCGTAATATTTACAAACTCTAATTCCGGTAAAAAAGAAACAAACTCAGCACTCTCTTCCTCAAGTGAATAGCTCCATATATAAACACCTTCGTTGGTTCCAACAATAATTTTATCACCGATAACATTCATGCATGAGGGAATTGAAAAAACTCCTTCTACATCTAACAAAGGAATCATTCGAGTTTTGCCATTATCAATAATTTCAAACAAATTGAACGCTGCATCAATTCCAAGCAAAGAATTATTGGAATAATTAAATAGCTCAACTATTCTTGAACTTGAATCTGCCGTAAATAACGTGTCATATCCTTGGCGCCCCTCACTGACAACAAATCCTGTATTTAAACCTATCGTTAACCTCCCTAAATTATCGTTTTGCAAGCAAGTTGCATAGGTCTGACCTGTAGAGTCATTGAATTGAGAAATAAAGAAATCAGTTCCATCAAAATTTGAAACTCCTTCTTCTGTAGCAACAACCAAAAAACCGTGCTTATTTTGAAGGATTTTACTAACAAAAGACCCCTTCAGGCCTTCATCAAAACCAAAAGTTCTCATTTCATATTGCTGACCTACAAGAGGCTGGATCAACATACTAAACAAGATGCCCAATAACAGCCCGAATGTGTTTTGACTTAGTTTTTCGAACATTGTTGATTTTAGTCTTTCATGTTTATTTTTACTTTATACCTGTATTTAGGTATACCACCAATTGGCACACTAAAAAAACCAACAGCTTCTTCATATTGATTCAATACATAAACAGTAACGTTATTGTTTACCCCTTTCTTATTATAAAGCTGAACATCCATTGAGGTATTGTGTTCAACCTCTGATATTTGATGAGCTTGGTTGGACCAAACATTATCTCCAGAAACAGCCGAAACATGTCTATTCTTGTCTACCGTATACACGTATACTTCCCCATCTTTATCGTAATCAAAATTGTACAAAATCACCGATGACAAGCCCTTATCAATAAATGGATAAATATGGGATATTCCACCATCTGACTGAAGTCTTAAAGCGTACTCATAAGTAAATGCATTTGCGCCATCAATGCTAATATTATTTTTAGCATCTGTACTTAAAAAGAAATTATAAAGGTTTCCATCATCTCCTCTAACCCCATCAACCGTTAATTTAAAAATGTATCCACCCATATTTTCATCATACTCACCATCTATAGGTTTAAAAGGTCCCATTACAAAATATTTGTTATCATATTGAGCATTGTTACCAAAGGTCTTGCTACAAATCCTGGTTCCACTGTCATAACCTTCTTCAGGATTAATTCCCTTTGCTGCCAAAGTTGAATGCGCACCTACTCCACCAAATAAAGAAAAGCGAACATAAGTATTGAATTCACCCTTTTTTTCATCGTGTAATCCACCAATATCGGGATCAAAAATTCGAATGTAAAATGGCCTATTGTAGTTTTTAGGAACAAGAAAAAATATAGTTTGATTGAAATCATCATCACCCCACGAAGGGCTCGCTTCGTTTCCAAATGTTACGAAATATTTAAAACCTTCTGAGGTACTAGGAATTGCCTGACCCAAGGAAAGTAGAGAAGCAAACAGGAAGCATGTAAAAAGTAAAATCCTCATTATTATTTGCTTATCAAAATTGTTTTTTTATCGCACACTACAAAAGTGCTCGTTTTACTCTTAATAGTGGCATAGGTTGCTACGGTATAACTACCCGGAACGTTATAGGAATGTGAGTTTTGATAGTCACAAGAATACTCTCCATCACCAAAATCCCATATCAACTCAGTTAAAATATACCCAGGCATGAACAAGGTAGCATAATCGAATGAAATTGACTCATTTATTTTAGCTTTATTATCCGAGATTATATCGATTGAGTAACCATTTAATGTAACCACCTCTGTTTGGATTTCTTCTGATTGAATTATTGACCTATCTGTAGCATCCAGCACATTAAGACTAACCACATAGTTACCTTGCTCATTATAGCAGTGTTCAATGCTACGCCCTTCAAGCAAAGTACCATCCCCCATATTCCATTGCAAAACAACTTCTTTTTCTTCTGCCGATATTTCATTTTCAATTGAAAGCTGAACACATTTTTTAGGATCTATGCTACTTGTGCAATTCATATAAATATCCATTGATGTTATTTTGTATTCAGCATTGCAGATATCTTTTCCATAGGCAATACCATCAGCATTTTTCTCAAACATATCAGGAACACCATTTTTATCCAAATCAATTCCGTTTAAACTATGACCTCCATGTTGCCCATCATACATATCTAAAAGACCATTTAAATCACCATCGAATCCGCTCGCCAACCTTATATTATTTGTTACTTGACATTCTAGGTTATTTGATAAACCGTCATTATCAGCATCTTTATCGAATACGTCCGGCAAAACATCATCATCGTGATTCAACAACTCAACAGCCGATGATTCCAAATCATCAAGCAAACCATCATCATTTAAATCCATCCAATTATCAATTCGACCATTATCATCAATATCATCAAGTTTCGAATGAAAAATATCTAGAACACCATCATCGTTAGCATCAATATCTTGATCATTTAAAACTCCATCTCTGTCCGTGTCAAACAAATCATTTATTCCATCTCGATTAACATCAATAAATATCTCGCCGTTTGCACTAATAAAATCAACATCAACATAATTAGGAATACCGTCTTTATCAGAGTCCACAAATGGATCATTGTTAAAGTATTCTTGATAATTAGCAATTCCATCATTATCAGCATCTTTATCTTTATGGTTAAGAATTCCATCTTGATCCGAATCCAAAGTTTTATTGAATGGCAAGGTGTAATTCAAAACCTCATGTTTTTGTGAATCTATTTTCGATGTAATACTTAATTTAACTTTTAAGAACACGCCCAATTCAATTGGCGAGCCTTTTCCATCCCTTCCATTCCAATACAAATTGGTCAATTCACTAGAATTAAAATCCCCCTTAAACTTAACAGATTCTCCTACAGAAACATTTGTTTGCTTGTTCAAAAAAGACATTTCCAAATTATAAAATGCATCCTCACTGGTCGATATTACAAAAACACCTAAAGCGCTTGATTCACTTGTAACATCAGGGGCGACAGTAAAAGAAAAACGTTCGGTTATTTGAGCATTTAACTCAAAAAAAGTAAGGATTACAAACGCTAATGAAAGAATAGTGTATTTCATCAATAAAAAGTAAATATTAACCAATTAAAAGAGGCAAAAATCCCCTTTGATACACTAAAGTATACTTTTGCTCGGAAATGAAAAATTGGGTAAAGTTGATTGTCAAAAACATTATTTTCTTAATAATACTTTCATTGTTTTTTACGCTTAATTCAAGCGCACAACAAACTAATGATTCAATTATTAACTTAAGTGAAAAGGAGATGCAAAAACTTTGGTCTCTTGGCGATTTCCCATCTCTGATTGAACAATATTCATTGAAACTAAAAGAGGATTCAAATAATGCTGATGCTCTATATAATCTAGGTGCTATTAATGTGGAGTTAACTACTGATTTGGAACAGAGTTTAGTTCATCTTGAAAAGGTTCTGGATTTGGAAAAACAGAGTGAATTTCCAGAATTTTTCTACTATTTAGCAAGAAGCTATCACTATAATCACAGGTACTTTTTTGCGCTAGCAGCCTACAACACTTATTTATATACTTTACCAGAAGACAAAAAAAACCAGGAAACAAGAAGAGAAATTGAATTCTTTATTTCAAAAGCAGAAAATGGAACTGATCTTTTAGAAAAGGACTCTACGGTATTCAATCGTTTCGTTACTTTATCTGATCATCGAGTATTGTATTTTACCGAAGGCTTAAAGTATATTGAAATTACCAACATGGGAAGCCCTGTCAATTCTGCCTTTTCGGAATACGGCCCAGTAATATTTTCGAAACAAAAAATGTTGTTATTCACTTCTCGAAGAAAAGCAGACACTGAAGCCGATGTATATTTTGATGGCCAGCACTATGAAGATATTTATAGTTCTACTGAAAATCGTGGAAACTGGAACAAAGTAGTACCTGTTGATAGCCTAGATTTCTTTAATGATAAATTGATTAATTCGAAAGATCATGAGGCTACGGTAAGTTTAAGCGAAGACGAAAAAACATTATTGATTTTTAAAGAAAACAGCATCTTTCTGATGCAGCAAGACTCTAACGATGTTTGGTCTGAATTGGAGAAGGTGAATAAAATAATTCGCCAAAAACTACCCTACATTAATGGAGCTTCAATTTCGAGTAGTGGTAATCTTTTAGTGGTTTCTGCAACTAACCCTGAAGATAAAGAGAACAGTCATTTAGATCTATTCTCCATTTCGAAAAACGAAGATGGAAAATGGGGAGATTTGATAAATATGGGAACATTAACTAACACACCTTATGATGAAACATCACCATTTATTTTCGATGATTCCACCATTTACTTTTCATCCAATAGCGCCGCAAGTATTGGCGAATACGATGTATTCATTTCTAAAAAAACAAACAACAATTGGCAAGAACCGAAAAATTTAGGTGTACCTATTAATTCTGCTTATAATGAGGTTAATTATTCAATTGGAACTGACAACAGTTATGCGTTTTTAGCCTCTGACAGACCCAATGGGTATGGCAAATATGATATTTACCGTGTTACCAAAGGATATGATTTTCAGAATCAGTATGCATACCGTTTCGCTAAATCTGAAGATGATGATATTACTTCAAATAATGATGAAAAAAGTAGTGATGTAAACGATAGTGAATTAGCTAAAAACGCTGATTCTGATTCTGGTTCTGAAAATAATAGCACTGCAAGTGTGGCTGTAAACAGAGGTGCAGATAGCAACGGTTCAGGAAGCAGTATAAAAGGAGAAGGATCAGGGGTTAATGAATCAAATCTGTCAACTCTTGGACCAACAGGCAATTCTGATGCGCCATTAAAGCCTATAAAGGAGCTTCGGTTATACTTTGATTTTGATAAATCTGAATTGGGCTATGGTGAAAAAGTTAGACTTAATGAGTTAATAGGTTTCATCAAACAAAATCCCAAGGCAAGTATTTACATTTCAGGCCATACCGATTCAAAAGGGAATGAAGACTATAACTACAACCTTTCAGTCAAAAGAGCTGAGTCGGCAAAATCACTTATCCTTGAGAAAGGAGTGACTAATAAAATTAGAACTTTCGGTTTTGGAGAGTCAGCCCCTTTCATCAAAGAAAATTCGGAAGAAAATCAAGCCGCAAATAGGTTGGTTCATATAAAGCTGTACGAATAAAAAAAGGCCTCTTGAGGCCTTTTTTTTATCATAATATTTAATCCAGTTACATCTCTAAGACAACCCAGATATAACTCCATCATTATCAATATCCATATTTTCTGATGCTGGAATTGCAGGAAGACCCGGCATTCTCATCATGGCTCCAGTAATTGGAATTACAAAACCAGCTCCTGCCGCAAATTCAAATTCACGTACAGTAACTCTAAAACCAGTTGGACGACCTATTAATTTATCATTGTCAGAAAATGATTTTTGAGTTTTTGCCATACAAATCGGAAGTTTATCTAGCCCTAGAGTATAGATTCTTTTCAAATCAAGCAATGCCTTGCCTTGATAATCAACTCCATCTGCTCCGTAAACTTTCTTGGCAATGGTTTCAACTTTTTCTTCAACCGATAAATTCCAATCATAAAGCGGCTTAAAATCGTTTCCTGCATTATCAATATTGGCAACTACCTCTCTAGCTAAATCAGCAGTTCCTTCGCCACCATCTGCCCAGCCTTTGCTCACAACTGCTTTTACGCCCATTTTAGCACAAGCTTCTTGAACAAACTTAATTTCGTCTTCGCCGTCCCCAGTTCTATGGTTAATAGCAACAACTGGCGTAATGCCAAATTGAATTGCATTCTCAATGTGTTTTTCTAAATTGGCAAAACCAGCTTGAACTCTTTCCAGACTTACATCGCCGTATTCTTCTTTCTTAGCGCCACCGTGATGTCTTAAAGCTCTAATAGTTGCTACTAAAACTATTGTACTCGGTTTTAACCCAGCATAACCACATTTAATGTCCAAAAATTTCTCGGCTCCTAAATCAGACCCAAACCCAGCTTCAGTAACTACATAATCGCTTAAACTCAACCCCATTTTGGTAGCTATAATTGTGTTTGTTCCCTGCGCAATATTTGCAAATGGACCTCCGTGAATAATTGCAGGGTTACCTTCTAATGTCTGCACCAAATTTGGCATAATGGCATCTTTTAAAAGAATTGCCATTGCTTTATGAGCATTTAAATCGCGAGCATAAACCGGTTTACGATCATAAGTAAAGCCCACAAAAATATCTCCTAGTCGTTTTTTTAAGTCTTCACGGTCATTACTCATGCAAAGAATGGCCATTACTTCAGAAGCTGGTGTGATGTTAAACCCATCTTGACGAGGAATTCCATTTCCAATTCCTCCAAGTCCGATAGTAATATCCCGCAACGAGCGGTCATTCATATCCATTACTCGCTTCCAATAAATTCTTCTCGGATCAAGATTTAGGTTTCTCGTTCGACTTTGTATGTTATTATCAATTAAAGCTGACAATAAATTATTCGCTTTTTCAATTGCAGAAAAGTCTCCTGTAAAATGAAGATTTATATCTTCCATTGGAACTACTTGGCTGTATCCACCACCAGCAGCACCACCTTTAATTCCAAAAACAGGACCTAATGAAGGTTCTCTAAGTACTACTGTAGCCTGCTTTCCTATTTTGTTTAACCCTTCGGTTAAACCTATAGAAACTGTTGTTTTCCCCTCTCCAGCCGGAGTTGGAGTTAGCGCAGTCACAAGAATCAGTTTGTTCTGTTTTGCTTTAGCTTCATCAATTAAATTTAATGGAAGCTTTGCTTTGAACTTTCCATAATGCTCCAAATGTTCAGTGCCAACATTCAATTTAGAAGCTATATCATTTATATGCTCCATCGTTGCTGCTTGTGCAATATCTATATCTGAACCAACAATTTTATCTGTACTCATAGTTTATTCAATTTTGGGAATTACAATAATAGAAAAACTTAGTTGGTAAACCGAGAATTGCCCAATACTGAATTACCTCGAGTATTAATAGCCAATAAATAGGGTGAAAAAGAAAGTGTTTAAGTTTAAAGTAGGCCGAATAATTAGCTTACAATAACGCCTATTACAGTTTTTAATGTGATAATAGAGCTTCTTCAACGTTTTGTTTAATTTTTAAAGAAATGTCATCGGTCGGTAAATCATTATCATCTTTTCCAAATGGATCTTCAATTTCTTCGGCAATCAATTCGGTACTTACTAAAAGGTAAAAAATTACTGTAACAATTGGAATTGTCCAATAGTGAGTCACGCTCATAATACCAAATGGCAATGAAATTGAATACAAGAAGATAAATTTCTTAATGTACATGTTGTACGAATACGGAATTGGCGTGTTTTTAATTCGTTCACAAGCGCCAATTACATTCATCATTTCTTTTGCATCTTGATCAATAACAATGAGTTGTTCACCAGTAATTACACCACTTTTATTTAGCTGTGTCAACCTTTCGTACATTAAGTTTACTATGTATAAAGGAGGATGTTTTTTAGAACCAATGTTTTTCATAAACTCAGGGTTTTCAATGCTTTGCATTTCCTCTACTTTCACTCCTTCACGCAAGTGTTCCTTCATTGCAAAAGTGAAGTTGCTGATCATTTTAGCAAAAAATATTTTATCCTCAGAATGACCATCACCAAGAGCCGTGTTCATTTTCATGGCAAAATTTCGAGAAAGATTAACCAAACTCCCCCATTGTTTTCTTCCTTCCCACCATCTGTCATAAGCAGTGTTTGTTCTAAATACCAAAAACAAACCTAAAACTACCCCCAACAATGAGTGAACCGCAGTTGCTCCTGGGTAATGCACATTGAAATAAACATTAAAAAGATATACTATGCCAGTTGTATATGCCAACAGCATCAGCATGGGTGGCCAAAGCTGCTTGAAAATATTCTTGCTATCGTTATTAAAAATTAGCTTAAACCAACTGTGAGGATTGTATTGAATCATTTTGACGAATTTTAGCAACGTCAAAAATAACAACCTTAGGGACTTATGAAAGTAATACTATCAAGCAACGTGATGTTCTATAACAACTCCTGATTTGCCTATGGTATAAAAAGTAGTAGCTGGTTTGTTTTTTTTATCTAAGTATTCTTGATAAAGAGCAGAATATTCAATCCTATTTTTAAGAGTTTCATCAAAGTTACCCTGAACACCAATAAGCATTTCAGATACTTCCCTTAATCCATGGTTGCCTCCAGAAAAGGCGGTAATGTAATCGGCTAATTTTTCTTTTTTCACCAATTCAGAGATAAGAACTTTAGCCTTTGACCGCATAAAAATGCTCAAGCCAACTTCTTTGGCAATTGCTAGATCTAAAAAATCATCAAAGAAAAACGCTACTTCATTAGGCTTTATACCATGAACTCGTTCCATATGACGAAGTGCATCTATTTTATTTCCAATTTTAAAATAAACATTCTGAAAATACTCGCGTTTTGCAAATTCATATGCCCCATAATTATCGGCACCAGTAACAATTCCACAAACAGGCATCTCTTTCCCGTCATTCAACCAATTCGAAAACCTTAACATATCAATGCCAATAGCATCCATTTCAGAAAAACCACTTTCACTATCCACTCCTTTAGAGCCTTCGTTAAAAACCCCATCCCAATCAAATAAAAAAGCTTTAATTCCTTTCAATTTGTTTGTGATTTCTTCAGCAGAACTAATGAATTCGCCACCTTTATTAATAAATAATTTTTCGATTTCGCTTTTTGAAAATTCCATAACGGTTACTAAGTTAGTTTAAAACTAATTTGAAACAATCATTTATTACCCTTTAAAAGAACCCGCACACGTTCAAGGTCTTCTTGAGTATCGACAGAAACAGACTCATGATTGGTAATCCCAACATAGATTTCATTTCCATTTTCGAGCCATCTGTTTTGCTCCAATAGCTCCATGTTTTCAAGATTTGAGGCGGGCAAACTAGCAAATTCTTTTAATGCACTATACGTATAACCATAGAGACCTAAGTGCTTATAAAACGTATTTTTCTTAAACCACTCTTTTTTATCAACGCCTCTTATAAAGGGAATCACAGAACGACTGAAATATAAAGCCTTACCATTTTTATCAAAAGTTACATAAACAACATTTTCACTAAATAGATCTGCTTCATTCGTTATTGGAATGACCAATGTAGACATTTTAGCTCCCTTTGATTCAAATGGTTTTACTAACTCGGTTAATTCGGATGGGTCCAACATTGGCTCATCTCCTTGGACATTTATAACAACGTCAAATTTTTGTTGTGTTAGCTTCATTATTTTTTCCGCTGCCTCTAAACAACGTGTGGTTCCATTAACATGATTTTCAGAAGTCATTACAACTTTTCCATCAAAATGGTTTACTGCACTTTCAATTCTAATATCATCAGTAGCCACGTAAACATCGCTAATTGATTTTTGCGCTTGCTCGTATACCCATTGAATCATAGGCTTGCCCAATATATCGGCAAGTGGTTTACCTTCTAACCTAGAACTCCCGTAGCGAGCTGGAATAATTGCCAAAACTTTCATGAAGTGATTTATTTAAGACAAAGATAGACCAAAGATTATCCTAATTTTG
>JBMYOI010000058.1:0-13018 GCA_049599135.1 Salibacteraceae bacterium
AGAAATGTTATCGACAAACTCTTCTGATCCTTTTTTAAACTATGCCGCTGCGCTTGAATACAATAAGCTTGGTAATACTAAAAAGGCTATAGAGTTGCTTGTTGGGGTGGTAGCTAAAAACCCAGAATATTTGGGTTCATATTATCAGTTGGGAAAACACTATGAATCTGAGGGGGATTTTGAAAAAGCTATTAAAATATATCGTAAAGGAAGAATAGTGGCTAATAAACAAAAGAACCAAAAAACATTAGGCGAATTGAGCGAAGCATTGATGTTAATTGATGACGATTTTGATGGGAGTTTTTAAACTTTAAAAACATTTCCTTCAATCGCCAACTCTACATTAGCAAACTCTGTTTTAGCTTCTTCTACTAATGGGTTTAAATCGTTATATCGATTCGAAAAATGACCTATAATTAGCTTTTTGCAATTTGTCTTTTTTGCAATTTTAGCAGCTTGTTTTGCCGTAGTATGAAATGTTTCTTTTGCACGCTTGCTCTGGTTTTCTAAAAAGGTGGTTTCATGGTAAAGCAGGTCTGAGTTGCTTATGGCTTGGTAGTACCTTTCAGAAGGCTTAGTATCGGTTATGAATGAATATTTTAACTGTGGGCTTGGTTTTAAGGTTAAATCCTTACTCAATAAAGTTTTACCATTTTCTCTAATTATATCTTTCCCAGCTTTTACTTGAACTATTTCTTGTATACTAAGTCCATGGGTGTCAATTGCGTCTTTGGATATTTTAAGGGGATGAGGTTGTTCTTTAAAGATAAAGCCAAAACACTCTATTCTATGGTTAACACGAGTAGATGAAATTTCAACTTTTTGATTTGAATACACAACCCCAATATTGTCTTTTGTTAATTCGTGAAATTCTATTTCGTAGCACAATTTACTATGTGAAACATTGAGCTGAAGGTTTATTATATCTTCTAATTCTTTTGGAGCATGAATATGTAAGGCCTTGTTTCGGGTAAGAAGATGCATGGTGTTGAGCAATCCAATGAGTCCAAAATAATGATCGCCATGCAAGTGGCTAATAAAAATGCGGGAAATCCTTTGAAACTTTATACCAAATTTTCGGAGTTGAACTTGAGTACCTTCTCCGCAATCGATAAGGTAAATCTCCTGATCAACATGAATTATTTGTGAGGTAGGGTTTCGGCTCAATGTTGGAATCGCTGAATTAGACCCCAAAATTGTAACCTGTATGCTCATGCTAATTTCCTGATACCATCATTCGACCAACTTTGGTTTGGTCTCCCACTTTTACATTGTACATGTAAAGGCCTTGTGGAAGGTCAGAAACATCAAATTTTAACTGGGCATTTTTTGAATCTACAAAGTAAGTTTCATCAAAAACTACATTACCTAGCAAATTGAATATTTTGAACTCAATTACTTCAGTAGAGTAGTTGTACATGTTTAAAGTACCAATTCCTTCAACTGGGTTTGGAGCAATAGAAACTTTTGAATCGTCAAAATTTCCTACATCAAGTCCAGCCGGAAAGTCAACATACAAAGGCAAAGATTCAGTTCTATCTTGTACAGGAATACCTCTAATGTAAAGCTTAATATCCATTTTTATGTCATAAGTACCAGGGGTAACACTTGGCGTTCCTGTAATTTGAGCGCATCCTTTTTCTCCGCCTTTAATTGTAGGAGATAACACAGCATAAGTCAATCCGGTTGGAAGGTCTTTAACTCTGATTAATATGATCGAATCAACAGTCAATCCTACGGTATCTTTTGGAGCAATAATGGTAATTGTTTCATCATAGAAAGTACCTTTTTGAGCATTAACTAAATAACCCAGTCCAGCTGATGAATAATATCCTGGTGCCGTATATTTAGGGTCAGGTGTACATTGTCCAAAACTAAATTGTACAGCAATAATTATAAAAATAAATGTGTTGAATAGTTTCATTTCAATTCGATTTAAATGTCTGTATTGAATTCGTTTTCAATTTCTTGTAATAGAATGTAATCGTGTGCTTCACTTATCGTTGGTAAGTATTTTAATATTGTATCTAACCGGCTAAGTTTAATTAAATTCAAAATAGTGTCATTTAGCCCCGATAAAGCAAAACTACCTTTGCTACCTTGGCACAACCTATTGCCAATTAAAATTGCACTTAAGCCCGAACTATCGCAATAAGTACACTGACTTAAATCAAGAATAATGTTATTGTTCTCATTCGTAATTGTTTCGTTTAAAAGAGATTTCAATTCAGGTGAAATTGAACTGTTAAGTTTATCAAAACCTACTTTTACTACTGTACAACGATCTAATTTTTCAATTTCTAATGCCATAATCAGGTTTAGCTTTTGGAATATTCCAAATATAATTTAAAATTAGAATAGAATTAATGATTTATCTTCTGTGCTAAAAGATATAAAACAGCCATTCGAATAGCTACTCCGTTTTCAACTTGGTCTAGAATAATTGAATGGTGGGAATCAGCAACGTCACTTGTTATTTCAACACCTCGATTAATTGGGCCAGGGTGCATGATTACAATCTCCTTGTCTAACGAGTTTAGCAATTCTAGGTTTACCCCATAAAGCATTGAATATTCACGAGTTGAAGGAAAGTAGTTAATATCCAAACGTTCTCTTTGAATGCGCAGCATATTGGCAACATCACACCATTGAAGTGCTTTTTTAAGGTCTAATTCAACATCAATTCCTAGTGATTGAATGTGTTTGGGTATTAATGTTTTTGGGCCACAGACTTTTACCTGAGCACCTAACTTTTGCAGACAAAATATATTACTTAACGCAACCCTAGAGTGGAGGATATCTCCAACAATGACGACTTTTTTACCTTCAACAGTACCTAATTTATTTTGAATTGAAAAGTTGTCGAGTAGTGCTTGAGTAGGATGTTCATGAGCCCCGTCACCAGCATTAATGATTTTAGAATCTACTTGCTTGGAGAGGTAAATTCCTGCACCGGGTATTGGATGCCGCATAACCACCATATCAACTTTCATGGCTAATATATTGTTAACCGTATCAACCAACGATTCTCCTTTTTTTACAGAAGAAGATCCTGAAGAAAAATTAACAACATCTGCGGACAGCCTCTTTTCTGCTAATTCAAATGATAATTTAGTTCTCGTAGAGTTTTCGAAAAACAGATTGGCAATGGTTATGTCACGTAAAGTGGGAACCTTTTTTATTGGTCTGTTTATTACTTCTTTAAAATTGGCAGCGGTTTCAAAAATGAGTTCTATATCATTTTTGGTTAGGTCTTTAATCCCCAATAAATGATTTACGCTTAACTCATTCATTCTCTGTCGTTTTTGAGTATAGAACAACTTCTTCTTTACCATCCAATTCAAGCCATTTAACTTCAACACGTTCAGAGTCTAGTGAATCTACTTTGTTGCCCACATAATCTGGCTGAATAGGAAGATCGCGGCTAAATCGGCGATCAATAAAAACTAATAACTCCACTTTTTTTGGTCGGCCAAAGTCAAGTAAAGCATCCATTCCTGAACGAACACTTCGACCAGTATATAAAACGTCGTCAACTAAAATTACATTTTGGCCTTCAACCAAATGATTCATTTCAGTTTTATTCGCTTTTAAAGGAGTAACTCCTCGTCTAAAGTCATCACGATAAAAGGTAATGTCTAGGGAGCCTTTTTTAATTTCAGTTTTAGGCTTAATCTCTTGAAGTCGGTTAACAATTCGGTTAGCTAAATAGATACCTCTTGGCTGAAGTCCTATTATGATAGAATTTGAAAAGTCTTGGTGATTCTCTATTAATTGATAACAGAGGCGGTTAACGGTTAACTCAAATGCTTTTTTATTTAGAATTGTTCGTTTACGCATTTCAAGTCACAAATATAGCTTTAAGGTTTGGATTGTAGTTTTGATACCTATGAATAATAACAAAGGATTTTCTTTAATTGAAAGGATGAAGAGTTTTAAATATGCGTTTCAAGGCTTTAAAACATTGTTTACTGCTGAACATAATGCCAGAGTACATTTGTTTTTTGGCGTTTTGGCTATCATTTTTGGCGTGTATTTTAATCTTGATAGGGGAGAGTGGTTATTTGTTTTGCTGGCAATTGTTTTGGTTTTTGCTATGGAGTTAATGAATTCTGCAATAGAATATTTAGCGGATACGATTACAAAAGAAATAAATCCAGGAATAAAAAAAGCGAAAGATTTAGCTGCGGCTTCTGTGTTAATGTCAGCGTTATTTGCGGTTGCCGTTGGGTTGGTTGTTTTTGTTCCTAAGGTTATCGGGGCGATATTTTGATTCGAGACAATTTTAAATGATACTTGGGCGTTATTATGGCTAACCATTTAAAATAAGTCATGTTTCGTATCCTAGTTTTCGCTTTTATTTTAGTTTCTATCTCCTCTTGTAAAAAAGATAAGGTTCTTGAGCCTAATTGTGAATCTGACCTTGATTCTAATTATTTCCCATTGAGTGTAGGTAGTTATTGGGTTTATGATAGTTATAAAATTGATTCTTTGGGTAATGAAGTGAAAGAAAAATATCAAGGTAGAATTGAGGTTGTATCTGAGATTAATATTGGTGGAATAAATTACAAAAGCCTATATGCTGAAGGAATTTACCTGGGCAAAACAAACCCATTGCATGTAAGAGATTCTTCTGGTTATATTGTTTCTGATCAGGGTGAGGTATTAATGAGCTATAGGCATTTTAATAAAGTTTTAGAATCAGGAATTGACTCTACAAGTCAAGGTGAAATAATTGTTCGAAAATCTTCAGTTATGTATGAAAACCAAATTAAATCGACGGCTTTAGGCACCTATGGTACCTTAGAGAATAAGATGAGCTTTATGCTTTATGAAAAGTATCCAGGGGCATCAAGTACTTTTTATGCAAATGGTGTTGGAATATTTATAAAACAGGTTCATTATACTCATCCTTGGATTAATGAAAAGTCCTATTTAGAATATCGTTTAGTCGATTATCGAATTAGAAAATTATAAGGTTAGGTTTTAATTGGTTTAAATAAAAAAGCCCGTCACCAAATAAATGGTGACGGGCTTCAATTTTTATAGATTAAAAAGAATTATTTCTTCTTTTCGTCTTTTTCCATACTTGCTTTCAAAGCACTTAATGCATCGATATCTCCAAGTGTAGATTTTTCCATGTTTGAAGAAAGATCTTTTACCGCTTTTCTTGTTTGAGTAGCTCTAGTTTTCTTAGCTTTTGTCTCAACAAGTTGTTTTCCTTCAGCTTCACTTTCGTGAATTCTTGAATGAGAAACGATAATTTTTCTTGCGTCTTTGTTGAATTCAAGAACAGTAAAGTTAATTTTCTCTTCAACTTTTACTTTAGTTCCGTCTTCTTTTACCAAGTGACGTCCAGGAGCAAACCCTTCAACACCATAAGGCAATCCAACTAGTCCACCTTTGTCAGTCAATGACAATAGAGTTCCTTCATGAATAGATCCTTCAGTGAAAACACTTTTGAATACATCCCAAGGGTTTTCTTCAAGTTGTTTGTGACCTAGGCTTAATCTTCTGTTGTCTTTGTCAATTTCTAAAACAAGAGCTTCAATTTGCTCACCTACTTTAGTAAATTCACTTGGGTGATTTACTTTCTTAGACCAAGAAAGGTCAGAAATGTGAATCAATCCATCAACACCTTCTTCTAATTCTACGAATACACCAAAGTTTGAAAGGTTTGTAACTTTTCCTTTGATTTTAGAATCAACTGGGAATTTAGATTCAATACCTTCCCATGGGTCAGGAGTAAGTTGTCTTGTAGAAAGAGACATTTTTCTTTCTTCACGATCTAATGTCATGATTTTAGCTTCAACTTCGTCTCCAATTTTGAAGAAATCTTGTGCAGTTCTTAAGTGTTGACTCCAGCTCATTTCTGAAACGTGAATCAAACCTTCAACTCCAGGAGCGATTTCAACAAAAGCACCGTAATCAGCAAGAACAACAACTTTACCTTTAATCGTATCGTCAACGTTTACTGTCTCGCTTAAGTTATCCCAAGGATGAGCTTGTAATTGTTTTACACCAAGTGCAATACGTTTCTTCTCATCATCAAAGTCAAGAATAACAACATTGATTTTCTCATCCAATGTAACCACTTCTTCTGGGTGATTAATACGTCCCCAAGAAAGGTCAGTAATGTGGATAAGTCCGTCAACACCACCAAGATCAATAAATACACCGTAAGAAGTAATGTTTTTAACGACTCCTTCAAGTACTTGACCTTTTTCAAGCTGACTCATGATAACAGCTTTTTGCTCTTCAAGCTCAGCCTCAATAAGTGCTTTGTGAGAAACAACAACGTTTCTGAATTCTTGGTTGATTTTTACAACTTTGAAATCCATTTCCTTTCCAACATACTGATCGTAATCACGGATAGGTTTAACATCGATTTGAGAACCTGGTAAAAATGCTTCAATACCGAATACATCAGCAATAAGACCACCCTTAGTTCTACATTTAATAAGACCAGTGATGATTTCACCAGTTTCTAAAGCTTCGTTAACATGTTGCCATGCTCTCATTGTACGAGCTTTACGGTGAGAAAGAACTAACTGACCAGTTTTGTCTTCAGTTTTCTCAACGTATACTTCAACTTTATCACCTTTAGCTAAATCTTGCTTGTATCTAAATTCGTTTGCAGTTACTACACCATCTGACTTATAGCCAATGTTTACTACAACTTCTTTTTTAGACAATGAAGTTACTACACCATCAATTACTTGATGTTCAGTAATAGAAGAAAGCGTGTCGTTGTAAAGCGCAGCTAACTTCTCTTTTTCAGCTTTAGTATAAATTTCATCAGAATCGCCATAACTCTCCCAATCAAACTCATCCAATGGCTTTACCTCATTTACTGGAGTAGCTGGAATTCGAATAAATTCTTTTTTCTCAGTAGGAACTTCTGCAACTACATCTTCAGAAGTTTCAGTTACCGTTTCAACGGTTTCTTCAACATCTACCTTAGCTACTTTAGGTACCGAACGAGTACGCTTAGCTTTGGGTTTTTCTTCTGTTGTTGCTGCTTTTGGCTCAGCTTTTTTAGCTGGAGCTTTCTTTGCTGGTGCTTTTTTGGCTTCTTTTTTTTCTGCTTTTACTTCTTCAGCAGAATCTTTTTTTTCATCAGACATATGTGTCTTCAATTGTATCTCAACCTGCGGAAGGGTCGAGAGAGTTTATAAAATCTGGCTTCCGCTAACCAAATTATTTCGGGCGGCAAAAGTATTAATATTCTTTTGTGAAACAAAGGGTTAGGCAAGAATATCTCTATTAAAATCTCCTGTTTATTTTATCTAGATTCTAATCTCTAAAAAGAGTTGCTAAAACTAGGTGCTCGTAAAGGAATTAATTGTGTCTTTAACCTCGTATTTTTAATTGAGAATATGGATCGTATTGGTGGCGTTTAGTCTAATTTAAGTGTGTTATGAGCGACTTTGGATTATTCTATTTGGCATATGTCGTTTACCATCATTTAGATTATTGCGAACTCATTAATTTAGCGCTCCAATGAAAAACAAAAAAACAGTTTTTACATTACTCGTTATCCTGTTCGCTTTTTCATCAATAGCCCAAAGCAAACTAATTTATAAATGGGAAGATGATTTTTCGGACAAGGAAAAAGAAAAAGTAACCAAATGGTTAGAAATAACATTTGATGCTGTTCAGAATCGAATCGGAGAATACCCATTTGATGTTCATCTTTTTATTTATCGTAAAGAAGGTAAAGGGGAGCCTTGCCCATGGGCCAATACATGGAGGTATCCAAACCAACAAGTTCATTTTTATATCGATCCAAGCTATTCTTTAGAAAGCTTTATTGCAGATTGGACTGCTCCTCACGAATTTAGCCATCTCGCTATTCCATATATAGGTGAAGAAGAAACTTGGTTCTCAGAAGGGTTTGCCTCATTTATGCAGTATGAAGTAATGAATCAAATGGGTTTAATGACAAGAGTTCAATGTGATAGCGCATATCAATCTAAGTTAAGAGCCATAGTAAATGATTTTTCTTCAGAACAAACTTTTGCTATTGAAGCCATGGAAAATAAAGCCAATCATAATTATAAAGCTATGTATTGGGGAGGAGCAACTCTCTTTTTGCAATGGAATGAATTGCTTGCTAAGGAAGGCGTCTCTTTCATTGGTTTGTTTCCTGAATATCTGAATTGTTGTCGACGAAAAAGTAAAGGGGTTGATAGTGTCGTAAAGCATTTGGATGAAGTTAGTGGTTTTAATTTTGGTGCAAACCTCCTCAAACAATATAGAGAGGAACCTGTTAATTTTGAGAAACTCATTAAGAACATGTAAGTTTTAAAGTCAACTGGGTTTAAAAGTAAAATCCTAGAATTTGTCTAGAGAATAACATATTCTGATTTTTAAGAATATAGTTTGCTCAATCTGCTTATTTCATGAGTGGCTTTTATACTTTAGTAAATCATGAATCAAGATATAATAGACTTTTACGTTAAAGTTAGGAGAAGATCCGAAGAAATATGTAAACCTTTAAATACGGAAGATTACATTCCGCAACCGGCCGTTCATGTCAGCCCAATGAAATGGCAATTGGCACATACAACCTGGTTTTTCGAGCAAATGATTCTGAAAAAATATGCGATAGAATTCCATGAATTTGACGAGTCTTTCAATTTCCTTTTTAATAGTTATTACAATAATGTTGGCGAACGTACTTTTAGGGCGGACCGAGGAAGTATTACTAGGCCAACGGTTGCTCAAGTTTATGAATACAGATCTTTTGTTGATCAAGAGATTCTGGAATTTTTAAAAGCAGAATTAGAACCTAAAGTGAGAAGTTTATTTCTTTTAGGACTCAACCATGAACAACAGCATCAAGAACTCATGCTTACCGATTTAAAATTCACGTTAAGTAAAAACCCATTGTGTCCTGTTTATTCCAGTGAAATTAATTTGGTAAATCAATATAACTCAGAGGTTGGTTTTGTTGCAATTGAAGAAGGAATATTCAAAATAGGCAGTCGAGCTACAGATTTTTGTTTCGATAATGAGTTAGGAAGACATAAAACCTACTTGCAAACTTTTGAAATTAGCAGAGCGCTAGTTACCAATGGAGAATTCTTAGAATTTATCGATGCTGGCGGATACTCAAATTTTAATCTATGGTTGGATGAAGGTTGGGCATGGATAAATCAGAACGAAATAAACTCACCACTGTATTGGGAAAAAGTTGATGATACCTGGTTTCAATATTCATTAGATGGATACCAAAAAGTGGATATGAATGCAATTTTATGCCACATAAGTTTTTACGAAGCCAATGCTTTTGCGGCTTGGAAAGGAATGCGTTTGCCTACAGAGTTTGAGTGGGAAACAGCTTCAACCCAACTAAATTGGGGCAAGCGTTGGGAGTGGACCAATAGTGCTTATCTACCTTATCCTAATTTTAAAATTGATGACGGTGCAGTTGGAGAGTACAACGGTAAATTCATGATCAATCAAATGGTTCTTCGAGGAGCCTCTACGGCTACGGCAGAAGGACACTCAAGAAATACATATAGGAACTTTTTTCACCCACATTATCAATGGCAGTTTACCGGAATTCGATTAGCGAAGTAGAGATGGATAAAGAGTTTTTATTCAGTGTAATTGAGGGGTTGAGTCAGCCTGAAAAAAAGCTTTCATCAATGTACTTTTATGATGATGAAGGGAGTCGTATTTTTCAAGAAATAATGGCTATGCCTGAATATTACTTGACAAATTCGGAATACGAAATTTTGTCTGAACAAGGAGCCGAAATAGCCAATTCACTTAGTTTTAATAATTCTTTTCGTTTAATTGAATTAGGAGCGGGCGATGGAACCAAGACTTTTAAACTCATAGAAAACTTAAAGTCACAAGGTTTAGATTTCGAATACATTCCAATTGATGTTTCTCAAGGTGCTTTAGATAGTCTTGAAGAAAAAATAATTGCTTCGAACCTGAATGTTAATTACACCCTTAAGCAAGGTGATTACTTTGAAGTTTTAAGCTCATTGCCAATTGATAAGCCTGCAGTGTATCTTTTCCTAGGAGCTAACATTGGAAATTTTGTTCCTAAGGACGCTTTTGATTTAGTAAAGCGAATAGGTGATCACATTCAAAAAGGAGATGTTTTAATAACGGGGTTCGATTTAAAGAAAAACCCTCTACTTATCCATCAGGCTTATTTTGATCCTCATGGAATCACCAAACGTTTTAATTTGAATTTGCTGAATAGAATAAATAATGAGTTAGTTGCTGACTTTGTCCTTGGTCAATTTGATTTTTATTGTCATTATAACCCTATTAATGGAGAAGTTCGAAGCTACTTGGTCTCTTTGGTAAAGCAGACTGTAAGTTTTTACGATGGCACCAAAATCGAATTCGAACGATTTGAGCTTGTTAATACTGAATTATCAAAAAAATATGATTTAAAAGAAATTGAAAACCTGGCAAAAGATGCTGGCTTTGAATTTAAAAATCACTTTATTGATAGTCAACGTTATTTTACAGATTCCTTGTGGGTAAAGAACTAAGCTGGCTCGTCGCTTTTGTTCCTAATTTTAATTTGACCATAGGCAAAAATAATGGTCATAAGCGGGCTAAGTATATTGAAAAAACAAAAGGGAAGATAGGCAATAGTTGCCACACCTAAAACAGAACTCTGTGTAGCTCCACAAGTATTCCAAGGGATGATTACTGAAGTTACGGTGCCAGAATCTTCAAGCGTTCTACTCAAATTTTCAGGTGCTAAATTCATTTCGTCGTAAGCTTCGTTAAACATTTTTCCAGGTAGTACTATAGCGAGGTATTGATCACTGGCGGTTAAATTTACAAAGAGGCAAGACCCAACAGTTCTTGAAATTAATCCACCAACGCTGTGCGCATTTTTCACCAAAATACTTGTGATTTTATGCAATGAACCAATCGACTCCAATACTCCTCCAAAAGTCATGGCACAAACAATTAGAAAAACGGTATTTAGCATTCCAGCCATTCCGCTACTCGATAGCAAGTCATTTACAGCAGTATTTCCGGTTTCAATGCCAATGTCAGTTGTCATGGCATCAATAACAACCATGTAGCTTCCTTGCAACGCTGAAACTCCATTAGGTGCTAAATTTGAGATCAATTCTGGTTGAAATATTATCGCAAATACTCCACCCAATAATGTTCCAATAAACAGTACAGGTATTGGTTTCATTTTTTTCATGATTAATAGCAAAACAATTGCAGGAACCAAAAACAAAATAGGGCTTATATAATAGCTCTGTTCAACGGCATTCGTTAAATCAGACACATTAATTTGCCCTTCTGAAGTATCGTAATAAAAACCAATAATTAAATACAGGAGAGTGCTAATTCCGAAAGATGGAATAGTTGTGTAGCTCATGTATTTTATATGTGTAAACAAATCGGTTTTGGCCATTGCTGCTGCTAAATTTGTTGTGTCACTTAACGGACTCATTTTGTCTCCAAAGTAGGCGCCACTGATAACTGCTCCGGCGGTTATTGCTTCAGAAAATCCCAACGCATTTCCAATTCCTAATAATGCTATCCCTACAGTGGCTATGGTACTCCAGCTGCTTCCTGAAGCAACTGAAACAACTGCGCAAATAATTGTTGTGGCTAATAGAAAAATGGTGGGAGTCAATATTTTGAGCCCGTAAACAATTAATGAAGGAATAATTCCACTGATTAACCAGGTTCCTGAAAGTGCACCAATTAAGAGAAGAATAATAATGGCTGATGTTGTATTAGCTATGTTGTCTCTAATTGATTTTAAGATAGCAGAATAGGGTATTTTATTATAGATACCAACGAGAATACCTATTGCTGCTGAGAAAAAAAGTGCGAATTGATTGGCTCCCCCCAATGAATTATCACCATAGTAATAGACATTTAATGCCAATAATGGGATGAGAACCAGGATTGGTAAAAACGCCTGAAATAAAGTTATTTTAGAATTTTGCATTGAGGCCGTAAAATTAGCGGAATACCCTTACGTCTGGGTTCGGTATCTAATTCTCTTTAATTGGATCCAATCGATAAATAAAACAGTGAATAATAACACGTATTCTAGAGCAACTAATAAAGGAGCTTCTTCATATGGAACCGTTCTATATGTGAAATAACTAAGACCAATCACATAGCTCCATACCAAAATGTATTTTACTGGATGAAAACTGGTTAACATGATGATTGTACTTAAATACCATGGATGAATCACCGCTGCAAAAAAGTAATAAAAGCTTTGCGCCATACCCATTTTTGCGGGCATGTTTTTAAGCATGCTGGTTTTAGAAAAACTGAACCAACTTAAAGCCAATAGAGGAAAGATCAATAATAGAACAGCAACCCACTTTTGAATAAATACAGGAGAAAAATCCATTACAATTGAATAAACAAACGAGTTAAACTGGAATGACTTGAAGTACAATTGAATGCTACTACCAAAATTTTCAATAAACTCAGGTGTTAAATATGGAAGAAAAAGTACAACGTTTACAAGAGCAGTTATAATTCCGTAGAGTAGCCAATTTTTAGTTTTTAAATATTGCCAAAGTAATGGTATGAAGAGCAATGGAATCAGCTTTATTGAAACTGCCATTCCAAAGAAAACGGCTGATATAATTGGTTGCTTTTTAAAGAAATAAATAGAGATTAACAATAAAAAAATCAAAACACCTTCGAAATGGGCATTACCACTTAACTCAATAATAACAAGGGGATTTAATATATATAGTATGGCGTTTCTAGGGTTTACTTCAAAAGCCTTCAAAACTTTTGGTAGAAGAATAATAGTTCCGATTTCACTTATCATTATCCATGATTTTAGCGAGAGAATATTACGATAAAGTCCCCAATCACCTGCGATTAGGTTTGAGGCTTTAAACAAAAACTGGTTTAAGGGAGGGTAAACGGAATAATAGTTTTTTGAGTTTAAAGACTCATAAATTCCATCAGCATAACCCGAAGAGAGTAAGTTGTTGTCAAACAAGTGTTTAGGGGTTTGTAAATATGGGTT
>JBMYOI010000059.1:0-12829 GCA_049599135.1 Salibacteraceae bacterium
TGGCGGATTTACCAAAATATGGCTAGTGTCGTTACGCCCTATTATATGTTGGTAAGGATTCCATAAAACGGTTAAAGAATCATTAGGAACTAAGCTAGATATTGAAAGCTGAACGGTATCTCCATTGCAAATGGATTGAGTAGAATCAACCACAATTCCAAAATTATTGATTCTTATTATTGAGGAGTCAGTCATCTCACAGCCGCGGCTAGAAATTACTTTTGAATAATAAGTAGACGAGAATCCTGAAGGACTAACTAAAACCGTACTATCTAAAGTAGAATTGTTTAATGTGTCGGTAAAAGCAGAGTTTGAAGACCAAATGAATGTATTAGCTAAACCAAATGAATTAGCGAACAACGCAAGCTGATTGTTTAAATCACAAACATCTGTGTCATTTGATGTTTTTAAGGCAATAGAATCAACTAAAACCGTCTGAAACAGTGTATCGGTACAAACTCCTCGATCAACATAAAGTGTGTAGTTTAAATCGGTTTTAAAATTTGAAGTGGGATTAGAAACTGTTGAGTCACTTAAACCTTTGGTAGGAGACCATGTATAAGTGAAATTTGAATTTGACGGAACACCAATTACCGCACCTAATGAGTTGCAGTTAGCTACAGAAGGCAAGTTGTAGCTACTATCAGATAATACAGAAAGAAAAACCAAGTTGGTGTCAATTTTATTACAAGACATGGAATCTGAAATGATTAAAAGCACGGGGTAATTCCCTTTTTGACTGAAAAAAACAGTAGGCTTCTCTAATGGTGAATTAATAATTCCTGGAATTATCCAATTATAACTTGCTCCTTGAGTGGTAAATCCTTGATTAATTAAAGTAAGTGAATCCGGTGCGCATATGGAATCGGGGAGTAGTACACTGGCTATGATTGAAGAGTCAACTTGTACGAATTGATAAAATGAATCGATACATACGTCGGTAATTGATTGAAGTAAATAATTGGTTGAAGTAAGTGGCGATGCAGTTGGATTCATCAATATTGAATCGTTGAGGTCTTTTCCAGGCGTCCATAAAAACTGGTTGTTTGAATCTAGCGTAGTCCCAATTACAGTATTTTGAAATTGACAAATTGTATCAGGCGCAAGTGTAACTGGAGCTTTTGGTAGCTCAACAATTACTGTTTTCGAACTTGTATCAGAGAAGTTACAAGAACCCGTATCCGAAATGGCTAATGTAATGGTGTAAACTCCCCCAGAACTGTAATATACTTCTGGGTTTTCTTGATGACTCGTATCTCCGTTTCCAAAATCCCAAAAATATTGAGGAGTACTCATTTCTTTACTCAAATTAGTTAACCGTACCGAATCACGTATACAAATGCGCTTTGGTACTTGAAATTCAGAAATAACGGCGGGCGGTTTAAAGTCCATTTTAAAAACAGCATTGTTGCAATTACCCGATTTATTGGTAACGGATACAGCTCCCGGATTAGGAAGAATTGGAAAATCGCTATTTCCACCACAACCTGCACAAACCGATTGGTAAATAATTCCTTTTTTGTCGAACCGAGAAGTACCTCCATCAACATGTTCACCAGAAATATTTCCTCCAAAATAAGAACCATAGATTAAAAAACTGGCATCGTCTGAAATGGCACAGAGGTAAAAATCGTTGTCGTCAGTTGTTCCTTGATAAGCATCAAGAGTTGTGTCAAGGTTAATAGGAAATGCACTAAAATTATTGGTTAATCCTGTGCTAGAATGATTAGTAAGTCCTCCCCAACCACTGAAATAAACCGAGTTACAAACGTCAACTAAAAAAGCGGTAGGCGAGAGTTGAGGTCTTGATCTTCCTGAAGTAGTTCCCATACCACCAATAGTTGTCGACCAATAAATAGAATCCAATTGAGGCGTGAACTTACTTATAAATACACCCTCACGAGGATTATTGTATGCTGCATCTTTAATGAAATAATTGGTGCTATCTTCAGTTTGCCCAAGCACAAACACATTGTTTTTTCTATCCAGTTCAACAAAATAGATTTGATCGTAATTTCCCGTTCCATAAAAGGTGCTGTTTAATACCTGAGAACCGTCAGACTTAAAATGAGTGATAAATCCTTCAGACCTTCCTTGTTTAGATAAGCTATGATTAGGGTGTGAGCCACTAGGAAATTGCGCTGTGTCATTTGAGGTAGTTCCACCAGCTACATAAACATCATTATTTTTATCAATGGCCAACGAGTAAATAGCATCTAAACCGTTTCCACCTAAATATGAACTCCAAATTATACTGTCCAATTCTGGCTTGAGCTTAATAATTATTCCATCTTGACCTCCACCATTAAACGATTGATCGTAGCCGCTCCCACGCATAGGAAAATCATTTGAATTGGTACAAGAGACCACATAAACGTTGTCTTCGTTGTCAATGTCAATTTCGCCTCTTACATCGTCGGCATAATTATACCTAAGTGTATGTTGAGTAATGTTTGATACATCGTTTACGCCATCTATATCGGAACCACCTATATAAGTTCCTGCTAATAAGTTCTTTCCGTCTTTGCTCAGTTTTAACACAAACATATCGGAGCCTTGATTATAAAAAACACCCATACCGCTTATAATTCGCCAATTGGCTTGTTGCGGATTATTCATGTTTGACTGAAACGAATTTGGTGTAACAGGAAAGTCCGTTGAGCTGGTTGTTCCATAAATGTATAGTTCATCGAAACTGTTGACCACTAAAGAGTGAGGAGCTTCATTTGCTGAACCACCAATGTAAGTACTATAAATAAATTGCGTTCCGGAAGTATCGTATTTCGAAATAGCAATATCGTTTCCAATGGCTGGAGGTCTGCCGGTAATTGAGGTGTCAGCGCCACCTTGAAATGAAGTTTGAAATGCTCCTGGAGTTGTTGGATAAACTTGGTTTTGTGCAAACGCGATGGAGCCAGAATACAAATACCCTTCTGAGTCGTATGTTGCTGTAAACCCAAAATTATCAGCAAAAGAACCAGAATAGGTGCTAAACATAAGGGTAGGGTCAATAACCAATTCGTAGTTTTTGTTGTATCCATTTGGAAAGTCAAAACCTAAAATGCTTCCTTTTAAAGCGTATTTACAGTCTACAAAAACTTTAGAACCTTCAATTACTTGGTATGCAACTGGTTTTTCTTCAGTGATTTGTCCTAGACTCGTTTTAATAATTAATTCTTGGTTTTTTACTTTCAAGTCGGCCACCCCAACATATTCCAATTGAATTTGAGCCGGATTGGATTGAGGGTTTACAAAAAACTCAAATTTGAGTTGTCCATTTGAATTTCCAGAATGCAGATCAATTCCAGAATAGATGTTTTTTGTGACAACGCTTGAATATAAAGGAACGTTTGAGGCCCATTTCGAAGGATCGTTTCCCAGGTAATAATTGTGAATGCCTTCTTTTTTATTTTTTCCCTGATTAAATGCGTTTTGGTTTCCTCCAATAAAATTCACGAAAAAACAGTGTCCATTTAACTTGTCGGTTTTAGGGTTAAATTCTTCATGGTGTGAATCGTCATCGGCATGATTATGTGAAACAGGATTAAAATCAATAAAATTATATACCAGTCTGTTTTTCTCTAGATATAAATTTCCAGATGGGATAGGGCATTTGAAATCAACTGATTTTTTCCATTGTCCTTTGTTTTGAATAAATGTAAAAGGGGCGTTTGGAGATGGATGATTTGTAGCGTGCGTATGAGTTTGAGCAATTGTAAAAAAATAGCTCACAAATAAAAACGAACTCAAAATCAATCGTTTATTCAATCTCATTCTTTTTTAAAAAACGACAAAAATGGTGTTTGGTTGCCTAATTTTTTCATCATTTTAGTAAATGCAAATCAAAGATACCTTAACTGCTCAGATTTTTATTTCTTTACCGACCAAAGTTTACGAATTATGTCAGAGCCTTTTATTTACTAAAGTTGTTATTGTTTTTGTCTTGTTTATGGGCAGAGATGGTTCTTATTGCAATTAGGTAAATTAAGGTTAGACTAAAAAACATACAATAAATGGAAGAAGTTATTTCGGATATTCCGCTATTTACAAACGATGCAGTAGTTTTTGGAATCTTAATTGGTCTTTTGCTTGGAATATTTAAAGCTGCAGAAAGCGATTTCTTTAAAGGCTTTTTTAAAATTATTCCAGCTTTATTACTCTGCTATTTTTTACCTTCTGTTTTCAGTACTTTGGGTATTATTTCTCCAAAATGGATTGATGTAACTGCCGCGTTATCGGCATTGGCAGAAAATGGTTACGATGTATCTAGCATTTCAAATTTTAAAGATTTTAAAAATTATGTGCTTAATAATGAAGTATCGCACGATTTGATAAATCCATTTATTGGTAGTTCTAAAATTTACTTTGTTGCATCGCGCTATTTATTGCCAGCAAGTTTGATATTGCTTACACTTAGTATAAATTTAAAAGAAGTATTTAAGCTAGGTCCTAAGGCACTTATAATGTTCTTTACAGGTACTGTAGGAGTTGTAATTGGAGGTCCATTGGCTATTTTATTGTTTTCATATGTTTCTCCAGAGGTAGTTGGTGGCGTTGAACCAAATGAGGTTTGGAGAGGTATGACCACCGTTGCAGGTAGCTGGATTGGGGGCGGAGCGAACCAAGCAGCCATGTTTGAAATCTTTAAAGAAGGCGACAAAAACCTTATTTCAGGTAGTATGTATTCTATGATGATTACCGTTGATATAATAGTTGCCGAGGTCTGGATGTTCTTTTTGCTGTTAGGGGTTGGTAAATCTAAAAAGATAGATGCCTTTTTTAAAGCAGATGCCAGTTCGGTAGAAAGACTCAAAAATCACATGCATGAGTTTAGCCAAAAAATTGCACGTATTCCTTCTTTTACCGATTTAATTGTGATTTTGGGAATTGGGCTCGGGTTTACAGGACTTTCCCACATGTTGTCAAATATAATTGCTCCGTTTATTAAAGAAAACGCACCATACTTGGCCGAAACTTTTAGCTTGGGTTCTGGTTTCTTTTGGTTAATTGTACTGGCAACCACTTTTGGGCTGATTATGAGTTTTACAAAAGCCAGAAATTACGAAGGAGCCGGAGCTTCCAAAATTGGGTCGGTGTTTATTTACATTTTGGTTGCAAGTATTGGAATGAAAATGAATGTAATGGCCATATTTGACAATCCTGCCATTTTCTTGGTTGGTTTAACTTGGATGGCAGTTCACGTGTTTTTATTAGTAGTAGTTGCCAAGGTAATTCGCGCACCGTTTTTCTTTCTCGCTGTTGGAAGTAAAGCAAACATTGGAGGTGCAGCTAGTGCACCTGTGGTTGCAGCGGCTTTTCACCCATCATTAGCTCCGGTAGGGGTTTTGTTGGCTGTGTTGGGCTACGCTTTTGGAACCTATGGCGCGCTAATTTGTGGTTATCTAATGCAGGCTGCTGCACCAGGAATTTAGATTTGTATTGACCATTCCCTTTGGTTTTAATATGGTGTAATTAAAGGCCGTGTTGTAGAATAACCTAGGGCTGTCATTTCGAGTGATCCCGAGGTGTCGGGATAGTATCGAGAAAGACAGATTATTTGTCTATTAATCGATACTTTTTGTGCTAATAGGAAAATTGGAATAATGTTTTGTGCTCAGCTCAAGAAATTAGTGACAACAACGCTATAAGATTAGCATTAATCGACTTTCCGTTTATAACTACTCTGTACCAATTGATTTAAAAACACTTCTGTTTTAAGATGTTCAAAATTCAAGGGCTCTACTAATTCTCCAAAAAGTGAAAACCCTCCACCCAATAAAATAGGGAAGGTGGTAATTCTTAATTCGTCCACTAAATCGTCTTTCAAGAAATTCTGAACCGTTCTGCCACCGTCAATGTAAAGTTTAAGAAATCCTTTAGAATGAATTGTCTCAAGCACCGAATGGCTAGTTCCTGATAACAAAGTCACCTTACCTGATAGATGATTAGCAATATGTTTAATTGAATTGCTAAGAACAAATACGTGCTTCGTATAAGGCCAATCTCCACCAAACCCGCATACGGTTTCAAAAGTGGTTTTCCCCATTACTATTGCGTCAATTTCTTCAATTAGTGCTAAATAACCCATGTCATTTTGGTCTGGATTAGGTATAGAGTTTAACCAATCAATACTTCCATTTTTATCCGCAATAAATCCATCTAAACTCTGAGCGATGAATACGATGTTTTTGGGTTTCATGATTTCAAATTTTTGGTTTGATAAACATAGGATAAATTGAAAACTTACCTCGCTATTTTCATATAAATTATCAATTGGTAACATCCAAATGGTATCATTCAATCATTCATTTTCTAATTTAGTTCTATGAAATTTGTATTAAAAGTATTGGCATCAACGTTTGCCGTAATTGTAACAGCTTACCTGCTGCCAGGTGTAGAAGTTCAAGATTTTATGACGGCAGTTTTAGTTGCTTTAGTGATGGCGTTTTTAAACTCGGTGATTAAGCCTATGCTAATTGTCCTAACTATTCCTGTAACTATATTAACTCTTGGTTTTTTTCTTTTAGTAATAAACGCCTTACTTATTGAATTAGCTGCTTATGCTGTCAACGGATTTGCGGTTGATGGGTTTTGGTGGGCTGTTCTTTTTAGCCTTATTCTATCCGTTTTTAATTCAATGTTTAACGGATTAAATTCTGACACAAATACTAAACCTGAGAAATACTGATTAAGGAATAAGGTTTTTGTAGTCTTCTAAATTAGATGTCTAAACGTAGTTGGGTGTCACGAAAAAATGAGTTATACTAACCCACAACGTCATTCCCAAGTAGCGAAGCGAAATTGGGAACCTCCGAAAACTAAAGAGAAAATTTGATGTAAATAATGCTATTGTCGCTATCTATTGCGCTCCGCTTTGCTTATACTTGGATTTAATGTCTAATTATCAATTGCCAACCAAATTTTACATAATGACAAAAACCGTTGGTTTCTTATGTAAATCGGGTATGTGCTGTTTCCATTCGTAAACCGATTTGGTATTAATACGTTGCCCAGGAGTTGCAATATTACAAGCAATACACAGCTTCGTTTTTGGACTTAAGACATTCAAAAGCTCATCTCGCAAGGGATTGTTCCTAAATGGGGTTTCCATAAATATTTGAGTTTGCCTTTTAGACCTTCCGTCGTGTTCCATTTGTTTAATGAACTTGGCGCGTGCAAACCGCTCTTTTGGAATATATCCATGAAAAACAAAACTCTGACCGCTCATTCCACTAGCCATTAAAGCAAGTAAAATAGAAGATGGACCAATTAAAGGAACTACTTCAATTCCTATTTCATGAGCTTGGGCAACTACTACCGCGCCTGGGTCAGCGACTGCAGGACATCCAGCTTCGCTAATAATTCCAACACTTTTACCTTGTGCACATGAGTTTAAAAAAGTACTTACTTCCTCTCTTGAGCTGTGTTTGTTTAAGGTATGAAGAATTAGGTCGTTCAATGGTTTAGGGTATCCAATTCTTTTTAAGAAATGACGAGCAGTTTTATCGCGCTCAACAATAAACTCATCCAATTCACCAGTTATTGCTTTGGTTTGCTCAGGAATAATTACGTTTTCATTTTCACCACCCAATCCACAAGGAATTAAATACAATTTTCCTTTTTTCATTTCTTTAAATTTTGAGCAATAATTTCACATGCCTCATTAATCATTTGATATACATCTTCGAACCCTTGTGTACCACCAAAATATGGGTCAGGAACATCTTTAAACGAATCGGGGTTAGCTACATTCAATAACAATTCTACTTTGTTTTTGTCATCTTCTCCACGGGCAAGATTTAAAACGTTACCATAATTACTTTTATCCATGACATAAATAAAATCGAAATTATCGTAATCGGCTACTTCAAACTGTCGGCCTCTTAAACCAGATATATCAATACCATGCTTTAATCCACTTTCTTGGCTTCTAGGGTCTGGGCTTTGCCCCACATGATAGTTGGCAGTACCTGAAGAATCAACCATTGCGTTTAAGTTGTGTTCTTCAATTTTGGCTCTCATAATACCTTCTGCTAAAGGCGAACGGCAAATATTACCAAGGCATACCATTAAAATTTTTGTCATGAATTTTAAATTTCACCAAATCTACTATGAGTATTTGCGATTTTTGCAAACTACTTATTCTCATTTTGCAAAAATCAATAATATAACTCGCAGATATCAGTTTACATTTGGCTAATCAAAATTTAAAAATGAAATACTGGATAATTACTATACTTCTATTTGTGTCGAGTTTAGGGTTTACTCAAGACCAGGTTTACTATGCAAATGGAGTAAAAGAAACCGTGCAAATTATTAAAGAAACTGCCGAATACGTAATTGTAAAAGAGCAGGGTGAGTTTCTGAAAGTACCCACCAATGAAATAGCTGTTATTTATTATAAAAATGGGACGCACAAGGTTTATAACAAAGAATATGCTGAACGTATTAAAACCCGCAAATACAAAGTGGCAGCCACTAAAAAAGAGTCAAATTACGATGCCGATTTTAAACGCAATCGCATTGAGGTTAATTTAGCAGCAATTGCATTTGGATATGCTCAACTATCATATGAGTTTTTTTTAGCTCCAAATGTTTCTATAAAAGTGCCTCTTTCTTACGGTTATGAAACCGGTAATAGTGTAAATTATGTTAGACGAGAATATTCCGTTGGAGCTGATTTCTTGGCCTACGTATTAAAACCGGAATCTAAAATACAGCTTTATTTAGGGCCTGGTTTAGATTATGGAAGTGCACATATGAATGAAGAGTTTTCTGATTTTTGGTCCAATGGACTTCTAAACCCAAATAGAGATGCTGATTCTCCACCAAACGGAATTGGGTTTTACAAGGATTATTATTCGATAATGGTGGTGTTTGGTTCAGCAATGGAAGTTGCAAATAACATTGAATTGGGTGCCGAAATTTCTCCGGGGTTTAGGCAGTATTTAGGTTCAAACGGGTTTATATCGTTGAAATCAGACATTAATTTTAACGTAAAATTTAAATTCTAATGAGACTATTGGTAATTATAATATTGGCGTTAGGGTTAAATCAATTTGCACTTTGTCAGGATGTACTTTTTATGAAAAGTGGGATAAAGATTGATTGTAAAATAGAAGAAGTTGGGAAAATGAAAATCCATTTCATTCGATTTGATAACGATTTTTCTGAATCTAAATTGAAACGAGATGTACTTGTCGTACAATACGGAAATGGCGATTATTATTATCCGAACATATCCGAAGAGGTGATTGAAAGAAATAAATCGATTCGTAAAAACCGATCTTTTGCCACCGAAAATGGTATTGGCGGGTATCCTAAAAACAAAGTATTTTTCAATGCCACTAATGTTCTGTTTGGAAATATAAATTTTGGTTATGAGCGAGTTAGTAAGTCAGGTAAATTTGGCTTAAGAGTCCCCTTCAAAGTTGGTTTCGATAATAGTAACATTAGCCTTACAGTTTATGGAGCAGTCACACGGCAAACTATAGTTTACTCAGGAGGGGTAGATTTCTTGTTTTACTTAAAGGGTAACGAAAATTCAACTTATGTTAATGGTATTGGAATAGAAGGGGGAAGGCTGAATGATTTTACCACAAGTAGTATTACTGGCAGGTCAATTATCACACCTCGAGATTATTTTGGAGTATTGTTTTATAATGGCGTTTCTATCCAACTAATAGAACAACTGGAGTTTTTAATACTGGGAGGAATAGGTCCAAAACATTATGTAAACGAAGTTGCTAAAACGGGTTTAATAGTAAACTTCTCTTTCAATATTGCCTACAAATTCTAACTACTTCTTTTTAAAAGCGTTAATTGCATTTCGAGTAAAATCACTTAAAACCAATTTACCACTCATTGCCGCTCTTTCCATTAAGAGATTGTCCCAGTTTTCAGTTCCTTCCCAAAAAACTGATTTAAGCATTGACATAGCCTCAGGGTTAGATTTTGCCAATTTGTTCGCTAAAACAGAAATAGCATTATCCATATCTTCAACCGATTCAAAAGTTTCAGCATAAAGCCCTTTTTCTCTAGCCCAATCAGCGCTGTACCATTCTGTTGCGTTAATTGCCATCATACTCATAGCTGAAGTACCTACTTTACGTTCAACTGCAGGGCCTACCACAAATGGACCAATACCAACTGCAAGCTCACTTAACTTAACCGAAGCAAATTTGGTAGCATAACAGAAATCAACAGCACTAGCCATTCCAACACCTCCACCAACGGCTTTTCCTTGAACTCGACCAATAATCAATTTTGGACACTTTCGCGCCGCATTAATAACGTTTGCAAAACCAGAGAAAAACGTTTTACCTGTGTCTAAATCATCAATAGAAATTAATTCGTCAAATGAAGCACCAGCACAAAATGCTCGCTCTCCTGCAGACTTCAGTACAATTACCTTAACTGAATCTAAGTTTCCAACTTCAGTAATAGTTCCGGCAAGCTTTGCTAAAATTTTTCCGGGCAGTGAATTACTTAATGGGTGGAAAAACTCTATGGTAGCTATTCCATTTTCAACTTTGTATTCTACCGATCCTTGATTTACTGCTTCGTTCATAATTTCTCATTAATGGATGGCAAAAGTAGATTTCAATTTGAAATTTCATAGGAATAATAAAAGAGAAAAATAAAAGAGAGGAATAGGAAAATTTACTTTTCGTACTCGTAACAACCTATATCCGGAGCCATATCGCGGTTGATCATGAGTATATCATCGGGTTCAATCATTCCGCCAACTATGCTTGGGTTGCCTTTGTCTTGTGCGCTAGAACCACTATAAAGTAAATATTCATCTGTTCCTGGACTCGAAAATACGGGTGAATTAAATCCATTAAAAGGGTTTGTTACACATCCCAAATATCTAGTTGAATTGCTGTTAGTATCAATTTCTGTTTTTAAGAGGCAATGATCAAATACAATGTCATATTGAGCAGCATCACTGCTGTCTAATTCAATTTCCTCGTCTTTATTTCCATAAAAAATGCAGTTTTCAAACCTGGCGTTAAGGTCCTTTTCTTCAATATCACCAAAGTAATTTCTATAGCGATTACTTATGTAGAGTAGGCTTTGTTGTCTGTTCCCGCCACTCCAATAGTTTGCAAAAGTGCAATGTTTGAAATTGAAATCGCCACCACCAACAATAGCTAAATCTTGATTTCCTATGTCGTAGATTAAACAGTTTTCAGCCTCAATTATATAATTCTGAGAATAGATTCCTACACCCACCATATTTTTAATAATGGTTTTTTGAAGTTTCAAAGGGTTTGAAGACATAACTGCGCTAGGGTCAAATGGAGTAGTTTCAGCTTGAATACCTATGTATGCATTTTTGATAACCGCATATTTAAAAGAAGAATTTCCACCTTCATTAATCCAAATTCGATCCCATTGACCTGCTCTTTCATCAAAAGCTTCTTCAATTCGGTCTCCTTGAAAAACTACTTCTTCATCTTTTTCTCCTTCAACTACAATTGAACCTTCAGTTGCTACCCATAAACCTGCACCTTCATGAAAATGAACTTGCGTTCCTTTCTCAATCTTCAATGTAAAGGAAGAATCTACCCTTAAGTAACCATAAATAACGTGAGGTTTGTCATTTTTCCATGTGATTACATCATTCCATGCTGGTTGATATTTATAATCAGTTATTCTAGAAAAACTTGGTAACCCTTCTACCGTAGTGTTAGCGAAATAATAATAAGCGTCTTGTCCCCAAGCAACTGTTTTTACTGTTTGAGTTTTGCCATTGGTAATAAACGTCAAGTTATCTTCAATTACAAATGGATTGTTCTTATTACCAGTATTTACGGTTACTTCAACAAAGCAAAAAGCAGAATCGTTTCCCGCAATAACAATATCGTTTTGTTCTCCTTTTATACCGTCAAAATTGAATCTAAACTGCGAAGAACTACCTTGTTCAAGAAAAACTTTGGAAATATTTACGTCTTTGTCGCTAGGATTATAAACTTTAAAGAACTGAGTTGCTGAACCTATTCCAGTAAAAATAGTATCGAAAAACACTTCGCTTGTAGAGAAGGTTAAGGCAGAGTCTTCCTCTAATCCAAGGCCTTTTTTTCTACAGCCAGACAAGGCGAGTAGAGCAAAAAAAATGACAATAAGTTTGTTCACGTTGCAAAAGTAAAGTTTTAAGAACGGCTATTTTATGCTTTTCATATATCAAATGTTGAAAATTATTGTCAAGTATTTTATTCATTCATAAAATCCATTATTTTTGCAGCCCAATTTTTGGGATAATAAGATAACGAGGTTATGAGAAAAGATATTCATCCAGAGAGCTATAGAACAGTTGTTTTTAAAGATATGGGCAACGACTATATGTTTATGGGAAAATCTACTGTTAATACACAAGAGACAGTAGAATGGGAAGACGGAAATGAGTACCCATTAGTAAAGTGTGAGATTACTTATAAATCTCATCCTTTTTATACAGGAAAAATGCAGTTTGTTGATACGGCAGGTAGAGTTGATAAATTCAAAACTCGTTACGCTAAATTTAACAAGCCAAAGGCGTAATTCGTCGATTCTAAAATATTTAAAAGCCCTGACAGAAATGTCAGGGCTTTTTTTTTGCTTTTTGATATAAGTATCAGCAAAGAGATTGCGTTGTCAATACTTTATCTGCCTCTGGGGGATTCCTCTCAAAACGTATCCCATTTGCGAGCGCAGTAGCCAGTCCGCCTATGGAAGAAAGCAATCTGTTTAATCAGGAGTAACAACAAAGAGATTACTTCGGTTATTCTGCCCTCGTAAATATGTAACGCAATTTTAAATCTTTGGGTTTCGGCTTTAGAGTCGT
>JBMYOI010000060.1:0-12773 GCA_049599135.1 Salibacteraceae bacterium
CAATCGTTGCAGCGAGTACAACCCGAATTTTCAATTTCTTTATTCTTTATTCGATTCAAAAAATTTGAATCATGAATTAAGGGTCTCGCCAATGCAATAAAATCAAACCCAGCTTTTTTCAATTCTAGGATCCCCATAGAGGAATCAACACCGCCCAAATACACCAAAGGCATGGAAACTTCCTTTCTAATCTGTTTAGCTTGATTAAAGAAAAGTTAGGTTCAAAAGGATATTCTTTTATGACCAGTGGCATTTGGTCAGTTTTTCCTTTTGATAAAATGTCAGCGTTTATACCTAAAGTACAGTCGTAATTAAACCTTGTTTTTGAGTTGTCAGATTTAATTAGTTTTACATGGAAATCAAATTTCATTGCTAAACACTCAATTGAAAAACAATGATTTACAAGGTTTTACAATTACACAACCTAAGTAAATTTAATCGAAAACCTATATTATGAAAGCATCTGACTTATTTGTAAAAGCACTAGAAAACGAGGGCGTTGAATATATTTTCGGCATTCCGGGAGAGGAAAATTTAGATGTTCTCGATTCACTTCGAGACTCATCCATTGAATTAATCCTTACCAGGCACGAACAAGGTGCAGGATTTATGGCTGCCACATACGGTAGGTTAACTGGTAAGCCCGGAGTTTGTATGTCAACACTCGGTCCTGGAGCAACCAATTTAGTTACTCCGGCCGCATATGCCCAATTAGGAGCCATGCCCATGTTGATGATTACGGGCCAAAAACCAATTAAAAAAAGTAAACAAGGGCGTTTTCAAATTATTGATGTGGTTGACATGATGCAATCCATTACTAAATTCACCAAGCAAATAGTTGATGGCAATAACATCCCTTCTTTGGTTCGTGAATCGTTTCGTTTGGCTATGGAAGAAAGACCAGGGGCCGTTCATCTAGAATTGCCTGAAGATGTTGCAGCCGAAGACTCTACCTTTAGGTTGTTTGATGTAATCGGGCACAGAAGGCCAGATGCTAACCATAAAAGCATAATTGCCGCCGCCAAAATGATTGAGGATGCCAAGTCTCCTTTGCTATTAATTGGGGCCGGTGCAAACAGAAAAAGAACAAGCAGCGCTTTAAGTCGATTTGTTGAAGATACCGGAATTCCATTTTTTAATACCCAAATGGGTAAAGGAGTTATTGACGAACGTCATCCTCTTTTCTTGGGTACAGCGGCACTTTCAGCAAACGATTTTTTACATAATGCCATTCGTCATGCCGACTTAATCATAAATGTTGGTCACGATGTAATAGAAAAGCCACCATTTTTTATGGAACAAGGCGATCAAAAAGTAATTCATGTAAACTTTTTTCCAGCCGAGGTTGATGACGTTTATTTCCCTCAGTTAAATGTTGTTGGAGATATAGCACACTCGGTCAATCATTTGACTGAGATTGTTGAAATGTCAGAACATTGGGACTTTGAATATTACAAACGAGTAAAAACCGAAGTAGACAATCATTTGCACAAGTATTTTGAGGATACGCGTTTCCCTTTATTACCTCAACGACTGGTGAATGTCGTTCGTAAGGCCCTTCCGGAAGATGGAATAGTAACCCTCGATAATGGAGTTTATAAAATTTGGTTTGCCCGAAATTTTGAATGTTACAAACCCAATACATTATTACTCGATAATGCCTTAGCCACAATGGGCGCAGGATTACCATCGGGTATGGCTTCAAAACTCATTTACCCTAACAAAAAAGTAATCTCCGTTTGTGGCGATGGTGGGTTTATGATGAATTCACAAGAGCTTGAAACCGCGGTTAGAAACAAACTCAATATGGTAGTCATCATACTCAATGATAGCTCGTATGGTATGATTAAATGGAAACAAGAAGGAATGGGGTTTGAAAGTTATGGATTGGACTACCAAAATCCTGATTTTGTGAAATATGCTGAGAGTTATGGAGCCATCGGACACCGTCCGACAAGCGACGAAGAATTTCAATCTACTCTAAATACTTGTTTAGAAACCGATGGTGTTCATGTAATTGACTTAGCCGTAGATTATTCATTAAACCACTCTATTTTGAACGTAAAGCTGAAAGAATCAGCGGATATTAAATAATCTGGATTATGCTAAAAGTACTGTCACCATTCGATCAGAGCATAATTAAAGAAATACCGCTTGTAGGTAAATCTGAAGTTGAAAATGCCCTAGCTAAAGCTAATAGTTTATTTCTTGATCAATCAAAATGGATTCCAGCTCATGAAAAAATTGCCATTTTGGAAAGAACTGCAGACATCATGAAAACCAAAATTGAAGAGCTTACAAATACTGCCGCTCTTGAGGGCGGGAAACCTTATTCTGATTCAAAAGTAGAAGTTTTAAGAGCTATAAACGGCGTTAAATTGGCTGCAGAACATATTGGGCAACTTAAAGGTGAACAAGTTCCAATGGGATTAACCAAGGCTTCTGAAAACAGAATTGCATTTACTACCCGAGAACCTATCGGAGTGGTATCTTCAATTAGCGCATTCAACCATCCGTTAAATTTAATTATTCACCAAACCGTTACAGCCATTGCGGCTGGCTGCCCGGTCATAATAAAACCAGCTATGACCACACCGCTTTCGTGTTTGGCCTTTGTAGAAATATTAAAAGAAGCTGGACTACCTGAAGGATGGTGTCAACCAATAATTTGCGAGAACGATGCTGCCGAACAATTAGTAACCGACTCTCGAGTAAATTATTTTTCGTTTATCGGTTCTGCTAAAGTGGGATGGTATTTACGATCAAAGCTTTCTAACGGAACTCGTTGTGCTCTAGAACACGGTGGAGCAGCACCTGTAATCGTCGAAAAAGATGCTGATTTTGAATCCATGGTTCCAGCTTTAGTTAAAGGTGGGTTTTACCATGCAGGTCAAGTATGTGTTTCAGTACAAAGAGTATTTGCTCATGAAAGCATTTGTGAAGACTTAGCCAATAAAATAGCAGTGTCTGCTAAAAACTTAATTGTTGGAGATCAAATGAACCCAGACACTGAAGTTGGTCCATTGATTTTGCCAAGAGAAGTTGACCGAGTTGAAGAATGGGTTAATGAGGCTATCGAAGCAGGAACAACAGTTTTAACAGGCAGTAAAAGAATTTCAGACACGTGTTTTGAGCCTACCGTTTTATTAAACCCTCCTCATACAGTTCGTGTTTCTACTCAAGAAATTTTCGGCCCTGTAGTTTGTGTTTATTCTTATTCCGATAGAGAAAAAGCCATTGAAATTGCCAATAGTTTAGACGTTCACTTTCAAGCTTCGGTGTTTACAAAAGATTTAGACGTTGCATTAGACACGGTAAAAAAACTAAACGCTACCGCGGTAATGGTAAACGATCACACGGCTTTTAGAGTGGATTGGATGCCGTTTGGAGGTAGAGATTCATCAGGAATCGGAATGGGTGGCATTCAATATTCGATGCACGAAATGACAAGAGAAAAATTAATGGTAATAAAGAGTAACGTACTGTAATTCAAAAATTATGAGTTTAAGAAAAGGTTTTGTAAAAGTTTCGATTATCGTACCTGTTGTCGTAGTAGCAGTTTCATTTTTATGGCAACCCATAATTTGGAGCCTGGTATTGTTTCTGCCTTTGATAATTTTAGGCTACGTAGATATGGCCAACAGGAGCCATGCGGTAGTCAGCAATTTTCCTGTTCTGGGTCACATGAGGTATCTGCTTGAAGCCATTCGGCCTGAGATTCAACAATATTTTGTAGAAACTGATGTGGAAGGCACTCCTATCAATAGAATTTTCAGGTCACTCATCTACCAAAGAGCTAAAAAAGTAAATGATACAACTCCTTTTGGGACTAGAATGAACGTTTACTCTGAAGGTTACGAATGGATGGGGCATTCCATGTATGCGGCAAAGGATCATTCTAAATTTACAGGCCGAGTATTGGTTGGTGGGCCTGATTGTACAAAACCTTATTTAGCGAGTATGTTAAACATTTCTGCCATGAGTTACGGGTCACTGAGTAAAAATGCTGTACTAGCTTTAAACAAGGGCGCCAAAGCTGGGAATTTCGCACACAATACCGGTGAAGGATCCATCAGTCCTTTTCATTTAGAGCCAGGGGGAGATTTGATTTGGCAAATTGGAACGGGTTATTTTGGTTGTAGAACAGAAGACGGAAAATTCAACCCAGAATTGTTTGCAAAAAACGCCACTCAAGAAAATGTAAAAATGATTGAGATTAAATTATCTCAAGGCGCCAAGCCGGGTCATGGAGGTATTTTACCAGCTGCAAAAAACACAGAAGAAATTGCAAAAATTAGAGGCGTAAAACCATTTACGGATGTGCATTCTCCACCAACACATTCAAGCTTTTCGAGCCCTGAAGGATTATTAGAATTTGTAAAATTACTTAGAGAAAAGTCAGGTGGTAAACCGGTAGGATTCAAGTTATGCGTTGGTAAAAAAGAGGAATTCGAAGACATTTGTAAGGCAATAATTTCAACAGGAATAAAGCCCGATTTTATTACCATTGATGGAGGTGAAGGCGGAACCGGTGCTGCACCTGTTGAATTCTCTAATTCATTAGGAATGCCTTTGAGAGACGGACTTGCCTTTGTAATTGACACCATGAAAGGATATGACATTAAAAGGGACATTCGGGTAATAGCGTCTGGAAAAATATTTGGCGGGTTTCATATTGCTAGAGTAGTTGCATTGGGCGCTGACATGGTTAGTAGTGCTCGAGGTATGATGCTATCATTAGGCTGTATTCAAGCTCTGCAGTGTAATAGCAATACTTGCCCTGTTGGTGTTGCTACTCAAAATAAAATGCTAATGAAAGGTTTAGATGTCGACCAAAAAGCAAAACGAGTTGAGAGCTATCATGAAGGCACTTTAAACAGCTTTAAAGAGCTCATGTTTGCAGCTGGAGCAAGCGAGCCATCTGAACTGAAGCGTAAGCATATTAATCGTAGAGTAAACATGAATCAGGTTATGCGGTACGATGAAATATTTCCAGAAGTTAAAACGGGAAACCTTCTGAAAAAAGAGCCTGAAATGGCCTAAAAGTCAATTCCGTCAATAACATCGTCGCCCACTAAATTGGGTAAGGTTACTTTCAAACGTGGCTCTTGTTCCATAGCGCGTTTAATGGCAAAAGTAGCTGGCTCATTCCTAGCCCAACTTCTTCTGGCAATTCCATTGTTTACATCCCAGTGCAACATCATTTTAAGGCGTCGGTCAGAATCTTGAGAGCCATCGAGTAGCATTCCAAAACCACCGTTCATTACTTCGCCCCAGCCTACTCCGCCGCCATTGTGGAGCGATATCCAAGTTGCGCCTCTAAATCCATCACCAACAAAGTTTTGAACCGCCATATCGGCTGTAAATTGCGAACCGTCATAAATGTTACTGGTTTCTCGGTAAGGTGAATCTGTACCTGATACATCGTGATGATCTCTACCTAAAATAACTGGTGCTGAAATTTCGCCACTGGCAATTGCATTGTTGAATGCTTCGGCAATTTTCATTCTACCTTCTGCATCAGCATAAAGGATACGAGCCTGTGAACCAACAACCAATTTGTTTTCTTGAGCTCCTTTTATCCACTGAATGTTATCAGCCATTTGCTGCTGAATTTCTACAGGTGAATTTTCCTTGATTTTCTCTAAAACTTCACATGCAATTCTATCGGTAATTGCCAAATCTTTAGGGTCGCTTGAAGCGCACACCCAACGGAAAGGACCAAAACCATAATCGAAACACATGGGTCCCATTATATCTTGAACATACGATGGGTATTTAAAGTCTCCTTTCTCGTTTAAAATATCTGCGCCTGCTCTACTCGACTCCAATAAAAAGGCATTTCCGTAATCGAAGAAATAAGTGCCATTTGACACGCATTTATTTACCGCTGCTACATGTCTTCTTAACGATTCTTGAACGTGTTTTTTAAACTCATCAGGATCGTTAGCCATCATTTCAACCGACTCATCATAAGTCGATCCAGCTGGGTAATACCCACCTGCCCAGGGATTATGCAATGAGGTTTGATCTGAACCTAAATCAACAGTAATTCCTTCTTCGGCAAATCGTTCCCAAACGTCAACTACGTTTCCTTGGTAAGCAATAGAAACAACATCTTTATTTGCTTTTGCAGAGCGAACCCTGCTCATTAAATCATCCAAGTTGTCGATCACCTCATCTACCCAACCTTGAGAGTGGCGAGTATGAGTAACTTTTGGGTTTACTTCAGCACAAATTGTAATGCATCCAGCAATGTTTCCGGCTTTAGGTTGAGCGCCGCTCATTCCCCCTAAACCAGCAGTTAAAAATATTTTACCAGCCAAGCCCTCTCCATTTTTCGAGATCATTCGGCCAGCGTTAAGCACGGTAATTGTAGTTCCGTGAACGATACCTTGTGGTCCGATGTACATGAAAGAACCGGCAGTCATTTGTCCGTATTGGGTAACGCCTAGAGCATTGAATTTTTCCCAATCGTCAGGTTTCGAGTAGTTCGGAATCATCATTCCGTTAGTTACCACAACTCTTGGTGCATCTTTATGTGAAGGAAACAAACCCATTGGGTGACCTGAGTACATGGCCAACGTTTGCTCGTCGGTCATTTCGCTCAAGTATTTCATGGTAAGAAGGTACTGTGCCCAGTTTTGAAAAACAGCTCCGTTTCCTCCGTAGGTAATTAACTCGTGAGGATGTTGAGCAACCGCATGATCCAGGTTGTTACTAAGCATAAGCATTATCCCAGCCGCTTGTTTCGACTGGTATGGATAATCTTCGAGTGAACGTGCCGTAATTTTATAATCGGGACGAAAACGGTGCATATAAATTCTGCCGTAATCTTTTAATTCTTGAGCAAATTCAGATGCAAGAACCGCATGATGTTCTTTTGGGAAATAACGAAGTGCATTTCTGATGGCCAACTTTTTTTCTTCGGCCGTTAAAATTTCTTTACGCTTTGGGGCGTGATTTATTGCTGGATCGTAGGCTTGTAGTTCAGGTAAAATACTAGGAATTCCCTGTCTTATTTCTTCTTTGAACGTCATCGTTTCCCTTTTTCTTTTTATTGAAACCATAAGGGCAATGCATGCAACCGCTTTGGCAACAATACCCTCGTTTTAAATGGTATTTTTCTGTGAAAATGATAAACCCATCGGGATGCATATAATAATCCTCGGGAGCTAAATCTTTTTTTGCGTTGAAACCTGCCATTTGTGCCGCAAAGGTCGGTTATTGATTTGAGTGAAACAAGAGGGGGGATTTGTGAGGTTTTCAATGCTAAAGTTATTTTATAGCACCTCGCAATAAATTTTTAATTTGGTTCGATAAAGCAAAAGATAATTATCGAAGGTGCTTATCAAGCAAACCAATAGTCACGTGGAAACTTGGGAATATATTTGCATCGCAATTGGATTGTATTCATTGTACAATATAAGAAGTACCTATCGAGATGTATTAGATAAAAATGCAAATTTTAATACAGTGATAAATCCAACTCTTTTCATTTCACAATTAGGTGCAATCATAGGGTTCGTTATTTACTTCATCTGGAAAACATGGTTTGAATAAGTTGTAAACACTGTAAATACTATAAAAAATTATTTTTAATGATTGAAGACCAAACGGAGAAAGAAACTTCAATTAAAAACATAAAAATGCGTACTCTAAATTTATACTTTTTAATTGCGCTTCTTTCATTTGGATGCCTACTTGGGCATAGTCAAAACTTAAAGGAATTAAGGGGCCAGAACGAAAAAATTGAAACATACACTTACTTATGGGGGGATACTTTACATATGTATTTATCTGTATCAAAGACAACATATGGCCTAAAACGTGAACAAGAAGATGGGCATCATATTGTTTTTTACGATGTTAACCATCTTGATACTGCAATGAAATTTACTGTTAAAAGAGGAGAGTTTCATGGTGATTTTAGGTATTGGAAACAAGGTCACGTCAGATACAAAGAAGTTTATTATTTAAAAGGTAAAAAGGATGGCTACAGTAAGGAATATTTAAGGTTAAGTTCAACCAAAGATTGTATCTGTGAATATGTAAATATAATACGATGGAAAAAGGGGAAAAAGAAAGAAGCTGTGTTAATTGAATGGTAATCTTTTTTTCAGAACTTTTACTCATTCAATCTAATTGTTAAACCCTCTCGCCTTGCAAAGCTACCTTAGCAGTACCCGTACTCGAAATTGTTCATAGTGGAACGTATAGTGTAAATTTGTGAAGACAACTGACGCAATCTCGCATTATGAAGTGAAAATTGAGATTCCCGACTCGCTTCACTTTGTTGCACTCTCGAGAATGACGAGCAAGATGGTTTTTGAATCAAGTAAGGAGGCCCAACTAAAGCAATCTCGTTAATCTATAAACAGTTTGCTTCGCTACCACTTGCAAAAGCACCACCCGTCATTCCGTAAGATTAGGTGAGTTTATTGAGGTACGAAATAATTACGAACCTTCTGTACGGAATCTCCTTGTTTAATAATCGAAGCATCGTCGTTTTCGAGATTAGCTTCGCTGAGCTCCTTCGTCGGTTCCTGACTCGCTTCACTTTGTTAGGCTCTCGAGAATGACAAGCGGGATGTTTTTTGAATGAAGGGTTCTGTGTGAAGTTGAATGTTTCTTAATTACTGTATGGAAGCCCAATTGAAGTAATAAACAGTTTGCTTTCCTCCAAAGGCGGACAAGCAGCAGGACTCACAAATGGGTATAACTAATGCGCCTGCAACCAATTTTCACCCGTTCCGGAATCCACAACTAGGGGCACATCCAATTTAAACGCTTCACTCATCAGTTTTTCAATGATTGGGGTTATCGTAATCATTTCCTCCACCAATACTTTGGCCCTTATCGGCTACAATATTTAGCGGGTAATTTTAAGTGGTGTAACTCCATCTTGGTCGTACATAACCCCTTCTAGGGAATAGGTGTTGTCGCTTTCAGGGTCTAACGGGTCTTTTTCGCAGCTTTGGCAACCAGTGCCTATTAAAGCAAATAGTGAACAGATTATAACGCAGCACACTCGCATAATAATAAAAATTACTCTAATTTATGTTTATTGTGACTTTGGTGGTGTCCGGGAAGCTCAAAACATTAAAAGGAATTACTGCATACTCAGTAGAATTTGAACTTTGTGATCGTCCTAAAGCAAGCGCTTTTTCGAATTGATTTTGACCTAATCCCCACCTTATTGACCATGAAGCTCCGTAATAATCTGTTCCCCATTTCAAAGGAACAATCCATGTATTATCTTTTAAACTTTTAGCCGGGGTATATATGTATATATATATATAACCGGATGCCGATATCATATTGTATTTGTAAAGAGAATCATTAATTGCTCTTGCATCCAAGTTAGATACCAATATTGAATCTGTTAAATTCAATTGTTTATTTACTATTAATTGAACCTTCATTAATGATTTAGGAACAATACAGATATTCCTAACAATACTACTATTAGCAGGAATACCCGTTAAAAATGGCCCATAAACAGGCGTAACTGAACTGGGTTGCCCAATCCACAGTGAAGAATAACTAGAGTTTCCTCGATAAGTCATTTTAAAGTAACCATTGTCATCGGTAGTGGTTTGGTCGGGGTAATCGTAATCACTTCCTCCACCAATAGTTTGGCCCTTATCGGCTACAATATTTAGTGGGTAATTTTTAAGTGGACTAACTCCATCTTGGTCGTACATAACCCCTTCAATGGTATAGGTATTATCACTTTCGGGGTCAAGCGGATTTTCTTTAGTGCAGCTTGTTATTAGCAAGATGGTAAAAACAAAACCTAATAATATTGTTCGCATAAACAGCATTTAAAGCTTCTTAATTGCTTTTTGGTATTGTTACTCGTGTTGTATCCGGAAACGATTTTAACCGGTAAGCAAAAACGCCATATTCATCTGATTTAGTATCAATACCAAGCTCAAGTCTTATAGCACTATTAAATAACTCTCTACCAACCCCCCACCTTATAGCGTCAATTGTACCATTATAATTTGTCGTCCATTTTATCGGAATTTGCCAAGTATTGTTTTGGATATGCTTGCTACTGTATAAGGCTAATATTGGAATTGGTGCTCTGTTAGGAATGTCAGTTTTAAAGAATAATAGTGAATCATTCATTGGTGTTGGTAAATCTCCATCAATAAAAAGTGTATCATTTACATAATTGATCGAGGGTAAAATTTCTAACATAATGAATGATTTTGGAACAATGCAAATATCACGTTCGATATTTGCATTTGCGGGTATACCAGTTAAAAAAGGTCCGTAAACTGGAGTAACCGAACTCGGTTGGCCAATCCAAAGCGAAGCATAATCGGAATTACCTCTGTAAGTCATTTTAAAGTATCCGTTTTCATCGGTATTGGTATTATCGGGATAATCGTAATCATTCCCTCCGCCAATACTTTGCCCCTTATCGGCTACAATATTTAGTGGGTAATTTTTAAGTGGACTAACTCCATCTTGGTCGTACATAACCCCTTCAATGGTATAGGTATTATCACTTTCGGGGTCAAGCGGATTTTCTTTAGTGCAGCTTGTTATTAGCAAGATGGTAAAAACAAAACCTAATAATATTGTTCGCATAAACAGCATTTAAAGCTTCTTAATTGCTTTTTGGTATTGTTACTCGTGTTGTATCCGGAAACGATTTTAACCGGTAAGCAAAAACGCCATATTTGTCTGATTTAGTATCTATTCCTAATTCAAGCGCCAGGGCTTGGTTAAAAAGAGATCGACCGACGCCCCACCTAATCGCATCTACTTCACCAGAATAGCTCGTTGTCCATTGGAAAGGAACTTTCCAAGTATTATTAATTAAAGATTTGTTGTCGTGTAAATAATAAACGAGAAGAGGCTTTTTATTAGGCACATTCATTGTGAATGACAAAATGGAATCATTAGACGGGCTAGGGAGCTTGCCATAAACAAATAAAGTGTCATGTAGATAGTTTATTGAAGATAAAACCTGAAGTAGGATAAATGATTTAGGTTCAATACAAATATCCCGTTCAATGTTTTTGTTGGCAGGTATACCAGTTAAAAATGGCCCATACACCGGAGTAATCGAACTGGGTTGTCCAATCCAAAGGGAAGAATAGTCGGAGTTGCCGGTATAACTCATTTTAAAATAACCGTTTTCATCAGTGGTGGTACTTGAAGGGTAGTCGTAATCACTTCCCCCACCAATACTTTGGCCCTTATCGGCTACAATATTTAGCGGGTAATTTTTAAGTGGCGTAACTCCATCTTGGTCGTACATAACCCCTTCTATAGTATAGGTGTTGTCACTTTCGGGGTCAAGCGGATTTTTTTCGCAGCTTTGGCAACCAGTGCCTATTAAAGCAAAAACAAACACAATGACTATTGAATACAATGTTCGCATAACTACCAAATTTAATGAATTACTAGTTTAGTGTTGAAAATACCAGCTCTTGACTCGCATTTTAAAAAATATAGCCCAATAGATAATGGTGGAATATAAATTTGCTGTTCGTTTTCACCTTTTGTTACGTTTATTTTATTTGACAGAATCAATACACCTTGTTGTGAATACAGTTGGTAGTGCAACACGTCTTTTTTGGTATTGGTACTATATAACAAATTAATGTGCTGAGTTGCTGGGTTTGTGATTAATTGTTCAATCTCCAAGTTAGATTGAATTAGTCGGTATTTAACATAAGGTAAACCATGAATTTTTATATGGTTTACCTTATGTTAGTTTTATTCTACAAACAATCAATTGCCAATAAAAACAAGTGTTTCAAAGGTTTCAACCCTTCCGAATTAAAAAAAGTACTTTTTTGGTATTCTGCCTAAAATGGAGAGTTTTGTATTAAAGCCCGTTACAAGTCATAAATGCTTTTCAACGAAGAGGGTTACTTAAATTCATTTAATTTTTTGAACGTACAACTAGAGGGGAAGGCATAATCGACGCAAAGTTTTAATTCCTGCTACAATTAAACAGTCTGCTTTCCTCCAGAGGCGGACAAGCAGCGAGGCTCGTAAATGAGGTTAAAATAATAAAACCGCCCAATTCTGAACCCGATAGCTATCGGGTTGATGTCTTACGTATTTGCGAAGGAGGTTACGACTGAAGCAATCTCGAACCTTGGATTTCGTATTAATATCTATGTATTAGATTCCTGACTCGCTTTCACAAGCTCTCAGGAATGACGAAATGAATAAAAAAACACCCACCAATTTAGACAAAAAGGACAATTAGATTCAATGCGCCTGCAGCCAGTTTTCGCCTGTTCCAGAATCCACAACTAGAGGCACATCCAATTTAAAAGCTTCACTCATTAGTTTTTCAATGATTGGGGTAATGGTTTCCAATTCTTCCATGGGAACGTCAAACACCAATTCATCATGAACTTGAAGCAACATTTTAGTATTAAAATCGGATTGTTTTAAAAAGCGGTCAACGTTTATCATAGCTACTTTCACAATATCGGCAGCTGAACCTTGAATGGGTGCGTTAATAGCTATTCGTTCTGCTTGTGAACGCACCATGTGGTTAGCAGAATTGATATCTCTTAATCGTAGCACTCGATCCATTATGGTTTTGCAATAGCCGTTTTCGCGCGCCATAGCAATTGATTCATCCATGTATTCTTTCACTTTTGGATATTTAGCGAAATAAGAATCAATGATTTCTTTAGCTTCTTTTCTCGGAATATTTAAGTTTTGAGACAACCCAAATGCTCCCTGACCGTAAGCAATTCCAAAGTTTACCGCTTTTGCTTTTGATC
>JBMYOI010000061.1:0-12635 GCA_049599135.1 Salibacteraceae bacterium
ACGCATTGACATGATTGCTAGGCATAATTAGAGGTTTGTTGAAAAGAAAGTTTTTTCGATTCGTAAAATAAATTCGTCTGAAATAAACTCTAAAGAAGAATGTAAGGGCAAACCAAATTGGGCGGTAAAGCATAAATTATCTTTGTATAAATACAAATGTAAAAAGATTGCTTTATCACTTATAAGTGGCAAAAGCAAATCATTATTTTTGCCTCAATGGAAAAGGCATCGATCGAATTGTTCGGGTATATACTCATGGAACCCGTTACATTCCTCACAGATTTATTTTTAACACTGTTTAGTTTAGGGTTGTATAATGCATTACGCAAGTCTTTTCCTGTTAGCGATTATAGAAAACATTACGGGAAGTTTTTTCTGTTTATGGCATTTTGTACTTTTTTAGGGGGAGTGGCCCATTTATTAGGCCATTATCTAGACCATTTTTATATTCATGCAGTGGCCTGGTCATTTTCAGCAATTGGTATTTATTATATGCAAAAAGGTAGTGCGTATGATTATTCTTTGAAAGTAAGCACTAACCTAGGGTATATATTTTTATTTCAAGTTGTGGTTTCGGTTTGCTGTTACATTGGATTTCAACTTTTTGGAAATTATGAAGTGGAAAGTGATACCGTAGGGACCCCAGGGTTTACAGCTGTAGTTGTTAGTAGTACAATTGGATTTGCTGGATTTATTCTTCCATTACATTTAATTAAATACATAAAAGAAAAAGATAACGGTGCAGCTATTATGATAATGGCTTTTGTTTGCTCAATTATTACACCAATTATTCAGGCAAAAAAATGGGGGTTAGGCATACATTTTAACCATAACGATGTTGCTCATATGGTATTGGCCTTGTGTTATTATGTGTATTACCTAGGTATGCGAACAAAGATTCAGCAATATGAAACAACTTCCGAAAACGCTTAGTCAGACTTACGATTTAATAAAGGAACAACGACTTCCTTATCGAAGGTTTAAGCACCAACAAGTTTTATATTTAATAGAACAGTATCGCATTCATGACATGATTACCATAAAAGAAGAAGGGCGGTCTATTGAGGGAAGAATTATTCAAAGTTTAACCATTGGATCTGGACAGAAAAAAATAATTGTTTGGACCCAAATGCATGGTAATGAACCTACGGCTACCAGAGCTGTTTTTGACTTTTTAAGTTTTATAAAAAGTGACTATTTAACTTCTGAATATCAGGATTTGTTAAATGAAGTGCAAATAAAGTTTGTACCCGTAGTTAATCCAGATGGGTTGGAAAGATACCAAAGGAGAAATGCTTTAGATATTGACCCAAATCGGGATGCTGCAAAAATAACAACTCCTGAAATTCAAATGTTGTTTAATTTGGTTGAGGACTTTCAGCCAGATTGGTGCTTTAATATGCACGATCAGCGCAACTTATTTAATGTTGGAAATACATCTGAGCCTGCTTCTCTTTCGTTTTTGTCGCCGAGTACTGCCGATGGTGTAAGAGGAGAAGTTCAGCGCGAGGGGATGATGATGATTGATAAAATTCATCAATGTTTGAGCGAGTTTATTCCAAATAAAATTGGGAGATTCACACACGAATTTTACCCAACTGCATCTGGCGATAATTTCCAAACCCTTGGATATCGTACTATTTTGGTTGAAAGTGGTGGGCATAGAAATGATGTGGAGCGGGAAATCCCTCGAAAAATGAACTTCATGTTACTTTGGGAGACAATTCGTTTGGTGGCAACCGATGAATGGCAAAAGGGAACCGTTTTGAGGTATTCTGAAATTCCGGCGAATGACTTAAAAATGTTTGATCTCTTAATTCGAAATGCGACACTTAAATTAAACGGAATCAAACTTCAAGCTGACTTAGGCATTGATCGTGTTGAAATTGCAGCGACCAATGACGCTGGTTTTGTTTATAAATCAACTATTCGAGATTTAGGAGACTTATCTTATAGTTATGGATATGAAGAACTAGATGCAAGTTCGTTTGTAGTAAAAGGTAGGATTCGGCTAAATCAATTGGCTGAGTTTGATTTAATGAACGAAGAAGGCGAAATGATCCACATTAAAAATGGTTTTGTAGTATGAGCGAAGATGAATTTCAAAACCCAATTGACGACGACCACGTAACAGAAACACCTCATAATGTTGAGTATCCACACCACCGAGGTAGCAGTTTAGTTAAGCCAGTTGATAAAGGAAGAATCAAAGGTCGTGCATTGGCTGCAATGGAAGAGCAGACTGGACGCCAAATGGGGCAGATTCAAGAGCAAATGGAATTGTTGGCGAAACAAGCTAGGCAGTTACAAAGCAGAAAAGAAATCAGTGAGAAGATATATCAAGCGGAGATGAATTTTGAACCTTTAATTGGGCACACTTATTATTTATACAAGGATAAGTTGGATGTTCATTCGCTTTCCTTGTTATCACCTAATGAATGGGGGAGATCATTGAAAAAAGTATTCCTAGCTACAGTTTCTCTCATGGCAGATCACACTTGGGATGTATTGGAGTTAAATGAGGAAGAAATTTAGCCATTGCAAATGGCAGTTAGTAAATCGATTTTTTGATTTGATAAACTAGAGGTGATTGGCCTAAATGAAAGTTATAATTTAGTAATTCACGAATTCAAACGTATCTAGTAAATGAGTGTTTTTCGATTAAGTCTTGTAGTTTCATTAATGGCAATAATTCTATTTGGTTGTGACTCTGAAGGTGGAGGTGATGGCTATTTTTTTGAAGATGAAGTAGAAGAAGTTGAATACGTTGTTGAAGAACGAGTAAAGACCCAAGAAGAAAGAGATATTGAGGTGGCTTTGGATGAGCCGCAAGGAGTAGGGTCTTCTAGTAACATACAATTACCAGAAGGGTTACACCCAGATTCGGTGCCGCTTGCTGGAGACAAAGAGCCGGAAGCTAACACGATTAAAGATTTAATTGATTTGGTTGTTACTGATGGGAAGCTAGATACGAATAAGCTAAAGGCGAGTATTATAAATACTATGATGTACATTTCAAAACAGTCTCTTCGCCCATCATTCACCTGCGAAAATTTAGCCTATTTCGGTAGTAATATAATGATACCGTTAGAGCCAAATTCAAAGTTCACAAGTAAGTATATGCCTATGGATATGAATGGAAAGCGGTATCACTTTATCGTGTTAAATTATCGCGGAAACGTATCGGGTAAAAACTTTGTTGTGAAATGCAATCGAAATGAGTTTAATTATAAAGAGCTTTTCGTTTTTTACCCTGCTGTAGAAAGTGAAACCCAATCTTCTTTATTACTGGCAATTGCAGATTCGTATTTAACGGACGTAGAAACTCTTATGAATATCAATTGGCAAGTTGGTGGAGTAGATGCGGATTATAAAGACTATGGCGTAGTTCAGTTTACGCTTAAGAAGCAAATCCCTAGTTAAGATATTACTCCAGACCCAACTAATTCGTCATTATTGTACCAAGCAACAAATTGCCCAGGAGTGATGCCCCACATCAAATCCTTAAAAACAACGTACAAACCTTCATTGGTATTAAATAACCTTGCCTCTGACAAGGCTTGACGGTACCTTATTCTTACTTGGTAAGAAACGTTTTCCTCATGAGAAATTTTTAAATCGGGTCTAACCCAATGAACATCAGTTTTAGGAACAAAAAGTGCCTTTCTTAGTAAACCAGGGAATTCTCTACCTTGCCCCATGTACACAACATTTTTATTTGTGTCTGTAGCTACCACGAAAAGGGGGAGTGGGGTGCCGCCAATTCCTAGTCCTTTGCGCTGACCGACAGTATAATAGTGAGCTCCATTGTGCTTACCAACTTCTTTTCCCATTTCGGGAGAATAGATAAACGGTTTACTAATATCAACTAATTCTTCCTTTGTATATGAATCTTTATGGTCAACTTCAGTTTGAAATAGCTCTAAATCATTAGGTAATTCTATTACTCGACCTTCCTTTGGTTTAAGCTGTTGCTGCAGGAATTCTGGTAATCGTACTTTTCCTATAAAGCAAAGACCTTGAGAGTCTTTTTTATCGGCAGTAACGAGTCCTGCTTCAGTAGCAATACGTCGAACTTCTGGTTTTTCAAGTTCACCAATCGGGAACAAAGCTTTACTTAACTGATCTTGATTTAATTGGCACAGAAAGTAACTCTGGTCTTTATTTCCATCCTTACCAGCCAATAAACTGTAAACTGTTTTGTCGTTTATTACTTTTTCCCCTTTTCTACAATAGTGTCCAGTTGCTACATAGTCTGCACCTAAGTTCATAGCTGCTTTAAGAAAAATATCGAATTTGATTTCTCGATTACAAAGTACATCCGGATTGGGTGTCCGTCCAATTTCGTATTCTTTGAACATGTAATCGACAATTTTTTCTTTGTATTCAGCGCTTAAATCAATAACCTGAAAAGGAATTCCAAGAGCATCGGCAACCAACTGAGCGTCGTTACTGTCATCAATCCAAGGGCATTCGTCAGAAATAGTAACGGATGTGTCGTGCCAATTTCGCATAAACAGCCCAATTACTTCAAAGCCTTGCCGCTGCAACAATAATGCGGCAACACTACTATCAACTCCTCCACTCAAACCAACAACAACTCGCTTCATAATCTGAGGGCAAAAGTAAGTTTATTCAAAGCAAATCGATGCTTACTTTAGGCAAGCCAACTTAGTTTTAAGAATCTTTATTTTTAAAATAAAAGAGCCGCAATCTTTTCAGATGCGGCTCCTAAAAAAATATATGTTTATAAACTTATCCTTTTAATGCTTCGGCAAGTTTAGAGCCGATAGTAGCGGGAGACTCACTCACGTGAATTCCACATTCAGCCATAATTCTCATTTTTGCTGCTGCAGTATCATCGGCGCCTCCAATAATAGCACCTGCATGTCCCATTCTTTTTCCAGCTGGAGCAGTTTGACCTGCGATAAAACCAACAACTGGTTTAGGATTGCCTGCGGCTTTGATATAACGAGCAGCTTCAGCTTCGTAGTTTCCGCCAATTTCACCAATCATTACAATTGCGTCAGTGTCTGGATCTTCCATTAATAATTTAACAGCAGCTTTGGTTGATGTTCCAATAATTGGGTCACCACCAATACCAATTGCAGTAGAAATTCCGTAACCAGCTTTTACAACTTGGTCAGCAGCTTCATATGTTAAAGTTCCAGATTTTGAAACGATACCAATTTTACCTTCTTTGAATACAAAACCTGGCATGATACCAACTTTGGCACCACCTGGAGTAATAACACCAGGGCAGTTAGGGCCAATTAATGTACAATCGTAATCTTTTAAGTATTCTTTTACTCCAACCATGTCAGAAACAGGAATACCTTCCGTTATACAAACAATTACTTTAATTCCTCCGTTGGCTGCTTCCATAATGGCGTCAGCAGCAAATGCTGGTGGCACAAAAATGATAGTTACATCTGCGCCAGTAGTTTTAACTGCATCTTCAACTGTGTTAAAAACAGGACGGTCTAAATGACTTTGTCCGCCTTTCCCAGGAGTTACGCCACCAACTACGTTAGTGCCATAATCAATCATTTGACCTGCGTGGAAAGTTCCTTCACCACCGGTAAATCCCTGTACAATTATCTTTGAATCTTTATTAACGAGTACACTCATGTTATACTTTTTTCTGCATTGAAATTTCGGAAGCCAAAAATAGTCGAAAGCCTACTTAAAATCTACCTTTCCTCCGTTTAAGTTGTAAAATGCTGACGCAATTTCAACTCCCTTGTTATCAACGTGTTCGGAAATAATTTCTGAATTTTTAATTAAGTTAGATGCTTGTATGTCAGCATTAATCTTCACGACATCGTTTACTTCTTTATTATCACTTGCCTCAACTGCTGGGGTTATAAGACCTAATAAGTGATTCAAATTTGGTCCATTGTCTCCACCAGCAATCGCAGCACCACAAGCTCCGCAACTTTCGTGACCAAGCACAACAATTAATTTGGTTCCTAAATGAGCCACTGCATATTCAATTGAAGCAATTGATGATGCGTTAGCCGTATTTCCAGCAACCCGAATCACAAAAATGTCGCCAATTCCTTGGTCGAAAATTAGCTCAGGAACTACTCTTGAATCTGCACAACTAAGTACGATGGCAAAAGGAGCTTGTCCTCCGGTTAATTCGTTCTTTCTGTTATTGTTAGAGTGGGGGTGTGTAAGATTATCTGATACATATCTTTCGTTTCCCTCAACAAGTTTTATTAATGCTTCTTTTGCTTCCATAGTTGTTTGTTTTGTAGTGCTAAAATAAAAAAAGCCTCATTCTTACCTGTATAAAAGAATGAGGCTTTTAAAAATTATTTGAACAGTGGACTACTGCTTAATAAACTTAAATGTTTTGCTGTTAGACACGAGTATATACGCGCCGTTTGGAAGTTCGTTGATGTCCATTGAATGCGATTGCAAGGCTGTATTGTTAATCTCTATTTGTTCATTAACAACAGTTTTTCCTGTCATGTCCATAACTTTTAAGTTTAATGACTGGTTTTGATAATTATAAAGCTCAATATGCAAATTCCCATTGTTGTAAAAAACTTTTTCAGATTTCACAAAGTTTTCAACGCCAATTCCGGTTGAAGGAGAGGTTTGAATCACATAAGATTGGCATAAGGTGTCGTTTGAACGATCCGAATCTTCTGTCAAATTTGTAAATGCACAAATATCAAATACACCTGGTGTAGTTGGTAAGGCTGGTATTAGGGTCCCGCCAATTTGTAAACCAACAGCGTTGCCAGGAGCGATAATATTTGTTCCTAGGTCTACATTGATATTGCTAACGACTCCATTAATTGATATAGTCATGGGAATAATCCCATTTGTAAATATTAAGCTTGAAGAGTTGTTTCTAACAGTGAGGTAAATAGAATCCAAAGATTCGGTTAAACTAAAAGTGTCCCCCGGACTTTTCATGGGAGAGTATACAGACATTGAGTCTACAGCCAAATCGTTCGCTGCAATATTAAAAGTAGTACAAGATGTATCGTTAGATGGATTAATATCTGTCTTTCCAAAAACAGAAGTGGCTACGCATATTTGATGGCTTCCTATTGTGGCAGTCGCAAAATTCAATGAAATTTGACCTGTGTCTGGGTTATTTGGTAAGAAAATACTAGCTGGTCGGTTTACCTTGCCAATATAGGTGTTATCAATGAATATATTCATAAAAACCGAATCGTTCATTTGAAGTGTATCACCATAATTGGTTCGTACATATTGTAACGGAACGGTTCCTTGAGCTAATGTTATTCCGGGTGAAGGAAATAGAATGGTGTCGCAGGCGACATCAATGTTTTGAGCGATAGATGAAGTCCCAATTAAAAATGCGACGACGACGGTGTAAAATTTGTTCATTTTAGTTTTTTAAAATTTAGTCCGCGAAATTATTGATGAATGAAAGTCGATTTACATCAATCTTTTAAAAGGTCTTAAAATATTAAAAATGGAATTGGCTACGCATCGGGTGGAGTGCCACACTTAGAACAAAAGTTGTCTTCAGGAGATAACTGATTGTTGCATTTTTTGCAAAATTCAGCGCCATTTTTAGCTTTGTCTGAAGCCTCTTTTAAATTTAAGGTTACTATACCCGTTGGAACCGCTATAATTGCGTAAGCAATAATCATAGCAATGGCGGCAAGTGATTGTCCGAGTGGTGTTTGAGGGGCTATATCTCCATAGCCTACGGTAGTCATAGTTACAATTGCCCAATAAATACTCCTGGGTATGCTTGTGAATCCATTTTCAGGGCCTTCAATCAAAAACATGACAGTACCTATCAATATGTTGATACTGAGTACAACCCCGAAGAATACTATTATTTTTTGTCGACTAGCTTTTAAAGCATCACCTAAAACACTAGCTTGTCCTACATAGCTTGATAACCCAAGAATTCTGAATACTCTCAAAAGCCGAACCGTTCGGATAATTTGAAGGTAATGAGAACCTGCCATAAATAATCCCAAGTAAGTTGGAATGATAGAGATTATATCAATAACTCCAAAAAAGCTAGTCGCATATTTTTTAGGACGTTTCGCTGTGAGTAGTCTAAGAGTATATTCTATAGTGAAAAAGATGGTAAATAACCATTCAAGTCCGTTGAGAATATCGCCATATTTATCGTCCAATTCTTGAACACTATCTAACATCAAAACTGCAACACTAGCAATGATGAAGAAGAGAAGTATTAAGTCGAATGCTTTTCCTGCGAAAGTGTGATGCCCAAAAATAATTTCATGAACTTTGTCTTTCCAAGGTGCTCTTTTTTCTTCCATTGGGGCAATTATAACTAAAAGTCAGTTGATAAAGGTTTTTCCTGGTCTAAATCAATCAATTTAAATGGTTTGTTTTTCCTTAAAAAGGATGCAATGATATGATCGTTGTCGGGGTTTAAATCAACTCGAGGAATTGCATCAATTACTGCAGTTAAATCCAACTCGTATTCAGTATTAAATTTTGTCATTCCAACAAATTTTTGGCCTTCAATAAGAATTGCCCAAAGTTCATTTTTTATGTTAGATTTTTCAAAGACTAATAATTTGTTTTTGAGTGGGTTGAGGTAGTTAATTGCTTTGTTTACCCTTAAATTGTAATCGGCTGAATTCTCTTCGCAAAGAGCAGCTCCAGCACATTTTTTAATTGAATGTAAAATGCAGCCTCGGTCACACTTTTGAATGGCTGAAAGTCCAGAACATAAGTCGAAATTGGTGCATAATTCTTCAAGTGATTTTTTTGCAGATATTATGCTTGGAAATGTAGTAATTGCATTTGGCCTGTTTTTGGTTTTTTCAATGTTTAATTGAATGTACCCAAATAAGTCGGTTGATTGGTAAACACCATAAGGAAAAGAGTCTCGTTTTAAGGCTCTGTTAAATTTAGGTTTTAGCCTTTTAATTTCCTGGGATTCAAGCAATAGTGAGGCAAGCTCGGAGCCTGTTATTTCAAAGTCAACATCTGCAACTTCAGTATGCATTTGAATGGCTTTTTGGGTTTTAGGTTGGCGTAAATGATTGTATAGACGAGTTCTAATATTTATGCTCTTTCCAACATAAATTACTTCCTTTTTTTCGTTGTATAAATAATAAACTCCAGTGCTTTTAGGAGCTTCTAAAACCTTGGCTAAATCCAGTGATGGATGTAAATATTTTGAAAGTTGATCTTCGATTTTTTTATTCAAGCCCAAGTTCTTGTCAACACCAAGTAAAATCTCAAATAGTTTTACGGTTGCTTCCGCATCACCACCTGCTCGGTGACGCCCGTTAATTTGGATATTTAGGTCGTTGCACAACTTGCCAAGAGAATATGATTTGTGGCCGGGTAGAAGAAGTCGGCTTTGTTTAACCGTGCATACTTTTTTTCGTGAGTACGTATAACCTAGTTCCTTGAACTCTCGTTGAATAAAACAATAATCGAAATTTACGTTGTGAGCTACAAAAACACACCCTTCGGTAAAGTCGAGGATATCATTAGCTATTTCATAAAATTTTGGAGCATCTAAAACCATGTGATTTGAGATCCCAGTAAGCCTTTGAATTTGTTCAGAAATAACCCCTTCTGGATTGATTAATGTTTGATATTCGTCAATTATTTTATTACCATCATGTTTAAAAATGGCTATTTCTGTAATTTTTCCTCTGTAGTTATTGAGGCCATTAGTCTCTATGTCAATGATAGCGTACAAGCAGAAGTGTTTTTATCTCATATGAATGTTCGTTTGTAACTCAAATCAAATTTAGCTAAGCATTTTCATAAATGCCTTTAACAATTATTATATTTATGCTTTTTTTAATCATCACCCAAAAGCTATGCAAGCAGACATTAAACGTCTAACAATCACGTTGCTAACCTTGATCTTCGCTGTTTCTGAATTGTACTCTCAATCAGCCAGATTGGAGGTAATTCCATCAGCTGGTACTTTGGAAACAAATGGTGGTATAAGCATGAATTGGACTGTAGGGGAACCAGTTATCTCAACAATGTCAAGCCAGAAGTTTTTCGTTACTTCTGGATTTAATCAAACGTATTGGGAGGTTGTTGGTGAATGGAGTTCTGGTCCATTGGACTTTGATGTCAGTTTATTTCCTAATCCTATGTCAAGTGAAATTAGCGTTCAGTTTCAAAATTCTGATTTTAATGATGCGGGTTATCAAATCGTTGTATATGACATGCTGTATAAACCCGTTTTTATAGACGAATTGACTAAGCAAAAATCTACATTTAATTTATCTATGCTACGAAATGGAACTTACCTTTTTCATGTTATGAATCAGGAAGGAGAATTTTTAAAAACGTATAGAGTAGTTAAGAATCAGTAACTTAATAATCTAAAGCAAACAAAGAATACCTACTTACCCTCAAATAATAATTATTATGAATTTGATCAAATTATTAAAAGCAACCTTATTGACACTGATCATGACCTTGTCATTATCAACTGCATTTTCACAGGGTTCCTTAGATGGAATGAAATATCAGGGAATTATTAGAAATGCGAGTGGACAAGTTGTTGGCGGAAAAAATATTACGTTAAAGTTTATTATTTATCAAAAAGGAGGAACTCCTGCTGTATATGAAGAAGAGCATGCTACTAGGACTAATACGTTAGGTCTCGTAAATCTTGAAATTGGAATTAATTCTACAATCATTTCTGGAGACTTTACTACGATTGATTGGGCTGCAGGTGTTAGTAATCCGTATTATATTTTGGTAGAACTCGACCTTAATGACGGGAACGGATATATCGCTATGGGGGAGTCAAAACTATTGACAACACCGTATGCTCAATATGCAAGAACGGCGGAGACAGCAACAGATGACGGTGACAGAGATGCTTCTAATGAGTTGCAAACTTTATCCATTTCAAATGATACGGTTTTTTTGAGTGACAATGGAGGGTATTTTGTTTTACCTGCATCCGTCCAGAATTTGGATAATGACTCTACGAATGAGTTGAATACAACAGTTGTTTTGAGTGGAACGGATTTGAATGTTACTGACGCTGGCGGTACAAAAACCGCCGATTTAAGTAGTTTAGAAGAAAGTCAAGCAATTATTGATAGTGCTGCCGCGATTCGAGCTGATTTCCCTGTGCTTGTAATAAACAACGATAATGACTCTACGAATGAATTAATTGACACTACCTTTTTAGTAAACAACACTGTGCTAATTATTGAAAACGGAGACACAAATAGAATTGACTTAAATTCCTTATCACTTCCAGCGAACGGGATTGATTCCGTTCTTATGGCAGGGAGTAATGCAAATGGAGACTCTATAGTCTTCTTGGGTTATTTGGGGCTGGATACTAATGTCGCTATCGATAATGAAAAATTAACCATCCGTTCCCCTGATCAGCAGTGGAACTTCATAAGTACGAATGGAGATGTTGAAATGGGTTTTTGGCTATATAGTGCCAATGGAGGAGGAGGACAATTGGGTACTCGTAGTAATCATCCATTAGAATTTATTGTAAAAAATGGAGCACCGAGTATGAAAATAGATACAAGCGGAATCGTGACCATTTATAAATCGTTAATTGTAGATGAAAGAATAGGGGTTGGACATTCAAATCCTTGGGCAAAATTTAATGCTTGGAATACAGAAACAAATACAACTACTAATGTAGCTGTTGCAGGTGAAGCTACTGGTAATACAACCGGTCAAAATTTTGGTGTTTGGGGAAAGGCTGATAGCTCTTCTGTTGCGAATTTGGGCGTTTATGGGCGAGCTGAGTATGTGAATCCAAATTCGGTAAATATTGGTGCGCAAGGAGATGGTAGTTATGGTAATCAGAATTTTGGTGTTCGTGGATTCGCGAAAGGTAATAGCAGTTCGGTATTAGTTTACGGAGTTTATGGCCAAGCAGACAGTTCGGGGTCAGTTAAAAGGGGAGTTGTTGGTAGATTGTTAGGGGCGGTAGAAAATGATGATGCAGCAGTGTATGGGTCAGCGGAAGGCCAAGGAACAAATATTGCCGTATATGGTGTAGCAACAAATACCAACAATACAACTGACACTAACATTGCAGTTGTAGGACAAGCTGCTAATGCAATGGTAAACATTGCAGGTTGGTTTAAAGAAGGTAACGTTTATGTCGACGATACGTTAATTCTTCAGCGTGGAGCTCAGACTAATTATGTTTTAACCTCTGATGCTGATGGTAGGGCAGAGTGGAAGCCAGCTTCTCAAGCAAGTAATAATGACAACGACTCAACGAATGAATTAATAACGTCTATTACTTGGAATAGTGATTTCTTAGTGATTGATGAAGGGGGAAGTAAAGATTCAATTAGCTTTTTGGGTTTTGTGGACACCACAACTTTTAATAACTACAAGGCTTTAGTTGCCAACAACTTATTGGATTCAATGAATGTGCTTCGGTCTGAAATGGCAGCTGATACGTCAAGAATTTTCAATCTAGAGCAATTGGTTAATGATACATCAGACTATTTTATGAATCGCTTGGCAAATTTATCTGATTCAGCAGCTACAAGCTTTGGAACGATAACGGCAGACAGTATTCGAATCAATACATTAGAAGCCGGAGCTTATTTAGATTCAAGTACAACGAATGAGATTCAAGCCTTGAGCATATCAAACGATACCATTTATTTAAGTGA
>JBMYOI010000062.1:0-12262 GCA_049599135.1 Salibacteraceae bacterium
TACTTCCACTTAGCAGTAAAGTTTCTAAACTCTTGCTTCAAGTTGTTGTAGTTTTTAGCAAACCCTTGCATGTGATTTCTGAGTATGGTGTGATCATCAAAATGCATATGATCTATTGCAATGGGATGGTCTTTTGCAAATTCAGCCAACTCGTGTTCTTTTTGTTTGATATCATGCAAAAAGGTATCAACGTTTTGTTTTTGAACAATAAACTGGTTTTGAAAATGTTCTACTTCTCGCAACATATCTTTTTCGTCATCGTGAAAAAAAACTATTTCTTCCAATCGCTTTGTCAGAAATTCAAGCTCCCCATCACAAAAATTTAATTCTTTAATCCACATTTCATTTTCGAAATGTAAATCGGCCATATAAATTGCTTTTTCTTTCATGATTTCTAAGTTTTATGTATCAAATTTATCAGGTTTTTAAAAGAGAAATTATGAGCATTATCATGTATCCATATCTAAGTTGATAATTGACTTAAAATACCCTAGAAATGGTATTGTTTCGGATAATAATTGGGGTCACATTTGCTTTGCAAATGAATTTGACGGAAGTATTACCATACATTGAGTTTCAAATTGAGTCTATTGGCGATTCAACCCTTGAGATTAAGTTGTTAGAACTTGGCTTTTCAGTGGGTTCAAATCTTGAATTGGTGAGAAAGGCACCATTTAATGGTCCGTTAACAATTCGAAATAGCAAAGCGCAAATAATATTGCGAAACGAAGATGCATTATTGGTTCACGGAACTTCTAACAGAATTTAATGGAGGCAATTCTCGTAGGAAATCCCAATAGTGGAAAAACCACCTTGTTCAATAGTCTTACGGGATTAAATCAGAAAGTAGGAAACTACCCTGGAATAACAGTCGATAAGCGTGAAGGGTTTTTTATCGAAAGCTCAAAAAAAATTAACGTTACCGATTTACCGGGCATTTATAGCCTATATCCCGGAAGTGCCGATGAGAGAATAGCTATCGAGGCTTTGCTTGAAAGTCAGCAACCTAACCCACCTGTTTTGTTGTGTGTAATTGACATACAAACCGCTCAAAAAAACCTTTTGCTATTGTCGCAATTAATTGATTTTGGATTGCCGGTAATTGGTGTTTTTAATTATCGCTTAAAATCAAAAAAAGAGGAAATAGATTCTTGGAAAAAGAGGTTGAAAGAATATTACCCAGTTTCTTGGTATGCTGTTAATGCTAACACCGGAGAAGGGTGTGCTCAGTTGAAATCTGCAATGTCGAGCGCTGCTAAACTTGATGATTATTCTAAAACGGAATATGCCCGTTGGATTAATGAAGCTCTGGATACGAAAAAGAAAGACGTTGGTCAACGGATTACAAAGGACTTAAGAGAAAGGTTAGAGTCGATAGACACCTTATTTAAACCAAAAACGGACTCTCCTATTGATAATTCAACTTCAGAAGACTCAAGGAATAGAACGAGTAAACTGGACTCAGTATTAATGCACCCATTGTTGGGCTACCTTTTATTTACGGTTGCTTTGTTGCTAATTTTTCAAGCAGTTTTTTCATGGGCCGCGTATCCTATGGAGTGGATAGATGCTGGGTTTGGAGCATTGTCTAGTTTTTTGGAATCTCATTTAAACGATAACTTTTTTACACGAGGACTGACTCAGGGTATTATTCCTGGTTTGGCTGGGGTGGTCATTTTTGTACCACAAATCGCTTTTTTATTCCTGTTTATTGCTCTTTTCGAAGAATCGGGGTATATGACTAGGATAGTTTATTTGATGGATCGCTTGGTAAAACCATTTGGAATGTCAGGGCGAAGTGTAGTTCCGCTTATTTCTGGCTATGCTTGTGCAATACCAGCTATAATGGCTACCAGAACTATAAAACACCCTCGAGAAAAATTAATAACCATGCTGGTCATTCCTTTTATGACTTGCTCGGCACGAATACCTGTATACACCACACTAATAGCTTTATTGGTTTCGCCTGAAGCTAAATGGGGCGTATTTAATGTTCAAGGATTGATATTACTAGTGATGTACTTTTTTGGGGCTTTTATGTCTTTTTTTACTGCGTTAATTGCCAACGGAGTTATGAAAGGAAAAGGCCGTTCACTGCTGCTAATGGAGCTGCCTAACTATAAAATGCCTTCAATTAAAAATGTTTCACTTACCATTTACGAAAAAAGTAAATCTTTCGTTTTTCAGGCGGGTAAAGTAATTTTATTGGTTTCGTTGGCTTTGTACCTTATGGCTAATGTTGGTTTTAATGATACTTATCAAAAAATATCCAATAATGACACAGAGTTTACCAAACAGTACAACGAACAAGAACTGGCAAAATTAAAATTGGAAAACAGCCTAATCGGAAATTTGGGTAAAGCAATTGAGCCGGCCATTAAACCACTTGGCTACGATTGGAAAATTGGCATTTCATTGATTACTTCTTTTGCTGCTAGAGAAGTATTTGTTGGCACAATGTCGACAATTTATGCGCTGGAAGATCAGGGAGATGATACGCGTTCTATTGTTGAGCAAATGAGGCGAGATACTCACCCCGACGGGACACCAAAATATTCAATCGCTGTTATTTTATCCCTTTTAATTTTTTATGCTTTGGCCATGCAATGTTTGGGAACGGTTGCGGTAATGTTTAAAGAGACGGGAGGTTGGAAATGGCCCATTATTCAGCTAGTTCTCGCTAGTGGCTCAGCATATATTTTTGCTTTGATAGTATATCAAGCTCTCGTATAGTTGTTGTTCTTCAAGAACAAGAAGATTAAAGTACTTTTGCCGCCAATAAAACTTGGATTATGTTATCAGAACCTACAGGTAGAACAGAATTAGAAGACTTAGGAGAATTTGGTTTAATCGATCATCTTACAAAGGATGTTGAGGTTAAAAACCCAACTACCATTAAAGGAATTGGCGACGATGCCGCTGTTATTGATGCAGGTGAAAAGTTTATGTTGATTAGCACTGATATGCTGATCGAAGGTGTGCATTTTGATATGATGTATGCGCCATTAAAGCACCTTGGGTACAAAGCCATTGTTGTAAATCTATCCGACATATATGCCATGAATGGCACCCCTAAACAAGTTACCATTTCAATTGCTTTGAGCAACCGTTTTTCGTTGGAGGCCATGGAAGAGTTTTATTTAGGGGCTAAGTTGGCGTGCGAGTTTTATGGGGTTGACTTAGTAGGTGGAGATACTACTAGTTCATTATCAGGTCTATGTATTTCGGTTACAGCAATTGGCGAAGTTGATAAAGACAAAGTTGTGTACCGTGGCGGCGCTAAAGAAAATGACTTGTTGTGTGTATCTGGTGATTTAGGCGCGGCTTATATGGGTTTGCAATTATTAGAGCGCGAAAAACAGATATTTATGGACGATTCGAAGGTTCAGCCTGATTTGCAAGGCATGGATTATGTTTTAGAGCGTCAGTTAAAGCCTGAAGCAAGAAAGGTAATTGTGGAGCGATTGAGCGAAGCAGGTATTCTACCAACTTCTATGATTGATGTGTCTGATGGTTTGGCTTCCGAGGTTAAACATCTGGCCTTGCATTCAAAATGTGGGTTTTCTATTTACGAAGAAAAATTACCGATTGACCCGTCTACAATTTCTGCTGCAGAAGATTTAGGTTTAGATGGAACAATTGCAGCTTTAAATGGTGGTGAAGATTACGAATTGCTATTTACTGTACCTCAAACTGATTTTGAAAAAGTAAAGGGTGTTGATGGCATATCAATAATTGGGCATGTGACCGATGAAGTTACAGGTTGTCAAATGATTGGAAAAGGTGGTAATATGATTCAATTACAAGCGCAAGGCTGGAATGCTTTTGATAAAAAGGACTAGGGTGCTAACCTAAAAATCCAAATTCGACCGTGGTTGTTCAAGGTCTCATCTAGGATTGGAGCGCAAGAAAAGTCAACGAGTAATCCCGATTTAAGCGTAACCGATTTTTGGCCTTCCTCAAGAGACTTAACATCAAGCCAATCGATTTTTCCTTCTATTTTTTCAGAAAGAGAGTCCAAAAGTGTGTTAACTTCAATTCCTTTTCTTGGCCGTTCGTTCAAATCAAAAATCGAAACTAACCTTTTGTTTGATGACACTAGTTTGCCATCCCTGTCGGAAATAAGAAGTGCATCTTTTGAAGACTCCTGCTGGGCTTCCAATAAAGTAAGGGCTTTCGCTAATTCTTCTCTACTGCCCTCTAACTCAAAAGTGTTTTTAGAAATATCTCTAAGGTTAATTACAAAAACAACTATTATGGCCCCAATAATTGCAAAAAACGAGAGGAAAATGATTTGTAACCGGGTTTTTATAGGTTTTATAAAATCGCTTTCTGAAACTGAAAATATTAAACCAAACCTTTCTGAGAATAGGCTAAACGACTGATATACGGTTAAGAAAACATGGCCTTGTTGGGTTGCCGAATGAATTATGCTACCTTTTTCATGATTTAATAGGTTATCAATCACTTGGGTTCTGTGCTTTTTCAAAAACCCAAAATCGTATTCTACTTGGCTGCCTTTTTGCGCTAAACTAAACCCGTTGTTTTCACTAAAAATCATTTTGTAACCATAATCTCCGATAAACTGACTTTGACTTTGAGAACTTATTAAATTGAAAATATCGAATAATGTGGCGACGTAAATAGGTTCGTCTTGACTTGTTGATTGCACCGGAATAATGGCTAATGATTTACTTCCTTTTAAATGAACAATTTTAGGTGAAAGAGAAAATTGAAGCGGGTAGTCGTACCGATTTAAAGAATCATATTTTTCGACAAATTCACCACCATTATCTTTAAAGAGTAGGTAAATCCTGTTCCGATTGTAAATGAAAAACGTATCAACAAAATGCTCATTCTTATTGACCAATCGTTTGAGTCTTAGGCGAAGTTTTTCCGATTCAGCAGCATTTTCACTAAATACATCGGCAAAATTGTCAATTTGAGACAGATTAGGGATTTCATTATTTAGGGAAGCAACTTGCTCTTCGATATCTTGAATTGTAATAGATACCTGCCTATCTAAAAATCGTGTTCTTGAATCTATTTGTTGGTTTAAAAGGGTACTGTAAAGAAAAAAGCTCAGTATGAGCAACCCAATTATTAAAACTGGAAGTGCAAAAAATGGAACTGGACTTGTTTTAGCGTACTCTTTTAACATGAAATCAAAGTCAGACTTGTGGCGAATGTATAATTTTTAATAAGCAGTTCGATGGGTTAATAATCGGCAATGGCCAGAGTAGAAACAAGAAGTTTTGAATTTGAACACTGATTAATTGATTTTGCGCAAGAGGCAAGAGTTGATCCTGTTGTTATAACATCGTCAATGAGTAATATTTTTCGATTATTGAGAAGCTCTGGTTTTTTAACTTCAAAAAGTTCATCTACGTTTTCGTGACGCTCAAAATGGTTTTTTAGTGTTTGTGATACATTGGCCCGACTTCTAATTACAACATCGTAGTAGATGGCTGTTTTTAATATTCGAGCAAGTCCTTTAGCAATTGGGTCGCATTGGTTGTAGCCACGCACTCTTAATTTGGAGGCATGGAGAGGCACAGGGATAATGCCATCTATGTTTTTATAAGTTTCTTCATTTAAAAGTTCTTTACCCATAATTTCACCAAGTTCTTCACCTAGTTTTTCTTGACCCTTGTATTTTAATTGGTGCATCAACTTTTGGATGCGATTTCCTTTGTTAAAGTAAAAAAGGCTGCTTGCATGGTCTATTTCTGCTTTACCCCAAAGTAATTTCATAACCGGGTTTTCTTTTCTTGATACGTAATTTGTTTTGGGTAATTTACGTTTACATGCCCTACAAATCTGGTAATCATATTTTCTAAGCGGCTTTGTACAGCTCAAACATATATGTGGATATATCAGTGAAAGAATTTCGTTAAACATTGGATTATCAGTTTAAGTGTTGAGTAATTTTGCCTAACAAGCGAACAATAAAAATATGGAAAATTCTGAAAACAACGATTATTCAAATGATAATAGTGGCTCAAATAAGCTGATAATTGGCTTGTTAGCTCTTTCAATTGTAGTCAATGGAATTTTGGGTTTTATGCTTATTCAAAAGGGAGATAACATTGACAGGTTGACTTCTGATAACCAAGAAATTACTTCTGAAAAAAATGATATTGAAAACGAGTTGTACGGTATGATAGCTCAATACGATAGCTTGGAAACTACAAACGATACTCTATCAGCTCAATTGCTTGCTGAACGCGAAAAAATTGAAGATTTAATTGCAAAAGTTAAAAATGGCAATTGGACAATTTACAAGCTTAAAAAAGAGACTGAAAGTCTTAGAAAAATAATGAAGGGCTTTGTGGTTACAATTGATTCTTTAAACACCGCCAATATTCAACTGATGGCAGAAAACGCCGAGGTAAAAGACGATTTAGGAAAAGAGCGCAAAAAGTCGAGTCAGTTGCTTTCTGATAAAGAACAGTTGGCTCAAAAAGTGGCAATTGGAGAACAATTGTCTGCTGTTTTTATTGAAGCTTATGCTCAACGGGTAAAATCAAATAACATTCACAAGCAAACTGAAAAAGCTTCCAAAGCAGACAAGTTAAAATGTTGTTACACAATTGGTACAAATGAGTTGACCAAAACGGGTAAAAAAATGGTCTACATGCGAGTAATTGACCCTACTGGAAAAGTTTTGACTTTGAAAGACTCTCAAGACAACATGTTTGAGTTTGACGGTGTTCGAGGGTTGTATTCGGTAAAAAAGGAGATTATTTATGAAAATAAAGACCTTGATGTTTGCATGTATTGGTTGGTTACTAACGAACTTAAACCGGGTAAGTACATTGTTTATGTTTATGCCGATGGTCATGAAATTGGACTTACGGAATTTACGCTTAACTAAAAATTACGGTAATTGTCGTAGGTATTTAAGGGAACTCACTCAAGCCTAGTTAAATCAGACCTATTATTTTTGAATAAACAAGCATTTAGTGCTTATTTTTACTTCAAAACCTAAAAAATAAATTATGAAAGGACTACTAATTACTATGGGGGTAATCTGTGCCAGTTATTTCTCTTTCGCTCAAACCAATACGTGGGCTAGCGGATTTGGTACAACCAAAATTGATAATGTTAATTCAGCAATTGTAGATGGCTCTGGTAACACGTATGTTGTTGGAGACATAGAACAAGGTTCGCTAACAATAGGAACAGACTTGCTTGATAACAGTTTAAACCAAAATGCGAATGGTTATTTAGCTAAATATAACTCTGCTGGGCAAGCTCAATGGGGGGTGTTTATGGATTGTTTGAGTGGCGGTTCGGTAATGGACATTGACGTTGATGCCGGTGGGAATGTTTATGTTGTAGGCGTGTTTACTGATAGCGTTGAACTAAATTCAAAGGGAACCTCTCAAATGGCTAAAACTCAAGCCAATTATATTGCCGCTAAAAACTTTTACGTTGCTAAGTATAACTCGAGCGGTTTGCTTCAGTGGTTCGATTTTATGCAAAGTACTGGTGAGTGGGACGGACGTGCAATTGCAGTTGACGGTTCAAACAACGTTTACGTATCTGGTTCGGGTTATGGCAATTTGGTAAATAGCACTGCAACTGATTCAGTTGTTGATTTGACCAATGCGGTTGAAATGCCTTTTTTGGCAAAATGGAATAGTTCAGGAACTTTTGTAGATGTTGTAAATGTAAAAACTGCTGCAGATAATAACGGAGCCATCATTCATGATATGAAAATAGGAATCGATGGGAACATTGTGTTGTGCGGTAGCACTGCCGATACAATCACGTTTGCTGGTTCACAAGAAGTGCCTGATTTGACGAATACTTTGCCCGATGCTATGCTGCTTAAGTTTAACACATCGCTTGGAGAAACTTGGGCAACGTTAATTGGCGGAGAAGATGAAGAAGAAGCTCGTAGCCTTGTCATTGACGATTCTTCTAAAATTTGGATTACTGGGTCAATGGAAAACTCATTTAGTATTGGCTCAGATGTTTTGAACTCAAATGGAGGAAAAGACATACTTCTTGCAAAAATTGATTCTAACGGTGCTGCAATTGGTGGATTTAATATTGGAGGATTAGGTTTAGACCATGGAAATGGCGTGACATTAGACGCAAGTAATAAACTTTGGGTTACTGGTCAGTTTACAGGTGTTAATGTTGATTTTGACCCTGATGCTGGAACCTCAAATTTATCGGGTGGAACGGGAGAAGAAGCATTTCTAGCAAGCTACAGTTCAATTGGTGCTTTTTATGACGCAATGTCAATTGGAGACGGAGCTAGCACAGATGATATCGGTAAAGCCGTATATTCTTCGTCAAGTTCAGACGTGTTTGTAGCAGGCTATTTTTCAAGTTCAAGCGCAGAGTTTAACCCAAACGGTACCTCAACTACAATTACTAATGTTGGTGATAAAGATGCTTTTATTGCCAAGTATAATACTTCTGCTTGTCCAGTTGGTAATGCAGTTTCAATTTCTGGAAGTACCAAGGTGTGTATGGCTGGAAGAACTGCATATACAACCCCTGTAGTTGCCGGGGCAACTACTTACAATTGGACAATTACTGGAGACCCTCAAACAATAATTAGCGGACAAGGCACACGAAACCTGGTTATTGAAGGAACAAATACAGGTGGATCTACTATTGAAGTAACTCCAAGTGATGGGTTTTGTAGCGGAACAAAAGCAACCTTGCCTATTACCGTATATGCAAACCCAACTGTAGATAATATAGTAGCCACAAATTCAACCTGCGGAAACAGTAACGGCGAAATACAGTTAACCATGAATGGTGCCGGCCCGTTTACTTATATCTGGTCAAATGGTGATACTACCAGCTCACCAAAAGATTTAAAAAGCGGGTCATATTATTTAACGGCAAAAGAAACGTCAACAGGTTGTTCAGTTGACTCACTCGTGTCAATTTTTGATAATGGAGCGCCCACGGTAGATGCCACATCCCTGGTTACCGATTTAAATTGTGCTAATGATGAATCCGGAGCAATTGATTTAGTTCTAACCGGAGGAAAAAGCCCTTACAAATATGCATGGTCAAACGGAGATACTACAGCCTCGATTTCGGGCTTGCAAGCTGGTGGTTATCGAGTTGTTGTTTCTGATTCTGCAGGTTGTGGTTTGAGCCAAATTTTTGTGGTTAATGAGCCTCAAAGCCTGAGTTTGTCCACAAACTTTAAAGATGTTAGTACATGTGGAGGGAACAATGGAGAAGTAAGTGTAACAGCCTCAAACGGAACCTCACCTTATGGCTTTTTATGGAGTAATGCCGATACTATGAGTGCGTTAACTGGTTTGCCCTTTGGTTCGTATTTAGTTACTGTAACTGACAAAAATGGATGTATGGATTCCACTTCGGTAAAAGTTTCCGAAACCGGAGGACCTACCCTAACTATAGATTCTGTAAAAACAGTTACGTGTAAGGCTACCGACGGAGGAGTTTATTTGACAGGAAGTCATGCGATGCCAATTACTTACTCTTGGTCTAATTCAACAAACAATAAAGACTTAACTGGGGTTGACGCAGGTGTTTATACAGTTACGGCAACAGCTGCTGGATGTAGTTCAGTTGAGGCAATAGAGCTTATGATTACCGCGCCAATGAAAAATGAGATTTGTATACTTACAGTTGACGATAGTTCAAAGAAAAACTTGTGTGCGTTTGAAAGAGCTCAATTAGCGGGTGTAGACCATTATAACTACTACCGTGAAAGTTGGGAGCCTGGAAAATACATTCGCTTGGGTTCATATTCTAACGATTCGGTTTCGTATTGGATTGACCCAACTGCAGATCCAAAATTGAAGTCTTGGAAGTATAAATTGAGTGCAGTAAATGAATGTGGTATGGAATCAGAATTGAGCGATTTCCACAAGAGTATTCATTTGGTATTAAAAAATAGCGATACTTCAAAAGCTGAGTTGCAATGGTCAAACTATGAAGGGTTTTCTTACAATTGGGTATATATTGATCGATTTACAGATACGAGCGATTGGGTAACCATTGATTCTGTTTTATTCAGTCAAACGAGTTACACTGATGTAAATCCACCACTCGATAAATCGTTACAGTATGCAGTAGGCATCGATCATCCAAATGGTTGTTTTGCAAGCCGAGCGAATAGCAAAAGTTTAAATTCTGCAAGATCTAATAGGGGTGCTGCTCCTGTAACTTGGTTTGGGTCGGATACAGCAAACCCGAATGACACTACTTATGTTCAAACTAAATTGGAACAAGCTTACATAAAGGTGTTTCCAAATCCGACAGATGATAATTTGACTGTAGAATTTGCCGAAGAAGGAACTTTTTTATTGAAGCTACTTGATTTAAACGGTAAGACATTGTTTGTGGATGAGGTTCTGAATGTTTCTGAAAATGCATCCCAGAATTATAATTTCAGTGAATATGAAAGTGGGATTTACCTCATGAGCATTCAACTACAAGGCGATTCTGGCCCGCCCAATTACATAAAAATAATTAGAAAATAAAATCAACCCTCGCTTCGGCGGGGGTTTTTACTTTTGAACCGTGCGAAAATTTGTATGGTTTTGTTTATTAATAGGTTTTGTTTTGGGCTTAAACGCGCAAAACAATGGGTTGCCGATAATTACAAACTACGAACCAGATCATTATAAGGCCAGCCCTCAAAACTGGCAAATATCTTTTTTACCATCAGGACATATACTCGTTGCAAATGAATTTGGGTTACTAACTTTCAATGGAAGAACCTGGTCGTTAATAGAGGATGAGGTTGGATACTCTTCGAGAAGTATATTGATAACAGATTCAGTTGCTTTGTTAGGTATTGATAATGACATTTTGAAGATGTCTACCGACTCAACGGGCAAACTCATTTTTAATTCCATATTACCTCATTTACCGGATTCTATTTCGAATTTTGGAAGAGTTCGTAAAGTCAAACTAATACAAGGAAAACTTATATTTCTGACTGATGATTATGTTTTCCGAATTAATGGAAATCAAATTGAGTCAGCTTATTCTGAGGATAAAATTCAGCGTTTGTTTTGGATGAACGATGTCCTTTACGTTACTATTCATGACCAAGGTCTTTTTCGTTTTCAAGACAATCGGTTTTTACCAGTAATCGACCACCAGTTATTTACACACAATAAACCAGTAAAGTTTTGGAAGAAGGAGACCGGATTCGATGTTCTTACTGAAAAGGGACAATTGTTTCATGTTACCACAGATGTTTATGGCTATGAACGAAAAGTTCAATTGCTAAACGAAACTTTAATTCAAGGTTTGAATGGAGATTTAATTGAGGAATGGTATGACTTTAGAAATGGTTGGTATGGAGTCGCTGCTGACCAAAGTGGCTTTTATGTACTGAATGAACGGCTGGAAATAGTTTTTCATTTGACAGAAGAAGATGGTCTTCAAGACGACGAAGTATATGAAGCCAAAATGGATCGTTATGGCTCTATATGGATGACATTGGCGAACGGAATATCAAAAATAGACGCCACCTATCCGGTTACTAACTTCGATAACAAACAAGGATTGAATGGTACAGTAGAATCTTTTACAACGATCGATTCAGTATTGTATGCCAGTACACATTCGGGGTTATATCATTTTGAGGAAAATATTAATGAATATGTAGAAGACCTTCCACTTCAGGTCTGGGATTTGGCAGAGGTCGCTACCGATGATGGAAATAAGCTGTTGTTGGCTACTAATAATGATATTTCTGAATGGAAATCAAATGGCGAAATCGAAACTATTTTTGATTGTTACCCATGGAAACTTAAACCTTTAAAGCAATCAAAAAACACGGTTTTGGTGGGAATGGATCCAGGGCTGGTGGCTTTGAAATACGAGAAAGATAAATGGATAGTGGGTCAAGAAAACTACGAGGTAGAATCTGCAATTGGTAATTTTTATGAAGAGGAAGACGTTATTTGGCTAGGCTCTCGCGAGAGTTTTCCTTACAGGTTGAGTAAAGTGAATTGGCAGAAGGATTCTGCCATTTATATTGGACTTGAAAAATTTGGCCTTGAAAGTGGAATTCCGGATAGTGATGTAAACACCTTTCAATGGAATGGTAAAACTCTTTTTGGGACATCTCAGGGCGTTTATAAGTATAACCAAGGTAGCTTCTCAAGGTTTACTGGGTTTTCAAATTTTGATTCCACAACTTTAGTTCACAGAATTTATAACAATGAGGATAAGGAATTGTGGATGTTTACTTTGATGAACGACGCTTATTCTATTGGATACATAAATTCTGATA
>JBMYOI010000063.1:0-11864 GCA_049599135.1 Salibacteraceae bacterium
GATACAGCAAGCCAAACCATTGAAGTGGACAGTGTGCCAGTTGTGTCATTCTCAGCAATTAGTGATGTTTGTATCGATAACGGTTTGGTTACCTTAACCCAAGGCAGCCCAACTGGAGGATTTTATACAGGAACCGGAGTTTCGGGAACCGACTTTAACCCTTTAACTGCGACTGTTGGAACACATACTTTGAGCTATAAATTTACCGATGGCAATACCTGCTCAGATAGCTCTACTCAAACCATTACAGTAAACGATCTACCTACGATTACACTGAGTGCTTTATCAGCAGTTTGTGTAACAGAGTCACCATTTACATTAACAAACGGAAGTCCAAGTGGAGGAACTTACAGTGGAATAGGAATTAGTTCAAATACATTTAATCCAAGTGTTGCCGATACCGGTACACATGTAATTACGTACACTTATACAGATGGAAATGGCTGCACAAATGGTGATTCTACAAGCATTCGAGTGAACCCTCAACCCACCGTTACTTTATCAAGTTTTAGCAATGTGTGTGCTAATTCAGGCAATTTGACTTTAACTGGCGGTTTACCAACTGGAGGAACCTACTTTGGAAACAACATAAGTTCAGGGCAATTTGATCCAGTAACTGCTGGTGCTGGAACTCATACCATAAATTACACCTATATTGATGGAAACAGTTGTAGTGATACAACAAGTCAAACCATTGAAGTTGATAGTGTTCCAGTTGTATCACTCTCCACATTCTCGAATTTATGTTCCAATTCAGATAGTATAACATTAACCGGAGGAACCCCGTTAGGAGGAGATTATTCGATAAACGGAAGTTTGATTGCTGGATTCAGTCCAAATAGTCATGCTAGTGGTTCACATTTAATATGGTATTCGTTTACCGATGGAAATTCTTGTACAGATAGTGTGAGCAGAAATTTGATAGTTGATACGGTAACTACTTTAAGCTTTTCTCCATTATCGAATATTTGTGCGAACGATACCTTGAAGAATATTGATAAGGCTTTGCCAAAAGGTGGATTGTATTCAGGGTTGGGGATAGTAAATGACACGCTTTTTGATCCTTCAATACCCGGTGGAGGTATCCATACAATCAAGTACATCTTTACTAATAGCTATAATTGCTCAGATTCTATAAATCAGTCGATAACAGTAGACACAATTCCAATAGTTTCATTTATACTTACTCAAGACAGTATATGTGCAAATGCGGATTCTTTATTTTTAATTGGAACTCCTTCAGGAGGTATATTTACAGGAAATGGGGTTCAAGGGAATTACATTAATCCTTCCTTGTTAAATAGCGGATACCATTTTATTGAATACAATGTAACTAATACTTTAGGTTGCACAAATTCAATAATTGATAGCATTCGTTTGGATTCCGTTCCAGCTCTCAGTATGACCTTTCAAGACTCAATTTGCTCAAATGCATTACCTATAAATTTATTAAATCAAGGTAGTCCAAGCGGAGGTGTTTATTCAATTAACGGAGTTTCTAGCACTATTTATTCCCCCAAAAATTCTTCTAACACTATGGATACCATTGGTTATTCGTTTGCTAATAATTATGGCTGTAGTGATTCAATTTATAGCATAATACGAGTGGATAGCATTACTCCTTTGGTTCAGAATCCTTTGCCTTTGGTTTGTAGTGCCGACACTATTTCGTTAAATCATATTTTGCCAATGGGTGGGATTTACTCTGGTAATGGAATTGATACAGGAGTTTTTATCTCTAAAAATGTAGCGGGTGAATTTCCATATAAATATGAATTTACTAATCTTTTTGGTTGCACCGATTCTGTAATTGACACGATTAATGTTCAAGCGTCTCCAGTTGCTCTTATGAGTCCATTGGGTGTAATCTGTAATAATACACCAGACTTTATCCTTAAAAATGGAACTCCCGTTGGTGGGGTTTATATAGGAAGTATGGTTCGGCTAGATTCCACATTTAATTCTGCTGGTGTACAAGCCGGTTCGTACAATTTAAAATATGCAGTTAGTGATTCAAATGGTTGTGTCGATACAGCCTCAATTTCAATAAATATTGATACGGTTCCAAGCGTTTCAATGGCAACGGGTCCAAGTTTATGTAGTAATGCAGGTTTATTTAAGTTGACACAAGGGTTGCCGGCAGGAGGAACTTATAGTGGCTTAGGTGTTATTCAAGATTCTTTGTTTAACCCTTCAATTGGATTTGGAAACTATAATTTAAAATACTCTTTTACCGATTTAAATGGTTGTTCTGATAGCTCTTTTAGTTCTGTTGGAGTAGATACATTGTTGAAAATTGACTCATTATATTTTGCCGATTTGTGTGCCTATGGCGATACAATTGTTTTGAATTCGGGCTTTCCACAGGGTGGGCGCTATTTTGGGTTAGGCGTTTATGATGATACCATGTATGTTGCTAAAAACGAAAATTCAGGGATTGACACGTTGTCTTATGTCTTAGAAAGTGCCTGTGGTTCTGATACCATGAGTATTGAATATAATTTAAATGGCTTGCCTTTGGTTACTATTGACTCTATCAAGAGGCTTTGTGTAGGCCCTAATCCTCATTTATTAAAAGAAGGTTTGCCAGTAGGTGGGAATTATTTTATTGATGGAAAATTAGATTCATTAATTGGCTTAACCCAATCGGGTACTAAAACAGTTTCATACAGATTTATCGATTCATTAGGTTGTGAAGGTTCCGCTTTCCAAGAAATTGAAGTAAATGATAACCCTTCTTTAAACTTAACAGGGTTTACTCCTAAACTATGCTCAGATTTAGATTCTTTTCAATTGGACTTTGGAGATGCTATTGAGAAAACCATTTGGAATGGTGATACAGGTATAGCCCTGGTTAATTTACCAGTTAACCAATTGGCGTACGGAAAGAATCTAATAGATGTGTCGGCTATGAATTATCGGGGATGTAAAAGTGATACTACACTGCGGTTAGAGTTGGTGAACTGTGGTGATTTAATTAGCGTTTGGCCTAACCCTTCTGATGGTGAGTTTCAAATTATTTTCGAATCAGGAATTGAACAAGAAGTTACCCTTGTCGTATTAAGTTCTGTAGGACAAAGGGTTTTGGATACTAAGCTCTCTTTAAAACCCGGAAGAAATGTTTATGATGCATTTTTAGATTTAGGAGCAGGAACCTACATTGTTCACGTTTTTATTGGTGAAGATGATTATTGGGATAAAATTGTTATTCGTTAAACGAATGCGACAGTTTATGTTTGCATTTGAATGGACACCCCAAAACGTATAGCCTTTTTAGGAGGAAAGAAAATTGGTTTCTCGAGTCTGAATTATCTCTTAGAGAATAAAAACCAATTAGGTATTGAGTTGGTTTGTGTATTTGAAAACACAAGTTCGAAACTCAATCCTGCTGATAATACCGTTTCTAGCTTGGCCTTCAAGCATGGTATTAACCTACATTCTGAAATTGATGACCTTTTAGAATATTCTGATATTGATTTTATTCTATCAGTTCAGTATGATAAAATATTGCAAGCAAACCACATTTCAAAGGCAACTGAGTTAGCTGTAAACCTACATATGGCTCCATTGCCAGAATACCGGGGTTGTAATCAATTCAGTTTCGCAATTATTGATGAGGCTGAAGTTTTTGGGACTACACTTCATCGTTTAGAAGAAGGAATTGATTCTGGAGATATACTATTTGAAAAACGATTCCCAATCCCAAAAGAATGTTTTGTTACCGATTTGTATGGCAAAACACTTGTAGCTTCCGCTGAATTATTTGAAGAAAGTATTGAGAATTTATTAAAAGGAAACTATAAATTAACGTCACAAAAATCGCTTGTTGAAAAAAGGCGGGCAGGTTTCCATCTGAGAAGTGAAGTCAATCAAATTAAGGAAATAGACGGAAGTTGGTCTGTTGAAAAGCAAAAGCGTCATTTTAGAGCAACTTGGTTTCCACCATTTTCACCGCCCGTTTTATTGCAGGGAAATAAACCCCTTGATTTAAATTGGTATAACAATTTGCTATGAAGAGGATAGTGCTTACAGTAACCACCGATTTAGTATTCGATCAAAGAATGAGACGGATTTGTACTGCACTTTCAAACGGTGGATACAAAGTGCTTTTGGTTGGTAGAGTGAAAAAGAAAAGTCCTGAATTGAATAGTGAGCCCTATCAACAAAAGCGGATTAAATGCTTCTACGAAAAAGGGGCTAAATTTTATATCGAATACAACATTAGGCTCTTTTTTTATTTGCTTTTTTGTAAGGCGGACATTTTTTGTGGAATTGATTTGGATGCCGTGTTACCGCCTTTTTATGCTTCCAAATTAAGAAGGAAACCATTTGTACATGATGCACATGAGTATTTCACAGAAATGGAAGAATTAATTGCTCGTCCAAGAATTCAGAAAATTTGGAGAAGGATTGAAAAGCTGGTATTGCCTCAAGTTAAATACGGCTATACGGTATCTGAAGGGTATGCCGAATTATTCAACAAAAACTACGGCGTGAATCTCGAACTGGTTCGAAATGTTGCCGTTTTAAAAGAGCTTCCTACAGAAAAAACAAAACAGAAAATCATTCTTTATCAAGGTGCAGTTAATGTAGGGCGTGGATTAGAATCACTTGTAGATGCGATGCATAAAATAGATGCACAATTGGTTATCTGCGGTATGGGGGATATTTATGAAAGTTTAAATGAAAAGGTGATTAATGAAGGGCTGAGTGAAAAAGTAAGTTTCATGGGTTATGTTGAACCTGATCGCTTGATTGAGTTTACCCATAATGCATATATTGGAATGACATTGTTCAGGGCAAATGGACTTAGCAACAAATACTCTTTAGCAAATCGATTTTTCGATTATTTCCATTCTGGTGTGCCACAATTAGCCATGAATTACCCTGAATACAAAAACTTCAACGCTAAATATGAAGTAGCAACCTTGTTAGATGATTTAGAGCCTTTTAGTATTGCAAGTGGTATAAACCATTTATTGAAAGATGAAGTCTATTATAATCGATTGCGCGACAATGCATTGAAAGCTCGTCAAGAAATTAATTGGCAGAAAGAATCTGAAACCTTGTTAGGGGTTTATGAGAAGGTTGTTCAAGATAATTTTTGATAAAAGAAAATAAATTGATACAATTTCCATTGATCAAAAAACGATAGGTTAGGGGAATTGCTTTTTAAGTTTTTCTCTAGTGAGTCAACTCTAAATTTTAGTACTGAAAACACTAAGCCCAACAACTTGTATTTCTTTAAAAAGTTAAATACCGAAATAAGTTTTAAATCGTCACATTTAGTTCCGCTGAGGTAAAGTCGAACCAAATTCTGGACTCCAGAAATGGACTTGTTTAAGAAATCAGTAGCCGTGTCTAACCCAATGTGATATACAGGATTGTCAATGTGGTTTACAGTTACTTTCTTTTCCAGAATTTGAATGCCAAGCCATGTATCTTCATGTCCATATCCGCTAATGTCGTTTTGACGAGGTATGGATAAAAAAAGTTCTTTATCCATTAATAAATTGCTGGCCAAAAAATGAATAAAACTGCTGTTTTTTCTGGCTTTAGCAGTTAAACACTCACGTTCAATTCCGTACTTCCAGCGAAGAATGAAGTTGCTTTCTTGGGGCTCTGTTTTTTGGTAAATTATTCCGCCAACAGTTACCTTAGGTTTAAAGTTGTTTAGGTAATTTTTAATGAAGTTGTCATCTGCTAATTTTACATCACAGTCTAAAAATAGGAGCTTGCTATACTTTGCCGATTGGGCTAATTTTTCTCGAATTGCAGCTCTTCCAATATTTTTAGAAAGCTCAAGATATTGAACTCCAGTAACATCTTTTATTACCTTGTTTTTACTCGTGAAATCCAAATGGCTATGGTCATCAAAACAAATAATCTCAAATTCAATTTGAGACAATACACATTGCTTAGATAAATCTTGAATTAGATCTCTCGAGTCAAAATTATATATTGGAACTAGTACCGAGAGCATAAACTACCCCGCAGTATCTTTTACGAAGCCAGCCTCACATTTTAATGTTCGTTGATGAAATTTTTGCATCAATGAATAATCGTGAGTAGCCATAAGTACCGAGGTGCCTTTTTGGCTAATTTGAATCAATAAATTCAAAATCCTGTTCGAAGTTTCTGGGTCTAGATTTCCGGTTGGCTCATCGGCCAAAATTAAATCTGGATTATTCAATAAAGCTCTGGCAATTGCTACACGTTGTTGCTCTCCACCAGATAATTGGTGAGTCATTTTAAAACCTTTGGTCTGAAGCCCAACCATTTCTAAAACCTCGTCAATTCGAGTTTTAATTTCTTTTTTATTTTTCCAGCCTGTGGCTTTTAATACAAATTCGAGATTTTTTTCAACTGTTCTGTCCGATAATAATTGAAAGTCTTGGAAAACGATACCTAAACTTCTTCTCAGAAAGGGGATTTTGGAACGCTTAATTTTTTTAAGATCGATTTCTGCAACACGCCCTTCACCTTCTGTAAGCGGGATTTCTCCATAAAGCACTTTAAGCAAACTACTCTTGCCGCTTCCTGTTTCGCCAATGAGATAAACAAATTCTCCTTTTTGAATTCGGAAACTAACATCGGTTAATACAAGATTTTCGTCTTGATAGACTTTGGCATCTTTTAATTCGAGAATTGTATCTGCACTCATTTAAGTATGAATTTGTTCAAATGTAAAATTCTATTTTCATTCACCATTACCAAAAGTGCATAGAAGCGTTTAAAGGCTTTCTTGTTTGGTGATTTCCAGTCAACAGATTCGCGTTGAAAACTTTGGGTTACATCAAAGTTCACCCCTGTTAAGCTATCTACTTTTACTATTCGCTCTTCGGGGCATAATTCTAAGAATTAAAGTGATAAAAAAGAGTCTACTAATCCTATTTATTGCGATCTCTGCCTTAGGTCGTTTGTCAGCTCAACAGACAGAATCATTCAGAAACCCTGTGCGGTATTACAATCTTGGACTCGAATATTTCGACAAGGAATTGTTCAGCGAAGCACAAAAAGAATTTGAACGTGCACAAGAAGAATGGGCCGATCCAAATGCCGAAATTGCCATAAACTCTGAATACTATAGCGCTCTATGTGCATTAAAACTGTTTCATAGAGATGCGTCACTTCGACTACGTGATTTTATAAGAAAACACCCAGAAAGTTCAAAAATCAGAGATGCGAGATTTCAGTTGGGTGGGTACTACTATCGCAAACGTGATTGGGATAATGTAATTGCGTGGTATGGACAGGTTGATCCTTACGACTTAAGCAAGGAAGAAAAAGCAGAGTATAAGTTCAAACTAGGATACGCACATTTAATGGAAAAGAATTTGGAGAAAGCCTCTAGAAATTTCTATGAAATTAAAGATGTTCAAAATGCCTATTCAGGTCCTGCACGGTATTATTTCGCTCATATTTCTTATACCAACGAAAATTATCAAACAGCAATAACTGATTTTAGAAAACTAGAAAGCCACCCCAAATTTGGGCCAATTGTACCTTATTACATAAGTCAGATTTTATACAATCAAAAAAAGTATGATGAGCTGTTGAATTACGCTCCGCCACTTTTAGAAACGGTTATTAAGAAACGAAGACCAGAGTTGGCTCGATTAATTGGAGAGGCCTATTATTATGAAAGAGATTACGAAGAGGCATTGCCCTTTTTAGAAACTTATCAGAAAGAGTCACGAATATTAAATAACGACGATCGCTATCAGTTGGCATATACATATTATAAAACTGAAAACTATGAGGATGCAATAGTTCTGTTTTCGAGATTGACTGGTTTAGGGAATGAAATGGCGCAAACAGCTTCTTATCATTTAGCTGATTGTTATATTAAAACCAATCAAAAGAATCATGCTCGTTCGGCATTTAAAAACGCCTATGATCTTGGATTTGATAAAAAAATCAGTGAAGAGTCCCTTTTCAATTTTGCAAGATTGAGCTATGAAGTTTCATTGGATCCTTATAAAAATTCAGTAGGGGCGTTTCAAGAATATATAGCTAAATATCCAGAGTCAAATAAAATTGACGAGGCTTATCGTTACCTCATAGCAGTGTACTTAACTACTCGAAATTATGATGCGGCACTGACTTCAATCGAAAGTGTGAAGAGTAAAACGCCTCAATTAAAAGCTGCTTATCAGAAAATAGCTTACAACAAAGCAATAGCACTTTATCAGAATAGAGATTACAGAAATGCTGTTGTTTATTTCGATAAATCGCATAAGTACAAACACGATGAAAAATTAACAGCATTGGGTTTTTATTGGAAAGGAGAGGCTCGTTTTAGACAAAGGGAATACGATAATGCTATTGAAAACTATCAGGCTTTTATCTATGAGTCTGCAGCAATTTTAACTCCTGTTTTTAACCTTGCCAACTACAATATAGGCTACTGTAATTTTAAAAAAGAGAATTATGCTGATGCTAATGTTTGGTTTCGAAAGTTTATTTATACAAAAGAAGATATAGACTCATTCAAGTTAAATGATGCACTGCTTAGAATAGCTGATGGTTATTTTATGGTTAAGGAATATGATCAAGCTATTGATTTTTATTCTCAGGCCGAACAGGTTGGGCAATTCGATAATGACTATGCATTATTTCAAAGAGCAGTTTGTGAAGGAATTTCAAAGAATTACAAGGCTAAAAGCTCAACTTTAGAAGAACTGATTGCTGAAAATCCAGGGTCTTCATATTTGGATGCCGCCTATTATGAATTAGGAAGAGCATACAATATACAAGGGGAAAATGAAAAAGCGTTGGCTTCGTTCAATTCGGTAATTCAACATGAGAATCAAAATGTGTATTTGAAGAAATCGCTTATTAGCTCAGGTTTGATTCATTACAACTCAAATGCCTATGATTCGGCAATTTCAATTTTTACTAGAATAGTTGATGATTACCCTACTTATCAAGATACAAAAGAAGCACTTGCCGTTTTAAAGAACATTTACATTGAGCGGGGTGAAGTAGATAAATATTCTGATTTGGTTTCTGGATTATCATTTGTAAACGTAACGAAAAACGAATTGGATAGCGCTGTTTATGACGCTGCTGAACTGAGTTACATGCAAAACGATTGTAAAAAGGCTCAAAAGGATTTAAAGAATTATCTCGAAAAATTCAGTCCAGCTTTATATGAGTTAAAGGCGAATTATTACTTAGCGGATTGTTATTACAGAGAAGATCAACAAGATTCGGCTGTTGTGTTTTATCAAAGAATAGTTGAGATGCCAATGAATAATTATACAGAAGAGGCAATCGTTAAATCAGCTGATTATTTCTTTGGTAATAAAAATTATTCTCAAGCTTACCGTTATTATTCTGAATTAGAATTGTCAGCAACCAGTGCTCCTATTTTAAGACATGCGGCGGGCGGAAAATTAGAAAGTGCTTTTAATTTAGATTCTGCTGAAGTTGCCTTTGCAGCTGCAGAAACCTATTTGGGACATGGCTTCAAAGAACAAAACTACGTGGCTATTGCTTATTTGTTAAAAGGCCGTAAAGCCGTAACCGAAGGGCAGCTGGATAATGCCTTAGAATATTTTGAAATCGTTCAAGACACAAGTACCTCAGAGTTAGGGGCAGAGGCTAAGTACGGTATGGCACGCATAAATTACGAGCGGGATAGTCTCCAAGCTTGTGAAACTATTGTATTTGAGTTGGTAAACCAGATTCCTTCATACGGAAAGTGGATTGCTAAATCGCTGATATTGTTATCAGATGTTTACGTTAAGAAAGATGATAATTTTCAAGCTAAGGCTGTTCTTCAAAGCATTATCAGTAACTACGATGGAGATGATTTGAAAAAAGTAGCTCAAGACAAACTCAATGCTATTGATGATTCTGAGAAGAAAGAAGATGAGCAATTGGAAGAAGCTCCAGATATGGAAATTGAGTTTAATGACGAAGAAGGCGATAACCTTGATTTTGACTCAATAGATGCTTTGTTTGAAGAGGAAGAAATGGAAGAAGAATTACCACAACCCCAAATGAAAGAGGAGGATTCAAATGATAAGTAATAGAATTTTCAGCTTAACAGCTTTGGTGATTATGAGCATAGGAGTTTTTGCTCAAAGAGGGACTGGTGATTCGTTAAAATCAGGTGACGTGTTTATTATTAAAGAATACGAACCCAGAATTTCTGACGCGTTCAAATTGAGTGATAATCCAAAGATTTCAGATACGACCATCAATATTGATAAAGATTTGCCGTACGAAGTGAGAACCACTCGTGCACGAACTAGTTTCTCTCCAGAGCCAATTAAGCCGGCAAAAATGAAAGGGGAGCCGTTAAACAAAATGTATCGTGCATATGGTTTAATTGGTATCGGAAACAACTTAAGTACTCGGGCTGAATTAGTCTACAATAGTACTCGATCTAGGAAATGGGATTATGGTATTGCAGCTTGGCATCATGGTAGCTCAGGTAATGTAAAAGATCGTGGCCCAGCGGGATTTTCGGATAATAATTTTAAAGTTTATGGAAAGAAGTTTTTATACAATAAAATTGTGTCTGGTGAACTTAAATACGATTTAAATTCTATCCATAAGTATGGGTACGACCCAGATCAAAATACCATAGGTGGAATTGTTTCAGATACTCTAACCAAAGGAAATACAGCTCAGAATTATCAAAATATAGAACCAAGGTTGAGGTATAAAACCTACTTCAAAGATTCTAATAAATTCAATTACGATATTGCTTTTAACTACTATCATTATTGGGATAAGCAAAAATCTACAGAGGATAATATATTCTTATCGGGGACGGTTGACAGGTATTTTAATTCTGAATTTGCAAGTGTTGAAGCTATGTTAGATGTAAATAATTATTCTAATAGTATCACGGGAGCCTCAGTAAAATCAAATTCTACTTTGTTTGGCTTAAAACCAAGTGTAATTACAGGAAAAGATAAGTGGAAATTGAAAATTGGTGCGGGTATAGTGTATGCAACCGGTGGAGCAAAACAAGATATTTATTTCTACCCCGATTTGTATTTTAAATACGATTTGGTGAAGGATATCATTATTCCTTACGTAGGAATAGATGGTGGACTAGAAAGGAATAATTATAAAGCGTTAACACGTTTAAATCCATTTTTAATTTCTAATCCAACTACAACTAATGAAAATACAAAGTTTAATGTATACGGTGGATTTCGTGGAGAAGTAGCTTCAAATCTTTCATTTAATGCTGGGGCTTCTTACAGAGTTGTCGAAAACTTGGCTTTGTTTTATAATCAGACCGATTCTGTTGGAGGTAGCGCTATTTACAATGAATTTGACGTGCTTTATGATGATGCTTCAATCACCAATTTATTTATTGAGTTGGGGTTTCAGAAAACCAAAAAATTTAGTTTTTTATTGAAGGGTGAATATTTCATTTATGAAATGGGAAATCAAAACGCAGCATGGAATATGCCTGAGTTAAAAATCTCATTCAATGGTCGGTATAAAATTGGAGATAAAATACAGCTTACGGCAGATATATTTTACATAGGTGAACGAGAAGCCTACTCCTTAATTGCTGAAGGTAATAGAGATTACGGGGATGCTGTTTTTGGTAAAAAACTGGATGGGTTAGTTGATTTAAATTTAGGAGTCGAATACTTCTTTAGCCCTCGTTGGACAGCATTTATAAGAATGTACAATATCGCAAATAGTAACTATGCGGTTTATAATGAATATTACCAACAAGGAATAACAGTTATGGGAGGTACTACGTATAAGTTTCTTGCTGATAAGAAAAAAGTAAAATAATTTATTGACCACTTTATTGTTACACCTTTCCAACATCCAACATCCAACATCCAACATCCAACATCCAACATCCATTAATTTCC
>JBMYOI010000064.1:0-11702 GCA_049599135.1 Salibacteraceae bacterium
ACGAATTTTTTTTGAAAGATCTAGAAAGTGCTTTCGTTTTCCAGAAATATCTTCAGTCGATGCTGTATTGAATTATCAGAAACATGAATATCTGTATTTCTGTGCTGACGATAGCTTTTCTGGATACCACAATTTTGCTAAAAATTATAATGAGCATTTGAGAAATGCAAGAAAATATCAGGCAGCCCTCAATCAAAGAAAAATTTACAATTAATGACTGAAATTAAGTTTGGAACCGACGGCTGGAGAGCCATATTAGATGATCAATTTACAAACGAAAATGTACAACGCGTAACGGTTGGAGTAGTTGAATTTTTAAAGAACAAGTTTGCCGCTCCTAAAGTAGTTGTGGGCTTCGATTGTAGAAGAGGGGGGGCGGAGTTTTCTGATTTGGTATGCCGAATATTTGATTTTCACGGAGTTGAAGTAATAAGCTATGACCAGCCAATTACTACACCTGCAATTTCTTTTGCTGCAAAAGAATTAAATTGCTCTTTGGGCATCATTTTAACAGCTTCTCATAACGCTCCAAATTACAATGGTTATAAACTAAAAGGTGGATACGGAGGTCCTTTGCTTTCAGATGGTATAAAAGAGGTGGAGAGTCTTATTCCAGAAAAAGTTCAGTTTAACTTAGAGGGATATCAATCAATTATCACTACAAAAACTGACCTTAAAGAACTATACAATAAAAGGGTTAGAGAATCATTTGATTTGGCTTCTATAAATTCAGGAAATCTAAAAATTGCTTACGATGCTATGTATGGTTCAGGGCAATTTGTTGTAAAAGATTTATTGCCGTCCGCATCTATGTTTCGTTGCGATTGGCGCTTCGATTTTAATGGACTCAGTCCAGAGCCAATTTTAAAGAACTTAGGTGAGTTCCAAGAGTATTTGAAACAAAACCCAGGACATGATTTTGCATTGGTTAACGATGGAGATGCCGATAGAATTGGATTAATGGATGGAGAAGGTAATTTTATTGACTCTCACCACATTATGCTTTTGTTGCTGCATTATTTGTACGAATACAAAGGCATGCGAGGAAAGGTGGCTACGGGGTTTAGTTCTACGGTAAAAATCACCAAGTATTGTAAACTACGAAATCTTGAATTAGAAATTGTTCCTATTGGCTTCAAACACATTTGTGAATTAATGGTGAATGAGAATATTTTAATAGGAGGCGAAGAATCAGGAGGGATTGCTGTTGCAGGACATATACCAGAAAGAGATGGGATTTGGAATGGTTTAGTTCTTCTTCAGTTTATGCAAGAAACTGGAAAATCACTTCAGGAATTAATTCAAGAAATTAAAGACTTAGTTGGTGATTTCGCCTACAAAAGAATTGATTTAAGCCTGAATCAAGAAGTAAAAGATAAAATCGTTGAATCTTGTAAGAATGGTGTATTTAAAAGCTTTTCAGGGTTAGAAGTTACTCATACCGATACTTTAGACGGGTTTAAATATTATTTCAATGAAGACGAATGGCTTTTAATTCGCCCTAGTGGAACTGAGCCCGTGCTTAGAACCTATGCCGAAGGAATATCAGATGAAAGAGTAGATGAGATTCTTAAGGCCTGTCACGATGAAATTTTAGCCTAACCTTTCAAGTAAAAATCTTTAGTTAACCGGTTATATTCAACAGAGTATTTGTGTCTTTCTAATTCAAGAACTAAAGAGCTTGATTTTAGATTTGATTGTTTTTTAGAAATTTCAAGTAATACTCTTTTCGGTGGAGTGCTAGGCTTGGGTGAAACCTCACATTTACGAGTAATGTTTAATTTGTTGACAGCAACTAATTGCTCAAGTTCTTTCAGTCGATCAAATGGAATTACAAGAGAGAGATTACCTTTTTCTTGAAGCAATCTTTTACTATTAAAAATTAAATCATTTAGGTTTAGTTCAACTTCATGCCGTGCTAAATTTTTCCCGTATTGTTCTCCTTTTTGAGAGTTAGAAAAAAAAGGAGGATTACAAACAATCAAATCAAATTGATTGGGAAATTCACACTCTTGAAATTTGGAATGAATCAATTGAATTCTATCCTTCCAAGGAGAGGCTTCAAAGTTACTTTTAGCCTGACTAGCGGCATCGGAATTTATTTCTATCGCGGTAATTTTACATGACGGAAAACGTTGCGCTAACATTAAAGAAATAAGACCAGTTCCGGTTCCGATATCTAAAATGCTTCCATTGGTTTCTGTACATTTTGCCCATGAACCAATAAGCACTCCGTCAGTACCTACTTTAAAAGGAGCATTTTCTTGCTGAACCGTAAATTGTTTAAAATGAAAAGGATTCGACATGCTTAACTAAACGTTAAGGTACATGTCAATTAAGCCATCAGGGGTTTGAACAGTAATGACTTTGTTGTCTCTATCTAAATTTATAATGGCTTCATCAGAAATAGGAACTAAAACTTCTTTGCCTTTACAATCGACCACAAAAAGATCTTGAGCCGGTGCTTCCTGCACTTTTTCAATGATACCAACTTCACCAAAGTCTTTGTCAATTAGTGTGTATCCAGGAATATCGTGGTAGTAAAAATGGTTTCCCTCTAGTTCAGGTAATAAATCAAGAGGTAGAAAAAGTTGTTTGCCAACAAGTTGTCTTGCTCGGTCAGTAGTTTCAATATCTTCGAAATGTACTCGAGCTAGGTTTTTGGCTTGAATGTCGATTTTGTCAATAAAAAAAGGAATCAGTTGTTTGTCGATTTCGACAAAAACTGATTCCAAATGTTTGTATTCTAAAGGCTCTGTAACATCCAATTTAATTTGGAAGTCGCCTTTTAAACCATGTGGTTTGACGATGTAACCTAAATAGTAACAATCGTCGTGCTGCATGATTTACTCAGCAGATTTTTCTTCAGCAGCAGGAGCTTCTTCAGTAGCAGCTTCAGCGGCAGGAGCCTCTTCAGTTGCAACTTCTTCTTCAGCTGGGGCAGCAGCCGCAGCAGCTTCAGCTTCTTTAGCGGCAGCTTCTGCTTCAATAGCAGCAAGTGCTTCAGCTTCTTTAGCAGCAGCTTCAGCCAATTTAGCTTCAGTTTTAGCTTTTTCGTCAGCAAGTACTTTTGCTTCAGCAGCAGCTTTAGACTTGGCTAAACCGTCAGCTTTTGCAGCGATTTTTCCGTCTTTTTCAGATACCCATTTCTCAAAACGCTTATCAGCTTCTTCTTGAGAAAACGCTCCTTTTAAAACACCTTTATCAAGGTGGTTTTTCATCATTACACCTTTGTAAGAAAGAATTGCTCTCATGGTATCAGTAGGTTGTGCACCAACTTTTATCCAATGCAATGCTCTTTCGAAATCAAGATCGATAGTTGCAGGATTGTTATTAGGGTTATATGCCCCAATACGCTCAATGTTTCTACCGTCTCTTTTAGCGCGTGCATCCGCTACTACAATGTGATAAAATGCGTAACGCTTTTTACCATGTCTCTGTAATCTAATTTTTGTTGCCATAATAAATTTCTATGTGGTACTAAACCACGGTGAATATTTCAGGCTGCAAATGTCGTATTATTTTCATTATGATTCTCCAACTATTCAAAATAAAACTGAGTTGTTGATGCATTTATATTGAATTGAAATTTAGACACTTACTAGAAAAACGAAAATCTACTCAATACCATTCTTAAATACCAAGTACTTTTGTGTCTTATGAAAGGAGTTCCTCGTTACTTGATTTTATTTGATGGTGTTTGCAATTTGTGCGAAAAATCGGTGCAATTTGTAATAAAACGAGATAAAAAAAAGAAGTTTAAGTACGCTAGCCTTCAAAGTAATGTTGGAGAGAAAATTTTGTGGGAGAGTAATCTTTCAAATTCAAATTTTGACTCATTTGTTTTTGTGGAGGATGGCCAAGTATTTACGAAGTCAACTGCCGCCATTAAAGTTGCAACACATTTAGGTAGTTATTGGCCCGTGCTTGAGGTTTTTATGTTAATACCTAAGTTCTTGCGTGACCCAATTTATGATTTTGTTGCAAAAAATAGATTTCGTTGGTACGGTAAAAAAGAAGAATGTTGGGTGCCTACCCCTGAACTGAAAGACCTATTTATAGACTAGTACACATGTAATGTGTAAGTACAATTGTTTAAGCATCTTATAAAAAGTACCTTCGCAGCTTAAATTATCGATTTGAAAACATTTCAAGAATTAGGAGTAAAAAAGTCATTTGTCCAAGGACTAAATGATATGGGAATTACTACTCCAACACAAATTCAGTTTGATGCTATACCAGTTTTAATTGATTCTGATACAGATTTAATTGGGCAAGCGCAAACTGGCACAGGCAAAACAGCTGCTTTTGGATTACCGTTGCTTCAAAAAATTAACCCAAAACTGAACCAAATACAAGGTTTGATTCTGTGTCCAACTCGAGAATTAGGACAACAAATCGCAAAGCAACTTTTTAAGTTTACTAAGTTTTCTGATAAAATATTCACCGAAGCTGTTTATGGAGGTGCGCCTATTGACAAACAGATTCATTCTTTATCGCGTCCTACTCATATAGTTGTAGCTACTCCAGGTAGGTTAATAGATTTAGTAAAACGAAAGGCCATTGATTTATCGAATGTAGAAACGGTTGTTCTTGATGAAGCTGATGAGATGTTAAGCATGGGTTTCAAGGACGAATTGGATCAGATTCTTTCTATGTTACCTGCTGTAAAAAGCAAATGGTTGTTTTCGGCCACATTGCCTACTGGTATCAAAGAAATAGTTAAAAATCATTTATCTGAAGATGCTCATAAGTTGGAAGTAACCGCTAAAAACGTGGTCAACAAAAATATTGATCACCAATTTTTAGTTTGCGAAGATTCAGAGAAATTAAATGTTCTTCTACAGTTTCTAAAATCACAAGGAAAAAATCGTGGTGTTGTTTTTTGTAGAACACGTGCTACAACCACAACATTGGCAAAGCAATTAATTGCTAAAAATATTGCAGCTGGTGCTATTCATGGCGATTTGTTGCAAAAAGAGCGTGATAAAGTGATGCGAGCTTTTCGTAAAGAAACCTTAAGCCTTTTGGTTGCTACCGATATTGCTGCACGGGGTATTGATATTGAAGGTTTGGCGTATGTAGTTCACTATCAATTGCCCGATAAGGATGAGTATTATACTCATAGAAGTGGACGAACTGCTCGTGCTGGTAAACGTGGAGTTTCACTTAGTTTAGTAAGTTCTAAAGAGAAGCGTAACTTACGCTATTATGAGAAATCACTTGGAATTGCATTTACACAAATTAGAGAAACTAGGTAATTATGGCACTTACTAATAATGACATTCTTAAAAAGCTTAGAGTAGCTTTAAAATTGAGAGATCACCAAATTGTAGATATTCTTAAGTTGGTTAATTACGAAACGACCAAAAGTGAAATAGGTGCTTTTTTCAGAAATGAAGACCATCCGAAATATATGCCCGTAATGGATCAATTTCTGAGAAATTTCTTGAATGGCCTTGTAATTCATATGCGAGGACCTATGGAAAAGAAGTTGAAAGAAGAAGACCGGCCAGCTCCAAAAAAGGCAGCAAAGAAATTTGAGGCGAAAAAGCCGGTTTCAGAAGCACGTGCTAAACGGCCCCGAGTGGTTATCGCTCGAAGGCCCAAAAAAGATTAAATCTTAGAATGAAATTTGCAGATTATAGAATATCGACTCAGCTAAAGAATAATTTAGGAGAAATGGGTTTTAAACGCCCTACCGATATTCAGTTTAAATGCATTCCGCCCATATTAAAAGGTGAAGATTTGTTGGCTGTTGCGCAGACAGGAACAGGTAAAACCGCTGCGTTTGGAATTCCATTAATTAATAAAGTTCAAGAAATAAAACGGAGAACCAGTGAAGATGCCATACGTGCCATAGTTATGGTACCTACCAGAGAATTGGCGGTTCAAATTACTGAGGTTTTTCACGAGCTCGGAAGAAATACCAAAGTGAGAACAATTTGTGTTTATGGTGGAGTAGAGCAAGACAAACAAATTGAAGCTTTAGAAAGAGGTATCGATATTTTGGTTACAACTCCAGGCAGAATGTTTGATTTGGTTAGTCAAGGATACATTCGTTTGAACAAAATTGAAACGTTGGTATTGGACGAGGCTGACCAAATGTTGGCACTTGGATTTTATAAAGATATTGAAGATTTAATTCGTTTTTTACCTAAAAACCGTCAAACCTTGTTCTTTTCGGCCACTATTGATAATAAAATCAAGAAATTGGCTTATTCCTTGGTTCGAAATGCCATTCGAATTCAAATATCACCTAAAGATCCCGTTTCTAAAAATGTAACACACTCGGTTGCCTTTATTGAAATGGACGATAAACGCTTTTTTTTAGAACGTTTAATTAAAGAAAATGAAGGCCTTAAAATTTTAGTTTTTGTTAGAACCAAAGTTAGAGCAGAAAGGGTTAAGGCTGCAATGGAGCGAGTCTTGGTTGAAAGTGATTCTATTCATGGTGATAAAGATCAGTCGGAAAGAGAGTCAGCTTTAAAACGATTCAAATCTGGTGAGCTTCACGTGCTAATAGCTACCGATGTAAGTGCTCGAGGAATTGATATTCCAAGTGTAGACTATGTGGTTAATTACGACTTACCCGACAAACCTGAAAATTATGTTCACCGTGTGGGACGAACGGGTAGAGGTAAAAACAAAGGCTTGGCCGTTGCATTTTGTGCCAAAGAAGAAAAACAATTGCTTGCTGATATTGAAGCATACACAACTGTACCCATTTCAATTGCTGAAGTGAACAAGGCCGATATAGAAGAAACCGTTTTTTTTACCGATGACGGCACCGACAACTGGAGGGCATTGTTAGCCGAAGAAGAAGCTATTCTTCCTGTTAAGAAGAAGAAAAAGACTAAGAAAAAGAAGAAAAAATAGTTTAAACGATCACCTTTTTTACTCTACCTACAATTCCAGAATCTAGTTTTTAACCGCATTGCTTAACTTAACTCTTTCTCAATTGAGAATTTATGTTAGATTAAAGTATTGAATTTTACGTTTTTGATTTTTTAAAGAATTTTTTATAATTTTAATACTTAATTAAAAAATCAATACAATGAAATCAAATTCAAAATCTTCACCAGCGAAACCACAAACCACAAACCAATTTCTAATTCCATTTTTACTGTGCGGTATCCTTATATCACTTAATGGAATATGTCAGCTTGGTGGTGTTGCTGTTCAACAACATAATACACAGTTACGGGCATTGTTAAATGGCTTACAAGCGCCTATTTCGCCTTCGAAAGAGGCAAATGTGTTTTATGATTTGTCAGTGCACTTGAGCGATGAAATTTGGTGGGAGGCCAATTGTCCCGATGTCAATACTATACATAATTGGAGTGTTTTATACGAAGAGATTTGGATGAGTCATTATGATACGAATCAAATGACGAGAATTGATACTTTTTGGCAATCTTCACAAGGGTATGGTGGCGATACTATTCCGATAGGAATTTTAGATTATAGTTTCCATCAACTAAAAGATTATGCCTTAGATTGTGACAGTTTTTTTATTAGCGATACAAATGGCTTACTACTCGACAACTTTAAATTTAAGTACAATGGTGGTGCAAATGGCAATCCTAATGATGTCAACCAGTGGGGGATAGATTACAGTTTTGAGCCACAACCTTTTTATCAAAATATAGATTCGTCTTCCCCATACATTTCATCAAACATATTTAGTATGGGGTTATTTAAAAATAAATCTCATTTTAATGAAGTTACTTATGTAATTGACCCTGCATTAATAAGCATCGGAACATACCAGTTTCCTGGTTATACCGCGGACTTTTCTTTGAGAATAGATTTTGGTGAAGGAAATGGTTATGTAACTGTAGATCATACTCAAAAACAATATTTTACAATTAACTACGGTACAGGGGGGAATAAAATCGTGACCACAGCTTTTTTTGATGCAAATGGAAATCAATTGAAATCGTCAAGAGCTGAAATTAAGGTTGCAGAAAATCAGAAAACATTACCTTCAAAAACGATTAATGTTCCAGGCTTAAAAGTGGGAGTGTATGATGCTTGTCAGGATGCGAATGACCCTAACTTTAGAGAAAAATTCGTGATCTTTTTATCGGGAATTGATCCATTGGAAGATACAGAAGTGGAAACCATTTATGAAGGTTTAGTTGAGTCTGGATTAGCCGAGCTACAGAATCATGGATATTCAATTGTAGTAGTAGATTGGAACAATAGCACTATTGGGCTAGAAATTAATGCTCAATATGTGATTGGACTTATCAATTACATGAAATGTAATTATTTAAACGGAGGTGATTTAGATGAACAGTTTGTGTTAATAGGACATAGTATGGGAGGGGTAATTGGAAGGTATGCTTTACGAAGAATGGAGTTGATGCCGAATTCACCCTCTGCTTGCAGGCAAGATTTACATCACAATACAAGACTTTTTGTATCATACGATGCGCCGCATGCGGGTGCCTATGTTCCAATTGCTGGGCAACACTTTATTGCTAATCACGGAATTTTAGGAGCCATGTTTACGTATAGCTTCATAACAACTCAAAGTTTACAAATGAAGTATTTGTATTCGGATGCGACTCAGCAGATGTTGTTAATGCATACCAATAACTTATATACTCAAATAGGTTCGATGCCTCATAATACAATTACTTCGTTTACTGGCGCTCCTGCTTTTATTTCTGGAAGCAGTAATTATAACCCAAGTTTAAAGAGGACTCAATTTATGGCTGCTTTAGAGTTGATGGGGAATAAAGGCTATCCTAAATATTGTAAAAAAATGGCATTGTCTAATGGCTTACTTTCTGGTGATAAGCAATTAAACCGAAGTGATACAGTCTTTTTCAACCCAGGAGATGGCTATTTAAATGGGGCAGGAGATATTAAGTATACTATCTTGGGAGTTGAAAAAAGTTTGATTTCTTTCAACCTAGATCTGAATTCATTGGATGCAACGGGAGTTGGTTTAGTATATCGACATGAAATGGGCATGAAACGTTGGAAAATTGTGTTTAAATGGAAAACAATCATTCGACCATTTAAAGTAAGAGTTTTTGGAACAACTTATACAGTTGGTCATACTGTTCAAATTCCTGATGGCTTTGATTTAGTTTTTGATTATATAATTAGCAAAGGTAGAGAAGAATATTCTAATGGAGCCACCCCATATGATAATGGGCCGGGTGGTTTTTTTCCTATGACTGAAGAGTTGGATGGATTTACCAGATCTCCTATTTCAGTAGGGTTTTCATTAAGCGGGAATAATGTAAATGGTGATCCTCCATGCTATCCAGAACAAGAAGACCCTTGGGTAATTCCAGAATTTGAAATTTTTAGTGGAAAGTATGAAATGGGATGGTGCTCGAAAGTGGACAGATATAATTTTATTCCAACCTATTCTGCTCTAGATTACGGCTACAGGCTAAGTAACCGTGTTGAGTACGACCACAATATATTAGCTGATGATATTGCAACTAAAATGTCCAACACACCCTTCGATGTAATAATGGGCTTAGCTCCTGAGCCCGATTTCCCAGTGATACATAAACACTATTCAAGAAACAGAAACCATGGTAATAATATAATAAATTTTGAACTTTTTGACCCACAATATACGCTGATGAATGGCCGGCCAATGTACTTGTTAAACAGAGAAATTGGTGAAGATACCCTGTTTTTGTCTAATTCGGTGTTTGACCGCAACGTGCAGTTTAGCACTTTCGATTACTTAGAGGTAGGTACCGCATACAACCCTTTTTATGAGTATGATGGTAATACTAATCAATTCAGGTTTGAAATTTATGATAAGTTTTATGATGATGCAACTCATACGGAAAACCACATCTATTCTAAAAAACAAGGCGTTGATATTTTGTCGGGTTTTAATGCCCAAATGTATTTCCCAGCCCCTGCCAATCAAAAATACAACGGTTCAACTGGTGTAAATGGGAGCATAAGCCTTAATCCAGGTGCGCAACAATTGCCTTGCAGCGACCCAGCATTCAATAAATACATCGAATGGAAAATCGACAAAGATGAAGATGTAACTGCCCCTTCTTTTACCTACTATCCTAACCCTGTGAGCAATTATTTGAATATTGAACTTAGTATTAATGATGATTTTTATACCGATTGCAGTCTTAAACAAGGCAATTGTAATAAAAATGTCGAGTTTCTATTGTTTGATTTAACGGGTAGTGTTTTATACAAATCGATGTATTTAATAACTTCAAACAAAACGGATATTCAAATGGAATTGAAATCGTTGAATTTATCATCAGGTACTTATATTTTAAAAGGTATTTTAGACAATAGAGTAAATCATTTTAAAATTATTGTAGAATGAAACAAATAGTTTTTTTTATCGCTTTTAGTTTCTTGTTAACCTCCTGCGATTGGTTTAAAAAGAAAGATGTTAATTCAGACGAAACGTATACCATAGGTGGAACCATGTATGCCGCTGATGGAATAACCCCATTGGTAGGTAAAACATTGGAGTTTAAAGCAAGAGGAATAGGGTTTAGTCAAAGTAACTCAGAGTTGTTAACCACAACCACAACTGATAGCAATGGACATTTTAGTGCAAGCTATTTACACTTTGATAAAACAGCTCATGATGGCATTACAATTTTTCAACCCAGTCATGAACTGCCTGTTTACGGCCCTTTTTTGCGCCATGTACCTGTAAACGAAAATGTTAATCATGACATTTGTTTGGTACCTAGGGAGTATTATCAGTATATTATTAGTTTTAAGAATATGAAAATTAATGATACACTTTATATTGCTTCAGCAAGGTTACCTTCTGAATTGAATAGCTATCCTGTTAAATTGGTTAATAAGGCTGCTTTTTTTACTTTGAAGGATAATCCGTTAATCAGTGATATTTTTTCGGGCTCTAGTGATGGAAGCCTAAAAGGGTCGGGATTGAGTATTAAATACAGTACAAGTAAGAAAGATTTTGATTTTGTATATAATGGAAGTACAGTGCCCGCCAATTATAAAGAAATAATTACTTATAGAAGCATAGAAACAAAAACCTTTCCTGTAGTAAATACCATAGAAATTGTAATTGAATAAATGCGTAAGTTGTTTCCTTTTATTATCGCCTTTAGTTTTCTGTTGACCTCCTGCGATTGGTTTAAAAAAAAAGGTGTTAATTCAGACGAAACGTATACCATAGGTGGAACCATGTATGCCGCTGATGGAATAACCTCATTGGCGGGCTAATCGATTATCTTTTTTACCCTTCCAACAATTCCAGAATCTAACTTTACTTTAATGCCATGTGTGTGCTTGGGCGATTTCGTTAGTAATCGTTCTACAAATCCGTGAGTTAGTTCACCGCTAAGTTGATGGTGTTTTTGAACTACTTCCACTTCGCTGCCTATTTCAATGTGGCTTCTAATTGTTCCAGATTTTGTTTCCATAAATTATGTGCGAAGATATGTAGAAGCAATCTTTATGTTATTGCAAATTATTTAATAGTTTGCTTCGCTACACTCGCAAATAGGGTGTGTTTTTCATGAGAGATTCCTGCCTCCGCAGGAATGACGAAGCAGGCTATATTTTGCTAAAGAAGATAGGTTGAATCAACCTTTTAAATTGGGTTAATCTACTAGCAAGTTTGCTTCGGAATACTCGAAATGACAAAAAGATAGACGTCATTCCTGCGGAGGCAGGAATCTCAAGTCATTATTGTTCTA
>JBMYOI010000065.1:0-11388 GCA_049599135.1 Salibacteraceae bacterium
ATACTTTGAATAAAAAATAATGAGCACAACAATGGCTAAGAAAACATAGGGCAGATAAGGCTTTCAGAAAGGTTCTTACACTTAGCAAACTTCGGTTTCGGTGGACAGTGAATCGCTTCGAAAGCCCTACGTTTCTTAGCCGAGCCGTTGGCGGTCATTTTAACGACGACCGAAGCTTTGAAATTTTAATATCATAAAAGAAAAGCGATGAAAAATCTAATCTTATCAATAATGACTGTTGCGTTACTTTTTACAAGTTGTAGAAAGAATGATGACATAACAACGCAAGGCAGTTGCGATTTTATAGACTTTAAGTACTATAATGGGAAACAATACAATTTAGGTGAGTTGCAGAACAACTTCATTTTGGTTGGCGTTGACACAACTTACAGCGACAGTCAAATTCAAAGTTTCATTTCAACATTTAAACAACTTGACCAAAATTATGTTTACACAATTCACACTAATGCACAATACAAATTCAAAGAAATTCCGTTAAAGCTTAAATCTTTCAAAACCTGTGAAGACATCACACAAATTATTTCGGAGTTTGAGCAAAACACTATCGTTTCCTATGCTCACTATACTATGAAAACTGACAACTGTCAAAATTCAATTTGGGAAGAGATTGGAAATTTGTGCATAAACAGTTATGGAAGTAATTTTTATGTAGCGGTATTTGACGAAAACGATACGACAGACTTAAATCAAATAATTTCGGAAACAAATACTGAATTAGTAGAACAAAATGAATTTATGCCAAAATGGTTTGAATTGAAAGCAACAAAAAAATCTGATGGAGACGCTTTAAAAATGGCAAACTATTTCTATGAAACAGGACTTTTTGAACATAGTGAACCCGGAATTTCAAAGTATCCGGTAGAATAAAAACGAACCGCCAACAAAAGTTAAATTTATGGGCGTTGACGCTCAACTTGATAATAAAACAAAAATTTAAACGGTAACGGCTCTGATAAGGCGGCGGTTTTAAATCGCCCACAAAATTTTAGCAAACCGTTGATCCAACGAACTCAGGCTGTCATTTCTGAATGATTATTAATGCACTAACGACCAAAACCACACATTATGAATGATATTTCATTCAGTATCGATTTACATTATGATTATTCTTCATATATTTGAATGATATTTAAGGCAATAATAACATATAATGGGTTTTATGAATGATAATTCATACACGGATTGGTATTCAATGAGCGATAAAGCTCTAATAAAAATAATTGGAGAATTTATTCAACACCACCGACTAAACCAGAACAAATCGCAAAGTGATATAGCCGAAGCCGCTAATATCAGCCGCTCAACTCTTAGCCTATTGGAACGAGGTGAAAAAGTCAATTTAAATAGCCTAATGCAAGTATTAAGAGTCCTAGAACTATTACACGTAATGGACGCTTTCAAAATCAATAACCAAATAAGTCCAATAGAATATGCCAAACTTCAAAAAAACAAAAGAAGTCGAGCAAGAAAAAAAGATACTAACTCGAACCAAGAATCAGAATGGTAGATGTAGTAGAGATAAAAATCTGGGGGCAATTAGTTGGAGCGGCAAGATGGGATCAAGATCAGCAGTTAGCTAGTTTTCAATACGATAGAAAATTCCTTAAAGAAAACCATGATCTCTCTCCGATAAAAATGCCTTTGCGAAATGGTAATCGGATCTATAGTTTCCCAGAATTAAGAAAACAAAAAGGTCAAGAAGTATCAACATTCAAAGGTCTTCCAGGATTATTAGCAGATGCTCTTCCTGACAAATATGGAAATCAATTAATAAATATATGGTTAGCACAAGAAGGTAGGCCTCCCAACAGCATGAACCCAGTTGAGCAATTATGCTTTATTGGATCTAGAGGAATGGGAGCTTTGGAATTTGAACCAACACAATTGAAGTCTAATCAACGAACGTTCGCAATTGAAATAAAAAGCTTGGTTGATATTGCTCAAAAAATGCTGTCTAACAGAGAAAATTTTGAGACTAACATTAATAAAGATGAGCAAAAAGCTATAAGTGAAATACTAACAATAGGAACTTCTGCTGGTGGAGCAAGACCAAAAGCAGTGATTGCTTTTAACCAAAAAACTGGAGAAGTGCGATCTGGTCAAACTAAATCACCTAGAGGATTTGAACACTGGTTAATTAAACTTGATGGTGTAAGTGACGCTCAATTTGGTGAAAGTCATGGGTTTGGGAGAGTCGAGTACGCATACTATTTAATGGCAAGGGACTGCGGAATTGAAATGATGGAGTGTCAATTATTTGAAGAAAATAGGAGGGCTCATTTCATGACTAAAAGGTTTGACAGGGAAAGCAATGATAAAAAACACCATATTCAAACCCTATGCGGAATGCAGCATTTTGACTATAACAATCTTCAAGGATATAGCTATGAACAATTATTTCAGACTATGAGAATGCTGAAAATGACATATCCTGAAGCCGAACAAATGTTTAGAAGAATGGTATTTAATGTAATGGCAACAAATTATGATGATCATACTAAAAACTTTTCATTTAGACTCAAACAAAATGGTAAATGGGAGCTATCCCCAGCATATGACGTTTGTTACTCTTATGATCCAAAAAACGTTTGGGTAAGTCAACATACATTAAGTATTAACGGAAAGCACAAAGAGATTAAAAAGTCAGACTTCATGAAAATAGCTACAGACAATAACATTAAAAAAGCCGAAAGAATAATTGAAGAAATAAAAACAACAGTATGTGATTGGCAAAAATATTCAACAAGTGCTATGGTGTCAGATGAGCTGAGCAATTCAATTTCAAAAACCTTAATAGCCCCTAATTTTAAAATGAAATAAAACAACATACAACAAGATATATAGTGCATGGCTTCCTATCGTCAGCCACGACACCATAAACCAACCGTTGTGCAACATTAGAAGATATGAAAAGTGTACTTGTAACCGGAGCCACAGGAAATATTGGAACTGAAGTTATCCAAGGTTTGATTGAATTGGAAACTGACTCGGAGATTTATGCCGGAGCGCGTAATATTGAAAAAGCACAAAAGCATTTTAACAATCACCGAGACTTACTATTTCGAAAGTTTGATTTTGAGAATGAAAGCACATTCTTGGAAGCATTTGACCAAGTCGACATACTCTTTTTATTGCGACCACCCCACATCTCAGATGTTGAAGTAGTCTTTCGACCTCTTTTAAATTCAGCAAAGGAAAATGGGATTAATAAGGTCGTTTTCTTGTCCGTTCAAGGAGCTGAAAAAAGCAAGGTAATTCCTCACAACAAAATTGAATGATTAATTCAAGAATTGCAGTTCAACTACATTTTTGTTCGACCTAGCTATTTTATGCAGAATTTAACTACTACATTATTACCTGAAATTCAAAAAAAACAATCTATTACTCTTCCTTCTGGACAAGCAAAATTCAACTGGGTAGACGTAAAAAACATTGGCGAAGCATCAGCAGTTCTTATTGCTCAATTTGAGAACTATCAAAATAAAGCCTACGAAATAACGGGCACTGAAAACAAAAATTTCGGACAAGTTGTAGATATAATGTCAGGGATTATAGGAAAGCGAATAAGCTTTAAAAGTATCAACCCCATCAGCTTTTATTTTCGAAAGAAAAAAGAAGGAATTAATAGTGGATTCGCAGTTGTCATGACAATTCTCCACTTTTTACCACGACTTCAAACTGAACCAAAAATTTCAGACAATTATCGGAAGTTGACAGGAAAAACGCCGACCACTTTACAAGAATTTCTAGAACGAGAAAAAGATAAACTATCGGCACGGAAAACAACCTAATAAGCAATAATTTCCTATGCTTAACAGTTACTTTTTAAACAAGAACCCTAACCCCATTCTACTCAGCATTTTCTTTTCAAAATCCCAAAAGAATTTAAACTGACCGAAAAGGAAACCTACAATAGGGAGGGTGAATTGGTAAATTGGAAATATTAAGAGAATTCGAATTGGAATATAGAGAGCCCAGCCTGTTTCTTCGGGTGAAATTCCAATAAATTCAGTTACTGGTTTAGCCACCCAAGCAGCAAAGGATCCATTAATTGAAAAAACTATTAAGATTAAAGCAAGTTGTAAATTAGATGTAATTCCCCACCGTTCCTTTAGTTTTTTCATGTTGCAAAAGTAATGAGGATAAAACATTTAGTTCGTTAGAATTAAAAGATTTTGTTGAAACTAACTGTCAAGATTATTATTCACCTGTTAAATCCGTTTTACTAACCAATATCATTAAACTATTATGTCAGATTGACTCCTCTTATAAATAATCTTGAAAATAAATAATCGTACATTTTCAGTTCTAAACAACTCAAAAAAAATAACGATGAAAAAAGGAATGACTAAAGTGAATGTATGTTATCCTAACGGAGAAGGAAAAACATTTGACATGGATTACTACTGCAACACCCACTTACCTATGGTAGCCAGTTTATTGGGTGATAGTTTAAAAGGAGCTAGTGCCGAAAAAGGACTAGGTGGAGCTGCTCCAGGATCAACCGCCCCATTTGCAGGAATTGGAACCATGTATTTTGATTCGGTAAGAGATTTCGGTGAAGCTTTTGGACCAAATGCTGAAAAAATTATGGGAGACCTACCAAACTTCACCAACATTGAGCCGGTGGTTCAAATAAGTGAAGTAGTTATGTAGAAATACCTGGCAGAACAAAGGTTTGGACTTTTCCAAATTCTTTGTTCTGTATATTTTATTTCAATAAGTACAAACCTTGGCACAATTTTTAGTAAAATTGAGTAAAACTTAAAAACATGAGAATCCTACTTATTCTATTATCGGCAAGTCTATTTTTTGTGCAGTGTGCAAACAAACCCTACGGTAAAAAAGTAAAAGAACCCTTTCAAGGGTCTGCTTATGAATCTAATAATCGTTTTTTTAGAGCTACAGGCAAGGGAGCTTCCAATAGCGAAAATATAGCACGCGGAAAAGCAGATATTCAAGCAAAAAGTCAATTAGCTGGACAAGTAAACACCAATATGCGCCAAGTATCTGACCAATACATGTCTCAAAATGAAAACGAAAGAGCGGCCGATTTAAACGAAAAATTCGAAAGCTTAATTCGCCAAGTTGTAAATACACAAATCTCGGATTTAAGAAAAATTGGAGAGGAAAAGTATTACAACGGAGCTGAGTACACCGTTTTTATGGCTTATGAAATTAAGAAAAATGCCATGTTTCGTTTTTTGAAGAAACAAGCCAAAGCAGACAAACGATTTAATGATGCCGAAAAAGCTTCAATTGAAAAAATGATTGATGAGGAATTGAAAAAACTCGAGGAATAGGGTATAAGATATTGGATTGTATTAAATCAATTGACTGAAACGTAGAATGATACAATTATTAATGAATTCTATTCTCTAAAAATCGATCAACACTAATCTGGGACCTACAACTAGTGTCTAGATTACTCCAAACTAACAACTCGTCATCAAATACCTTACTGCCATTTCGTACCCAAACAACCCAAATCCAGAAATTACGCCTTGACAGTTTTTAGCCATTAGACTTTGATGCCTTATTTCTTCTGACCGGGCATAAACATTTGAAATATGCACTTCCACTACCCTAGTTTTAATTGCTGCAACTGCATCTGCTATTGCCACTGAAGTATGCGTATAACCCCCAGCATTAAAAACAACCCCGTCTACCCTATTTCGTGTTTCGTGTAAATAATTAATTAAATCTCCCTCAACATTTGACTGAAAATATTCCAATTCCACTTCTGGAAATTTATTTTCTAATTGAGAAAAATATTCTTCAAATGTCTGACTGCCATATATCTCTGGTTCTCTTTCTCCCAATAAATTTAAGTTAGGACCATTTAATATGAGGATATTCATAGGTAATCGTTTATTAAGTATTCTAGGCAAATGTAGTTCGGACGATTTTATCTCGTTTATTTGATGTTGAAAATGTCTTCAAATTCAATAATAAATGGTTTTAAAGCCTACCTGCAGTTAGAAAGATCCCTTTCTGAAAATTCAGTAATGGCATATGTTAGCGATGTAGAAAAGCTAGTTTCATTTTTACACCACGAAAAAAATGGATTGAGTTTAACCAAAGTAACGTTAAATGACCTACGTGCATTTTTAATTTACCTCAACGGTTTTGAAATTGCCGCCCGAACCCAGAGCCGAATAATAAGCGGAATCAAGGCATTTTACAAGTATCAACTTCTTGAAAATTTATCGAACGACGACCCTAGTGAATTATTGGAAGCCCCCCGTTTAGGGAGAAAACTACCCATTACCTTAAGTATTGCAGAAATTGATTCTATAGAATCTGTCATTGATTTGAGTACCCCAGAAGGAACAAGAAATAAAGCGATTATTGAAACTCTTTATAGCTGCGGGTTAAGGGTTTCAGAATTGGTTAACTTAAAAATAAGTAACCTATATTTTAACGAAGGGTTTGTTCGGGTGATTGGAAAAGGAGACAAAGAAAGACTCGTTCCAATAGGCTCCGCAGCTATTAAATTCATCAACATTTATTTAAACGAAATTAGAGTCCATATCAACATTCAAAAGGCTGATGAAGACACCCTATTTTTAAACCGGCGAGGCAAAAAACTAACTCGTGTAATGATATTTACGATAGTTAAGCGTTTGGTTGAAAAAGCTGGCATAGACAAAGTGATTAGCCCTCATAGTTTTAGGCACAGTTTTGCTACTCATTTAGTTGAAGGTGGTGCCGATTTGAGAGCTGTACAAGAAATGTTGGGGCATGAATCAATTACGACTACAGAAATTTATACTCATTTAGATCGTGAGTATCTTCGCGATACAATTTTAGAATTTCACCCGAGGGGTAAAAGCTAAAATCAATTATTTTTGAATAATTAAACTTAAACTAAAAAACCATGTTTTACCTTACTAGATTCATTACTACGATTGTATTTATATTTTCAATAAATCTTGCATTTTCTCAAAAACAACCTGTTTCAGAATACTGCTTTAACGGTAATTCTAAAGATAATTCTGGAAATCAACATGATGGTACTGTAAATGGAGCTACATTAACCACTGATAGAAATGGAAAACCAAACTCAGCTTACTTTTTTGACGGAATAAGCAATTTAATTAACATTCCAAGTGCCCCCCATATCTTAGAAAACTACACTTATTCACTTTGGTTGAATCCAAGTTCTATTCCTTCGACAAATGGAGGCACACTCAGTCGATATAAATGTTTATTAAGTATTGGAAATTCTGGAGCTGACCAGCAGGTATTGCTAAGTAATAACCCTAGTTTAGGTTATGGTCACGTTGGCCTTGGTGCCGGTGGTTACACCAATAATTCAAGCGTATTAAACAGAACAACATCTAATCAATTGCCATCAATAAACACATGGTATCATTTGGCATATACGCGTTCAGACAGTACGACTAAACTCTTTTTAAATGGGCAATTAGTTGATTCAGTCAGCTTTTCCAATGCCAGTCCAAAATACAATACTCCACATGTTGCTTCAATCGGTTCTCGGTTTGGAAGTATGCAATTTTTTCATGGAAAAATTGACGATGTTAAAATATACGACTATGCCTTAACGAATAATGAGATTAACAACTTATTCAATATGGCTAGCTGCGCAGATACTTGTTTTTTAACCGTAACAGATACTAACTATATTACAGTCTATGATACTGTAAGAGTTACCGTTTATGATACTGTTATCGTTTATGATACAATACACATCGAAACAGGAATAACGCCTTTAAGTGGTTCAACACAAATTGGAAATGTTGTTGTATTCCCTAACCCATCTTCAGACATTGTACATTTAAAATTCGAACAAGAACTAACCAATATTGAAGTGGTACTCCACGACACTAGAGGAAGTGAGGTATTCAGAAAAAAATTTAAAAATACTTCTAATGGCGTCAGTTTATCTTTACCAAGTACAAAAGGAGTTTACATTCTTACACTATTCCACAAAAACGAAATCATTAATAAATACAGACTTGTCAAAAAGTGAATATGAAAAACTTAGTGTCCCTTCTTCTCTTTAGTATTTTCTTTCTAGATTCATATGGTCAAACTGTCTCTAATGCCGAATATTCAAAAATGCTAAAAGGACTTTTAGATCATTCTGTTCCTGAAGTAAGTGTAACGGATATAAGCCCTAATGAAAAAGTGATTTATTTGGATGCTCGAGAAATTAACGAGTATGAAGTATCTCATATTCAGAGTGCTATTTGGGTGGGGTACGATCAGTTTCAAAAAAGTGCATTAAAACAAGTTCCAAAAGATTCTAAAATTATTGTGTATTGCTCTGTCGGTTATAGAAGCGAGAAAATTTCAGAAAAACTCATAAAAATGGGTTACAAAGACGTTAGTAATTTATACGGAGGACTCTTCGAATGGGCTAATCAAGAAATGACCATGGTGAACGACAGCAATCAAACCAACTCAATACACGCCTACGATAAAGATTGGGGTAAGTGGGTAACTAAAGGAACAAAGGTTTATTAATTGATACTATAATGAATCTTGGAATGCTAATTAACACATTCAATTAACAACATCCGCCGCCATCATAGAAGAACGTACTTTCTGAAATAAAAATATCTTCTCGATCTAATCTAGCTAAATCCGAAGCAGTTTTATCACAAACTGCTAATGGCTGATTTTGCATCAATACATGACCGTTTTCGTCATCTAAGTATTCTTCTGTTCCAAAGTAAATAGCAGACTTTCCTGTAAATACGCATGGCCCATCAGCCGGCATTGGGTCTTTTATAGCACACACTTCCACACTTTCAATAAACAAGTTTTCTTGCGTATCGTAATGCTTTGCATCCAATATACGATAAGGTCTTTTAGCTCTAATTTCAACTGTACCGAACCCAGCATCTGTTATGAGTTTTATATATTCTTTTAAAGGCAGAGCTCCACTTAAACAGAGTGCTCGCAACCTTTCGTCATCTAAAAGTGACTGAGGCATTTCTTGTTCGCAGGTTGGGTCTGATAAAACTAACCTACCATGAGGTTTTAAAACCCTAAACATTTCTTCAAGAGCCTTTTTTAAATGGTCTTTCGTGAAAATATTGAACAAACAATTTTGAGCTGCCACGTCTACTGAATTGTCTGCAATGGGTAAATTCAAGGCATCGCCTAATCTTAAATCAACAAAATCAGATTTAAACCAAGGGTTTAGCTTTTCGGCATCTACAAAATTCTTGCGGCTAGCATCAATCATTTCAGGAACTACGTCCAACCCAATTACGCCACCTGCTTGTCGGTTGAAATATGAAAACTGAAGCAGCTCCATTCCGCCCCCTACTCCAACATATAAAACATTAGGGTTATTCACCAAATCACGAGGGTTTACTGTACTACCACATCCGTAATTCATATCCAACATAATTTTTGGAATATCTAAATCCGGTAATTGCCAAACTGGAGTTGTTGTACAACATAAACCAACATCTGGAGTTAAGGCTGCATCTTTATAAACGTCTTTGGTTGTTTCTAGATAATTACTCATGAAATTCAAATTACTGATAATGATTTTACAAGATTATATAAATCCTAATCCTCAAATTGTGGTCCAAACAACACTTGTGCTTTTTCTCTGAGGTTGTATCCACTTGCCATTACCTCAGCATAAGCTCCTGCAGAACGAATGATAACCAAATCACCACGTTGAGTTTCAGGCATAATCACCGCTTTTCCAAAACAATCGGAGCTTTCACATATAGGTCCAACAACATCATATTTTTCTTTCACCAAGTCGTCTCTATAAAACTTAGATGCATTTTGAATTTGATGATAACTCTGATACAAAGCTGGGCGAATTAATTCGGTCATTCCAGCATCCAAAATGGCAAAATTTGTCTTTAAACCTTTCTTAATGTATACTACACGAGACACGAGAGATCCCATTTGTGCAACAATACTACGCCCCAATTCAAAGTGTAATTTTTGATTAGGTTTAAGTTCTAGAAAATCTTCAAATAATTTGAAATACGCTTCATAATCTGGAATTGGATTTTCATCTGGGTTTTCGTAATCAATACCCAAACCACCGCCTACATTTATATGTTCTAATTCAATATTGCGATCTGTAAACCATCTTTGAATCTCGTTTACTTTATTGCACAAGTTTTTGTAGCTAGATAAGTCAGTTATCTGTGATCCAATGTGAAAATGGATACCAACTAATTTAATATTTCGCGACTCGTTTAAAGTTTCAAAAACTGACTCTAGTTCCCATGAATTGATGCCAAACTTATTTTCTTCTAGCCCAGTTGTTATATAAGCATGCGTGTTCGCATTTACATTTGGATTAAGGCGAAGGGCAACATTGGCAATTTTACCTTTTGCATAAGCCAACTCATCGATAACTTTTAGTTCAGCGGTACTTTCGCAATTGAAACAAAAAATATCATTATCCAATCCTAAGTTGATTTCTCGGTCAGTTTTACCTACTCCAGCAAAAACAATTTTATCGTTTGAAAATCCAACTTCTATTGCTCTTGAAACCTCTCCACCACTTACACAATCGGCACCCAATCCGGCATGCATTATTGTTTCCAATACTTGATGATTATAATTGGCTTTAACAGCGTAGTGAACTTCAAACCCTCTATTTTCACTAGCCAATTTCAAAGCAACTAAGTTTGCCTTTAAAAGGTCTAAATCATAGTAATAGAAAGGAGTTTCTTGCTCCGAAAAGTATTCTACCAACTTCGAACGCATAAACTACAAATTAAAAACTCCTTGATTTAAATCTTGAAGTGCCTTTTTCTTAAAATCGCTATCAATTAACACCGAAATATTATTGTTACTTCCTCCATAGCTAATCATACGGATTGGAACATCTTTTAATGAGCTAAATATTTTATCAGCGTAGCCATTTCCACCTTGAATAAAATCCCCCACAACACAAATAATGGTCTGGTTGTGGTCAACCTCTACTCTAGCATAACTCTCCAATTCTTTTACAATTCCTTGTAAATTGGTTGTATCATCAATGGTAACCGAAACTGCCACTTCCGAGGTGGTAATCATGTCAATTGGTGTTTTAAATCTTTCAAACACTTCAAATACATTTCTTAAGAATCCATATGCCATGAGCATTCTACCCGATCGAATTTTTACTGCGGTAATTCCGTCCTTTGCGGCAACTGCTTTGAACCCTGCCTCACTTTTTTCGCCATGTATTAAAGTACCATATGAGTCTGGCACCAATGTGTTTTTTAACCAAACAGGAATATTTTTATCTTCAGCCGGACGAATACTAGCAGGGTGTAAAATTTTTGCTCCAAAATAAGCAAGCTCAGCCGCCTCTTTGAAAGACAGGTGTTTAATCGGTTCAGTTTTTTCAACTATTCGAGGATCGTT
>JBMYOI010000066.1:0-11297 GCA_049599135.1 Salibacteraceae bacterium
CTTCTATTAGAAGTTTTGTTGCATTGTCTTTCGGCGGCTATTTTGCCTCTATTATTATGGTTTTACTCTTCGTCATATTATTGCCATGCGGATTATGGGCAACCAACATAACTTTAGGACTAACAGCGGTTGGAGTATTGGTTACGTTGGCTCTTGAAGTTCCAGAATTAATAAAGGTTTTAAAAACCAAGAAATTCCCTAACGGATTTGCATACACTGATAAATAGGAATTGTTTTAAGTTGTGCTTAATTAACAGCATAAATTCAACTTTATTAGTTAACCCAAAATACATTTGAGCATAAATTGATTCTATGAAGCTCTTCGTATATACCTGCCTTGTTTTGTTGTTCCCTTTTGTTTCTGTTTCACAAAGTATAGATTCAGAAAAATCAAATGTAGAATTTGAAATTGGTGGAATGCTTTGGACAACAGTTGAAGGAAGTATTAAAGGCATGAAGGGAAATATTTCATTCGATAAAACGAATCTTGCAACAGCTTCATTTAATGTTTGCATAGATCCTAACACTATTTACACCGATAATGAAGAAAGGGATGCCCACCTGAAAAATGAAGACTTCTTTAATGTTCCTAAATACCCAAAAATTTGCTTTGTTTCTACTTCGGTAAGTCAAAAAGGCGATAGGTTTATTGCAAAGGGCAAACTAACAATATTAGAAGTAACCAAAGAAATTGAGATTCCGTTTGCATACTCTGCGGGCAAGCTGTCGGGTAAAATAATGATTAATAGATTTGATTATGGTCTTGCCGCAACCTCTTATGACGGAACTGGAATGGTAGACGATGAAGTGACTATTTCGATTAACTGTATATTGAAGTAGAGAAAGTTAAGCGGGCATTTTAACAAGCCCGGCATTCACGGCATAAAGAACAATACCAGAGGCTGAATTTACTCCTAGCTTTTTCATAATGTTTTTGCGGTGTGTATTAACTGTATGCGGGCTTAAAAACAATTTAGTTGCAATTTCTTTATTAGTCATTCCTTGAGCAATTAAGCTCGAAATTTCCATTTCTCTTTGCGATAAGCTAGTTGGTTCACAGTTTTCCTCAGCGTCCGGCGCTAATTCTTTCTCCATTATAACGTTAAGAACCTTGTTACAATAGAACTTTTCTCCTCCTGCTATTGAGAAAACAGAACTAATTATTTCATCCTCATCACATTCACGAGTTAAATAACCATGAACCCCTTTTTCAATAAGTGAAAGTATTTGTCGGTGTTTCTCATCAGTGGATATTATTAATATTTTAAGGTCTGGGTATTTGTTCCTTACCTTGGTTATGTCTTGACTGTTAAACATTCCTGGTTGATCAAAATCAATGATTAGAATGTCACTTTCTTGTTGTTTTAAAACTTCAAAAAGCTCTTCGTTATCTTCTACATCTGTAATACTTTCAATACCCCCACCTTTTAATAATAGAGATCTGAGTCCCGATCGGATAAGCGTATTTGAATTTGCGTGAATTACTTTTATTTCGTCCATTTATTTAAAATGATTCTAAATAACAAAGAACCGCCTTTTTGCCAAACTAAGCAATACCCGAAAGAAGTTATTTTTAAAAGATTATCCTTTTTTTTCTATTCTTCCATCAGCATGTTTTGCAAAACGACCATTTGATTTATCATGAACCTGGTCTCTTCTTGGCCATGGCCAACCACCAAATTCGTCTTTTTGATAGTCTAAAAATGTTTGTTGAATTTCTGCTCTTGTATTCATAACAAACGGCCCGTGCTGTACAACTGGTTCATTTATTGGCTTTCCTTGTAACATCAATATTTTAGTAGTTGAATCTCCGGCAGAAAGCTCAATCTCTTGGTCTGACAAAATATCAATTGCATGATAAGCATCTATCGATTGTCCATGTACTTTTAGGTCATCTCCTTTGTAGTAATACAAAGTTCTATTTAACCCATTTTCTGAAGACGGGAGAGTCCAAGTTGCTCCCGCTTCCATTTCAATGTTCCAAACAGCAACATGATTACTCTTGTTAGATGCCCATGAGTTTGGAGGAGGAGAGCCAGCTCGCTTGTCGGATAAGTCTCCGGCTATAACTTCAATTTTAGTCATTTTGCCATTGAGGTCGACGTATTTGTGGAGGGGAATAGATTCAGCCCAAAGCATGGTAAAATGTGGGTCTACCATTTTGCTTTTGGCAGGTAGATTTAACCATATTTGAAACAATTCCATCGGGTTTTCCTCAGTTTCACTTAAAAGAGGAAACATTTCAGAATGTTGAACTCCTTTTCCCGAAGTCATCCATTGAACATCTCCGTTACCGTATCTTCCAGCCGCGCCCATTGAATCAGCATGGTCAACCATTCCTTCTCGAACAACTGTAATGGTTTCGAATCCACGATGTGGGTGTCCAGGAAATCCAGGAACTTTATTGCCATGGTACATTCGCCAACCATCTTTAATAACAAAATCTTGGCCCAATTGTCGGCCAGATAAAGATGCTTTTGGGCCCATGTCAGCATTTGCTTTCGGGTATTTATCTTCGTGATGAACACAAAACAAGAAGGGGTCTTTGGTTTCCCATTGAAAACCTAATGGTCGAACACCAAGTATGGGATCCTTTGAATTAATATTCATTTTGTTTTCTTCATTTTTCATTGAATTAGCTTTTGAAATTGCAGGTATTGCCATTATATATGATAATCCTAGTGTTAATCTCTCGATAAAGCTTCTCCGTGGCAATTTATTCTTCATGGCAGTATTTGTTCAAAATGCATTGACTTTCTAAATTAAACAAATGATTGAGAAGAAAGTTGGTAGTTACATCTCCGTATTCGTAAAGAAATTAATGCATCCTGACTTACTTTTGAATGGTGCGTATTTTATTTTTTATTGGATTCCTATTTGTTTCTGTCCTTGCTTATTGTCAGGATAACGTGCATTGGACTAGCACCCCAGATTCACTAAGTAAAAAACGGCTAACACTCGTTAGTACCACCGCCTTGTCTGCGGCTACGTTAACGTTTGTTGGGTTAAATGAATTGTGGTACAAGGATTATCCCAAAAGTAGTTTTCACACTTTTAACGACTGGGGTGAATGGGAAGGAGTGGATAAAGTTGGACATGGTTTTTCGTCATATTATGCTGGAGTTGTAGGGTATCATTCCATGAGATGGACTGGCCTCAGTGAAAATAAGTCATTAGTGTTTGGTGCAACATGGGGGCTTGTTTGGTTAACATCAATTGAAATATTAGATGGTTTCAATGAGCAATGGGGATTTTCCTGGGGAGATATGACTGCAAATGCAATTGGAAGTGGTTTGTTTATTGGCCAGCAATTGGCATGGGGTGAGCAGAGAATTTTACCCAAGTTTTCTTATCATACTACCGAGTTTGCTTCTGTAAGACCAAATTTGTTAGGGAGTAGTTTTACCGAACAGTTATTTAAAGATTACAATGGTCAGACGTATTGGTTGTCAACCAATATTCATTCGTTTTTAAGTAATTCAAGTAAGTTTCCTAAGTGGGTAAGTGTTTCTGTTGGATATGGTGCTACTGGAATGATTGGCGGTAATTCAAACCCCAAATACGATGATGGTGGTTATGTTTATCCGACTTACGATCGGTACTCACAGTTTTATTTATCTCTTGACCTTGATTTGCAACGAATAAAAACCAAAAGTAGATTCTTAAATTCTGTGTTGGTGGGCTTGTCTTGGATAAAAATTCCATTTCCTACGTTAGAGTTTAATAAAAATGGAGTGGTATTTCATCCAATCTACTTTTAAGCTACCGCTTATATTATTTTTTTGACATTCTTCTTTTGTTAGAACCTTTGGTGTGTTTTTTATCATTGTATATCAACTTAAGAATGATCTGTTTTATCTTAGTGGTATTAAATATTGAATATGAAAAGCGACGAATTAGACTATCAGATTTTTGGTGATGATATGCAAACAGTTGAGGTGGAATTAGACCCACAAGAAACTGTAATTGCAGAAGCAGGTGTAATGAATTGGATGGATGACGGAATAAGTTTCGAAGCGAAATTAGGCGATGGGTCTCAACCCAATCAGGGTTTCATGGGTAAATTGTTTTCTGCTGGTGCTCGTGCCTTTACAGGTGAGTCAATATTTATGACACATTTTAAAAATGAAGGCGGATTTGGTAAAAGAAGAGTTGCTTTTGCAGCTCCTTATCCTGGGAAAATAATCCCAGTTAATTTGCCCGATGTAGGTGGTACAATTATTTGCCAAAAAGATGCTTTTTTGTGTGCTGCCCTAGGTACTGAGGTAAGTATTAGATTCAATAAGAAATTAGGTGCTGGCTTTTTTGGAGGCGAAGGGTTTATCCTTCAAGAAATAAAAGGGGATGGCTTGGCATTTATCCATGCCGGTGGCACTATTGTAAAAAAGGAATTAAGAGGTGAAACATTAAAAGTAGATACCGGATGTATCGTAGCTTTTGATTCTTCTATAGATTATGATATTCAGCAAGCGGGTAACCTTAAATCTATGTTTTTTGGTGGTGAAGGTTTGTTTTTAGCAACCTTAAAGGGGCATGGAACTGTGTATTTGCAAAGCTTACCTTTTTCAAGGTTGGCGGATAGAATTATAAGACATGCACCTAAGTTAGGTGGTTCCAGAAAAGGCGAAGGTTCAATTCTTGGGGGAATAGGAGATATGATTGGTGGGGACTAGTTTTTGGTTTTTATGGTATCCAAATAGAGTTGTTCGACCTTTTCCCTGGCCCAAGGTGTCCTTCTTAAAAATTTAAGACTCGATTTTATAGATGGGTTACTCTTAAAGCAATTTACATTAATGTGGTAAGATAACCTATCCCAACCGTAATGACCAACCAAATATTCAACGATAGAAGCTAATTTAATTCCGTGTAAAGGATTGTTAGGCTGTTCTTCTGCCATTATTTATAGAGTGAAGTTTTTTATGATAAAGTGAAAATAAAAAAAGCCCGTCATTGCTGACAGGCTTTTTTAATACAAAAAATATATTGTGAAGTCGAATTATACGACTTTTACATTTACTGCATTTAATCCTTTACGACCTTCTTCTACTTCGTAGCTTACTTTGTCGCCTTCATTGATTTCATCAATTAAACCATTAACATGTACAAATACATCTTTGCCACCGTCGTCTGGTGTGATGAATCCAAATCCTTTAGAATTGTTGAAAAACTTTACTGTTCCGTTACTCATAATAAAAATAATATATATAAAGTGCGAATGTATGCTTTTATCCTTCGCTACTGGCTTTTAATTCACTGGTAATGAGAAAAAAACTAAAAAGGCCTAATGATCAGCGTAGGCTTGTATGTTAGTCTGCCTTTATGTCCAAATTTGATAGTTTGTGAGAAATAAACTCTAAATAGAATTCGGAATTTGTGATTAAAACGCTTAAAAATGATGTTAGTCCATAATAATGAGCTAACAATGTCTAAAAATTAGGGTTTCATTTTTTAGTGGTGATGACAGGATTGTTTTGTACCCTCAATTGGGGGGATGGAGGCGCATTTTGTCGCACTTTGTCATTTTAACTTCTAAGCAACTCTCGGTGAGTTATAATAAAAAAAGCCCGACACTTTCGTATCAGGCTTCTGAGTCGGGATGAGAGGATTCGAACCTCCGATCTCTGGTCCCCCAGACCAGCACTTTAAACCGGACTAAGCTACATCCCGAAACTGGCTGCAAATCTAGTATTCGTTTTGAAATAGTTTATAGATGTTTCTTAAGAAATCGAGTAGAGCCAATGTTTTTTATTTTCTTTTCGAGAATCATTGATTCAGAGCGAGAATCTACTGAGGTTGTCCAGATTAATTTCCAAGGGATTCCATGTTTTGTTGATTTTACCAGTCCAGATTTATGTTTTGCCAACCTTAAAACAAGGTCATTTGTTTGCCCTATATAATATTTATGTTTAAGCTCACTATAGATTATGTAAACATGGTAGGTCATTGTTTTGGTTTTGATAGAACCTCCGATCTCTGTTCCCCTCCTGACAGTGTTCGTCAGGACACTTTAAACCGGATGCTGACGGTTGTAGTCAGCACTACAACCCGAAACTGGCTGCAAATCTAGTATTCGTTTTGAAATAGTTTACAGATGTTTCTTAAGAAAATGGTATTTCAATCTATCTCATTAAATTTACGCACTAAATAATTCATTATGAATCGAATTCTTATTTTACTTTTCTCTTTCTTACTGGGTTTTACTAATGTTTGGGCTCAAAAATCACTTGACTTTGATGGAGTTAATGACGTTGTTACGGTTAGTGGATATAAAGGAGTTACGGGAAGAAACGCTAGAACAGTTGAAGCTTGGATAAAAATTCCGACAACAGCTACTAATTTACCAATCGTTTTTTGGGGTAATAATCAAGCCAGTCAAAAAATGGTGTTTCGAATCCAAAACACATCTGGTTCGATAGCAGGAAACTTGAGGTTTGAGGTAAATGGTGGGTTTATAACGGGTTCTACGGATTTAAGAGACAATAAATGGCATCATGTAGCAGTTGTTTGGGCAAATGATGGTACACCTAATGTGCTTGATGGGAAACTTTATGTAGATGGACAACTTGAAACTGTTAATGCGTCAATTTCATGGGGAGTTAATACAGCCAGTAGTTTAGATGTCTCCATAGGGATCGACCAAAACTCTAACCGTTTTGTTGGTGGATTGGATGAGGTTAGAATTTGGTCTTCTGCATTGTCAATGTCAACCTTAAGAGAATGGATGTGTAAAGAGATAAATTCTTCGCATACAAATTACTCTAACCTAGAAGCTTATTACAAATTAGATACACTGTCAGGCACGCAAGTAAAAGATTACTCGGGGAATAATAGAAATGGAACACGAACAGGACCTACTTGGCAGAATTATGGTGCACCGGTAGGTACATTTAGTACAAGTTTGTATTCTTCTACAGGTTCAATATCTTTAAAACACACAGATGGCGATTCTGTTTTATTAGACGGAATCTCTGGGGCTCCTGCTGGGTTTCATTTGTACCAGAGGAATTCTGTTCTAAATTATTTTGGAAAGCCAACCACCATTAGTAGTTTCGATAGCACTAGACATTGGGGTGTTTATTTCGTTGGAGGAATAAACCCAACTGGGGATGTTTCTTATTTTTATGCACCCAATTCTCATTTTCAACAATATGGTGATTGTTTTAATGAATTATTAAAACGTCCGGAAACGGCTACTCAAACTTGGTCGGTATTGACAACAACAAATCTTCAATCTACATTTATTGCTAGCTCGCAGTCTTCAGGTGAATTCATAATAGGTTATGCCGGTGGAAACGCGGTTATTGTTTCACCTTCGGGAAATGACACTACAAATGTTTGTACTGGGGACACTTTACTGATTGGAAATAGCTCTGTTGGATTAGTTTATCAGTGGTTAAATAATGGGGTCGTTAGTATAGGAGATACCACGCCTAACTTAAATGTTAGAGCTACAGGAAATTATAGTTTGATAGTTTCGGGTGGTTCATGTAATGATACTAGTAACATTTTGAATGTTACTTTTAATTCTCTACCCATAGTTTCTTTACAATCCTTTAATTCGGTTTGTGAAAGTGAATTTGCTATCCCATTAGTTGGCGGATTTCCATTAGGTGGTGATTATTTAACACCATATAAATCAGGAAATTTGTTTGTTGTAAATTCTTCTGGATCCGGGGTGCATAATATTGTTTATGAATATACAGATTCGAATGGTTGTTCGGATACCGCTTCTCAGCTTCTAAAAGTATGGGATTTGCCTGTTGTGACTATGTCTGCAATTTCACCAGTTTGTTCCGATAGCAGTGCTTTTCCGTTAACAGGGGGACTGCCATCAGGTGGGGTTTATTCAGTTAAAGGAAATTCAGTAACACAATTAGAACCAGCAGTGCTTGGAGTCGGGAGTCATAATGTGGGCTATACTTTTATTGACTCAAATGGCTGTGTCGGCAGTGATTCGACTTTTGTTTCGATTCTGGCATTGCCAAATGTTTCATTAAACCTTATTAAATCAAGATTTTGTGAATACGATGACAACTGGATCTTAGATGGGCAAAACCCAAGATTTGGAACTTTTTCTGGCCCGGGAGTTATTTCAAATCAGTTTTCACCTTCTCTAAGTGGAGCAGGTAATCATTCTATAGCTTACCAAATAGTAGATGGAACTACTGGATGTAAAAACACAGCTTATGATACAATTCAAGTCTTTCCAAGACCCGCTAAACCAGTAATTACACAAATTGGTGATTCGTTAAAATGTAGCCTTGGAAATGATTACCGTTGGTATAATTTAACTGGAGGCATTCCCGGTGAGGTTAGCCAATCTTTCGGTCCGCAAAAAGAAGATAATTATTATGCTCGTATCCAAAGCACAGAAGGTTGTTGGTCGTTCAATTCAGATACAATTGTTTTTAAATTATCCTCTTTAGAAGGCAGGTTGATTATTCCCGAGATTAAAATGTATCCTAATCCAACTAAGGGTTCTGTTACAATAGAATCTTTAGATGCACAAGTTTCGAATATTCGCATTTTAGATTTAAACGGAAGAATTCTAATGAACGAATGGTTAAATGGAACTCTGGAGTTAGATTTTAGTCTATTGAATAAAGGAATGTACCAAGTAATTATTGAAAATATTAGTGGTGACATCAAGGCTTTGAGGCTTGTCGTTTCTGAATAATCTAGCTAAATTTTGATTGATTTATTGAGGTGAAAACCAAACCCCCAATAACGTAGCAAACAACATCTAGTATATCTGCAGTATAAATGGAGTTTTGTTTTGGAAACCACCATTCAAACGCTAATGAAAAAGCTACAACACTAAAAATTACCATTGGAATGGTCAATTTTAATTTTGGCTCATTTTTAATAATCCGAATAAATAATTGAATGGTTCCAAGAACCAGAGGAATGCAAAGTAAGTCGGTAAAATAACTGTTGATTAATTCTGGGATTTGAAGGTCCTCTTTTCTGGCAGTAAAAAAGAAAATGTAAGTAATCCAGCCAATTGATAGAACCTTGAGGCTTTTTTTTTGACTAACCAGGAGTCCAGGCAATTGCATAAATAAAAAATGAAATAAATGCCACTACCATTATCCAAACTGAACGCAGTACGAAATAAGTGCCACGCACGATAAAGAATTTTGAGTTGATTAGCTCATGGTGAATTTTGTCAAGAGTTTCAGGTTCTTTGGCTATAGACTTTTTTAGCTTCTCACTTCTTTCAATTTTTGATTGAAGTTCTAAACTAATTACATGATTACATTTTTCACATCGATCAAGACCGACATTCCAATGGCCACATTTTGAGCATTTTCGTTGAGACATATCTTATGGTTAGTTCTGCAAAGAAAGTTTAATCCATGAATTTAAATAGTAATTGAAATCAACAAAAACTAATCTTCAAGCTTTTCGTCAATGTAATCCAGTACTTTCCTCATTAAGTGAATTCTATCTTTACCTCTAACGTTGTGTTTATGGCCTGGATATAAAAAGAAGTCCACCTGTACGCCCTTATCAACTGATTGTTTTAAGAAGTCAATACTGTGCTGTGGTACAACTACATCGTCGTCTGCGCCATGAATAATCAAAAGATCACCTTTTAAGTTTTCTACTTTGTCCAATAAACTAGCTTTTGCATAACCTGCAACGTTATCCTCTGGTGTATCCATGTACCTTTCAGTATACATAATTTCATAATATTTCCAGTCCATAACTGGGCCACCTGCTACCCCTACTTTAAAAATTCCTGGAGCTTTCAACATGAGTGATGTAGTCATAAAACCACCATAGCTCCAACCGTGTACCGCCATTTTATCAGCATCAACATAATCTAACCCTCTCAAATACTCAACCCCAGCTAATTGGTCAACTAGTTCATACTCTCCAACTTGTCTGAAAATTGCCTGTTCAAATTCTTTACCACGGTTTTCTGAACCACGTCCATCAACTGTAAAAATGATATAACCTTTATTGGCCATGTATGGCATCCAAAGTGATGCACCAGCCATCCACGAATTGGTAATTAATTGTACTCCAGGCCCATTATAAACGTAAACAAGCGCTTTGTATTTTTTAGAAGGATCAAAGTTAAAAGGCTTTATAATTCTAGTATTAAGCTCAATTCCTTCGTTCGTTTTAATAGTGCCTAATTCAGGTAATGAAACATTGTAATCGGCTAATGGGTTTTCAACCTTTTTAATTTCCTCAACAACACTTCCTTTTGAATTGATAATGTTTAGAGTGTATGCGTTGGTAGTTGATGAAAAACGATCAATAGCATACATTCCATCAGTACTTGTCTTAATGTAATGTGTTCCAGATTTGGTTATCCAAGGGGTTTCTTTTCCAGTAATTGGGTTGTATTTGTAAATTACTCGGTCTAATCCTTTGTTATCCGCTCTAGTAATAATAATGTTCCCTTCAGAATCAAAACCATGGGTTCCAGAAACCACCCAATCGCCTTTAGTTACTTGTTTTAATAATTTGCCTTTAGTGTTGTATGTGTATAAGTGAAAATAGCCATCTTTTTCACTTTGCCATAAAAATTTGTCGTCATGCCCAGGAATAAATTCCATTGGGTGCAGAGGCTGTACATATTTCTCATCTTTTTCTTCAAAAAGAGTTTTAATCAATTCTCCGTTTGAAGCATTATATTGGTTGAGTTTCATGTGGTTTTGATCTCGATTTAATAGAGCCACATAAATGAATTTGTCCTTCGGACCCCATGCAATGTTTGTTAAGTATTGTTCAGCAGGTTCGCCCGTTTTTAACCAAACAGTATTGTTCGAATTTAAGTTGTAAATACCAATTGTAACTTGGTGACTAGGCATCCCTGCCATTGGGTATTTTATAGAATTTAATGTTGCTGGTTTAGTTGTGAAATTGGTTAATGGATAATTTGTAACCATACTCTCGTCCTTTCTGTAAAAAGCTAAGTCCTCTCCTTTATTTGACCAAAATATTCCTTTTGAAATACCAAATTCGTAACGATGTACCGATTGTCCGTTCACTACACCTTCAATTGAGTCAGTTGTAACTTGAGATTCTTTTCCATTAACTGAAACAAATAGATTCTGCCCTTTTGTATAAGCTAATTTCTCATCTTTTAAATCGAAATTGGCAGCCCCTTTAGGTAAATCGTAAATCTTAGTTGCGCTTTTAGAATCTAGTTTTATAACAAATGCACTTGGACCTTTTTGAATCTTTATTTCATTTGAATTTAACCACTTAAAACGAGGCATTTTCTTTAAGTCATAAAAGCCGTCAATAGACTTTAAGTCATTTAATGAGATAACAAT
>JBMYOI010000067.1:0-10799 GCA_049599135.1 Salibacteraceae bacterium
AATAGGCATGTGAAACATATATACTCCGTATGATATCGAACCGAGATAATGACTGGTGCGGTTTTCGAATTTGAAAATAGCTTTTGGGTTACATGCGGTATTCACAATGAGCCAAGCAAACAAAACACCCAAGGGTAAAGGAATTATCATTTCTGCCCAATCAGTTTTTTGGTACAAGAAAAAGAATGCTAATATGATTCCGTAAAGCAGAAGCTGTATGGTTTTCGATTTGAAAGCAACAAGGTTCAATAGGCCGTTCGCATTTTTATATAAAAAGGCTGCAGCCATAGCTCCTATGCCCATATAATGAAACTGAAGAGTGTGCACAAAATGCTGCATGCCTTCAGAAAGCCCAAATCCGTTTACTTGGTTGAAAGTGTTTATGGATAAAGAAAGAATGACAACAATTGCCGCCAAAGGCTCAATGTTACCTTTTACTTTTTTTGCCAACGGTGCCCAAAACAAATAAAATTGTTCTTCTACGGCTATCGACCAAGTGATGTGTAACATACCCCCTACGTGGAAAATGCTGTTCATTAGGTTGGCGCCAAAAAATACGTAGAGTAAAGTGGCTAAGACTTTGGAGTATTCTACAGGAAATTCCAGCCCCAATTTTGGAACTAATACCCAATAGAAAATCATACCCATGGCTATTACCAAAAAGTACAAGGGCCAAATTCGAAATACACGTCTCCAATAAAAGGCTTTTACATCAATGGTTTTTGTTTTAGTTTCTTCTTTTAATAGAAGGTAGGTAATCAGAAACCCGCTGAGCACAAAAAAGAAGGATACAGCCAACAGGCCTTTAGATAGAATAGGAAAGTCGGGGAGTGCAGGTAAACCCATTCGTTGTTGGTTAGAATGAATGTGCATAAGTACTACTAGCAATGCCGCTGAGATGCGTAAAGCGTTTAGTCCGGAAAACCATTTAAAAATTAGCTTATTGTTCATAGTTGAGGTTGTATCGTTTTGAGAATTTTTTTAATCTCAGTTTTTGTACCTGAGATAATGTTTTACTTGTTGCTGGGTCGAGAATGAACAGCGTAATCAAAAACTGCCAGAATAGAATGCCGAAATTGGCGTCTCCAAAAATGCCGAACTCAGTAAATGAATTGATGATTACGGGAATGAACAACGCAATAAAAAAGGGGCCATAGTTACTGTTGCGTTCTTTTATGAAATTACGCACTGTGGTCACCACATTCCAAAAGGCAATGAAGAAACCAATAAAGCCTAAGTTCATCAATACTTGCATAAAAGTGTTGTGAGTCATTCGTGCTGGGTAGGTATATAACCCTTGAAAATAATCGGTGTAATTGATCCGCATGTATCCAAATCCCAACCAGGGTTCACGCACAATGCCTTCGTTTAAAAGAGCTTTCCAAAAAGGAATACGTCCGGTCATGCTCAACACTTCATCAATTCCTCCGTCGTCTTTAAATATGACAAACCGAACCAAAAGCGGTACAGCGATAACGGCACCTCCCGCCAAAACCATTTTTAATTTTTTGTTGTCCGATTGTAAAATCAAAACACCCATAATCAATAAAAAACCAATGGCACTTGACCGAGAGGAAGTAGCCACCAAAACGAAAAGTGCGGCTATCATCATTAGAATTCCCCAAAACTTTTTTTTGCTTTTACCGATAAACATGTACGAAAGTGCAGCGCTCATGCTAGAAAGCATTCCCAATTCATTTGGGTTCATTATCCAACCACCTAATCGTTGTTCTTCTCCCCCACGCATACCACGATAAAAAGTATCGGGTTCAACAAAGGAACCGATAACAAAAGTGACCATAATAGGGAAAATGGCCCATGCAAATACCTTCACTAAATTTATGGTTCGGTCCGGGAAATGCCGGTTGTAAACGGCCACTACGTGCATAAACAGAACTACAAAAACAAAACTCTCAGTATTCATAAACCATTGCAGCGCAGAGTAAGTCCAGTCACTGCTCCACAACAACGAAGCAAAGCCCAAAGCCAAATACAAAACGTATAAAAAGGGGGCTACTAAATGTCGGTACGAAAAAGTAGTGTTGCAGCCCAAATTGCCAAGCCGCATAAAAATAAGGGCAATAACCCCCGCCATTCCTACACGGCTTATGGTTTTAAAAACTTGGTTTACTATTTTTTCTTCTGCTATTGAGAAGTAACCAGCAATCATGGTAAGTAATATCAGAATCAACAAAAATTCCATATTTCGAACCAAGTAGGGGAGTTGTTTAGCTTTCATATACAGCGACGTGTTGCTGTGCAATGTGTTTCCACCCAAAATCTTCAAGAATCATATTCTCGGCATTTTTTGATTGGGATTGGTATTTATCTGTGTTATGGTTTTCCATAGCATGGAAAAGCGCCTTAGATATTTGTTTTGGAGAATTATTCTCCAAAACAAGCCCCGATTGGTGCTTGTTGATGTAATTACTCAAGTTGGTTTCATTGCTAACTATTGCAGGAATCCCTACCGCAGCTGCCTCTAAAACCACTCCTGGTAATCCTTCGTTTCGGCTATTTAAACACAAATAATCAAACTGTTGCATCAAATTCATTTTTTCAGTGCCATATACAGCACCTTTAAATTGTACTTGATTAGTTATGTTTAATTTTTGTGCCAAAGCCTCTAATTGGTTTCTGTCTGGTCCATCGCCTAAGAGTTGTAATTGTGCTTTAGAGTTAGTCTGGTTAAGGAAAGCAGAGAATCCTTTTAGAAGTATATCTAACCCTTTGGTATGCATATCTAATCGCCCTATGAATCCAAAAATTGGAAACTCATTTTGTTTGATGGAATTCTTATCTGTTTCATAAAGATCTTGCCCATTAGGTATAAGGACTTGTTTTGCGTTTTTGAAGGTCTGCTCGGTTCCGGTTAATTCGCTGGCGCCAATAGAATGAACGGCTTTTGCGTGTTTCACTATAAACGATTCGAGAAAACGATTGTAAATTTTCTTTTTAGTTGCACTGCGCTCCATAGCGACTAGATTGAAAGCACCGTGAGGTGTGTATACATAATCTAAATTGTGCTTCACTAATAGTCTAGATAAAGAATGAAATTGGGGTAAATAAGCACCATGTAAGTGAAATATAACGGAGTCCTTTTCTTGTTTTTGAATGGCTCTTTTTAGGTCTGAGTCTAAAATGAACTTGAGCCTTTGATCTTGAAAAAGCAGGGTTTGAAAATTCCTTTTTGGGTAGTTGTGATTTGGGTCTTTTGTGATACCCCAAATTTGCACATTATAACCTAAATCGGCTTGCGTAGTAGCGAGTCGGTTAACTACTTTGTTAACTCCGTTCATGCGATTAGGGTTTGCCTTGCCTAGCACTACGTGGACTATTTTACGAGCCATTTCAATTCAGATTTAAGTGAGAATAAATAGAAGCTTACCATAATGATTTGGGTCAGGGCAATGCCCAACAGAACACCATTTATTTGGAATTTGGTTACAAAAAAATTGGCGGTTGTTAATCCAAGAATGCTTGTGGCTACGTAACTGTAGAAAATCAAATTATTTCGTTCAAACGTTCTAATCAGAAAACGCAATTGAGTTCCGATAAAAATCAGTACATAAATGCCGCAAAAGGTTAGTAATACAAATGCATAGTCGACGTATGAGTTACCATAAATTAAATCAAGGATTTCTACTCTAAATAGTGCAATTGGAACCAATAAACCTACAAAAGGAATTGCTGCTTGAATAAAAATTTTAAAAACATACTTTACAGTTTCTGAGCTTCCTTTTTGATGGAACGTTTCTGCCGCTTTAAGTGGAACTATGTTTTCTAAAGTCAGCAACAGTACGTGCATAACTCCCATTACATTTTGCGCTATGCGAATGGCTCCCAGAGCCACAGGACCTAAAACGCCAGCGGCAGTTATCAAGAAGAAGTTTCCAGAAAGCCATTGTAATAATGAAGTTCCGATAAGGAATCGACTGTAGTTCCAAATTTCCAAAGAAGTGGTAGTCATGTTTTTGAAAACAGGGTAACAACTCAATTGCATTATGCCAAATAGAGAAGATGCACCATAACTAATCAAAAGTGCCAATAAGGTTTCTTGTACACCCAATGAACCGAATTGGTTAATGGATAGGAGTAAAATTGGTTGCAAACCGTAACCTAAAAGGTCCATTTTTAAAACGGTTTTGGATTTAGATTTTGCAAAACCAACTCTTCTTAAAAAATCATTTAAAACAAATACTCCGGCAATGGTTGAGGTAATAAGTATGGTGGATTCGGTTACTTTGGTAAGTGATTCAGAAATGTCAGCTAATGACAGACCAACAATTGATAATAGAATACAAACGCCAACGCTAAATGCAATTTGTAATGCCATTAGCTGACTTATAAATTCATTTGCATTTTCTTTTTTAGGAAGTAGAGCGAATAACGAGCTAATAAATGCGCTTTGATGCACTGAGCTAACAAATAGAATAGCCATCCAAACCAAGGCATAAATACCATAGTTTTCTAAACCAATCCAACGTGCAAGAAGAATCCCAATAACGAAGTTGATACCACTAACCAGTCCTTGATCACTTAATGTGATTAACTTGTTTTCGTTGCTAATAATTATGTTTTTTAAGCGATTCATGATCCTATGTAGGCAGTTATGTAGTTCCAAATTTTACTTGTAAAATGCTCTTGATTAAGATCTGTGTTGTATCGAGTTCCTACAAAGCGGCCATTAAAACTGGATGCCATATGAGCGCTATTTAGTATTAAATGAATGTTTTTGATTTTGTACTCTTCTGCCAATAATTCTGGGTATTCCAAGAAATCTGTACTGGTGTAGTTAGCTCTAAACAAGAACAAGTTTAAGTTGGCCAATTTCATGAATTCTACCCCTTCAATTGAAAGAGCTGCGGCTGGAGTATCTACAATAATTACGTCAAAATGCGCTTTCAATTGCTTCATTAATTCAGAAGCTTTTAAGGTTTCTTTTGGTAAACTGATTAAACTACATACTCCACCTTTAAATTCAGAAGGTGTGGTTAGGAAATCAGAAATCGATTCTCCAGAATGATTTTCGTTTTCTTGGATTTTGATTAAACCAACTGAATAGCCTAAATCAGAAATACTCTGAGCTAAATGCTTGCTTACGTAACTTCTACCTTCTCCATTAATAGCAGACGATACAGTTAATAAAGGATGGTTTTCTAGTTTGTCTTTAAATTTTAAGGCTTTTGCTAAAGTGCTAAAGTCTTTTCCAGAGTTTTTCTTTCTTACAACACCTAAAATTGGTAATTCAGAATGCTTTTCAAGATCCTCTCTAGCTACTACCTTCGACAAGGTTGCCTTTCTTAAGTATACGTATGTTGTACCAACAATTAAACCGAGTAATCCACTTACAAAAACCAATAATGTTTTGTTAGGACTTACTGGTTTTTTAGGTGTCACAGCAGGTTGAATGATTCTATGGAATGATAACAAGGCACTAGCGGCAATTGAAGCTTCTATTTTCTTTTGAGCTAAAAAGGTGTAAACCTGTTCTTTCATGGCAAAATCACGTTCTAAAACACGCATTTCTTTTTCTCTAGTGCTTAAGCCATCGAATTGTTTAGAGTTTAAATCAACCATTTTTTCAATGGATTCTCTTTTGGTTATAATCTCTTTTTTGTTACGCTTAATGGCCTCACGTATGTAGTTTTTTAGCTCTGCTATTTTAGTGTCCAAGGCTTTTACTTGATTGCTTTCGGCTGTGTATTTGTAAATCATATCCTGGCGCTCGTCTTGGTAAGACTTTAATTTTTTAACAAGCTCGGTCATCAATAAATCTCCAAAACCAAAATTGATAGCGGTTTCGCTGAAGTAATCACCTTCAGTCATGTATTGCTCGAGTTCATTTATGGCTTGCTCATTCATTTCAAGGTTAATCAATTGAACTTCGAGGTTACTTTGTTTACGCAATCCAGTTTCTGTTTCTTGACGAGTATTTACTACGCCGTTTACAGATTTATACTCCTCTAGCTTTACTTCGGCTTGTTGTAGTTCTTTTGAAACTTCTTGAATTTTTGTTTCTAAAAATTTTACGGTTTGGCTAGCGGCCCCAGTTTTTGTAGCAACATAATCTTCAATATATGCATGGCAAATTGCATTTGCCATATCAGCCACTTTTTGGGCATTTTGATCTTTGTAGACCACTCTCAGTACTGGAATTTCTTTGTCAATTGCAGCCACGTTTAATTTTTCTGCGACATCGGCTATCAAACCGTTTTTTGAGAAAACAGTGCATTCATAGAGGCCAATCAAGTGAAGTTCTTTTTCGTTTAAAAGTGAATCATTTTTGAATACAGTAATGGTTTCTCCGTTTACCAATGCCGGCATACCTAACGGAATAATTTCACTATTGGCGGTATCTATTTCATTTTCTAATTTTCCTAATTGATAATGGTTTTTATCGACGATATTGATCCAATAGGTCTGGTCCAAGTTTTTGGTTTTAGTTAATTGGTGCTTAATAATGATGGGGCTGTTTTTATATAAAAGTGTGTTTTTTAAGCTGCCTATTCGATAAATAGAAACTCCAAAATCAACTCTTTCTAGACCTTTTCCAATTAGTAATGGTGATTGAAGGATTTCGGCTTCTGATTGAATTTTACTGGTTGTTGCAAATACATCAATGTCTTTATAAAGTTGAGTGTTACTGAAGCCATACTTCTGATCATCTAACTTTATTCTAGCTACTGTTTGGTAAGTATTGGGTGTATAGCTTATTATCTTTTTTGCAATAACTAGCGCTACTACCGCACAACCAATAATAATAGGGAGACCCTTTAATAGGGAGAGCAATTGTCTTTTCAGTCCTTGGAGTCCGTTCATAATAATTAAGGTTGTGACATTATTGAAATAACCAATACAATAGCTGTAATGGCGCTTGAAAAAGCAATCATTGTCGGTGCATTTAAATTCACCCTTTTCGATCCCTTTTCTGGAACGATAATCACGTCTCCGGCCTGTATATTTATGCGATGTAAAACGTCTTCATGAAGTTTTCTAAAGTCAAGGACATAATTGGTGTCGTTGCGAATAAGTTGAACTTGTTTTAGATTAGAATAGGTTGTAAAGCCATTGGCTTTTCCAATAGCCTCTGTAATAGAATTTCTTTCCTTCTCCATTATGTAGTTTCCTGGTGCCGTAACTTCACCTAGAATGGTGAATTCTCGGTTTAAAACACGAACAGAAATAATTGGATCTACTAATTTTTCACCGTATATATCCTCTAGTTTGACTTTCGCCTCAGAGCATGTAAGGCCTGCTATGTTTACCATGCCCACATCGGGTAATGGAAGGTTTCCATCCTTATCTACTAATATCCATTTGCCATATGATTCGTTAGTGTTGTGAACCGTATATGCTGAACCCAAACTATAATTGCTGTGGTTCCAGATACTTACTGTGATTTTATCATCCACTTTAATTACATGTTCGTAAGTGGTGTCAGTAGTAATCAAAGCTGCTGCATTTCCATGAGTTTCTGATGTGAGAATTTTCTGGGTGTTGCAGGCCTGGAATGATAATACGACCCAAGCAAATGAGATGTAAATTGTTAATGACTTCATCAAAATATGGATTAAAGCATTAGACTTAAAAATTTTCTAATTGGCCCGCGTTTTCTGGTTTGAAGCATTTCTTGAACGTTTTTGATTTTGATGATAACCTCTTTAATTTTTAAGGTGTCATTGGCCCCTTTAACTATATAGTCGAATGCTCCAATTTTTAATGCTTGGGTGGCCGTTTCTATTTGTTCTTGACCTGAAACGAAAACAACATAAATATCCGGATCGAATCTTTTTATTTTCTTCAATACTTCCAGTCCGTTCATATTGCCCATGTCGTGGTCTAGAAATATGATTTTTGGTTCGTCAATTAGCGCATTTAGGCATGACATACCATCGTTATAAGATTCAATATTATTGAAGCCTAAGTTTCTGATAAATTGCTCGTAAAGAAGGGCAGTCATTTCGTTGTCGTCAACAACAAATACTTTTTGATTTTTAAAATTTTCTAATTCCATTTTTTTTCGTTTGGTAAGACTAAAACGATAGCCGTGCCAATCAAATGAAATGAAATTAAACTGTTGTTATGTAGGGGTTTACGGATTATCGTAACTTCCTGTAATCTGCCTTTTGGAATGGTTTTCCAAAAAATGGAATAGGTTTTATTATTTATTTATTGATTTTAAGTCTCTCTTTAATTGCTACAACCACATTTAAAACGTTCGTGGTAACTTCATCAATTAATTGGCTTAATTCCTCCGAATCTTTATTGGCTTGTGCCAATTTTTCAATTTGAATAATTTGATCCTTTGACCTTGTGATATCCAAATCATTTAATGTTGGTTTAATTCGGTGCGCCGTTTTGTAAACAGTTTCTAAATCGCTTGCCTGATATGCTTGGTTTATTTCATTCAACGCCTCTGGAATTCGAGTAATGAATAGATTTAGCATTTTGTCAATAAAAGCTTGATTTCCACGACTTATTTTTTGCAATTTTTCTAGATTGTAAAGTTGGTTTGTAGTCATTTCAGTCCCGAGCTTTGTTGTCTCTGTTTTGGAATTTCCTCCAATCCATTTACATAACATTTCAAATAATTCTTCTTCAGCGAATGGTTTAGCTAAGTAATCGCTCATACCGGCGCTTAAGTATTTTTTGTTGGCTCCTTCCATGGCGTTTGCTGTTAACGCGATAATGGGGATCTCTGTATTGATAGATTCTCGTATGTTTTTTGTAGCATCAATACCGTCCATTTTTGGCATATTGATATCCATTAATATGAGGTCGTATTCATTTTTTTTCATGGCCTCAATTGCTTCTAAACCGTTGTTAGCAATATCGTAGTTTAAGCCAATATAATCAAGCGAGGTACTCACAACAAGCTGATTCATTTCATTGTCTTCCGCTAATAATATTTTTTTGCCTTTTACCCTCTCATGTATTTCTCCGGGGTCAAATTGATAAATTTTTGACTCCTCTTTTAATTCATTATTTGCAATGCCAAAATTCAATGCAAAAGTTATGTTAGTTCCCTGGTTTTTTTTGCTTTCAATTTTAAGCTTACCACCCATTAGTTCGACCAATTGTTTGCTAATGCTCATTCCTAGGCCGGTTCCACCAAATTTGCGTGCTATACTTTTATCTTCTTGAGAAAACTTGTCGTATATCTTTTCAATGTAGTCATTTGACATACCAATGCCAGTATCTTGAATGCTAAATTCTACACGCTGATTTTTTTCGTTAGAATGAAGGACATTGCAATGAATTGAAACCGATCCTTCAGAAGTAAATTTTACTGCGTTTCCTGTTAGGTTTATTAATATTTGATTGAGGCGAGTTGGATCTCCAAAGCAAGAAGCAGAAATTGCAGGGTCCAGTTTGGTAAAGAAAGCTAGTCCTTTTTCTTCGGCCTTTGCGAATAGAATGTTTTTGGTTCGGTCTATAACTTCTAGGATACTAAAATTGGTATTTTCAATCTCTAAATGACCGGACTCAATTTTACTTAAGTCTAAAATATCATTGAGGATTACCATGAGGTGATCGGCAGCAGAAGTAATTGTTTTTAAATAAAACTTTTGGTCCTTATTTAGCTCACTTTTTTCAAGTTGTCGGGCCATTCCTAGAATTCCATTCATCGGAGTTCTAATTTCGTGGCTCATGTTGGCCAAAAAAATTTCTTTTGCCCTACTCGATAATTCTGCTTGGTTTTTAGCTTCTTTTAGCTCAACCTCAAGTTTTTTCTGGTCGGTAATATCTAGATGAATGCCAAGCGATCCCGTTTGCTCTCCTTTATCGTTAAACAGAGGTCCGCCACTAATTAACCACCATTTTAAATTACCAGATTTATCTTTTACTTTCATTTCGTATGCATCGGAGATACCATTTTTTCTCGATGCATTTTTTTCGGCCATAAAATTTCTATTCTCGCCTTTTAATATTATTTCAGACGCTACTTTGCCGAGTAACTCATCTTCTGAATACCCAATCATTTCGCAGAAACTCTGATTGGTTTGAAGAATATGTTCATCCATATCCACTTCGAGTAAGCCCAAATTCATATTGGAGATTATGTTTCGGTACTTTTCCTCGCTGCGTTGAATTGCTTTTAAAGATTCTTTTTGTTTGGTAATATCTCTTGCTACGGCTGAAATACCTTCAAAGCGGCCATTTTCATCGAAAGTAAATATTACATTTTGACCCAGCCAAATGGTTTCGCCAGATTTGGTTTGTGCAGGGAACTCAAGATAGGTTTCTGCTCGTTTTTCTTTTAATTGAGTTAAATAAAAGTTGGTGACCTCACGGAGTTTATCGTCTCGAACCAGAGCTGTGAAATGCATTTTTTTTAGCTCAGGAATGGAATAACCCATTTTTTGAATGGTTGTTGAGTTTGCATAAACACATAAGCCTAAATAATTTCCTCTATAAATTAAATCACTTGCCGACTCAACCATTTTTTCGAAACGAAGTTCGTTTTCTTTAAGTTGTTCGGATCGCTTTTCTACCGTTGCTTCAAGGTTTGAGTTTATTTCTCTAAGCTTTTGGTTAGCTAAATACAATTCAAAACTCTTTTTTTCGAGCGTTTGTTCGGCAGTTTTGCGTGCTTTTTTTTCTCGCTGTAAAGCTCTTAATAAGATGTCTTTCGAGGCTTCTTGCATTACTTTTTGGTAATCTTAAAATCGACACAATTTCCGTTTTCGGCTATTTTCAAAGTTTCTACCTCAATATTTTCATTAAAGTGAGCAGCACATCCCTTCATAAGTCCAATGGCGACATCTGCCATGCTTCGGTGCGAATGATAGGTA
>JBMYOI010000068.1:0-10470 GCA_049599135.1 Salibacteraceae bacterium
TCCAATTGGAATCAATTTCGCCACCTTCGGCGGCTAAAATTCTTGACTTTTCATCAAGAGAAACCACAAGTAATTTATTTCTTAATTTTTCAGGAATATTTTTAATATTTATGCTTCCGGTTATGTAGTCATGTAATGGATCGGTTAGTGAATTTATATGATACCTAGGGGTGACACATCGACCGATAGCTTCCTTTTTCGAGATAAACAAATCTGTATTTTCATAAAGTGCATTAGCAGGAATTTTGACTTTTAATTCTTCGTTTTCAAAATAATTTTCTTCTCCATAAATCATTTTTAAGTTAGCTGTTTTTGGTTCAACTGAAGTATGGTTCTCTTGGTCTGCTTTAACTTTAAATTTAAATGTGGTTTGGTTGTTATGAAAATCAGTTATTCGGTATTCTATATTATATAAGCTTGAATCGGTAAAAAAAAGTTGCCCCTTGTTTACTAATCCTTGATAAATGGACAGTTTGTTACCTTCAATCAAGTAACTCCTTTGGACTTTCTTCTTGTATTTTTTTGTTAGATAATAATCTTGATGAACGTTAATAAAACGAGTTTCGTCAAAACGAATACTGTCCATTATGTGGAAATAAACGCGTTTGTTGTTCTTTAAAAGTTCGATGCTATAAACGCCATTTGTGAAGGGGCTACCAACAACTTTATCACTTGTTTCAATGCCAAAACCAATTTTACCTTTTACTCTAATAACTCGATTTTCTGACAGTGAACAGTTTGTTCCTTTAGAATACAATTTGAAAGTTTTTAGTTTATTTGAACCATCTACAGCACTGTTTTCATTTAATGGATAAACACTTAATGTTTTTAAACTAGGAGGGAGGTTGTCTTGTATTGTAAAACCAAAATGGAGCGGGTTTATTGGTGTTTCCGATTCGGTATTTCTAATTTCAAAGTGTAAATGCGGCCCACCTGATCCTCCTGTATTTCCACTTAACCCAATTAATTGCCCTTGGTTAAAAATAAATCTACCGGAATCAACATTTAAGTCCAGTTCAAACGAGTGATTTTTATATTGCCAATCTTTAACAAATTTTTCTAGTTTGGGATTAAATTCTCTCAAATGAGCATATACACTCGTGTATCCATTGGGGTGTGTGACATAAACAACTTTTCCGTAACCTCTTAATGAAATAGCAACTCGAGAAACATAACCAGTATAAATTGACCTTATTTTTAATCCTTCTTTTCCTTGCGTTCTTATGTCTAACCCAGCATGAAAATGTCCAGGTCTCAATTCTCCAAAATTGCCGGCTAACGAAATCGGTATCTCAACAGGTGAAATAAAACCAATTTTAGCAAGCGAACTATCACCACCATTTAACGAATACGTTGTAATAGGAAGTAATAAACTTAAGAAAATCAAGATGTTAAAGCGCATATACGTGTTTTAGATTCAATTAACTTCAAAACTATCGTTCTGAATCTCAATGCTATGCAGATATTCGTAAAAGATGTGTACAAAATCACTTTAAAAACTTGTATTCTTATCACCTTGCCAATACATTTGTAAGACGTTTATTAAACGGGCTAATGAATGCTAAAAGTGTTGAGCGATTAAAACAAAAAGTTGAAGAGTTGATTACAGCTTTCGAAACTCAACGTGCTGAGATTAATAAACTCGGTGAAGAGAATAGCGCTTTGAATTTTAAAATTGAACAATTAGAAACCAAATTAAATTCTACTGCTGCAGACTCAAGAAATACCGATTTGTTAAAGAAAAAGGTAGATAAGTTGATTAAGGAAGTTGAATCCTGCATAGATATTGCGAACGGATAATGGCCGAAAAGAATATTGAAGTTAAAATTGGAAATAGGAGTTATCCTTTAACGATAGATGAATCGGAAGAGGCTAAACTGAAAGCCGCAGCGCAGGTAATTAACGACAACATAAATAAATTAAAAGGTAACTACGTGGTTACCGATTATGTTGACTTACTAGCAATGACTGCTTTAGAACTGGCTCTGGGGTCAGATGAAACAGAAACATTGAAAGTGTCAGCAGAAAGTAAAATTCTAGATACTGAATTGGATCAAATAAGTTCACTTATTGATTCTTGTTTAGAAACTGGAGAAAGTTCTTAATGTAAATGGCTTGATAGCCAGAAAGTACTGCCCGTACGATTTTGTTTTGTAAACTCAACATTTTATTCGTTGAGAGAATGAATCGTTTTATCAAAAGGAGGCCTGTTTATTCTCAATTTATTGAGAAGATTTTCTAACGAAGACACTGGAACCTTGCGAATTCAACGTTTATTCTCGTTTATTGACTTTTAGGAGTTTACTAAAACAAGGTTGTATGGGCTTTTTTTTTATACCTAACTAAAGTGAAATGGAATTAATGACAGTGTTAATTGGGATAGCCGGAGCCGTTATTGGTGGTGGTTTGTCGTTTGTTTTTATGAAAAAAGCAAATGATCAAAAGGCAGCTCAATTATTAGAGGATGCAAAGAGTGAGGCGGAAGTAATTAAAAAGGATAAAATTCTTCAAGCAAAAGAAAAATTTCTTCATTTAAAAGAAGAACATGAGAAACACATTCAAGAGAGAAATGGAAAATTGGTTAATTCGGAAAATCGAATTAAACAAAAAGAAAATTCTCTTAATCAGAAATTGAAGAATGTTAATCAGCAGGAGAATGATTACAACCGTCAAAAAAAGAAAGTAGATGAGAAGTTTGAGGCTATTCGTAAAAAAGAAAATGATCTTGAAAAAAGCTACCAAGAGCACGTAAATAGACTAGCTGAAATTGGAAACCTTTCGGTAGAAGATGCTAAAACAGAATTGAAAGATGTTTTAAAATCTGAAGCAAGAACTGAGGCAATGGCCACAATTCAAGAGATAATTGAAGAGGCTAAAATCAATGCAAATAAAGAAGCAAAAAAAGTAGTTATCCAAACAATTCAACGTGTAGCTACCGAGCATGCAGTTGAAAATTCAGTGTCAGTTTTTAACATTGAAAGCGATGATGTAAAAGGTAGAATCATTGGTAGAGAAGGACGAAACATTCGTGCTATTGAAGCTGCTACAGGAGTTGAAATTATTGTTGATGATACTCCAGAGGCTATTATATTAAGTTGTTTTGATCCGGTGAGACGAGAAATTGCTCGTTTGTCCTTGCATAAGCTAGTTACGGATGGTAGAATTCACCCAGCCAGAATTGAAGAGGTAGTTGCCAAAACAAGAAAACGACTTGAAGAAGAAATTGTAGAAACAGGTAAACGAACTTGTATCGATTTAGGAATTCATGGATTACACCCTGAATTGTTAAGAATGGTGGGTAGAATGAAGTACCGCTCTTCTTATGGTCAAAACTTACTTCAACACTCTAGAGAGGTAGCTAACCTTTGTGCAACCATGGCTTCTGAAATGGGTTTAAATTCAAAGGTTGCAAAGCGTGCGGGACTGTTACATGATATTGGAAAAGTTCCAGATGATGAGCCAGAATTACCACATGCAATTTTGGGTATGAAAATCGCCGAAAAATTTGGAGAGAAACCAGATGTTTGTAACGCAATTGGTGCTCACCACGACGAAATTGAAATGACCACTTTGATTTCACCTATTGTTCAAGTTTGTGATGCTATTTCAGGTGCAAGACCTGGTGCAAGAAGAGAGGCTGTGGAATCTTACATTCAACGATTAAAAGAACTAGAAAGTGTTGCTATGGGACACGATGGTGTTCAAAAAGCATATGCTATTCAAGCAGGTCGTGAGTTAAGAGTTATGGTTGATTGCGAGAAAGTAAATGACGCCAAGGCAAATGATTTATCAATGCAGATTTCGGCTAAAATTCAAGAAGAAATGACTTACCCTGGTCAGGTGAAGGTTACTCTAATTAGAGAAACCAGAGCTGTATCATACGCGAAATAATGAGTAGAATATCCAATAAAGTAGTTTTAGTCACCGGGGGAGCTGGTTTTATTGGCTCTAATTTGTGTTTAGACTTAATTTCTGATAATGAAGTTATCTGTTTGGATAACCTTATGACTGGGAAAATGGATAATCTTAAAGATGTCATAGATCATCCTAACTTTAGGTTTATCGAAGGTGATATTAGGAATGAGAGCACGGTAAAAGAGGCAATGTATGGTGTTGACATAGTTCTTCATCAGGCGGCTCTTGGTTCTGTTCCTAGAAGCATTAATAATCCACTTTTGACCAATGCCGTAAATATTGAAGGTTTTTTAACGGTGCTTAATGAAGCGGTAAAAGCAAAGGTTAAACGTTTTGTTTATGCTGCAAGCTCCTCTACTTATGGTGATCATCCTGCTTTACCGAAGGTAGAAGCTAATATTGGTAAACCTTTGAGTCCGTATGCGGTAACTAAATTGGTGAACGAATTATACGCCGATGTTTTTCATAAACTTCACGGTATTGAAGTAATTGGTTTAAGGTATTTCAATGTTTTTGGCCGTCATCAAGATCCTAATGGAGCATATGCCGCAGCAATTCCAAAATTTATAAAAGCATTTGTTGATTATAAATCTCCAATTGTAAATGGTGACGGTGAACAAACACGCGATTTTACCTTTGTTGAAAATGTGATTCATGCCAATCATTGTGCGGCTACAACCACCAAACAAGGAGCTGTAAACGAAGTTTATAATGTGGCTTGTGGATCTACCATATCTTTAAATGAGCTGATTAATCATTTGCAAAAATTACTATCGAACTACGATAATAAAATTGCTGATGTAGAAGTGAAATACGGCCCAGATAGAGCAGGGGATGTTAAGCATTCGTTAGCTTCAATAGAAAAGGCCGAAAAATTATTGGGTTATAACCCGCAATATCAATTGAATGCCGGATTAGATAAAGCAATCGAATGGTATTGGAATTATTTTAAATCTTAATCTAATGGCTGGTAAAAAAGTAAAGTTTGCAATAATTGGTTTTGGGCATATTGGTAAACGCCATGCTGCTATGGTGATAGGAAACGGGGCAGGTAAAGTTGTCGCTGTTGTCGAACCACTAGATGACCGTAGAGCTGATGCGGAAAAGACTCACAATTGTCCTGTTTTTAAAACAACACAAGAGCTTTTTGATGCCGATTTAGACATTGATGTTGTGAATGTTTGTACTCCAAATGGTTTACATTCTGACCAGGCCATAGAGGCATTATCTGCTAGATGCCATGTTGTAATTGAAAAGCCAATGGGATTAACTCGTCCTAAAACGGAACAGGTAATTCACAAGGCACTCCAAGTTTCGAAGCATGTATTCTTGGTAAAACAAAATCGATATAGCCCTACTTCTGAATGGCTTAAATCGCTAATGCTTGAAGATAGGTTAGGTAAGGTTTGTATGGTTCAATTGAATTGCTATTGGAACAGAGACAATCGTTATTATAAGCCAGGTGGGTGGAAAGGTACAATGGACTTGGATGGAGGAGTGTTATTTACCCAATTCAGCCATTTTATTGATATTATGTATTGGTTATTTGGCGATGTTGAAAATATTGTAGGCCGTTCTACCAATTTCAATCATCCGTCAACGGAGTTTGAAGATACAGGTGTTGTGAATTTCGATTTTGTTAACGGAGGAATGGGCTCAATGAATTTTTCGACTTCTGTTTGGGGGCAAAATTTGGAGAGTAGCATTATTGTAATTGGTGAAAAAGGTAGCGTTAAAGTCGCTGGCCAATACATGGATAAAGTTGATTACTGCCACATTGAAGATTATGTAATGCCTGAATTGCCTCCAGCGAATCCACCAAATGATTACGGTGATTATAAAGGTAGTGCTGCAAATCACCATTACGTGATTCAAAATGTAATTGACGTAATTACTGGGAAAGATGAAATTTCAACAAATGCCTTAGAAGGCATGAAAGTAGTTGAAATGATAGAGAGAATGCATGAGGCTATCCGATAGGTAATCTCTTTATTCTTTGTTATTTACAAATTGTATTTCGTATAGCTTTTTGTACGAACCATTGTGTTTGAGTAACTCTTGATGGTTTCCGCTCTCAATTATTTTACCTTTTTCCAAAACAATTATTTTATCTGCGTTTTGTACGGTTGCTAAACGATGAGCAATTACAATGGACGTTCGATTCTTGGTAAGTTTTTCCGTGGCGTTCTGAATAAGCATTTCACTTTCTGAGTCTATGCTAGAAGTTGCTTCATCTAAAATTAGAATGTCTGGGTCGTACAAGTAGGCTCTAATAAATGATAGCAATTGTCTTTGCCCTACTGATAATACTCCACCACGTTCACCGACATGAAAATCATAGCCTCCAGGAAGTCTTGATATAAAATCATGGGCTCCCACTTCTTTTGCTGCAACTTCTACTTCTTCCAATGAAATATTAGCATTATTGAGAGTAATGTTATTGAATATGCTATCCGAAAAAAGAAATACTTCTTGCAGGACCACTCCAACTCTTCTTCTCAGAAATTTCAATTCAAATTCTCTCACCGAATTCCCATCAATTAGAATGTCACCTTTTTGGTATTCATACATTCTATTAATCAAGTTAATAATCGAAGTTTTTCCTGCTCCAGTTGGACCAACGAAGGCTGTAGTTTTTCCTGCTTCTATTTCAAAATTTACGCCTTTTAGTATCCATTCGGGTTCATTGTAAGCAAACCACAAATCGTTAAACTGAATATTGCCGGTTAGCCTTTCTTTCACCAGTTCACCTTCATCTTCAATGTGAGAATCAGTATCTAAAACTTTAAACACACGTTCAGAACTTACCATGCCGAGTTGTAGTGTGTTGAACCGGTCAGCCAATTGCCTAATTGGCCTGAAAAGCATATGAATATATAAAATGAAAGCTACCAGATTTCCAAACGATATTTCGCCGTTTAATATTCCTTTAGATCCAAACCAAACAAGTAGTGCTAGTGAAATGGCACTTAACGTTTCAACTACAGGAAAAAATATTGCATTTGCCCAAACTGTGTTTATATGAGCTTTACTGTGGGCTTTGTTAATGACTTTAAATTTTGAATATTCAGCCTTTTCTCGATTAAAAATTTGGACGATATTCATTCCCGTAATGTGTTCTTGAACAAAGGCATTTAATCGAGAAACATTTGTTCTTACATCTTGAAAAGCAAGTTTGATACTCTTATTAAACATTTTGGTGGCAATTATTAAAACAGGAATTGAAGCGAGACTGAAAAGTGCTAATCTCCAATCGGTCCAAAACATGGCTACAATTACCACTGACAGTTTTAAAAAATCTCCAATTATGATTAATATTCCATTTGAAAAAACATCGGCAATAGTTTCAATATCCGAAACTACACGTGTTACAAGTGTTCCAATTGCGTTGGTGTCAAAGTATTTAAGTTTAAATGCTGAAACCTTTCGATAGATTTCTCTTCGCATATCTTTAATAACGGTTTGTCCAACCCAATTGGCTAAATAGGTTTGATAAAATTGCAATAAAGTCTCAATAAATAATAAGCTGATCATGGCAATGGTTAGCCATAATAGCAATTCTGAATTTGGTTTTATTATCGTATTGTCTAATGTGTACTGAATTAGAATGGGTCTAGCTGGCCCAAGAATCCCCAATAAAAGTGTTAATACTCCCGTAAGTGCAAAACGCGCTTTATAGGGCTTTACATATTTAAGTATGCGTGAGAGTAATTTTAAATCAAAGGCTTTTCCTGATACTTTACTCATTGATTCTAATATCTAATGAATAATGAACAGACCATAGAAATAATCCCTGAGCCGGAACTGATGATCCAGCCTTACTTCTGTTACCTGATTTTATGACTTCAATAAATTCTTTCTCCGTCATGTTTCCTTTGCCAACCTCTACCAAGGTACCAACGATAGCTCGAACCATGTTCCTTAGAAATCGGTCGGCTCTAATTTCGAAATATATATGATTTGAATCTGATAACCACTTAGCAAAAGAAACGTCACAAATACTTGTTTTGTTGTCACTTCCAATTTTTTCGAAAGCCGAAAAATCTTTAAAATTTAACAGTTGTTGCGCCGCTTGATTCATCTTTCCGACATCTAATTTAGTATTGTACAAGTACCACGATGAATCAGTATTAAAAGGGTCTTTATCATAGTTAATAAAATATCGATAGCTTCTTTGCAGTGCATCAAACCTTGTATGAGCCCTGTTATTAACCGGAAAAATATCTTGAACGGCTATGTCCTTTACAAGGAACGAGTTTAATTTGAAAACAAGAATTTTTAATTCGATAGATTTATTAAAATCAAAATGGGCGAAATATTCGTGAGCATGTACACCAGTATCTGTTCTACCACAACCAACAATTGAAACATCTTCTCTCAAAATTGTGGATAATGCACGTTCTATTTCCTCTTGAATTGAAGGAGCGTTATTCTGTCTTTGCCAGCCGTGAAAGCAAGTTCCTTTATATGATAATTTAATGAAGTATCTCATGGCTATTTCGAGCTGCAAATCTATATAAGCAAGGCAGCTAATACATGAGGAATAATAATGAAAAGGTTAAAATGTAAAAAGCCTCGCAATTTATTAAAGAGCGAGGCTTTTAAGAAGAATTCTAAATGTTCTATTCGAATATTACCATTTTTCTGGTTTCAATTCCAGATTCAGACTTAATTGAAAGTATGTACGTTCCACTAGGAATAGTATTGGTTGAAATAGTAGCCATTGTTTTATTTCCAACTATTCTTTTCATTATTACTTTCCCATTTACATCAATGATATTCACTTCTGCAACACCTTGGTCATCTGAAGATTCGATATAAAGTGTTCCGTTTACAGGGATTGGGTAAATTTTATAAGTGAAACCAGTATTGAATAATTGAGGAATAAAAACAGTAGTATCTGTAGTGTCAATTGGTTCAGTTGCAGTGTCACATTTTGCTACTGCAATTGTTATCGTATCGTTTTTAACACAGTTTTCAGGTGATGTAACTTTTACCGAATAAGTACCAGGCCTCCACACTTCGATTTGAGCAGCAGTAACCCAATTGTACCAGAAATAATCTTCAGACCCATCTCCGGCAATCAATGTTAATGTATCGCCTTGGCAAATACTTGTGTCGTTTCCAAGGTTTACAGGTGGAAGCGCATGAAAGTGGGTATACGCACTAGCGCTCACAGGACAGTTATTTGACGCAGTTGCTGTTAGTGTATAGGTTCCTGAAGTTGTTACTTCAATGGTGTCGGTAGTTGCCCCTGTAGACCAAGTAATACCCGTATTTCCATTGTCAACGTATAATTTGGTTGTATTTCCTTCACAAATACTATCACTACCCATAATTGGAATTAAGGTGTCACTTAAGGTAACTTTAATGGCATCTTGAAATACACAACCCAAATTGTTGGTTACTTCGGCAACATAAACTCCTGCTGTATCCACCGTTAGTGTTCTGTTTGTGTCATTTGAAGGTATCCATTTTGAAGTTGTCCAAAGTGGGTCAATAATCAGGTCAATTGACGATCCACCACAAAATGTAGTATCCTGCCCTAAAGAAAATAAAGGACCTCTATGTTCAACCATAATTGAATCGGTTTGCATACAACCGCTACCAGCAGTCGTTGTTAAGGTGTAAGTATTGGAAGCTGAAGAATTAATATTTTGGTTTGTAGACCCAGTAGACCATGAATATGCCGTCCAACCAGAGGGAGCATTAACAGGTATGGTGGTAAACAAACAAACCACAGTATCGTTATCTAGTTTTAAGTTTTTAAGTGTGTTAATTATTACTGATGTTGTGTCAGAACATATATTAGATGTATCAACTACAAGCATAAATGTATCCGTCGAGGGCGAAGATTGAATCAATGAATAATCGACATTACTACTTGCTAATGTGCCGTTTTTATACCAACGTTGAGCAGTAACGTTGCCGTTATAACTGCTTGATAAAGAAATAGTATCACCAATGCAATATGAAGATTCATTACCATTTATTGTAGCATTTATTGGGCAGCAATCAACAACAGTTAGCGATCCTAAAGAGTAAACAGGACCCGTATTAGAACCGTTTAGATTACCCTGTGCTGTAACCGTATAAGTTCCTGCTGGAATACTTGTAAGTGTAATATTATTAGTACTTGAGCCAATAGCAGGCAAACATATTCCCGGTCCTGTCCAGTTACTAATAATTTCTATTTGGTTTCCTGTAATAGTATAGGTCTGATTACTTAATACGTAATTGATACAACCCAACTGAACAGTAATAGAGTAATCAATGTTTTGGCAATTTTTTGGTGCCGATGTTAATAAACTACCTCCGGTAACTGATACTTGGGCATTAGAATAAAACCCAATTGTAAGTAGAATTCCGATTATTAGAGAAGAATATTTCATAGCTAATTCAAGTTAAAACGCGAAACTACATATTTAATAGAGATTAGTCTTTATTAATGATTTGCCAGAAGGGTTTTCTTATGTTGTTATTACGTAAAAAGAACACAAAAAAAGCCTCGCAATTTATTAAAGAGCGAGGCTTTTAAGAAGAATTCTAAATGTT
>JBMYOI010000069.1:0-10259 GCA_049599135.1 Salibacteraceae bacterium
TTTGTGCTTAACCGAAAGTTCAGTGCTTCGAAATCGCCTACTTTTCATATACTAACCGTTGGGCATAATGTAAAAAGCTGACGGTAAACAAAACGCAACTGATAAAATGAAACATATCTCAATTCTACTTTTAAGCTTTATCCTTTTGGTTTCGTGTAAATCGAATCAAGAAAATAAAGAACAGCAGAAATCAAGTGAACAAAGACCTTCTTCCGAACAAATTATTTCGGAAATGAACGGTAATAAAGACGGGAAATTATCAGCCGATGAAGTTAATGGTCCAATTGCAGACGATTTTACTTCTACAGACAGTAACAATGATGGATATTTGACTTTAGAAGAGCTTAATAAAGCTAAAAAAAATCAAGGAAATAGACCACCACGACAAAACAATACAGCTAAAGATTTGACAAATGAGATTGATACTTCTGTCAAAGTAATTCCCGTCAACACAGATTATTTTATAACCGAAAACATAAATGGCGGAATTCAAAAGAAAATGGTCGAATTAAATGGAGTTGAAACGTTTTGTTATATCATCAAAACAAATTCTCAAGCAACCGAGCATCCAATGGGACCTTGGTGTCCAAGACATATTGAAGACGGTATGGAGAAAGCAGGAATTTGGTTTAAAGATGATAAAGTCTATGATGTTTCAGGACACTTTATTACCAACCTAGATGAGTTCTACAGCGATGACAAATGGAAGTTATATAGAGAAGATGGAACAATTAATTTCACCGACACAGAAGAAGGCTGTTTGGCAGCAGCAAAACCAAATGTAGAGGAAGAATATCATAACTTTTGTGTAGAATGCTTGCCCGAATATTTTAAAGACCAAGTAACAACTTTTGTGATTCCAGTAACACCTAAATATGTAAAAGCGGTTCAAAGTTTTGGAAGGGGCGGAATTGGTCTTGCTTTCAACGGAGTTAAGTATGACCCACCTGCACCAACTCACGCCATATTAGCAGCTCACACCATTGCACCATTGGATGACCACGGAGGACACGTAAATCCGCATGGAGGATACCATTATCATGCGGTAACAGGCTCAACAAAAGAAATTGAACAAACCGATTCGCACTCCCCAATTATAGGTTATGCAATTGACGGGTTTGGGATTTATGGCTTATTGGATAAAAGCGGAAACAAGCCAACAGATTTGGACGAATGTGGTGGACACTCTGATAAGGAAAGAGGATATCATTATCATGCTGGAGAACCAGGTGGGAACCAAATAATAAAATGTTTACACGGGTTACCTGGATATACAGAAATAAAAGAGTAAAAAACGCTATACACAACAATGGCTAAAAAGCGTTAGCGGCAATTTGATATTAACGAGAGTATTCTAGAGTTTGAATAAAAAAGTAAAGTAATGAAACATATTTTATTATTAGTATCTGTTTTTCTTATGATGGGTTGTCAAAACAAAAAAGGTGCACAAGAAGAGCAGTCCGCAAGCACAAAACCTGTTCAAGAAAAAACCTTTGTCAAATTAGGTGGAGAAGAACAATATGTGGAAATGACAGGGACATCGGATCAATTACCCGTACTGCTTTTCTTACATGGTGGGCCAGGTTGGCCGCAAACTCCTCACCTGAGGTATTTTAATGCTGACCTGACAAAGGAGATGATTGTCGTTTCTTGGGACCAGGCTGGGTGTGGTCTTTCCTATGTAAAAAACCCAACCCCAAAAATCCTGAGCCCTGAAAGTTTAATCAATGATGCACACGAATTGACTCAATATCTCAAGAAGAAGTTCAACAAAAAGAAAATTTTTCTTTTAGGTTTTTCATACGGAAGTGTTACCGGGTTACAGCTTGTAGAAAAATATCCTGAAGACTACCACGCTTACATTGGGGTATCGCAAATCATTAATTCGAAGGAGAATTTTGATATCTCGATGCAGTGGTTACTAAAGCAAGCTTCATCAAAACAGGACACTTCTGTTTTAGCACAATTAGCATTGATTAATCAACGTGATACTTCGGTATGCAAAAACGATTTGGATTGTTTCATGAGTAAGTATTTTTTACTGGTGAAATACAATGGAGCTATACTAAACCCTAAAATTGCCAAAGAAATTGAAAAAGCTGAAAGCCATTATGATGATTACAAAGACTATGACTGGTTTAATGCATTTTTTTACACCAATTCAAGGCTTGGAGATATGCCTTGGAATTCTGACTTAACCCGTATCAAATCATTGAAAATTCCCATAACCTTTATTGCTGGTCGTCATGATTGGAACTTGCCGGGTGTGGTTGCTTTGCGGTTTTTAGATAGCATAGAAGCTCCGCAAAAAGAATTTGTTTGGTTTGAGCACTCAGCACATGAGCCCCCTGAAGAAGAGCCCGAAAAGTTTAATGAATTAATCATGGACATAGTCAAAGAAAAAAGCCCCTAACAATGTCTAGATGACGTTCGCAATAGTTTAAAAAAGGAGGGCAATTATCATCACCCTCCTTTTTTATTGGCCCTCAAATTACTTTTTCCTTTTACTTGAATTAATATTCTTTTTCGTCTTCATAACGTTAAACCCAACGCTTACTCCAACAAAACCCCCTCTTTTTCTGGCCGAATAAAATACATTAACAGGTATGTTTAATGCACCCGAACGAAAAGTACGGCCAACAGCCATAACAAAGCTTGTGCTCACCTTAGTGACTCCTCGTGTATCTAGGTGGCTTGAACTAAAGTTATATGTAGGGTCAAAAGCCGATACATCTGGATTTTCACTGTAATACTCAGACTCTTTGTAGTCTTGTTCGCTGATATAATTGCCTTTTTCTCCAAGTAACCCTTTGGTATCAAAAAATCCTTTTGACTCTTTAACTAATCCGAAACCAGGGCCAAAGGCAAACTCCCACCCTTTAGTGCCAAATCGGAAGCCGTTTAGAATAGAAATTGAAGGCATAAATAACCCTTGTTCCATTCCTGAAATATTAACAACCCCTTCTATCAAAGCTGAAAAGTTTTCTGTTCCCACATACTGCCCTTCAAACTGATAGCCAATCATACTCACTCCAGGGAAAATATCTAAACCTCCTTGGGCTTCACTTCTGGTCGCAAATTCATGATATGCACCTGTCAACATTGAGTAGCCTACTCGTGGGCCCGAGTTGTTTATTCTACCCACATTATTAGACGAAATAACCTCATTGTTAAACTTCAAACGATCGACCAACACCTTGTTTGCCTCAACTTCGTGCATTTCCTTCAATACAATTTCGGTCATACGTTGTAGTTCATGTTCTTGATTGTCGAACTCACGCATGGCGCTTTTGTAAATCAGCTTGTTTTTAATATCAATTACCTTAAGGGATATCACAATTTTATTTCCCAACGCATCGAAACTACCAGAAATAACTAGATCAACTTCTAATGCTTCCCCCATTCTGGTTAAACACGATTTACTCCAACAGCCTGATTCAAAATTAGAATCCGCGTCGTAAATTTCTTGCATATCAAACTCATCATAAACTGAGTAGGTTTTTAGTTTTATCAACTCCAACCTCATCAGCTTGGCTGCAATTTGCGGTGAAATATCCAAACCTGTAACCGACGGGTTACCAACTGCGATTGCTTTTTTTGTTTGTGCTGCTCCAATAAATGCACAGCTCATAATTGTTACTAGTATTAAAACTGCCTTTTTCATAATATTCATTTTTTGTTTTTGATAACGCAAACCTATGGCGCTAAAAGGCCGCCCTTCAACTGAATAGCTCAAGCGGAAAAAAGCTATTTGCGAATTACGCAAATAATTAAATGAAAACGGGGTTGTTTTACCTAACGGAAAATCACAGGATTTCTAGATCGGTTTGTATCTTCTTTTTGTAAGCATCTATTCTGCGCTTTATCTGAGCGAAAAAACCATTGCGTTGTTTTTCATTCACACCACTAATTAAGCTTGAATTTGATATCTGCTTATCCAGAATACTTTTAGTGTCTTGAATATATGCTTTATCGGTTGTGTGTACTGAATTTAGAAGGTTGTGACCAATGTAGGCCCCTTCAAAAGCTTCTGTATGATACAGAATAGTTGTGTTGCCATTTAAAGTTTCGTTTAGGTACATTTCAAAATCATTTCCTAAAGAAGGAGCCTCTAATGTGGACACAAACTTTTTACCGGCCTCCGCTTGAGCTTGCAAATGATCCACGAATCGGTTCAAAAGATCGAGCATGTAAACCGCATAATCCGGATCTTCAAACTGTTCGGCTTCATAATAGTAAAATATTTCTCGAGCGAAACCTCCAAGCAACTCTAGATCATAAATTTCTCTAGAAGGAATTGCGTCATACATTTTTAATGCCTCGTAGCCAATGTTAAATGACTCGGGAGAAATCTTTTCGTACTTAAACTTTTTATCATTAAACTCTTCTAACTGAAGGTAAGTTTTTGCCCAAAAAAACAATTTGAACCGTACAAGGTGTGGATAGTTCAACAACTGTAAAATGGGGGTGTTATTAATAAGAATGGTCAGTTTTGGGTTTTTCTGTTTGGTAATTTCTGTCAAGGCTTTATTTATACTTTTTAGGTACAAATCCATGCTAAAATCGTATTCATTTAAGGGTTGAAATTCAATTAGCGCCTTGTTTTTATGGATTTCAAAAAGTGTGTCGAGAGAGATATTAAAGTGTGTACATAATTTTTTAAGCTCGAGAATGGTTAAATGCGTTTCTCCTCTAAATCGTCGATAAACCGCATCTTGACTAATACTCAATATTTCGCCAACAACATTACCTATTGAACTTTCGCCCTGGGTTTGACGTTTAATAATTTCAAATATTGTTTTTTGTGGGTCTGATTGCATCTCGCTCTTTAACCTTGCAATTTATATGTTTTTCATTCTTTATTAACCTGGCTTGGTTATAAAATGAATTTTAGGTTATTCCATAAAAAATCTTAACCTAGAAGGAATGATTAAAAAAATATCGTCTCATTTGCACGATGGTATCAACTTGGAAATTTCAGCTAGTAATTAGCCTCTTGCTAATCACTCCTTTTTCATTCTTTGGACAGGGTAACAGCACCATAATTACGGGGGTTGTTTTAGACGATCAAAGCAACTCTCCTGTACCTTATGCAACTATAGCTGTAATTTCAAAAACAACACAAAAGCCTCTTGCCGGAACCACAACGAGCGAAAAGGGAGAGTTCAGTTTATCTACAACAGAAAGCAATTTTTATGTTGAGGTTAGTTTTTTAGGTTATCAAAAGCTAAAACTAGACTCTCTAATTGGAAAAAATGGCAAAATCAATCTAAGAGAAATTAAGTTGAAACAAAACACTCAAAACCTAGAAGCGTTTACGGTAGAAGAAAAACGATCAACCATAGAGTTTAAGCTCGACCGTAGAGTTTTTACCGTCGGTGACGACATAACTAATCAAGGCCTGGGAGCTCTAGACGTATTAAACAATGTACCCTCTGTAAATGTGGATATAGAAGGGAATATAAGCTTAAGAGGAAATTCGGGAGTTCAAATTTTGATTGATGGAAAACCTTCAGTCCTTTCAGATGATGGATCAAATGCTTTGGGAAGTATTACCTCTGATATGATAGATCGTATTGAAGTTATTACAAACCCATCGGCGCAATATGCGGCTGAAGGAAGTTCAGGAATTATAAACATTGTGCTTAAAAAAGATGAGAAAAAGGGCTTCAACGGTTCAGGGTCTGTTAACCTTGGTTATCCTTCAAACAACAGTGTTGGTATTAGCCTAAACCGGAGAACAGAAAAGTTTAACTTATTTACTCAAATGGGTGTAGGGTATCGATCATTGCCGCGTTATAATGAGGCTGTAAATTATGACAAACTCACCGGAACATCTACCATAACCGATGGTATTGAATACCGAAATGAACGTTTTTATAACATTACTCTAGGTACAGACTACTATCTCAATAAATACAATGTTATTACCCTTTCTGGGAGGTATGCATTTGAAGATGAAGAGCAACCTTCAGAAACAGAAATTAGACAATTCGATAGTCAAAAAGAACTCATTACTTCTTACCAAAGAACCGAAACTACTACTGCTGAAAACCCAAAATATCAATACGATTTACAGTATGCCAAAGAATTTAAAAACAACAAAGAACACACTTTGCAATTGAGCACTTTGGGTAAGTTCTTTGGAAAAACACAACGGTCTGAATTTGAAAACGAATTAATTGACGGTGTTGTCACTGACCCTAACCAAAAAACGGCTACTGAGTTCTTTCAACGAGATTTCATATTTAAGGCTGATTATTCAAACCCTTTAACGAAAAAAATAACAATAGCGGCTGGTGGTTTATACGAGATTAACAATGTTGGTAATGATTATTCTGTTGAGAATCAAGTTGGAAACGAATTTGTTCCCGACCCTGACCTGACTAATAATTTTGAGTTTAACCAAAAGGTACTCGGGCTATATGCAACAGGAGCCTATGAGGGTAAAAAATGGGGAACTAAGATTGGCCTACGAGTTGAAAATACAGATTTGGCTACTCTATTAACCACCACTAATCAAAGTAATAATCAAAACTACACCAACTTTTTTCCGTCCCTACACACCTCTTATAAAATCAATAAAATGATGTCATTTCAAGGTGGATATTCAAGGCGTATTTATCGACCACGGCTTTGGGATTTAAATCCATTTTTTAATATTCGAAATCAATATAATATCCGAAGAGGAAACCCACAATTGGAAGCAGAGTATGCAGACTCTTATGAAATTACAGGAATTTTTATTCGAAAAAAATACTCGCTAAATGCAAGTGTTTACCACTTATATACTACCAATGTTATTGAAAGGGTATCCATTTTTGAAGACAATGCCAACATCACTCAACCCGAAAATATTGGAAACCGAAACAAAACAGGCGTAGAGCTCAATGGAAAATATGCTCCAAATAAATGGTTTACGTTAAGCGGGGATATCAATTTCGGGTATTTTATTAGGACTGGAGATTATCAGGGTCAAAACTTTGATTTTAGTGGAGATCAGTGGTCTTCTAAGCTGACAACAAAATTTAAATTGCCCAAAAAAATTGATTTAGAAATTAAGGGTGAGTTTCAGTCAAGGGTTAAAACCGTTCAGGGAGAACAATCGGGTTTTGCATTAATGGATATTGGAATTCGTAAAAAATTTGGTGAAGGTAAAACCGTTGTAAGTCTTGGTGTTCGCGATGTGTTTGCTTCTAGAATACGAGAAAGTTACGCAAGTGAGTCTAACTTTTACTCCTACAACTACTCAAAACGAGGGCGTTTTTTTGTTTTAGGTGTAAGCTACAGTTTTGGTAAAGGAGAAGCCATGACTTATACCGGTGGCCGAAGACATTAGTTTAGGATAACCCTTTATTAAAGGTGTATTTAAAGTCTCTTTCACCATTAATTAGCCAATCAACATCGTCTAATTAATTTTGAGTAAACAAAAGCATATGGAAGAGCAACAGGTTGATGCCTTTAAGGTTGCACAATTTGATGGGCACAAAGGAGCTATTTACACACTTGAACAAGGCATAGAGCCCCACTTATTTTACTCGGGAAGTGATGATAACCTGGTTGTGGAGTGGAACCTTCGAAACCCTGAAAAAAATCAAGCATTAGTAAAAACGCCTTCAAAAGCATTTGCCTTAAAACTAATCCCAGAACTAAATTTATTACTAGTAGGCAACTATACAGGAGGTATTCATGTTGTTGACCTTGATCAGAAAAAAGAAATCAAGCTGCTTCAATTACACAATCAAATAATTTTTGATATTCAATACCTCCCGGAAAAGGCTTGTTTTTTTGCCACATCACAAGACGGTTCATTTTCGGTATGGTCAATAAAAGATTTTTCGTTAATCAAAGCAAACCGACTTAGCAACGGTAAGCTACGTTGCGTTGATTTTTGCATAAATCGGAATGAAGCTGCAATAGGTTGTGAAGATGGTACTGTACGTATAATTGAGTTGGATAATTATAGCGAGGTTCTAAAAATTGAAGGTCACAGTAAGGGTTTCTCTGTAAATACAGCTGTTTACCACCCGTACAACAACACCCTTGTTACCGGCTCAAGAGACGCCCATCTCAATATTTGGGATGTGAATAATCAATACAAATTATTAGAGCGTATTCCAGCACATAACTTCTCTATTTATAGCATTGCCTTCAATAGTAACGGTAGCTTGTTTGCCACGGGAAGTAGAGATAAAACAATTAAAATTTGGGACTCAGAAACAACGAAAATGCTTTTGAGAATAGATCACAAATTTGGTGGTCATTTGAAATCGGTAAATAAAATTATGTGGAGTGATTTTGATGATATTTTACTTTCAACCGGAGATGATCGCACTATAAAAGCTTGGAAAATATTAGAAAAATAAAAGTGGGTCCCAAATCAAGATAACGTTTATTCGTTTTCTAACTTGGTTCCAAAATTTGATTCTATGAAAAATATTTCACTACAAGCGCGTTGTTGTTTTAATGCATTGGTATTGCTGTTTATAACAGCGACCTTAGGGAGTTGTGAGCAACCAAAACAAGTTGAGTCAAAAGTCACAACAGAAGTCGAAGAAAGAGACATACCTGAACAACAAGAAGAAATATGGCACGTTAAGGCCATTACCCCAGAAGGAAAACTTATCAAGATTAAAGCTTTTGATGGAGAAGGGAATGTGTTCGATGTAAAAGCAATTCAACAAAAAGACCAAAAGCAAGTTTTGGCTATTAAAGCCATTGCCTCTGGAGAACATTTGCCAATTAAAATATTGCTGAATAACGACGAGCTTAAACCTGTAAAAGCCATCTCAAAAGATGGTGTAGTTTACAGTATAAAAGCACTTACAGGAGGAGGAGAAAGACTAGATGTTAAGGGTGTTAAAACCAATGGTAATGTGGTCCACATTAAAGCTATTTCTTTAGACGGAAATCAATATGGAATTAAAGCCATTTCCAAAAACGGAAACCTAATGGATGTAAAGGGTATTAAAATGTCAACTGAAGATCTCGAAGGAGAGAGCAATGGGGTAGAATATTTTGCACACGTAAAGGCTCTTCCTCAAGTTGGCCCCGTTTCAAAATCATCCATTTGGAATGTAAAAGCCATTCACCCAGATGGTGGAATTATCGATGTAAAAGCCATTGATGAACAAGGAAATATTTATGCCGTTAAAGGAATTCAACACAAAGGTCAACGTCATTTAATAGATATAAAAGCTCTTGTGGGTGACGAAAAACTTCCGATTAAAATTTTAGTTAGTAAAGAAGAATTAGCCCCTGTTAAAGCTATTGGTAGCGATGGGAAAATATATGACATCAAGGCCATTAAACCAGGTGGTGAAAAATTAGACATTAAGGGCGTTCAGATAACAGGGAGTATTATTAACGTAAAGGCTATATCAGCATCTGGAGAATGGTTTGGTATCAAAGCTATTTCTGACAGCGGAATGCTTAATGATGTAAAAGGAATAAAAGTATCTAATAATAAAGTTGAAACCACTGTTAACGGGGTAGAGGTTTACGCGCACCTTAAGGGAATTCCTCAATAATAGTTGACGTATCAACTACACGTGATATTGGTGATAATGTAATTTATTGTACCCTGTTTTTTAATGGCTATTAACCCAAGCAAAACCATTTTAAGGTTACTCTTTTAAGCATAACAGGTAATTGTAAGGGTTCAAGGCTGAATACAACATCACACTGAACCCTTTTTTCTGAACTTCGCAAATCACTAAAACCCTCTTGCGAAATTCAATAATAAACCAAGAACCTCATCTGATAGGTTTGCTTCAAATTATTAGCAGTGGAGACTAGAGCCCACTTAAAAAAACGGGGCGGTACCGAAAAGCCAAACGAGTAAGAAACTAAATTTTAATACCATGAAAAAAAATTACTTTAAAATTTTAAGCATTGCATTCGCTTTGAGCTTATCTGTAACAAGTGTGTTTTCACAAGGCTCTTATTTAAATGTAAACGCCGGATACAACTTTAAAATGGGTTCGTCCAATATTATGGGTTTGTATAATTACACCGAAACCAATAGTGGCTCAACAGAAGAACAGGTGCATTCATCTTTAGGAAAGGGGCTTAATTTAGGAGTTGCTTTTGGCTATATGTTTACCGAAAACATTGGTGCTGAAATTGGTGGTTCCTATTTATTAGGTGGCAAAACTAAAGCAACCGATAAGTATTCTGACGGTAGCACAACCGAATATGAAGTATCAGCCAATATGATTAGAATTAACCCCTCTGTAGTAATTTCTGCTGGCGGCGAA
>JBMYOI010000070.1:0-10131 GCA_049599135.1 Salibacteraceae bacterium
TTACAAAAACAGGCAGAGTAATTGTTTGATATGTTAGTCTGGAAGGTTGGTTCCCAGCTCTCAGTTATTAGTCTTCAGTTCTTGATCGAATCTCTCAATGAACACAAGTGTAGGCAGAAAAACAAGATATATTAAGCCTTATCAGTTCGAATTTCCTAATGAGGTAAAGATGAATCAACTGTTTAAAGAACTATTTGATTTAGCTTCTCGATACACTTCTCCTTACGTCGAAGCACTCGAAGAGACAACCTCCGCTAGTACGAGCTTCCTAGCTCGGACAGTACAAAACCTTAATTTTTGAATTTGATTAATTCGACTTCATTTTCCGCTCGATTAAAATAAAATATATGCTAGTTCACGTTCCTATAGTTATCGGAAGTATCGTGGATTACTCTTGATAACCAAACACCCGTTTTAGAATTTCACTAACTCTATGAACTGGGTCTTTTCTGATGGCTTTTTCCTCTTCAGCTACTTTTAAAAATAGCCCATCGAGTGCCTTTTGAGTTGTATGATCCGATAATGAGTTGCTGCTAATTTTTGGCCACAAAAACCCATTTAACGAAGCTCCGTTATATGCGTCAATAGCTTGCTTGTAAGTTGCTTCGGCAGAAATATCACCCACATACGTTTTGCTTAATGACGCTTCTATTTTTGGTTTAAACGAATTGAAGAGCTGAGCCGATGTTTTAGATTTTAAGTATTCAGTTGCAGAGCTATCCGAACCGTTTAAAATTGCTAAACCATCTTGAATGGTCATATTTGTTATAGCGGCCAAAAAAATAGGCTTAGCTTGGTTGGCAGCATCTTCTGCTGCACGGTTTATAGAGGTTACAGTATTATCAATAATTACATCCATAACCGGAATATTTTCGACTTTATCGTAAAGCACTTTTGCTTCGTCGGGTAAATATATTTTTAACACCTCGGACCCTAAGTAACCGTTTTCAGACGCTAAATTTTGCACCGCATAATCAGTTCCTTTAGCTAACGCATCCTTAAGACCACTAATAATTTCAGTATTGGTCAAAGGGTTTGATGTGGTAGTTCCTTGTTCTACTGTTTGGGTAGCAAGTTGTGCTAGCTCGGCACAAGAACTAAAAATTGTAAGAATTAATAACAAAGAAAAAAGGAGTTTTAAATTGCGCATTAGATAGTTTTTAAGGATGCCAAATTCCTTTAGTGTTCAATACAGGTAAGTCTTTTAAGTGTTTCTCTTTGATGATTCCAGGGGTAAACAAATACTTTTTATCGTAGAGTTTACCCTCTCGGTAAAAGCTTACCCAGTATTCGTTATTGAGTTTAAATAACTCCTCAGGAATGCTTTCTACTTTTACGGAAGACTCGGCAGAAACATCGCCCAGAGACCGCCTTAAAGTTGTTGTTTTAACTGTTTCTTTATTGACGATGCCAAACCCTTTGCTTGTAACCATAAGGTTCGAAATACCAGTTTTTCCAAGGTTAACCACATGTATAAACCATTCGGTTTGGTTAAGTTCATTTATCTCGGGAACCACCGCTACAGCAACGTCTTTTACTTCTGGAAATTCTACATTTCTTATCATGTAAAACGGATTATAAAGTTTCTTTTAACCACTTAAAGAACTCACTGTGCCAGATAATTCCGTTTTGTGGATTTAAAACCCAATGACCCTCTTCAGGAAAGTACATTAAACGGCTTTTTATTCCCATTTGACGAGCAACATTAAACGCCTCTAATCCTTGACCATCTGGTACACGGTAATCTTTACCACCGTGAATCACTAAAATTGGCGTGTTCCATTTTGCGGCGTATTTGTGGGGTGAAAATTTTTCATAGCTCACAGGAGGTTTAGGTTGGTAATAAGCACCACCAATATCCCAGTTTGCAAAAAACAATTCTTCGGTAGAGTTGTACCAGCTTTCAAGGTTAAATAAACCACAGTGAGAAATAAAGGTTTTAAATCTGTTTTCGTGAATCCCAGCTAACATATAAACTGAATACCCACCATAACTAGCCCCAATAGCACCAATTCTTTCTTCATCAATAAAAGGTTCTTTAGCTAACTCATCAATTGCGCTGAGGTAATCTTTCATGGCTTGGCCCCCCCAATCTTTACTGATGGCCTCGTTCCATTCTACACCAAAACCAGGTAAACCTCTGCGGTTAGGCGCAACAACGATATAACCTTGTGCCGCCATTAATTGAAAATTCCAACGGAAAGAATAAAATTGAGATACAGCACTTTGGGGTCCGCCTTGACAATACAATAGAGTAGGGTACTTTTTGTTGGGGTCAAAATTTGGAGGATAAACAACCCATGTTAGCATGTCTTTACCGTCGGTAGTTTTAACCATTCGTTTTTCAACCTTACCACGCTCAATAGAACCATAAATACCTTTATTGATATTGGTTAATTGTTTGGCGTTTCCGGTATTTATATCAATTGAAAAAAGCTCACTTGCGTTGTTCATGTCTTGGCGCAAAGCAATGATTGAAGAACCCACTTCCAGAATGGACTTGTAGTTAAAATCTCCACTGGTAATTTGTCTGAAATGTTTTGAAGGGTCAATAGATTCCAGTTTTTTAGGCAGAGTGATTTCAAAAATTTGGTAAGTAGCGTTTATGGTTGCTAAAAAGAAAATTTTCTTGTTGTCTTCGCTCCATGTAAAAGAAGAAATGGTGTTGTCCCATTTCTCGGTTATGTTTACGTCTTTGTTACTACCTAAATCACGAATAATGATATCGTTCTTATCACTTTCGTAACCATTTCTAGCCATAGAAAGCCAAGCGAGTTTAGTTCCTTTTGAGTTAAACAAAGGACTACTATCATAACCCATTCGGCCTTCAGTTATATTTTTAGTTTCTTTGGTTTCAAGGTTATAAGAATACAGGTCGCTATTAGTGCTTCGAGCATACTCAACCCCATTTAATTTTTTCGATTGGTAAATAATTTCATTGTTATTAGGATGCCAGGTTAAATCGTCTGAGCCACCAAAAGGTTGCATTGGGCAGTCGAATTTTTCCATTGGCATTATATCAAGTGCATCAACGCTCCAATCGTTGTTGTATTTAGATACATAACCGACATGGCTGTAACTGTTGTCTGACCATGAGTCCCAGTGACGAAACATAAGGTCGTCGTAAACTTTTACGTTTGATTTTGTGTATTGGGCATATTCATTTTTATTACCAATTTCAGACATAAAAGTTCCTAGTATCTTTTCTTGGTTAGGAGAGTATGATATATTAGACATGGCTGCAGCGAAATCTGTGATTTTTTCAGTTTGCCCACCATCTTTTAAAACCCAAACCTGACCTTTTGAAACGTAGTTTAAGTTTTGATCAGCATCAAACATTAGGTTACCAACTCCACCTTTAAGGTTGCTTATTTGTTTAGGCTCACCACCAGTAACAGGCATCGAATAAATTTGTGATTGGCCACTATTAGAATCTAAATCGTAATATCGAATAGTAAAGAAAAGGGTTTTGTTGTCTGGCGAAACAACCGGACTACTTACTCTTCCTAATTTCCAAAGAAGCTCGGGTGTCATTGTTTTTTGAGAAAATGACGTTAACGCCAAACCGATAACAAGCGAGAGAAGGATTACTTTTTTCATAATTGTAATTTTTTCAAATGTAAAATTAGATGTCTATTGAATGTGAAGTTTATTCTGTGTCTGAAAGGATTTTTTCCAAGTAACAAACCCCCAGACACTCGCCACGGAATAAACAACCATTAGGCCAGCATAAATGGTAAGGTCTCTTGAATAATATAACCAGACAGAAAATAGGTTTAAACCAACCCAATATACCCAGGCACCAAGTACTTTGTGAGCCTCTAAATAGGAAGCAATAAAACTGAATGCGGTTGAAAATGCATCTAAAAAGGGTTGCTCAGCATCGGTTTCATTTTTAAAAAAGTAACCCAAACCAAGAAAACAGAGAGCGCCAATAAAAAATGGGGGTAGATGTTTTATCAGCTTCCAACGAACGACATTTAGATCTTTTGCAGAGGATAAAACACCTGACCAAACTAACCAACCATAAATACCAAACCCAATGTATGCCGAGTATAAAACAGCCTCGCTGTACAGTTTAACATGTACAAACAGATAAACACTCAAAATAGAAGCAACAATTCCAAAAGCCCAACACCAAATGTTTTCTCTTATCAGTAAAATAAGATAAACGAGGTTAAACCCTACAGATAGAATTTCGATTAATGTGTATGTTTCTATACCATCCATAACTTCGCCCGCGAAAATATTCATTAGTGATGTCAATGCTCGAACTATTTAAGGAAAACCCGTTTTTAGAAATTCCAGACATGAAACACAGTAGCAAAGAATTAAAAACTGCTATGTCTGAATTTTTAAACCGCCCTTTGTCTTACCGAATGAAGTTTGCGCAAAAACACTTTGAAGAAGGCTTTGATGGGTATTCTTACCCGGGACAATTAGACAGTATTAATCAAGGGTATGACGACCATTTGCACTCAATGGTACTGTCAAGCTCGCATGAACTTGAACGTTTTCCTATGGAGTTTCATGAGTTTTTAAAGAAAAGTTTTTCAGGGCTAATTGATGAAATATCCGAAGGCTTGGCATTACCAGTTATTGAACAAAAACTTGGACTGGAAAATCAATTAACTTTTTCATTATCAGTTAATTATTATCCATCATTTATCGATAGTGAACAGCCGGCAGGGCCAAGACTTACCGAACACGTTGATGGTTCGTTAATTACCGTTTTTCCTTTTGGTTTTGATGAAGGACTAAATATTTTTATTGATAATGAATGGAAAGAACTGGCGCCAAACACCTCAACGGTTGCGTTTCCGGGTTACATGATGGGGTTGGCGTCAAACAATGAAATTACACCACTGAAACACCGTCTAAGCTGGCCTAAAGATATTAGTACGGAAAGGTTTGCTTTTGCTTTTTTTATTGTACCAAAGCCTAATGAAATACTGGGCTTGCCAAATGGTAAAGAGCTAACAACTCAAGAATATTACAAAAGGTATTTAGCTCTATTTGATTAAGAGAGCTTGTCTGTTAAAAGTTTCATTTCAACAGTTGGTGATATTTTTTCGTAAAGAATTCGGTAAACCGCCTCAACAATAGGAATGTCTACATTGAATTTTTTATTGATTTCAATAACACCTTTGGCAGCGTAATAACCCTCTGCAACCATGTTCATTTCAAATTGTGCACTACGTACCGAATAACCCCGACCAATCATGCTACCAAACGTTCTGTTTCTTGAGTATTGAGAATAACAGGTTACTAATAAATCTCCTAAGTAAGCCGAACTATTTACATCTCTATGAATAGGGTTTACAACATCAACAAAACGTTTTATTTCTTGAAGAGCATTCGATATCAGAACAGCCTGAAAGTTATCTCCGTACCCCAAGCCGTGACAAATACCAGCGGCGACTGAATAAACATTTTTTAAAATGGCCGACAATTCAGAACCAAATAAATCGTCAGAAACGGTGGTTTTTATATATCGACAGCTTAGCAAGCTTGCCAATTGAGTTGCAATTTCTTGATCTTCACAAGCTACGGTCAAATAAGAAAGGCGCTCCATGGCCACTTCTTCAGCATGACACGGCCCACAGATTATTCCAATTTGGTTATACGGAGTTCGAAATTGTTTGTGAAAAAACTTTACCGGAATTGCATGAAATTCCGGAACAACACCTTTTACGGCGGTAAAAATTATTTTTTTGTCTAAACCTTCTTTTGGGTATTCATTGAAAACATCATACAAAAAAGCCGAAGGAGTGGCCATTATTAGTATGTCGGAATTGTCGATAACCTGTTTTAAATCACCACTGACGTTGATTTTGTCACCAATAAACAAAACAGATGAAAGATAATTTGGGTTGCGATGGTATTTATTGAAGTACTCAACTGATGTTTCATTTTTCATCCACCAATTAAGAGAATCTACATTTTCAGAAAGAATTTTTACAAGCGCCGTAGCCCAGCTGCCGCCACCAATTACCCCAATACGTTTATTCATCTATTTATTTATCTCGTCTGTATATGGTAGAGTTTGTTCCAACCACAACCATTATATCTTCGGTAAGAATTTCGCCGTCAGAATAAAACACATTGCTGTTTAAGCTTTGTTTTTTCCAACGAACCCCTCCGTCAAACGAAATAAGTACTTTTCCTTCACTTTTGCTATTATTTTTTCCTGCATATAGCCCTGAGTTGCGATAAAAGTCAATTTTTCCTCCAGAAACGTCTTGAGATTTATTTACCCAAAATTCGCCATCACCATTAATATCGGTGAAAGCATCGGGTATTAACAAAAACATTCCGTCTTCCGTAATGCAATATGCATCTTCTACTGTTTTGTAATAAACATCTCGATAATCTTTAAACGTCGGTGTTTTTCTATACCCTGATATACTTGACCAAGACTTACCACCATCTAATGTTTGTCTAAATTCAAGCCCGCCAAAAGCATAACCTTCTTTTTCGGTTAAAAAATACATGGTTTCAAATGAATTGGCAGAAGTTGGTTTTGAAAAAATTTGAGTCCAGTTTTTACCCGCATCAGTAGTTCTGAGAATTCGCATTTTACTCCCACAAATTAGGCCTTCAGTAGTTGAGGTAAAGTGAACGTCTTTCCATGTTTCGCTGTATCCAGTATTATAAAGGTTAACGGTGCTACCATCGGTAGAAACCAAAACAACATCGTTATTACCAACTGCCGAAAATTGGGTTTCACTATATACATGAACCTCATTTAAGTCTTCAGTAGTTCCTGAAGATAAAGCAGTCCAAGTGGAGCCAAAATCAGAACTTTTTAAGATTACTCCCCCTTTTCCAACAGCATAACCTGTTGCACCAGAAAAATCCACGGCGGTTAAATCCTTACCACCTTCATTTACTTTACTCCAAGGTAAATCGCAAGGTTCGCATGTACCCCCACAATCAACACCTGTTTCGTCTTGGTTTTGTTTTCCGTCGTTACATGAAACACAAGGCTCACAATCGAAACCACCACAATCAACACCTAATTCGTCTTTATTGTTTTCGCCATCTGTGCAATGATCTTTATTACAAGAAGCCGAAAACAAAAGTGTTAATGCTAATAAACCAATACTTAAATACTTACTCATCTGCTAATTATTTATTCAAATGCAAAGATAACGGTAATGATTTTGTTGAATATGCTAAAACTTTTTAAACGGAGCAAAGTAGGGTATAGGCGCTCGGTTTTTAAAGTAATAATGAATATTTATAGTAGACAACGCAAATGACAAGGCTAAAAAACAAAATGTTGGAAACAATTCGTTTGGTCATTTTTAAGAATAAAAGTGCCGTTAATATTCCAAATGGAAAAGATAAAAAAGCAAGGAGGTTGGGTGCTGGCTGGTTAATACCTAAAAATGCAATTGAAATTGGAATAAAAGACCAAAGTAATAAAGACAAATGGCCACGCACTAAAATTTTATTTAGCCTTAGGGCATCTAAGTATTTAGGTATTGAAAACAATAAAACCACTCCAACAACTGCCAGTATTACTTTTTGTACAAGGGCTAGATGCATCAGGTTTTTGCTAGACCAGGCTTCGAACGAAAAAGAAACAGGTAAGTCAAAAAGAAAGAAAACACCAGAAGCCATATAGATAACGACTAAAAAAATGACTATCGAAAGCACGAATGCCTTCAAGCTGATTTTACTTGAATAAAAAATAGAAACCCAAACAACAGGTAGTAGAAAAACAAGTGGGAAATAGATAATGCTGAGTAGGCCCACTAAAAATGAAGCATCAAAAACGAGGTTGTTCGGATAGGTGCTTTTTTGAATTTCAAAACATCGATCAAAAAAGCGAACCAGCAAAAGCCCACACAGTGGAAATATCATTGAAAGCTGAAAGGTTGCCCCAATTGCTATAAACAGAGAAACAAAAACTGCTGTATATCGGTTTTCAGTTCCGAGAATTCGATGGTTTAAAACGGTGTAATTCGAATAAAGAATTGTCAATATCAGTAAAAAAAAGCTGATTACCTTCTGAGAACCTATACTAAAAGATTGAACTAAAGGGGTAATTAGGCTCATGTTTTGAATGTTTTCTTGGTCAGAAAACGACAACCAAACGTTTGGTAACAACACCACAACAGCTATCGCTGTTGAAAAGAACATGGATTGGGGGGTGTTTGTTCTAAAGGTGTTTAACATGGCGCAAATGTAAAAAGCTGCATATGATGCGTGGTCAATTCGTTTAAATTATAAATTTGCGTCACTTAAAAATTAAAAGCATGAGCTGGAACGATGTAATTTACGGAATTGGAGATTTCTTTTGGTGGGCCTTTGGAGGCTTAGAAGCTTTGGGAAACAATTTTAATGTTTTTTTAATTGTTGTTGTGGCTATAATGATTGCTTGGTGGATTTCTAGATTGGTTAAATTTTCTGGAGAGGCTAAACAAAACGGAACTATTGAGTAAATTATAATAAATCGTTTCCGATGTCTTTTCGGAAATACATTTGATCAAAATTTACGAGGCCTACCATTTGGTAGGCCTTTTTTTGTGCCTCAGCAACACTGTTTCCAAAAGCAGTGCAAGTCATAACACGCCCGCCAGAAGTAACAATATTACTACCATCTTTTTTAGTACCAGCATGAATTAACAACCCATCGAATTTAGAATCTAGACCATTAATTACTTTTCCTTTAGGGTAAGAACCCGGGTATCCGCCCGAAACTAACATTACCGTAGCAGCCGTTCTTGGGTCTATTTCAAGTGTTTTACCTTTTAATTCTCCTTTGCCTGTGGCAATCAATAATTCCAAAAAGTCACTTTTTATTCTGGGAATAACCACTTCAGTTTCAGGGTCGCCCATGCGAACATTGTATTCAATCACAAATGGGTCTCCATCAATATTCATAAGGCCAATAAACACAAAACCGTTGTATTTATATCCGTCTTTGGCAAAACCATTTATGGTTGGTTTTACAATTCGCTCTTCTACTTTTTCTAAAAAACTACCCGGAGCAAATGGAACCGGGCTAATTGCACCCATACCACCAGTATTTAAACCAGTATCGCCCTCACCAATTCGTTTGTAATCTTTGGCTTCTGGCAAAATCAAATAGTCTTTACCATCGGTAAGTACAAAAACAGAAAGCTCAATTCCGTCTAAAAACTCTTCTATAACCACCTGACTGCTTGCTTCTCCAAATTTGTTATCCAATAGCATAGATGCCAATTCAGACTTAGCTTCGTCTAAATCGTTAATGATCAGTACGCCTTTTCCACCAGCTAAACCGTCGGCTTTTAAAACATAAGGAGCTTTTAAGGTTTCTAGAAACGCTTGCCCTTCTTTTACTGTATTAGCATCAAAAGTTTTGTACGCTGCAGTAGGAACACTATGTCGAGCCATAAACTCTTTTGCAAAGTCTTTACTTCCTTCAAGGGTTGCAGCTAGTTTATCTGGCCCAATAACCGCAATATTTTTTAGTTGTGTGTCGTTTGCAAAAAAGTCCACAATTCCAGCTACTAAAGGAGCCTCAGGCCCAACAACAACGAGTTTTACATCGTTTGCAATAACGAACGACTTTATGGTTTCAAAATCTTCACCACCAATGTTCACGTTTTCTCCAAAAGCCTCTGTACCGCCATTACCCGGAGCAATAAATAGTTTTGTCAGTAGCTCACTTTGAGCCATTTTCCAAGCCATTGTATATTCTCTACCACCAGAACCTAATAACAGTACATTCATGTTTTCGAAGTTTGCCGCAAAGTTAAAATCACCAGTTACTTATGCGAAAGGAAATGAAAGGAATTACGCACAAAATACTAAGTATGGGTTATTTTAGTTATCCCAATACAAAAAGGTAATTACACCCATGTTAAAAAGCTTCTTGTACAACATTAAAATTCATTTAAACAAGGGAAGAAAAAATCTTCTTCCCTTGTTTATTTTAGCCAGCCAAATAGCATTTGGGCAAAGTACGTTTAATGTAGCTATTGATTCGGGTTGGTTTATTCCGGTAGCCGTAATTAACTACGATACCATGTACCGGGTTATTGGAAGTGGAGAGTCTAACCTGCCAAAACGCCAGTTACGTATTTCTGACTTTGATACTAATGGAGTATTGTTGAACGAACGTTTTTTTGGAAA
>JBMYOI010000071.1:0-10110 GCA_049599135.1 Salibacteraceae bacterium
AACGGAACAAGTCGTTTTGGATATTATAAAAATACAAACGTTCCTAGCCTGTCAGTTTGGAGAACTCTTACTAGTCAGGATGCAAATTCTGTGAATGGAGATCCTTATTATAAATCTGCTAGTGACCTGCACGCATTGGGTTTGCCATCTAATAATTCAGGTACTGCTATCGCAGGACTAACTCTTGATATCGATGGACAATTAAGAGCGTCAACTCCGGATATTGGTGCTGATGAATTCACAGCCTCACCAAACGATGCCGGTTTAGACAGTTTATCTGATGGGTTGTTTTGTTTTGGATCAAACGCAATTTATACTACTCTTACAAATTACGGAACGCAAGCTTTAACTAGCGTATCAATAAATTGGTCGGTAGCCAAAAACTATGGATTACCAGTGAGTCAACCAGTTGTTAACTGGACAGGAAACCTTGCTACAGGTCAAAGTGCAATTGTAAACTTGGGTAGCTTTAGTTTTTCAAATGATACTACCTACCAGTTCTTAGCAAATACAAGTTCACCAAATAATAATACAGATGGGTTCTCAGGTAACGATTCAGTTAATAATTCGGCAAGTAAAACAGCCATGTCAGGTACGTATATCGTTGCCCAACAAGGTGGTGGAGACTATTCAACGTTGATTGCTGCAGTTAGTGATTTAACGCTAAGAGGAGTTTGTGCGCCTACAACCATTAAAGTTCAAACAGGAACTTATGCCAATGCAGTTTCAATTCCTAAAATTGAAGGAGCTTCTGCTACAAGTCCTGTTGTTATTGAGTCTGATAGTACTAATTTAATTCCTGCAGTTTTATCTTCTACTGGGTTTACAGTTCAATTTAATAGTGCTGAATACATAACTCTTAGAGGGTTTACTATTAACTCATTAAGTAAGGCTCCAGTTTACCTTACAGGAGGAAACAGAAACCTAGTAATTGAAGGAAATAACATTGAAAACAACACTTCTGTTTATCGAGGTCATTACTCTCAAAACGCAGGCGTATCAATTTCAAATACTACTAATCAATCCAACATTAACATCTCATTGATTGGCAATACCATTAAAGGTGGATATTATGGCCTTTATTATAATAACTCGGTAAAATCGAATGGTGGAATTTTTAAAGGAAATGTAATTACTGAATTTACCAGTGTTGGGGTTGTCATTCAAAACGATAATGATGTTTTATTTGAAAAGAACTCGGTTATTGATTCTTCATATACACAAGCAGATCGAGGTGTTGAAGTTTCATATTCTAATATTGATTTCATAAGTAATAAGGTTGTGGTAACTTCAAGTTATTACGGAAGAGGGGTGCATATTACATACTCACAAGACACATCAAGTACAAATAGAAGAATAGTTAATAATGCCATTACCGTTGTAAGAACATCGAACAATGTAAATAGCGCTGGTTCATGGGGGTTAAGTATGTACAACTGCTTTGCACACGATATATACCACAATAGCGTATCAATGGAAGGGGGACTCAATTCAGTTTCTCGTGCATTTAGTTCTTTGTCGAGTACAAATGCTAATTTGAAAAACAACTCATTTTCAAATTTAACGGGTGGTTATGCCATGTATTTTTCTCATAGTCAGGGTATCGCCACTTCTGATTATAACAACATTTACACTACAGGCACTAACTTAGTTTATGGTATTTCAGGAAACCATACAACATTAACAGGTTGGAGAAATGCAACGGTATTTGGAAATAACTCGACTTCGGCTAATCCAAATTATATGACAGCATTTGAAATGCGTCCAAACCATATTGCTTTAGATGGTACTGCTGGTTCGTTACCGTCAGTTATGAATGATATCGATGGAGTTTCTCGTGGTTCTAACCCAGATATTGGTGCATACCAATTCAATACAAGAAAAGACGATGCTGGGTCTGCTGCGTTGGTAAGCAAGCAGTTGTGTAACGGAACTCAAAGTGTTGTTTTTGCTTTGAAAAACTTTGGCGGCGATACTCTTAAATCAGTTCAAGTAGCTTGGTTAGTTTCTAATAATGGAGGCCCTTATGTTAGTCAACCAGCTTATTCATGGAACGGTATTTTGCCTCCTGGTGATGTTGATTCAAATGTGGTTGTAGGTACTTATTCTTTTTCGGGCGGTAACTACCAAGTTGAATCTTACACATCTTCACCTAATGGAAAAGTTGATGAGTTGTTTTCGAATGATACTATTAACGAGCAATTATTTGTTCAATTTAATGGTACCTATACAGTAGGTGGTTTAAACCCTGATTTTGTAAACTGGAAGTCTTTTGCAAACTCTATTAATGATGCTGGTGTTTGTGGACCAGTTATAATAAAAGCTCGCCCAGGGGTTTATAACGAAAGTATTATCCTGAAGGATATTAGCGGTTTAACTTCCACCAATAATATGGTAATTACCAGAGATACAGGTTTAGGTTCAGTTGTTATTTCAGATACTAACACCGCAGTAACTCTTGAAAATTTAAAATACGTTACCATTAAGAATATTGAGTTTAAAAACACAGGTTCGTTGTCTGCGTTAAGACTCGATGGAGCAAATTCTTACATAACTATTGATAGCAATACAGTAGTTGGTCCATACTCAACCAGTGCAAGTAGTGATGAGTCTGCTATTTATGTGCGAGCTTCAGGTGTAAACGTAAACGATCACTTGGTTTTCTCTAACAATAAAATATCAAATGGCTCAATGGGGCTTTATATAGCGGGTTCGAGCAACATTAAATCAAACGAAAAAATTCAAGTGTTTAAAAACACCATTTCTGAATTTGATGCTTATGGTTTGTATATCTATTCTGCCGATTCAATTGGGTTAGACAGCAACGTAATTACTTCTTCTGTCATACAAGGCAAAACAAATACAACAGGTATCTATTTTCATTGGGTGGAAGATTTTATGGTTTCTAGAAACTCAATTAGCATTGAAGGCGAAACGTCCACAGCTTCAGGAATTACCATGTATAGATCACACGGAACTACTCTTAAATCAAATCATTTAGTAAACAACTTTGTTCATGTGCTTGAAGGAAACGGTATCTACATTAACAAAACAAACTACTTAAATGTATATTACAATTCAGTAAATATTTCAAAAGCTAAATACGTTGCTGGGTATGCCTGTAGACTGAGTAGCTCGTTTGGTAATAACTTGCTAAACAACTCGTTTGCAAACCTTGCAGGTGGTTTTGTTTTTTACGACTATTCAGGATTTAGTTCAAATTATAATAACCTTTATACAACAGGGCAGCTAATTACTCGAAATAACATTCAAACCATGGCAAACTGGAGAACTTTAAGTGGTCAAGATGCCAACTCGGTTAGTGCCGATCCAATTTATTTGAGCACGATTGATCTTCATGCAAATCAAACATTACTGGATAGTTCAGCAACCGCCTTAGGTACATTTAATATGGATATTGATGGCGAGGTGAGAGATGCTTCATTCCCGGATATGGGCGCTGATGAATATACACTAATTGAAAATGTTGGAATTGTTGAGGTACTGAACCCTACAAACAAAAGAGCAAGAAAATGGACGTCTACAGCTTTTTCTGGGTTGGATACTGTTGAGGTAGTTGTTAGAAATTTCGGTCCTCCGGCACAAGATATTCCAATTGAAATGCAATTTTTAGGAATGGTTCAGCAAGACACTCTTTGGGGAACTCTAAACGCTGGTGCGAGAGATACGTTTAGATTTCCGCTTCCTTTGAATTTGGATACTATAGGAACTCACAATATTCGAGTGTTTACCGCTATGCAAAACGATCAATACATTGAAGACGATACGTTGGATTTAAAAGTGGTAACATTAGAAAATTCGGCTGTAAAACTTCCATTTGTTGAAGGTTTTGAAGGAATAAAAGATACTTCGTTATTTGAAAGTCATTTAGGGTTATGGGATGCTGAAGAATGGGATTTTGCAAGTAATGGCGGTAGACTACAAACCAAAAGCGGTAAAAAAGCTGGCGGTTCGCAGGCAATTACTTTGGACAGAACTCCAAATGGATCAACCATAATCAATGAGCTAGTTCTGAACCTGAACATGACGAGATACGATGTAAATGACTCCGTGTTTTTAAGTTTTGATTATATCGATCACAGAGATGAAAGACATGCAGGAGATAGTGTATGGGTTCGTGGAAGTGATACTTCGGCTTGGGTTGGAGTTTTCGATCTTTGGAGAAACAGAAGAACGAATCGAGTCAAAGAAATCCTTGATTTAGATATTACTTCCGCATTGGCACAAGTTGGTCAAAACTATAGTTCTAGTTTCCAGGTTAGATTTGGTCAAGAGGATAATCAAAAACTTCCTGGGGATGGTAGAACCTTCGATAACATTGTTCTACGTGCTGTTCACCCTTACGATTTAGAAGTTTCAAACGCTATGGTCGAATACAGCCAAGTTCCTGTTGAAATGGCGAATAATCGTTTCCACTCAACAATAACCAATAACGGCTACTTGACAGCTGATAGCGTTACGTTGAATGTTGATGTTGCAGGTTTCATGAACAAGTTACTTGTTGGTAGTTTGGTTAGCGAGGGAGATACAAATGTTTCAATTACAGATAGCCTTGGCGGATTAACTGTTGGTGTTCAAACGGCCTTTATTTATGCTGACTTTAATCGGGTTGATAAATGTTTTGAAAACGATTCAATGGATTTTAACTTCTCATTAACCGATACTGTTTTAGCTAGAGACAACAATGTAGTAGACACAACATTTGGGTTTACTGGTGGTGCTGGTGAAATGGGAACTGTTTTAGAAGTGTTCAATCAAGATACCATTACTTCAGTTAGTTTCTATTTGAACTTTCCAACTGTTGGAGATACATTGCGTGCTGCGGTTTATCAATTTAATAATGGCTCTGTTGGAAATTCGATTGCAACTACAGAATACTGGGTGGTTAACAGTAATGCCTCAAGGTGGTACAACTTGCCAATTAAATGTTTAGAAGCTTTAGAGCCTGGTAAGTATTTGATTGCAGTCGAACAAACGTCAACTAATTACTTAACCATCGGATTGACAAAAGACAACTACATGTCAGCTGCTTCATTTATTAATACGGGGTCACAATGGACTGCGTTTGAAGATTCTTTAAGCGGCTACTTATTTAATATACATGCCAACTTTGGTAAATATGATTTACCATCAATAAATACACCTGCTGGGTTGTGTTTAAATGATAATCCTATTGTATTGAAATCTAACTTTAGTGGAGGTGTTTTTGCTGGCCCAGGGGTAGTAAATGATACCATTTTCAATCCAAAATTGGCCGGAGCCGGAACTCACTTTTTAACTTACTCATTATTAAAACCAAATGGTTGTTACGACTCAAATGGGGTACATGTAATTGTTGACTCAATTCCAGTGGTGAGTTTAGCTTCACAAGCCGATATTTGCGAAAACGAAGGCTTGCTCAACTTGTCTGGAGGTTTACCTGCTGGTGGTGTTTATTTTGGAACAGGAGTTTCTGGTACTCGATTTGATCCAACAACTACTGGGGCTGGTTCCCAAACAATTATGTATCGTTATGCAAAACCAATTAGTGGTTGTTCGGATACTGCTAGCGTTACGGTTAGGGTAAAACAAGTTCCTTCAGTAAGTCTAGGGACAATTAATGATTTCTGTTTAAATGATTCTTCTAAAACACTTTCTCACGGCTTGCCAATTGGTGGGAAATACCAAGGTGTAGGAATTATCAATGATTCAATCTTTAATCCGGTAACGTCAGGTTTAGGAAGTTTCAGAATTGTTTATGAATTTGTAGATACAAATATGTGTTCTGATACAGCTTCACAACTTGTAACTGTAAATGATACCCCTAAAGTTGATTTGGGTTCTGATACAGTTCTTTGTTTCGGAACTTCCCTTGGTTTGTCAGGACAATCTATTGGAAGTTATAAATGGAGTACAGGTGCTATTACCGAACATATTTGGGTAACCGTGAACGGTACTTATTGGTTAGAAACAACAAGCCTTAAAGGATGTATGAATAGTGATACAATTAATGTGAGTTATGATGGAAATTGTGTTGGTGTAAATGAATTAAATGATTTGGCTAACCTTGAATTCTACCCAAATCCGACTACTGGTTTAGTAAACTTAAAAATCAATGGAATTGGAGAAGGAAATGTTCAGTTGGTAGTAAGAAATATTTATGGGCAAGAGTTGAGCACATATAGCTGGACTATCGATCAAAGCAATGCCATTCAAACAATTGATTTATCGAAAGAAGCTGTAGGGGTTTACTTTTTAGAAACCACAACCCCTAGCGGAAAATCAATCCAAAAGGTGAATGTGGGTAGGTAAACACTACTAAATATTGATAATAAAAAAGGAGGCCCGAGAGCCTCCTTTTTTTGTTACATCTCCATAAGCCGGATTCTGTTTTAATCTACCATTTGTCTACGCAACCTACCCTCCGGTTCCGATAAATATCGGAAGAGCGAGCGACTCTCAACTAATTCATAGTCGAAACTACAAACTAGAAATCCCGGTATACATGGTCTTGCACCCCACAAGGTTTACTAAGCTTCTAAAATCTCTTTTAGAACTGGTGCGCTCTTACCGCACCTTTTCACCTTTTCCCTAACAAGTTAGAGTAGTTTCCTTTTCTGCAGCACTATCTGTCATTTTACTATTCCTAATAAAATGCCCATGGTTTCTCATGGTGTGGCACTCTGTGGTGTCCGGACTTTCCTCCCTTCAAATAAATTTGAACAGCGATAGAACGAAATATAACGGCGCGAAATTAAGTGATTCTTACACGTCTATCCCAAAATATCTCTTCATTCCGTATTTGTCATTAGATCGCTTGGCTTTCCAAGGGTCAGAAGTTTGAAGCATTCCCCATTTTATGATAGGTCGGAAAAGACGGGCAGAGATTTTTTGCCATTTAGGTATGGCATTGCTCATTTGGTTGAAATAGTCTTCTTTAGTGTCTTGTTGAAAGTGAATTATGTCTTCGAGATCGTTTCCGTCAACGTAATACCCACAATGAAAATTAGCTTTAGCAAATGCTCCTTCTGGCCAATCTAACTTACCTAGACCTCCAAGTTTAAGAGCTACGTCTAAAAAGTCACTAAAGATAGCTCGGCATGATTCCCCGCCTGCTAAATTAAATGTGCGTTTACTCAGTTGTGATTTATGTTCTAGGGAATTAACAAAAGCTCTTCCGCAATCTCTTGTTGTGCAAATTTCAAAGCTTGTTTCAAGGGGCATGTGGAACATAAGCGGATCTGGTCCATTTAATTCTGGGTCTAAAATTCCAGATAATCTAAAAATTGTCCAATCAAGTTTCGAAGCTTGAATCATTTTTTCGGTATCCACTTTTGTTTGTCCATACTCGTCCCCCATACTCGGTTGTAAGGGGTCCCCAACTTTAATGTTGGGAGCACTTACGCGATCGCCGTACACCGAAATGCTACTTGCATATAATAGAAATGCATCTGGAGAATTTTTTTCTAAAGCCTTAATAAGGTTTGCTGTTCCCTGGACATTAACTCGGTTTGCTAATTCTGGGTTTTTGTCGGCTAATGGGGGGATAATAGCAGCTAGATGAATTGCAAAATCAACGTCTTTGCAAACTAGTTCTAAATCTTTTGGCTTGGTAATGTCACCCGTAACGAAATTCATTTCAGATTGGAATTTACCAATTCTTTTTCTGGCTTTGGCTTCGTTATGTACTAAACAAGTGACGTTATACAACTCAATTTTTTCAGATAAAAATTGAATAGCTTCTTTGCCAATAGCTCCACTTCCACCTGTAATAAGTACATTTTTCTTCATGTATCAAATGTAAGGTATGAGCAAAAAAAAACAGCCCGAAGGCTGTTTTAATATTTGGAGTTAACTCAATTTAATCTTGATTAAGATCTGTTTTGGAGTTTATTTTTCCACCAGATTCTTTCAACATTTTTACAGTTTGTTTTGTGTCTCCCGCATCAACTGATTTGTACAGCGATTTAGAATCTTCAAATCCGTATGCTTTTGGGTGTAGGTAAAGACCTTTTTCATTGTTGTCTTTGTCTACTTCTGGAACAATTCTGTTTGAATTAGAATATGGATCAGCTCTTACACCAGTAACTTGCCAGCTTACTTTTACATTAGGCTTGTCAGTAGCAATTTTAAAAGTATTTCCGGAAATTTCTTCTTTAATAATACACTGAGCAAAGTCACCAATTGGAGTCAATTGATATCTAAATTCTTTATTCGCAGATTCAAAATAATTTGGTAATGTAACTATAACCTCACCGTTTGCATCAGTAGTTGCATTTCCGTTATAAATATTCATCATGTCAGGACTTTCTACAAAAGAATGAACCAAATATTTGTTTTCTGGATCTAAAGGATGATCAATTTTAAAAGTACCAGAACCTTTACTAATTGAACCCGTAATATCTAAATTACCTTCAATACGCACATTGCCGATAAAACGACCAGCAAGACTAGAAGCTCCAGCTACCTCAGTGTAGATACCATAATTAACTGCTGCTGGATCATCTTTAGCATAACCGTAAATGGCAATATTTGTATCAGCTCCCCATGAATATCCATACATACCATAGTTTTTCTTTGTTCCGCTAACATTACCGTAAGCGTAAAAAGCACCACCATAATTTTTATTTCCAGTTCCAGAGTTTAGCCCAAGTACACCATAATTGAGAATCGTGTGCCCAGTTGCATCTCCCGTAGCTCCTGCGTTGTAGCCATTTGAACCGGTTCCAGGGTTACTAGCATATCCAAATATCCCTTGGTTATATTGTGCTGTTGTAGAATTGGCGATTCCATCTACACCTCTTGCCGTTCCAGAAGTAGCGAGAGTACCTGTAGCAGTACCATAAACTCCAGCTGCATAAGCTCCTCCACCTACTGCGTTTCCATAAACACCGTAATGATTTCCGGTTCCAGAAGTGCCTGATGTGCCAATTGCATTCCCTACAACACCATATTGAGTGTTGTTATTGGTAGCAGATGAAAGTGCATAACCATCTATTCCAATATTACTCAGCGAAGAAATGGATTCAACTCTAAGGCCTCTACCAATACTTGAATCAATAATTGATACAAACCCATTTCCACTGGCAGTTCCTATGTAAACTCTTCCAGTCCTAAAGTCAAGATTGTTTCCCGATTTATTCCAGTAATTAATCAATGATAAATCAGTTCGGCTTTGAATTCCGCCTTCCATAATTAATAATGAATCGTTGCTAACAGATAGACTAGAAATTAACTCATTAGTAGAGTCGTTATCATTGTTAGCGGCAACTGTTGGAAAGTCAGCACGAATAGCAGCAGCCGAATCAATAATAGCTTGGGACTCTTCTAGGCTACTTAAATCAGCTGTTTTCATACCACCAGCATCTGTAATGTTCAAGTTAGTTCCTGCTAAAGCAACTGCAGTGTTTAGCTCATTAGTTGAATCGTTATCATTGTTAGCAGCAACTGTTGGAAAGTCCGCACGAATAGCAGCAGCAGAATCAATAATAGCTTGGGATTCTTCAAGACTACTCAAATCAGCTGTTTTCATACCACCAGCATCTGTAATGTTCAAGTTAGTTCCTGCTAAAGCAACTGCAGTGTTTAGCTCATTAGTTGAATCGTTATCATTGTTAGCAGCAACTGTTGGAAAGTCCGCACGAATAGCAGCAGCAGAATCAATAATAGCTTGGGATTCTTCAAGACTACTCAAATCAGCTGTTTTCATACCACCAGCATCCGTAATATTCAAGTTAGTTCCCACTAGAGCAACTGTAGTGTTTAACTCATTCGTAGAGTCGTTATCGTTGTTAGCAGCAACCGTTGGAAAGTCTGCACGAATAGCAGCAGCCGAATCAATAATAGCTTGGGACTCTTCTAGGCTACTTAAATCAGCTGTTTTCATACCACCAGCATCCGTAATATTCAAGTTTGTTCCTGCTAAAGCAACTGCCGAGTTTAACTCATTAGTTGAATCGTTGTCATTGTTAACTGAAGTGCTAGGTAATACAGCAATTCCACCATCAGATAAGTAAATGGTATCGTTAGAGATACTCAACATCTGAATCTCGTTTGTTGAATCGTTGTCATTGTTAACTGAAGTGCTAGGTAATACAGCAATTCCACCGT
>JBMYOI010000072.1:0-9774 GCA_049599135.1 Salibacteraceae bacterium
GTAAATTTTGAAGCAGAAAAAGTTTACTCTGATTCTATTGCTGACAAAGAATTTCATGTGCCGTTAGAATACAAGATTGTATCTAACAAACAACTTATTCGAAAAATGGAAGAAGCCTTTATTGGCTTTGAGTACTAATTTTTCACTTTCTCATGTTTATAAAAACCAAGTAGTCACTAGTGTTTCGGCTATTTCCACCTATCATATTAATTACATTTGATGCTTAAACCGCTTAGGTAATCTATGTCTGATAAAAAGGAAGTAAAAACTAAAAAGTCCGCCTCTAAAAAAAGAGTTAGCCCTCTTAAAAAATTCAGGCAGTTTGTTATCAGCGATAAGGTTCGTCGAATTACGGGTTTACTTACACTGCTTTTTTCATTCTACCTACTCGTTGCATTTACCTCATTTTTATTTACTTGGAAGCTTGATCAAGATTTATTATTTGGATCGTGGGGCGAACTTTTTTCAAATCCAGAAATTGAAGTAGCAAATTGGTTAGGTAAACTTGGCGCACTTACATCTCACATATTTATTAATAACTGGTTTGGTATTAGTTCATTCGCATTTATAATAATTCTCGCCCTTTTAGGTCTAAAAATACTCTTAAACATATCACTCTTACCTCTAGCTAAAACCATAAAAAACACATTATTTTTAATCATTTGGTTTTCTGCCCTAATGGGCTTTTTCTTTGATAGTGATTATTTATTTGTTGGTGGATCTATCGGCTTTTACATAAACCAATGGTCGGTTGCAACATTGGGCAGCGCAGGGACTATTTCCCTATTGACAGTTGTATTTTTAAGCTACCTAATTATTTCTTTTGATTTATCAATCCGCTCAATTTATCAGTTTATTAAGAAATATACTTCGAGCCCAGAAGTAAATGAGGAAATTGAAGCTCCCGCGAGTTTCAGCAATATTAACCCTGCAAATCTCGAAAAAGAGTTAAATGACGAAACTTCACTTAAAGAAGAGCTTTTCTATACAGAAGAGAAAAAAGAAGAGGAATTAGAACCGGAAATAAAAGCAACGACAACTGAAACGAACGACGCTGAGCATTTGCTTAGTGTTGAAAATTTAGCCGCGGAAAAAGAACCGGAATTAACAGGGACTTCAGAAATGGAAATTACCATACCTGAACCAGAACCAACTATTGAGGACATAAAAGCCGATTCGGAAGAAGAGGGATTAGAGCTGGATGTAACCGTTGCAGAAAACTCGGATGAAGAACTATCTAAATCAGAGATTAACCAAAAAGTTAAAGACTTTGGTGAATATGATCCAACTTTAGATTTATCAAAATTCAAATTTCCATCTATAGACCTTTTAGCCAATCACGGTGATGGACAAATTGAAGTAAACAAAGAAGAGCTTGAAGTTAACAAAAACAACATTGTTAATACTTTACAGAATTATAAAATTGAGATTGATCAAATTAAAGCTACAATAGGCCCTACAGTTACCCTGTATGAAATTGTTCCTGCTCCTGGTGTTAGAATTTCAAAAATTAAAAACTTAGAAGACGATATAGCACTGAGTTTAGCTGCACTTGGTATCCGAATTATTGCTCCTATTCCTGGTAAAGGAACTATTGGCATAGAGGTACCTAATCAAAACCCAGGAATTGTTTCCATGAAAGCCGTAATTGCGAGTGACAAGTTCCAAAACTCAGACATGGAAATTCCGCTTGCCATTGGAAAAACAATTAGTAATGAAACCTTCGTTACCGATTTGACCAAAATGCCTCACTTACTTATGGCAGGTGCTACTGGGCAAGGTAAATCGGTGGGGTTAAATGCAATATTGGTTTCTGTATTGTACAAAAAGCATCCTTCTCAGGTGAAATTTGTATTAGTCGACCCTAAAAAGGTTGAGCTTACTCTATTTAATAAAATAGAAAGACACTATTTAGCCAAACTACCAGATGAAGCTGAAGCCATTATTACCGATACTTCTAAAGTTGTTGCAACTTTAAATAGTTTGTGTATTGAAATGGATCAGCGTTACGAACTTTTGAAAGAAGCGCATTGTAGAAATATAAAAGAGTACAATAAAAAATTCGTTAACAGAAAGCTGAACCCCGAAAATGGACATCGTTATTTACCATACATTATTGTTGTAGTTGATGAGTTTGCCGATTTAATAATGACAGCCGGTAAAGAGGTCGAAACTCCTATTGCTCGTATTGCTCAATTAGCACGTGCAATTGGCATTCACTTAATTATCGCTACTCAACGTCCTTCTGTAAATATTATTACTGGAACTATTAAGGCAAACTTCCCTTCTCGAATTGCTTTTAGAGTAACCTCTAAGATTGATTCAAGAACCATACTTGACGCTGGTGGAGCCGATCAATTGATTGGTAGAGGTGATTTATTATTTACATCTGGTAATGATTTAACTCGTGTTCAATGTGCTTTTGTAGATACACCCGAAGTAGAAGAAATTACCGACTTCATTGGAAACCAACAAGGATATCCTGATGCCTTTTTATTGCCTGAGTATGTGGGTGATGTCGATAACCAAAGTGATGGCCTAGACGATGAAGATGATAGAGATGTTCTTTTTGTTGATGCTGCCAAAGTTGTTGTTATGCACCAACAAGGATCTGCTTCGTTATTACAACGTAAATTGAAACTGGGGTATAATCGTGCAGGGAGAATTGTTGATCAATTGGAATCTGCTGGAATTATTGGCCCTTTCAAAGGGTCGAAAGCTAGAGAGGTTTTAATACCTGATGAAATCTCTTTGGAACAGTTATTGAATAGGTCGAATGAGAATGAATTATAACATTATGAAAAGATTACTTACACTGGTTTTAGGGCTCTCAATTATTGGCCATATTTCTGCCCAAGAAGATTTAAAAACACCTAAAGACCCTAAGGCTAAAGTCATTTTAGATAAACTGAGCGCCAATACTAAATCGTTTAGCACCATTACCGCAGATTTTGAGTTTAGATTGCTAAACAAGGCGGAAGGCATTGACGACAAACAAAATGGCCAGATTATATTGAAAGACGATAAGTATAAATTGATTTTGTCTCAGCAAGAAATCATTTCAAACGGCACTACTGTTTGGACTTATTTAAAAGATGTAAAAGAAGTTCAGATTAGTGAAGTCGATGAAGATGATGAAGATGCAGTTTTTCTAAATCCGAAAAAAATATTCACGATTTACGAAACCGGATTTAAATATGTTTTAGCAGAAGATGCTGTTAAAAACGGGAAAAATGTAAACGTAATTAAATTGTACCCCGAAGAACCTGGCGACAAACCTTACCACACTATTCTACTGTACATTGATAAAGCAAAAACAGAAATTTCGGGAATGGAAATTAAATCGAAAGATGGTAATGTGTTTATTTATACAATAAACAGCTTCGTTACTAATAAAACATACCCTGGCTCAGCATTTGAATTCAAAACTCCAGCAGGTGTTGAAGAAATTGATTTGAGGTAAATAATAAGTATTAAGCCCAGTTAATTCCCTTTTTTAAAAGGCTTAGGGTCTTCTCTTCTGAAGACCCTTTTTTTGGCTCAAAATTGTACTTCCAACTTGCCATATCTGGCAGGCTCATTAGAATAGACTCAATGCGTCCTGACGTGTCTAAACCAAACCTTGTTCCTTTATCATAAACTAAATTAAACTCAACATAACGCCCGCGTCTAATTAGCTGCCAAGTCTTTTGCTCTTCTGTATATGATTTATTTTTATTTGCTAGTACAATGGGACTGTAGGCCTTCAAGAAAGTACTTCCAACATCTTTCACATAATTGAAAAGGTCTTGCTTATCCCCTTTCATTCGATCAAAGAAAATACCACCTATTCCTCGAGTTTCATTTCTATGCTTTATGAAAAAATAGTCGTCAGCCCATTTTTTGTGTTCAATGTAAAAATTCGGATCAAACTTATCACAACAGTCTTTAAGTGTTTGGTGAAACTGTTTAGCTTCTTCCTCCACTATATAAATTGGTGTTAAATCTATTCCCCCACCAAACCACCATACTTTATCATCAATTTCAAAGTATCGTGTATTCATATGAATAATTGGCACATTGGGATTTTTCGGATGAATGACAATGGAAATACCAGTTGCATAAAACTCATTCGAATCTATCCCTAAAGCAGCTTGAATATTTTCAGGTAACCTTCCTTCAACTGCGGAAAAATTTACTCCTCCTTTTTCAAATACATTTCCGTTTTGAATCACACGGGTTCTCCCCCCTCCGCCACCAGGCCGTGACCACAAATCTTCTTCAAAAGTTACTTTTCCATCAAGTTCTTCTAAACCATTACAAATAGCATTTTGAAGACTCTTGAACCAAAGTTCAATTTCATTTCTGTTAGGCACCATTATTTGATTTGATAGTATTGGTAATTTTCAATTTTAACAACTCTGAGTCCGCTATTTTCAAATCCTTCAGCAACCCCATTTCTTTTAAAATCAAAGTTTTTACTTAATCCTTCATAGGAATTCTCATCAAAATAATTTTGAACTGCCGTACCATACTTGCTCAAGGCATTCATAAAATACGAAGCCAAATCGTATCCCAGAAAAGCCCATTCCGTAGGCTCTGTTTCGTACGTATTTCTATAGACCATTACAAATTCCTGTGTGGTAGAATCAGCATAATTTACATATTGATTACTTACTATATGTACCTTTAAATTGTTCAAATAGCGATATTCTAAGTATCCCATTTTATTCCAACTATCCAGTCCCACTACCTTTATATTATATCTTCCTGAATACTTATTAAGTCCTGCAAGAAACTGACCTACAAAGGTTTTACTTTTCATTGGCATCAGCAGAATATTCTCAATACTATCAATCAAAACACGGTTTAATTTGGCAGTATCAAATTCATAGAACTTAACTTTATTCACTAGACTATCCATTTCGTTGTATAAAGAAAAATTGGTGTCTGCGTTAGCAATGCCTTGAAAGCGTTCGGAAAGAATGACATCTTTCAGTTCGTTATTTTCAACCAGAATTACATTTTTACCCTTCCATTTATCAAGTGTAAAATTCCTTAAAAAGTCTACTTGAGCTTCATCTGACGAGTGAACTTTAATAACGTATTGATTTGTATCCATTGAACTTTTGCGGTGAGGCACAGGCGTAACTATAGGTATTCTTGCTTTTTTAGAATAGGCAGATGCTAGCTCAAAATTTGACCGGTGAAAAGGACCTACAATTAAATCAGATTCAAAAAAATCGGCACTATTAGTGAGTTCTCTCATTGAAGAAGTACTCTTAGAATATCTATCCAATGAAACATCGTAAACCTGTACTTTTATTTTAGTCGTATCGCTTTTAAACTCATCCAAAGCAGTTTTAAAACCAGTATAAAATTCAATTCCAATTTTTGATTGGCTATACAAAAAGTCTTTTTCAAAATCCTTTTTATTCCCTCTAATACTATCATTTGAATCAAGGTAAAAAGGAATCAGTAATGAAATTAAATACTCATCTTTAATCTCTGTTGCATCCCATAAAACAGGTGACTCTTGAACCGAGTCGACTTTCAATAGCATTTCTTTCAACCCTGTAATTTCAGAATTTAATGTTGGAATTCTAATGGTCGTTCCAACTTTTAACCCATCAGGTAACCCTCCATTAACCAAACGGATAGAATCAATATTTACATCGTAATCAATTGCTAATGAATATAGGGTTTGCTGCGGCTCTACAAAATGGAGCAAAAAGCTATCTACCTCGGCTGGCTTCATTGCCAATTCACTAACTCCTTTAACCTCTTGTGTTGGTAGCGGGATTTTTAATTCCATACCAATTTTCAACCCTTGAGTTAATTCTGGATTTAATTTTTGAATTTCAGCAACAGAAACATTGTATTGTTTTGATAATCCATAAAGAGTTTCTTTTGGTAAAACTTCATGAATAAGGGTTTCTCCATCTATAACAGGAGAGTTTCCACCGGTCAATTTTGAATCCACTTTTTTGATAGGAATTCGAATTACTTGACCGATTTTCAAGCCTTCTTCCAACTGAGGATTTTCAGAAAGTAGGTCCTTTACTTTAATAGAATACATTTTACTCAAAGAGTATATTGTATTCCCTTTTTCAACCTTGTGTAAATAGTAGGTTTTACCCTCGATTAATTGAACCTGTTTTTCATTGAACTGTTGAGCTGATAGCCCTAAAGATCCAATAAATACAAATAGACAGACAAGAAGCTTTAATTTACCCAAATCAAATTTTATTCCCACTCAATTGTGGCTGGCGGCTTAGAACTTATATCATAAACCACTCTATTAATTCCTTTTACTTTGTTTATTACTTCAGACGAAACTCGTGCCAAAAATTCATAAGGCAAATGACACCAATCTGCAGTCATACCATCAGTAGACGATACAGCTCTCAAAGCTACAGCATTTTCATAAGTTCTTTCATCTCCCATTACACCAACTGTTTGTACAGGAAGAAGAATTGCTCCAGCTTGCCAAACATCGTCATAAAGGCCTTCATCTTTAAGACCTTGAATAAAGATATGATCAACTTCTTGTAAGGTAGCCACTTTTTCAGGAGTAATGTCACCTAAAATTCTAATCGCCAATCCTGGTCCTGGAAAAGGGTGTCTTCCCAAAAGGTCTGGTGCTAAACCTAAATTTTTTCCGACTCTTCTAACTTCATCCTTAAACAAAGACCGCAAAGGTTCAACAATTTTAAGTTTCATAAAATCGGGTAAACCTCCAACATTGTGGTGTGATTTAATGGTGGCGCTAGGCCCATTTACCGAAACAGATTCAATAACATCAGGATATATTGTTCCTTGTCCCAACCATTTAGCATCTTCAATTAAATGAGATTCGTCATCAAAAACTTCAATGAATACTCGTCCAATAATTTTACGTTTAGTTTCTGGGTCAGATTCTCCAGCTAATTCTTCATAAAACCTAGATTTTGCATCAACACCTTTCACATTTAAACCTAAATGTTTGTATTGATCCAAAACTCCTTCAAATTCATTTTTTCTTAATAGGCCGTTATCCACAAATATGCAATACAGGTTTTTGCCAATTGCTTTACTTATTAAAGTGGCTGCAACGGTTGAATCAACCCCACCGGAAAGTCCTAAAATAACCTTATCATCTCCAATTTGCTCTTTCAATTGAGCAACAGTAGTTTCAATATATGAATCTGGAGTCCAGTCTTGCGCACAATTACATATACCTACAACAAAGTTGTTTAGTAACTTCAAGCCATCAGTTGAATGATAAACTTCGGGATGAAATTGGATACCGTAAGTATCTTCTTCATTAACTTTAAATGCGGCATTAACAACATCTTTAGAGCTTCCAATAAGTGTATAATTCGAAGGCAAAGTTTTTATGGTATCTCCATGGCTCATCCAAACCTGACTTCCTACTTCAATTTCATAAAATAGTTTTGTGGAGTGGTCAATCATACTCATATTGGCTCTGCCATATTCACGGTGCTCTGAAGCAACAACCTCACCACCAAAATGATGAGCTAAAAACTGAGCCCCGTAACAAACTGCAAGCAATGGTTTAATGCCTTTTATTTTGGACAAATCTGGCACTGGGGACTCTGAATCTCTTACAGAAGAAGGACTCCCCGACAGAATAACACCGACTATATTATCAGTTAATTCGGGATAGTTGTTATAGGGGTGAATTTCACAGTAAACATTTAACTCTCTTACTCGTCTTGCAATAAGCTGAGTGTACTGTGATCCGAAATCTAAAATCAGAATTGTTTCTTGCATACGCAAAAGTATATTGCGCAAATAATCCAATAGATAAAAAATTCACATTTTATTAGCATTAAATGAACATTTAATCTTGACAAAAACAAAAATTTGAATTCGTATATTTAATGTCTTAATTAAACTGCTTCATTATGCCTAAACTTACCCTGCTTACAATAGTAGTAATAATGCTTTGCTGTAGTTCTTTGAGTTTCTCACAAGTAACTATTTACTCAGAAGATTTTACGGGCCAAAATGGCAAAGGAGCTAAAGGTACCGGAACTAGCAGCCCAATTAGTTTAGATACTTCTGGTGTCGATTGGTTTGTAGATACAACTGGCATTGCTTTGACCGCCTCCTCCGATTATTTACAGGTAGTTAGCGAAGCATTCGAATTTCAAGACCTTGATGGACACGGTATTTGGAAGTCTCCCATTTTTGACATTCAAAACCTTACAAACCTCACCTTATCTATAGACCTGACGGAAACGGGCACAATGGAAGGTGACGATTCTATAGTGGTTTACTTTATTCTGGATTCAGCGGTAGAGTCCGATTTCTATTGGGGAGTTGATGACTTTACCAGTAAAACTTTAACAGATAGTTTACTTGGAGTGACAGGGACTACATTACAAATACTAGTAAGAGCAAGAAATGATATCGGAACTGAACAGCATGGCTTTGACAACGTCGTAATAAAAGGCGTTTGTGGCTCCAGTCCAGTTAATATAAGCTCAACAACCTACACACCTAGTATAGGCATTTCTGTACTTAATTGGACTAACCCAACTTGCTACGATGAAATATTGGTAGTTTGTAAAGCTAACAGCACAATTTCCGGAAGTCCTTCTGGAGATGGAACGAGCTATACAGCCGATGCTTCATTTATTGGATCTGGAACCGCTTTTGACAGTGGCAAAGTTGTTTATAAAGGAACTGGAACTTCTGTATCCATTACCAACCTTGGTAGCGGAACCCTATACTATGCTAAAATTTGGACAAGAGTGGGGACTAATTGGTCTTCTGGAAATGAAATTTCAATTGGGTCTACTTACATCCCAAACCTCATTATTTCTGAGATAACTGACCCATCGGATGATACTGATGCGCGTTACGTGGAATTATTCAATACTGATTCAGTACAAATTGATTTTAGCTCAACCCCTTATTACATCTGTAAGGAAACTAATGGAGGTGGAAGTTTTAGCTGCAGACAACTAACAGGTACATTAAACCCAGGAGGACTTTATACAATCGCTGTGAGTACTTCAGGATACAATGCTGCTTATAGTAAAACAGCCAATGATGGTTATGGTAATTTTAATGGTAATGGAGACGATGGGTATTTCTTGTATCTCAATGGAGACAATACTTCAGGAACTTTGCAAGACGCTTTTGGCGTTATAGGTCAAGACGGTTCTGGCCAATCTTGGGAGTATGAAAACAGTAAAGCTGTTAGAAAATCGACAATAGAAGCTCCCGTTTCAACATGGGATGACGCAGAGTGGACTATTACGGCCTCAACTGCAGCTAATTGTGAACCAGATGAACATACCTCCGTGTTTCCTGATTTACATCTTTCAAAAAGTCAAGACTTGTTGGAGGGAGTTTATCGCACGCTTACAATAAACGGAAACAACGCTGTAGTAACGGCAACCGGTCCGATTGAAATAATTAATCAACTAAAGCTAAAAAACGGGCTCATGAATTTGAATGGCCATAATCTTTTTATCGGTTTACCTATCTCCGATGCAACGGTAACTGATGCTAGTTCTGCATCATATATATACGGAGGGACAGTAAGAACCTACATAAATAACAGCACTGGAACATACAACTTTGAAATTGGAACAGACGGAACTGAATACTCGCCATTTACAGTACAGTTGAATTCCTCAACTTTAGGCATAAACGCTTATATTGATGCTACAGTCCAAAATTCAGCTCATCCAAACCTACCTAGCCATGTACAGAATTATATAGAACGAAATTGGGACATTGAAGCCAATGCAATTACTGATGTAGACTATGATATCT
>JBMYOI010000073.1:0-9677 GCA_049599135.1 Salibacteraceae bacterium
CACAAGAATCTTGACAGACTTCAATGCAAGCCGTTTCAGTTGTATCTACTTCACACTTTCCCTTTGTCCAGCTTAAAACACCGTTTCGTTCAGCGTTGCAAACATTATTATACGTAACGCCATCGCAGCCACATACAAAATCAATGTTTTCAGGGCATAGTAAAGTTGGATCAATTTTATTTGGATCGATGCAGCCATTTCCTTGAGTTGTTTTACAAGGGCCGTCGGTCCACGATTTTACACCGTAATAGTTTTCTGCCACACATGAGTTAGAATAGGTTACGTCATCGCAACCGCAAACAGGCTGATAAATTTCTATGCACGCAACCTTATTGTTGATTTTATTTTTATCAATGCAAGGATCTTCTTTTTTACAACTTGCGAATGCCATAATGGCTATTGCCAATACTAATAGTCTCGTTTTCATAATTCTTTAATTTATTGTTTGATAATTGTTTTGTGAAATTCTTTCTTTGGAGTCGATAAACGAATGAAGTAAAATCCATTAGGTACAGAGCTTAAATTCACAGTTGCTTGACCCGAATTGTTTATAGAGTTTGAAATTATATTTCCGGTTATATCAATTATCGAATAATCAAACTCTGTGTGAATTCCCGAGATTTTTACTTCATTATTGAATGGGTTAGGAAATGCTATTAATTTATCTTCTGAAGAAGTTGATTTCTCTGTAACACTTGTTGTTTTCATTGAAAAACTGCCATAGCCAGAATTAGGCAAGTTATCATTCATAATTCCATCGAATTGACCACCTGCAGCAATGAAATTAAATTCTCCATTTGCATCCAATTCAGAAAGTTTCATTCTGATAATTATTGTATGGTCATTGGGGTAAGTAAGTTGTATGTTGGTTGAATAATCCAGTCCGTTGGTGTCAGTTAGAACCGCATAAGTAGGAGGGAAGAAGTTATTGTTTAGAACGTCTAACTTTAAGTCGTATTTTAAATCGTAATTACCACCGTTGTTGGTTACATCCCATGGTTTGCCGTCGGTTGGTACAGAGTTGGTGTCAAACAAAACTGAAAACCCCCAATCGCCTTTTATTGAATCGTTTGAGCCTAGTTTTATCCAAATGTAGTCTTGAGTAACATCGGTAGCAATGTACATAGAGGTAATATCCATTCGGTTATTTCCATGTGAATCTCCTGCGGCGTCATTTCCAACAAGTTTAAAATCTTGAGCATAGATTGCTCCTTGGGTTATTAGTAAAAATAGGGTTAAGTAAAGTTTCATGTTCATCGTTTTTTATATAGATACCTAGATATTTATAAACGATGCATGTGGGCTATAAATTTATTTCAGCTCCAAATTGAAATCCCATGTAGCCTTTGCCATTGCTAGTTTTGTTGTTGCTTCCGTTTAAGTTCCATTTAGCAAACGGCATGGCATTGATGGACCATTTGGAGTTAATTTGATATTGAATTCCAACATTTAATAACGCATTCCATTGCTGAAAAGAGGCTTTTGAAATTGTTGATTCCGATGAGCGGTCAAATTGCGAAATGGCAACTGAATACAATTCTGTTTTTCTTCCAAAAACGGTAGAAAAGCCACCAGAAATAACTCCTTTTAGACGTTTGTTGCCCATTTTATATCTAATAATTAAGGGAATCTCATAATAGGTATAGGTAAATTTGGTGGTAACCGTATCATCGTATGTAGAATTACGAGTAACTGTGATTGACTCATATTGCGAAGCGGAATCACTTCCAGTTAATTGAACATTGGTAGGCGCATTACTGGTTAAGCCAGTAGAGGTTAAAGACTCAAATGTACCACTACCGACTCCTGTTACTTGTAAGGCGCCAATTAGGTCTTCGTTATCTGAAATGGTTCCTTCATTTATTTTTTCATTGATTTCTCGTATTGTTCTTTCATCACCAATTTCCTGACTCAGCACAAATTTGGTTTCATAATTATTTTGAAGGTAAAGGTCTGCGGTTCCTTTCCAATTTGAATATTCTACACCTGCTAACACATCTATTTTTTCAGTAAGATTTTTGCCAATTTGAAAACCAAATTGTTGCGAATAATGATAGTCGACGGTGTAATTTTTTATTTCTTGATGCACCAAATTGTCTTGAACAATGGTTTGGTTAAATGCAATGTCGTTGCTGTTAACTAGGTTGTTGTTTGTGAAAATAGGGGAGTAGTACAATCCAAATATTAAGTTGAGCTTTTTATGAGTGTTTACCCATTCAATATTCTCTTCTTGAGGTTTAAGGTCAAGTTTTAATTGCGAATTACTTTTAAATAATACTGATTTTTTATCCAAGTATTCAATGGTAGAATTGTTATCGTTAATGATTTCTCTATTTACCGAGGCAATTCGGTTCGTTGTTTCATTTGAATTATAAGAAACATGATTCATTATATCAACAATAGCACTTTTTAGTCTTGATTCCTCTTTGTCTTTTTTGGAATTTTCCGTTGCCAAAACCGAAGCATTTTGTTTTTTATTAGGAGGATTAACTAGTTCCTTTTGAAGTGCTTTTTCAAGGACGATATCTACCTCTTCAGTCTGCTTAACGCTTATTTCCGTAGTATTTAATTTCTGTTGTTGTTTGACTTCCTGAATTTGTTCTTTTTTCGGTTTTACCTCTTTAACCTTGGGTTGTTGGGCCAGTTTATTTGGTAGAGTTTTGTTTTGATTTGAAGTTGAAATTGAAATAAAAGTAACTGCGAACAAACCAATTAATATGGCTGCCGCTGTGCTGAAGTAAATAAATCCTCGTCGCCTCTTCTTTTGGACCATAGCACTAGAAATTCCTTCCCATGCCGCAGGCGGAGGAGTAACTTCTGCATTCGCAAAAGCGTCTTGAAACAACTTATCTTGCATATTATCCTGCTGATTCATTTCTAAGAATTTTAGAAGCTGTATCCAGCTTGTCCCTAAGTAATTTTCTTGCTCTATTCAATTGCGATCTAGAAGTCGTTTCACTGATTCCCAGTTGCTCTCCAATTTCTTTGTGGTTATACCCGTCAATTACGTTTAAATTAAAAACAGTTCTGTACCCTGCCGGTAACTCATTAATCATACAAATGAGTTCGTTGTATTCGCAAGGAGTAAATTGATGACTGTACTTCACTTCAGTTTCATAATTAATTTCTGTGAAGTTTAATTCCCGATTTTTTTCTAAAAAGCGCAATGCCGTATTTATCATTATTCGTTTCAACCAACCGAACAATTTATCAGCATCTTCCAATTTATTTATATTTTCATAAGCCCTTACAAATCCGTCTTGAAGTACATCTTGAGCATCCATTTTGTTTTTTGTATAGCGCAGGCATATAGCAAACATCGTAGGAGAAGTAAGTTCATACAATTCCTTTTGCGCGCGATTTTTTCCTTTGCGGCAACCTTTAACTATCTGGTCCAGATTATGGGTGTTAACTAATCGCAATTTTGCTCTTCAATAGAATAGATACCAAAACACCAAGAAACGATGCGTGAGCTTAAAAATTATTTTTTGCGGTGCGTATATTTTAAACGCATTGATTTGAGGATAAGCGGTTTATGTGTTGTTTATTTTAATGGAATCCATCGAAAGACGGACGTTTTCAAATGGGGTGCGTTTTGCGAAGGAGGTCACGACTGACGCAATCTCTTTGTTGTTTCCTCTATCCAACAGATTGCCGTCCTCCAAAGGCGGACGGGCTAATGCGCGCGCAAATACCTACTCTTTCACAAACTTACCCGAAACAACATCTGATTTATTTTGAACTGAATAGAAGTAAACACCTATATTGAAATCGGTAATATCAATGGTTTTTAGTTTACCAATAACAGATTCAAAGACTAAGGTGCCATTAGTATTGTAAATTTTTAAATTAGAATTTTCCTCTTGGTTTTTAAACGTGATTTCATTTTTGGCAGGGTTGGGGTAAACTGTAATTTTATTATTTGCTTGATAATCAATAATTCCAACACCAAGATTAGGATCTTCTGAATTGAAAGTTCCGTTTGAGTCAACTTTAATTATCCAAATATCATTAAAATTGCCCGTTGTATTCCTCCAATCGTATTTATTGCAAACAAGCAGGGCCCCGCCATCGGAAGTAGCCATTGTTTTAATAGGCACTGCATAAGTTGAATCACTATAGTATTTGGTCCATAATACCTTACCATCGGCTTGAAACTTGGACAAACCAACTTCAGTATCTTTCTTTTCAAAAGGATAGCCGGGGTTAATTTTAAAATTACTCGCAAACGAAATATAAATGGAGTTTTCTTCAATAAAATCAAGATTTTGAAATATGGTATTATCATCAATATCTGCCTTACCAAACTTTAAATTTGCTTCTCCTGAGTGTTTAAAGGTACCCTTTTTTCCCTTGGAATCAACTAACCATACATCAACTGATTTTTCACTAAAGGGCAAGGTATCCTCACGATAATTGTCATATATGAGAGACTTTTCAGATGATAACAATTTTCTCGCCGCACCATGGGCTGAAAAGAACGGAATGCTGTCTGTTAAATCAAATTTATTGTTTGTTCGAAAAGCTCCTTGTTTTGAATAAATTAAATACGACGAGTCTTTAGGAAAGTAATTGAATGAGATGGCTCCTCCATAAATATTATTTGCCACAATTTTTTCTTGTTTTACCTTCCCGGTTGTAATATCAACTATTGCTAGTGTGATTGAATAACCAAAATTTTTATTTTGTAACGTAGAATAACAAATTATTATTTCACCGTCTGGGTTTAGAATATTATTAAACGCCAAGAAACCATCAACAGAGTCAATTTCTATTATTTTTTCTAAATTAAATAAAGAATCATAATGAGCAATCCTGATGGAAACAGAAGAATCATTAGACTGGTAAAGTGAGTTAAACAAAAGTGCATATCTATGAGCAAACTCGAATAATTGGGTTTTATACAACTGCTTATCAATTTCATTTGGAATTTCCTTTGAATGAGAAAACTTACCCGATTTATCATAAAAATATAATTGTCGTGTCTCTGAAGCAGAGAAAAACTCTTCTCTATTGGCAACTGCTACAATAAAATTACTTGATGTTTCAAAAGCATTAAGGTGAATCGATCCATAAATCCCATCTTCCATTAAGCTTGGAAGATGGGTTTGAAATGAATGTTGAGCTCCTAAAAACAGACCCCAAATAAAGAACGTCAACGTAAATATTACTTTCATAAATATTAGTTTGCCGCTGGACCACAGTTTATATCACCATAGGTAATCGATTCAATAGAATGTCCGTATCTCGTTGGATTGTTACCTCCAGGCAATATGCTATTACCATACTCAACATAAAATATATCCTTGTTGGTTGGAATGGCAAATGGAATTTCTTGTTGAACTAGGTGCTGACCAAAAAAAGTATACTTTCTCATGCTTTCGGCAAATGAGGCATTATTAACTCCCAATATACAAGAATTCTGAATACCCTCCCACAACATGGAATAACCATTATAACCTGATAATGGTGTAACACTATAGCTTGACCATATTCTGCCCCAGTTAGATGAGTTTAATGTTTTTACGTTTGTTTTATACTTGGTCAGACCTAAAGGAGATACACACGGTGAGGCCGGTTCATTTAAATGAATAAAGCATCTAGACACCCAATGGGTTAATTCAGTTGTAGCGTCCCGTCCAATTTTTGTTCCAGTACAAGTGCCATCTCCAGCAATTGGTTTCCAACCTTCACTAAAGAAAAAGGGATGGAACTAAACTTAGTTTTACACGACTTAGTGAAATAGCCAAGGCATTAGAATTAACTACAAATGACATAATTTCTTTCAATCCTTTTCATTCAACAGAACAGAACAGAACAGAACAGAACAATAGTTCTTAATTGCCCTAATCAGGATTCTATATTTTTAGTAGCATAATGTTGAGGTAGTTGTTTAGTTTGTTTCTACGCTTTTTGTGGAGGCGGACTCTCGCAAATGGGGTGTGTATTTACGAGAAAAACACGACCGAAGTAAACTTCTATCCAACAGATTGCTTTCCTCCATAGGCGGACGTTCGCAAAAACGGTGAAATTTATTCTACTTTTCTTTTTGTGAAATATGAAGAATCTCAATTCTTCTTTCTTCCATGGCAGAGGGAGAATAAACTGCGTTGATTTTATTGCTAAGGTCATCACTGGTTTTTTGGGCGGCTTGGCTGTCTCCGTAAGGAATTTTAATAAATTCAATTTTAGCCCCATTATTAGCCGTTCCGTCAAGGTAGGGTTTCAATTCTCCGTTTTTATATTCTTCTAAATAGTTAATCAAACTTTGAATTCTACGGTGAGTAAGGTTAATGTTATAATCGCTCTTGGCTAGGGGAGAAGCATACCCTTTTATGGTAATAACAACGGACTCTCCTTTTGCCAATTGCCCAAAAAGCAAGTCCATAAAAAGGTCAAACTCTTCAATTCCTTTTTCAATTTTATCCGTAAAAAAATTGTTGATTCTATAAACGGCGCTATCCTTTTCTAATCCCGATTTTTGATGAGTGTATTCTTTCAAGTAATGAACTTTCATTTCACGATATTCCTCAAAACATTCCAAGTACGTTTTCTTAGTTATTGTTTTAGTTGACCGAGGATTGGGTTGGTCATTGTGGAAATATAAAACCGGCAAATATTCATTTAGCTCTTCCACATTGGTTACCACAGGAATCAATTCTGTAGTGTCAATAACTGTATCTACCACCTGAGGAGGAATAGTTTTAAAGTAGTACATATCGTTACAGCACGTTTCTTCAGAGCCAGATATTCCGCCATTTCGGTTGCTGGTTAAAAAAGTCATGCTATCATTTGGGTAGGTTTTGTAGTAAATATCATTTGCGCTCGAGTTTGCATTAAGCCCAACATTTGATGGGCTTTGACCACTTCTTAAACTGGCTAATTTGCTCGAAAAAATATCGAAACCACCAAAACCAAGGTGATAATCAGAACTGAAATAAAGAACACTACTATCTTCTTGAACAAATGGAGTGATTTCGTTTCCAGGTGTGTTTATTTTTCGCCCCATATTTCTGGGGAAAGCAAAACCTTTTAAACGTTTATTGTAAACCGAATACCAAATATCTAAGCCTCCTTGGCCTTGTGGTCGATTAGAAGTAAAGAATAGGGTGGGTTTATTTTTGTAATTGGTAAGGTAGGGCTGAGTACTATTAAAGTTGGGAAGGTTTATAGATTCTGACAAAGCCTCTGGTTCTTGCCATTTTTCGTTCTTTAATTCAGAATACATGATTTGACAATCGTTATAGGTTTTACAAGATGAGTAGACTAACCAATTCCAATCAGTGTAAAAATTAGCATTGCCAATATGCATTCCTTTGGCATTAATAATCGAGTCTAATTCTCCAACTTCTACCCACGAATTATTTCTCCATTTTGCTTCGTAAAGCCTAACCGTTTTATTAGTTTCATTTTCTGATATTTCTAAAGTGGAGTCGTTCTCAATATACCTCAATCCACTATAAATCAATGTTGAGTCGTTGATAAGAGTCGCGCCCATTTCAGTGTAATTGGAGTTAAGTTGAACACCTAAATTCTGAACATCATTAATTAGTGTATCTCCAGAGTGTTTTAAAGCCCATACACATGCTTTGTATTGTTGTTGAGCATCTTTCTGAAGAAACGATCCACGAGTGCTGTGGTAGTTTTCAAAGTTCTTAAAATTATGAGCGGCATTTTCATATTTACCTACGTTTTGGAACATCTTGGCCCACCAATACAATGCTTCATCATATTCAGTTTGATACGGATCTTCATAAACCCTTTGAAAGACCAGTGCTGCTTCAGAATAATTGTTGTTGAGTTTTAAGGCATTGGCGTAAGACATCCATATGGCTAGGTTGGTGCTGTCGCCATTAACCGCTTTTTTGTAATAGTTAATTGCTCCGGTAACATCGCCGTCTTTTAGTGATGCGTCACCGTGTTTTTTCCATTGTTGGGGCGATTGGGCTGATAAACCAGCACTCATAAGTACAAATAGAATAAACAGAACCGTTTTTTGCTTCATCCTAAATGTAGTTCGGGCAATTTTTAAAATTTGTTCTTTTAGGAAGAACGTCACGCAAAATGTAAATTACAGACAATTCCCAGCCACCTCGATAATCGGAAGCCGTTTTAAGCGGGGAGTAGTTTACATCGTATCCCATACCTACTCGCCAATTGTTGTAATACATACCTATATTGGTAATTCCGGCATCAACTCCACGGTCCCAAAATCCGAGAAAAATTACTCTGTATCGGTAAGGGTTGTTATTTAAAACGTAGTTGAATTCCGTGCCGAAAACAATTTCGTGAAATTTAGCCTGTCGGCTATAAATTATACCAGGAGTTAAAAACCATTTTTCGTTAAGGTCGATTTTGGCTCCTAAATGAGCATTGTACCGAAAAGGAATTTCACTTTTTTGCGCCGGCCCAGCAAAAGGAGTCTTAGGAGTAATCAGATTGTAGACACTAAATCCAGTGGTTACATCCCATTTGTTCTTTGTTAATCGGTAGGAAACGCCTAATGCCAAATCAATTGAATTGGCACTTTCAAATGAAATATCTTCGTTTATCGGAGCATTAGGATCAAATTTATTTCCGTTCCATTGCGCATCAGAAGTTAGCTTGTCTCTATTAATGCTTTGAGAAATAAAAGAAGGTTGAACGCCTAAATTTATCGAGTGCTTTTTGTTGCCGCTAGTAAAAACTTGAAAAGAAAGCGGAATGGAAAAACTTAACGTATTGTACTCACTAGTACCGGCCATGTCGTAATAGAAATGAATGCCTGCATTGGTTTTTTCTAAATTTAAAAATTGCCTCGAATCAGCCCATAAAGCTGTTGTTCTAAAAGGAGCAGATATTGATCTCCATTGTTGTTTGTAGTTAAAGCCAAAACGATAGCGTCCGTCAAAATTACCGGTTAGTGCTGGGTTTATAGTAAACGGAGAATATAGAAATTGGCTAAAATGTACGTCTTGTCCATGAACTTGAGAAAGGCCAACAAAAAACAACCATATGATTACCAGCTTTTTCAACGCAATAGAGTTATATCGCCTTTTTTCTCAAACACTTGCCCATCAATGCAAGTGGCGTAAACGTAATACACATAAACGTCTGCCTGAGCTGCTTTGCCTTTGTGACTGCCATCCCAACCTTGGTTTACATCATTAGTTTCAAAAACCATTTCACCCCAACGGTTAAAAATTTTAAAGTCCAATTTGTCAATATATCTACCTCTGAAGTACAGAATGTCGTTTTTACCATTTCCATCAGGAGAAAAACTGTTTGGAATAAATAACCAAGGTTCTTCGCACATCAATTCTTCTACGGTTATTGTCGCTTTTTTTGTTGCCTCACACTTTGGGAAATCTGCGTCATAAATTCGAACCGAATAAGTTGTTGTTGTATCTGGCGAGGCAGAAACTTCTGAAGAAGTGGTACTGCTTAAACCATTTCCAGGTTTCCATGAATAAGAGAAACCCGAGGGTATTGCGTTTAATGTACTCGATTGATTTTTTAGTATGGTGTCTTTACTTGCTGTGATTTGTGTTGCACCTATATTCAATTGAGATACCTTGACCAAAATTGAATCTTTTATTAAGCATTTAATTCTGTTTTCGGCAGTAACATAATAAGTGATATCTGCGGGTGGGTTTACCGAAATATGGCTGGTGTCGTTTCGTCCAATTATATGTTGG
>JBMYOI010000074.1:0-9215 GCA_049599135.1 Salibacteraceae bacterium
TTAGGAAGTGGTACCGAGGTTGCCAAAGAGGCATCTGATATTGTTGTTCTTGACGATAATATTCAGTCTATTGCCAATGCTGTTCATTATGGAAGAAGCATCTATCGTTCAGTTCAAAAATTTATTACGTTCCAATTAACTGTTAATGTAGCTGCCATATTATTGGCATTTATTGGCCCATTTTTAGGTTTTGAATTACCATTGACAATGATTCAGTTGTTGTGGATTAACTTGATTATGGATACACTAGCAGCACTTGCGTTTAGTGGTGAACCTCCATTGCCAAAACACATGGAAGAGCAGCCTAAAAGAAGAGATGAAGGACTTATTTCTAAATCCATGTGGTCTTCAATTATTGGTAATGGATTGTTTATGACTGTAATTTGTATTTTCTTTTTGAAAAGTCCTTGGGTTTACGACTTGTTTGGATGGGATGGAATAAAGGGTTCTGAAAATGAAATACTATTTCAAACTGCATTCTTTTCTTTGTTTGTGCTCCTTAATAATTTCAATAAATTCAATGTTAGGGTTGAAGAAACTAACCTTTTTGATCACATCAAATCAAATACAGGTTTCATTCAAGTAGTGATAATCATTTTTGTAGTTCAGTTTTTATTGACGTTTTTCGGTGGAGACATGTTTAGAACAACCCCAATGATGATAGAAGAATGGGGCTGGGTGCTATTGCTATCATTCCTGATAATTCCTTTTGATTTGATGCGAAAGCTGATTTTCAAAAGCTAGACTTACCGTCTAAACTGTTATCTATTTCTAAATTTATATTTCACATTCTTCTTAGGTTTAGTTTTGAACTTTAATGCGCCAGCATTGTTTAAAGAACGAAACGTATTAGGGTGATTTTAGAACTAAAAAATACCTCTCGAAAATTCACATCGGGAGAAAGAAGCATAGAAGTTTTATCAAATGTCAATTTTGATATTTCTTCAGGCGAAACCGTTGCCATTGTCGGTCCCTCAGGTAGTGGGAAAACTACTTTACTCGGTTTGTGTGCTGGATTAGATATACCTACCTCTGGTAATATTCAATTAGTTGGTGGTAATCTCGAAAAAATGTCGGAAGACCAACGAGCAATCCTTAGAAGAGATAAGGTTGGCTTTGTTTTTCAAAATTTTGAATTGATACCAACTTTAACAGCTTTAGAAAACGTTGCCATTCCTCTAGATTTAAAAAATGTGTCTGGAGCTAATCAAAAGGCGCAGGAATTCTTAAATAGGGTTGGGCTAGAACATAGGGCTCATCATTATCCAACACAATTGAGCGGCGGAGAACAGCAGCGTGTTGCAATAGCTCGTGCTTTTGTGCATAACCCTCAAATTGTTTTTGCTGATGAACCAACAGGGAATCTAGACGAAGAAACGGGGACTAATATTGAAAATTTACTTTTTAGTTTGAACAAAGAAAGAGGAACAACCTTGGTTTTGGTCACCCATAATTTAGATTTAGCAGCTAAAGCACAACGAATAATAGAGCTGAAAAGTGGGGTTGTAATTAGAGACGAAAAAAGTAAATCTGAGGGTCTTGAAAACTAGTAAATTATTAAGCCTTGCTTTTCGAGAGCTTGGTACTCAGAAATTCCGAATTTTTCTTTACAGTTTAAGTATAAGTATTGGTATTGCGGCATTGTTTGCTACCGGAAGCCTCAAAGGGGATTTGTTACTTCAAATCGATCAAGAAACAAAATCTTTGGTTGGGGGCGACTTGGTTATTAAGGGCTTTGCAGAATTAAATGATAGTATTCTCGATGAGGTTAAAATAGATGCTTCGGAATGGGCTTTGGAAAAGAGCTTCGCAAGTATGGTTGTTTTTGATGCCGAGGGTAAATCTCGATTAGCCAATATCAGAGCAATTTCGGAAGGATACCCAATTATTGGAGAAATAGAAGACGCTCAAGGAAATTCTACTCAGCTTTTTAGTAAGGGCAATCACGTTTCAATCATTCGAACATTAGCAACACAATTTGGCCTCCAATTGAATGATTCCATAAGAATAGGAAATCAATCTTTTAAAATAATTGGGATTCATGAAAAAGCGCCTGGTCAAACTGGTATTTCTGCAACTGTAGCACCTTCTGTTTTTATTTGGCTTGATAGACTTGCTAGTACTGGATTGGTGCGTCCGGGTAGCCGAATACGAAATTCTTATTATTTCAATATTCCAAATTCGGAAAAGCTTACTAAGGTTTATAAAAGTGTTAAGCCAAAAGCAAGTGCCAAAGGGATGAGAATGGAAAACTTAGATGATGGAAAAGAGCGTCTAGGGAGAGTGTATAGCAATCTTTTTCGATTCTTGAATTTGGCAGCATTTATTGCTTTGGTATTGGGTGGAGTAGGTATTGGCAGTGCAATCGATTTGTTTCTTTCAGAAAAGAAAAAAATGGTGGCCGTTCTTAAATGTGTCGGTTTTACATATCGTCAGGTATTTACGGTTTTTGTGATGCAAATAGTTGCTTTAGGCCTTGTTGGAAGTGTTGTTGGGGTGGGATTAGGTTTATTTATCCAGCAATTTATGCCTATTATTTTCGAAGATATTCTAATTCAAGAAATTCAACAGGTTGTTCACTGGGATTTAGTTGCAATATCATTTTTTATTGGAATTGTAATTAGTGTTTTGTTTGGGCTTAAATCGTTAATCCCGTTATTTAGAGCCACCCCCATGATGGCTCTCAGGTCTAATTTGTCGGCAGAAAAATCGACCAAAAGATTCAATATTTATATTGGTGCCATTCAATTAATTGTTTTGCTTTTACTGACATGGTACCTAGCTAGAGATATAAAAATGGCACTTTCATTCACGGGGCTATTGTTTGTCTTAATGCTAATTCTTAACGGGTCGGCTAATGGGTTGAGGCGGGCAGCAAGGTTGTTGGTTCATAGGTTTAGGTCATTTGAAATACGATATGCGATAAACGCATTATACCGCCCTCAAAATCAAACAGTATTACTTATTAGTACCATTGGGTTGTCAATAATTTTAGTGTTGCACTTATTTTTCATTCGTTCATCGCTTGTTTCCGCAATTCAAGTAAGTGGCGAATCAAACAGGCCTAACCTTATCATTTTTGATATTAATAAAGAGTCTGTTTCTCCTATTCAAGATTTTTTGAAAAGTAAAAATGCGGTGGTGTTTGACCCCTTGGCAATCGTTCCTATGCGAATGCATGAGTTTAAAGGAAAAGGTATTTATGTATGGAAGGAGGATAGCCTGCATGATGTGCCCAAAAATATATTTGACCGCGAATACCGTGTAACGGAAAAAAGTGAATTGGGAGATAACGAAACTATTCTATATGGAAATTGGGTAAACTCATATACTTCTGGCATCATTCCAATCTCAATAGAAGAAAATTTTTCGAAACAGGCTGAATTGGAAATTGGTGATAAAATAAAATTCAATGTTTTTGGTTCCATTTTAGAGACTCAAGTAGCATCAATTCGTCAGGTTGACTTTACACAGATGCGTGAGTCGTTTACTCTTGTATTTCCTAAAGGATCGCTGGAAGGCGCTCCGGTTATGTATGCGGTTTCAGCAAACATTTCAAATAAAGACTCAATGTCAACAATACAGAATCAATTGGTTGATCGCTTTAGAAATATTTCCGTAATCGATTTAGATTTAATTTTTGAATCAATATCCGCAATAACGTCAAAGATTGAACTCGCTATTCAATTTATGTTCTCATTTAGTGTTTTAACGGCTTTAATTGTATTGATTAATTCGCTCTTTTTGAGCCGTTATCAAAGATTGAAGGAAAACGCCGTATTAAGGACTATAGGTGCAAGTTCAAAACGATTAACTCGCATCAATATTTTTGAGTTTCTTATTGTTGGGATTTTAGCAATTTCAATGGGGCTAATATTATCGTTAATTGTTAGTTGGGTACTTATGGTATTTGTGTTTAAGGTGGATTACAACCCTGAAATTTTGAATGCATTAATACTTGTTTCAATTACACTATTGATAATTGTACTGATGGGAATAGTCAATAACCGTAGTTTGATTAATGCATCCCCCATGAGTATTTTAAAAGGGAACGAATGATAGCTATCTAAAAGCTAAAAAATCTGCAACTACGAATGTGCTGCCACCAATGTAGATCACATCTGTTTTATCAGCCTTTTTTAAGGCCGCCTGATAGGCATTTTTAACTGTTCCGTAGGGTTTTCCTGTAAGCCTAATAGAATTTCCTTTTTCGTATAATTCCTGATCATTTAGTGCTCTTGGAATTTGTGCTTGGCAGAAATAGAATTTTCCTGTTTTAGGGAAAAGGTTGAGTGCATTTTCAATAGACTTGTCGTTAACCATGCCAATTACAAAATGTATTTTTTTGGCCTCTAAACTTGTTAATTGGTTCATTACAAAGGATAAACCATCTTCATTGTGTGCAGTATCACAAATTGTAAGAGGTGATTCAGAAATTACCTGCCAGCGACCTTTTAAACCAGTGTTTTTAATGACGTTTTTCAACCCATTTGATATGTATTCTGAGTCAATTGAGTAACCATTACTTGAAAGAATAGATATTGCGGCTAGAACTGTTCTTTGATTAATACGTTGGTAGTTTCCTAGCAAGTCAGACTCATAGTTAGGAAGATTATTGAGGTCTTCTGCAAAAGTTATGGGAGCCGATTTTTGGTCTGCAATGTTTCTGAAAACCATTTCTGTCTCTTTATCTTTTTGACCGATCACCACTGGAATATTTGGTTTTATTATTCCACCTTTTTCTCCTGCTATTTTTTCTCTGGAATCGCCTAAAAATTGAGTATGGTCCAATCCAATATTGGTTATTACCGAAAGCTCAGGGGTTAATACATTTGTGGAGTCTAAGCGCCCGCCCATTCCAACTTCTACAATAGCAATGTCTACTTTTTGGTTCGCGAAATAATCAAATGCTAGCCCAACCGTCCATTCAAAAAATGAAAGGTTTATAGACTCGAATGTCAATTTGTTTTTAGTTACAAAATCTACTACGTAACTTTCCGAAATAACTTCGCCGTTAATTCTTACACGTTCTCTGAAATCGACTAAATGAGGAGACGTATATAGTCCAACTTTATATCCTGCTTCTTGAAAAACAGAGGCCAACATATGCGAAGTACTTCCTTTGCCATTTGTGCCTGCAACATGAATGCTTCTAAAACTTTTGTACGGATGTTCTAAAATATCCATGAGTTTCCATGTATTGTTTAAGTCTGCCTTGTAGGCAGCCTTTCCTTCACGTTGGTACATGGGAAGTTGAGAGAATAGGTAGTCTAATGTCTGCTTGTAGTTATTCATTCAAAATCAGATAGGAATACCCTTTCAGTTTAATTGTTTCTAAATCTTCTTGAGTGGGTATTTTGTCATAGGCCACAAAGTTGGTGTAGAACATACATTCAATATAATTATCACAGTTAAAAATCACCATTTTATCTGTCGTTGGATGTTTGTCTTTTAGTTCTAGTATAGTTTGTTTCCATTCGGGAACGGCCCTTTCCTTAAATGGTTTTATACGCTCAATAGAATATCTCAAAGAGAGAATAATGACCAAAATTGAAAATGAATATTTAAAGAATTGATTTCGTTTTGAACTATTCAATTTAAACAAGTAATCGATAAATAATCCGGTCAATAGGAAATATGCTGGTGCTGTGAAAAGAAGATAACCTTGCATTTTGGTTATAGGAATTGAAAAGAAAATTAGCGGAATGAATATCCAAATAGCAAGAAAAAAGTTCTTGGATTGATCTAGTCCTTTAATAGTTAATTTAAAAAGCAACCAAACCAATGGAATGTAAATCCATTCTCCATAATTAATTCTAATCTTATTAATAAAAAAGTACCAAGGCCCTCCCATATCTTCTAATGCCTCTGTAAAATGCCTCCAATTAAAATCACTGGCGGTTTGTGCTTCTAAAGGAAATTCACTGAAAATATAATATTGCCAAGGCAGAAAAGTTAGGCAACAGATTAGGACTCCAATTAAAAAGGGAAATAATATTTTTCTAAATTTCGGCTTGGTTAGGTTTAGCGATAACCACATAGGAAAAATAATTAATGCAGGCAACCACTTAGTGAGTATTGCAAGTCCAACAGAAACTCCTATTAGGGCTCCAACAAACAGATGGTTCAATCTCTGGTTTTTAACTATAAGGTAAATTCCAGAAAGTGTAAAAAACATAAAAAACACATCAACGTGATCAGTAGCAATTCGTCCGGCAGTTAACTCAATCAGAAGTCCGTTTATCGCAAGCAAAAAGGAAGCAACAAATGCAACATTTTTATTATACAAGGTTTTTCCAATTGAATAAACTAAGTATATACTGAAGGTTGATAGAATAATTGAAGGTATTCTAGTTTGAAAATCTCCAATTCCAAATATTGAATAACTCCCTGAGATTAACCACAAGGTTAGCGGCTGTTTGTGCAACCAAACATGAGATCCAACCCATGATAAATCATGATTTAGTAATGGAGTGTCATATAGTGTAGGTACAAGTGGGTGGTTCATTAGATTTTTAGCAACCAGAGCATGATACCTCTCATCCCAGTTGTGTAAAAACGGATCTAAGGCGCTGAATAGTCGCAGCCCCAACCCACCAAATACTAAGGAAATTAAGGCCGGTAATTCTTTTTCTTGTTTAAAAAGAAATATCGAAAAAATGATAATTACGAATGATCCGAAAAGGAGTATTAGATCCATTTTATTGTCAATACTTTTTGATACCGCTATAACACTTTAGGTCTGCAATGAATTTTATTTTGAATTTTCATTGGGTGTTAAATCTGTTACGAAAGTAATTGAGTCGGATTAAATAGAACAGAATTGATTTTTGTAAATGAAATTGAGTTGGTGTGGCTAGTTTAATTCAAAATGATAAGTAATAGTACCTATCTGAATTGCTGGCGCAGAAGAATTGGCCGCGTCCCATTTTGTTTTGAGAGCAGCCTCTTTGGCTTTATTCACTAAACAAGCTGCTGTGTTTGTGGTCCCTTTAAGTCTTAAGTCAGCATCAACTGTGTTACCTAATCGATTTACTTTAATAGTGATTACAACTGTTCCGTACTCATCACATTCGTAATTCGGCTTTACTTTAGCCAGAGCATTCCGGTTTCCTAAATTGTAGTTGCCAGTTCCTCCTGAGCCACCTCCGCCAGGAGTTCCACTATATGCAGAACCATCAGTTCCATTGGTTTGACCTTTATCTCCAACTTTGTTATCATCATTTCCTTCTGAACCTCCGTTCTTTTTAGCAAAAGGATTGTTTTTTAATACATCGGCCAAATTTGGATCCAAGGTTGGGTCTGGCGTTTTCTCTTCTACTGGTTTGGTCTCAACCGGTTCCTTCTCAACCGGTTTTTTAGTCTCAACAGGTTTAACTACGGGATCTTTTGCTGGAGGTGTTTTAATTGTTTCAATATCGTCTTGGGTCAAAACATCCGGCTCAGTTGATTCTACAGGATCTACAGGAGCAGTTTCAGATGGAGGGGCTCCTGGGGTATCAGGTTGAATATCACCAGAACCCATATCAGATGTCCCAAAATTTATAGGGATGCCTACTTCAGGAAGTGGATCTGGATATTTAAGGCCGTAAATTGCAAATAACACCAAGATGAGAAGGTGCACCCCTATGGTACCTACTAAGCCTCTCTTTTTATCTTTAGTGTCAAACATTTAATTCTTATTTAGCTCTTGTGGCTAATACCAATTCGTATTTGTTTCGGTTTGCAATATCCATAACTTTAACTGCATGCTCAACAGGAACTGATTGATCGCAACGAAGAATAATTCCCGGTTTTGCGGTTGTCCCCATTGCAGATACTATACCAGATTCTAAACTTTCTGCAGACACAATATTTCCGTTAATCGCATATTGGAAATCGGCATTAATTGAAACGGATACTGTTTGAGGTGAAGGACCTTTAGCTCCGCTTTTAGGTAACAAAACTTTAAGCCCATTAGGACTCACCATAGTTGAAACGATAATAAAAAAGATAAGCAACAAGAATACAATGTCAGTCATGGAAGACATTGAAAACGTAACACTTACTTTATTTCTGCTTTTAATGGCCATAGCTTAATAACTCTTTAATGCAACAATTATTTTGCTGGCTCACTCAACAAGTCCATAAATTCGATAGTTGTTGCTTCCATTTTATGTACAACCTTGTCAACTTTTGCAACCAACATGTTGTAAGCGATATAGGCAATAATTCCAATTACCAAACCCGCGGCTGTTGTAACCATGGCTTGCATAATACCACCTGAAAGATTCGATATTTCAACGCTATTGCCCGCGGCATACATTTCATGAAAGGTGTTAATCATTCCAATTACAGTTCCTAAAAACCCAATCATAGGGGCTGCCCCTGCTATAGTAGCAAGTGTAGATAGTGATTTTTCTAATCCGTAAATTTCAAGTTTACCCACGTTTTCAATTGCAGCGCTAATATCTCCCAAAGGCTTTCCAATTCTGTTTACCCCTTTGAGTAACATTCTAGCAAACGGTGTTTGAGTTTTCTTGCACATATCTTTAGCCGATTCCATTTTACCTTCAAATATGAAATCTTTCATTTTGTTCATAAAGGCTGGGTCTAGTTTTTGGGCTCTTTGAATAGCTAAAAAACGCTCTATGAAAATATAAATGGCAACTACCGAAAGGATTCCTAAAGGCCCCATAATGTACCATCCACCGCCGGCTATTAATTCGAGAACCGAAAGTGTTTTTTCAACGGGCACTTGTTCGGCTGCAGTAGCTGCTGCTTCTGCGGTTTCTGAGCCAACTGTTATTTGAAGAATTGTAGGTAATGCCATGTCGTTACTTTTATTTAAAACTTAGTAATCAACAAAGATGGCGGTAATGGTAAGTGCTAGATTACCTTCATTTGGAATCTACTCACAAGTACGTGTTAATAGTATAGAGTATGTAAAAGTGACTTTTAAAGTACTAAAAGTATGTAAGCGCCGGCACCAGCAAAGTAGCCAACTAGTGCCAACCAAGCCATATTTTTTAGGTACCAAAAGAATGAAATCCGTTCCATTCCCATCGCGACAACTCCAGCTGCAGAACCAATGATAAGCATACTTCCACCTGTACCTGTGGCATAAGCAATAAAGTGCCAAATTGGAGAATCCTGAGCGTAAGTGGCCATGTCAAACATACCCATACTTGCCGCAACTAGTGGTACATTGTCAATGATTGCCGAGCTTAGACCTA
>JBMYOI010000075.1:0-9172 GCA_049599135.1 Salibacteraceae bacterium
GTAACAAAATAAAATATCATTAAAAAAAAGGCCTATTTATTAGGCCTTTTTTTTTGCCTACGACCTTTACCGTAGTTTCTACGGTAACACACCATTTTTATTTACAACCCTTGATATTTTTCTAAAATTGAACTATATACAATATCTTCGTATGTTCAACTATATCATTGGTTTATATGAAATGTTCAGGTAAGTTTTTCGATCAGGCTCTTCTAATTAAAAAGGGACTTTATTCATTCCTTATTTTATCTTTTTTCTTGGTTAATTCAAGCTTAAAAGCTCAACTGAGTGGTACCTATACTATTGGCGGTTCTTCTCCCTCATATTCGAGTTTCACTGCGGCGATAAGTGCCTTGAATACTTCAGGTGTAAGTGGTCCTGTTGTTTTTAATGTTCGATCGGGAACTTATACTGAGAGAATAAGCTTTGGAGTAATAACTGGTGTAAGTCAAACCAATACGGTTACCTTTCAAAAAGAGCCAACTGCTTTAACAACGCCCATTCTTCAATATACAAGCACATCAACAAGTCTGAATTACGTAGTTCGTTTAAATGGAGCAAAACATATTAATTTCAAGAAATTACATGTGAAAGCAGTAAGTGGAACTTATTCCAATGTTTTTGAATTAAGAGGAATAAATCAATACTTGTCTATTGATAGTTGTATTCTGGAAGCTCCAATTACAACAACGTCATCATCTTACCGTGCAGTTATTAATGAATTAAGTGGGTCAAACAACAGAACAAGCGATATCGATATTACCAACAATGAAATTATTGGCGGCTCATACGGGATTTTTGCATACGGCTATAGCACCGGTATTTACTATCACCGAAATTGGACTATTGAACAAAACAATATTAAGGATTGGAACAATCATGGTGTTTATATCCAAAATTACTTCGACACTGTTTCTGTAGCCGGTAACGTAATCACTCAAAAATCATCTTCTACTAATACAACATCGTACGGTATTCAAACTTATAGACTCTACAATTCGCATATAGAAAAAAATGTTGTGGAGCTTACAGCTACAAATGCATATGGTATTTATTTAAATCAACAGTATGGCTATAACGGCGCTCGATTTCGTTTCTCAAACAATATGGTTTCTTTGACCAACACGAACCCTTCAGGGACACGTTGGGGGATTTATGCAGGGTCGTGTAATTATGCAGATGTAGTTCATAATAGCATTTATATTGCGAATAGTGATGTAGCTGGATCAAACAAGTGCGTAGGAATTTATGGTACTAGTGGTAGCATTAATGCTTATAAAAACAACGCTATTGAAGTCAATTCGGCAAATCCCCTGGCTTACGGAATGTATTTTCCTGGTTCAGCGAGTCAATCGCATAATTGCATATGGATGTCGGATCAAGGAATTCCATGCAATAAAATTTTGGGAACGGGTTCAATATTAAAAGAACCATATTTTAACTCGACTACTGATTTGCATTCCAGTTCAATTGATATGAATAATGCTGGGCAAGCCTTGACAGCGGTAACCAAGGATATTGATGGTCAAACTAGAAGTACCACTGCTCCTGATATGGGAGCCGATGAGTTTACACCTGCAGCGGTAGATGCTGCTGCATCTGAAATTACAAATTTCACGGTTTGTTCAGGTAGCAATGCAATGCTATTACGAATTAAGAACCTTGGAACCAGTACACTTACGAGTTTAAATGTAGGATGGAGCGTTAAAGTAAATTCTGGGTCGCATGTTTCTCAAACTCCATTTACATATTCAGGATCATTATTGTCAAGTTACGATACCATCGTTTCAGTCGGAAATTATTCTATGGTTTCTGGAAGTACTTATGAATTTAAAATGTGGACTTATTCTCCAAATAATACTGTGGACGGGAATAACTCAAATGATACCATTTATAAAACATACACTACATCATTAAGTGGTGTGTATACTATTGGAGGAACCTCTCCTGATTATACAACTATTCAAGCGGCAGCTACTGATTTGAAGAACAAAGGAGTATGTGGTTCTGTTAATTTTCATATCCGCCCAGGTTCATACAATGAGTTGGTAACTATAGAGTCAGCAAAGGGTTTAACTGGAAGTTATACTGCTACATTTAAAAAAGACCCAAACTATCCGGGTAACGTTTATTGGTATCGATCAGGAAGACCATTAACATTTTCATCAGCTGAAAACATAATTATCAGAGACCTAGTCATGGAGACTAAAAGCTCAACTAATGTTATTTACCTGACTGGAGAAAATAAGAATATATCCGTCATTAATAATACGATAAGAGGAATTCTGACTTCAAGTTCATCCGCGAACTATGCCTGTATTTACAATACAACTCTATCAACAGGAATTAACAGAAACATTAAAATTGACTCTAACCGTTTCAGTAAAGGGTCTTCTATGGCTCAATTGCGTGGTTATAATACAAATGTTGGTTCCAGAAATGTTGGAACAATAATTACAAATAATACATATGATTCTGCCGGTTATTATGGAATGACCATTCAATATGAGGATACTGTTACCATTGCAAATAATGTAATTAATGACGATGGAGTGTATATAACCCAAAGAGGAATCGTTGGTACTTACCTTTATAATTTCGATATTTCTCAGAATCAGATTTATTTAACCAAAAACTTGTATTCAAATACATATGGGTTTCAATTATCCTACGGAGGAGGAACTACTGCCAGTCATTCAAAATTCAGCAATAACTACGTTTACGGATTAAATTGTCAATACGGTATTTATATCCAAACTGTCAATTATTGTGACATGTACTACAATACAGTTAGACTTGAAGGGTCAGTTTTAACTAGTTCTTATGTTGCCTACATTAACTATGGTTATACCTATTTAAAGAATAATAATTTTAGTAATGAGCGGGAAGGAAGGGTTTTGTTTGTTAGGTCTCAAACGTATTTACCTCTTTCAGATAACAACAACTTTTATACAAATAGTCCAACACTTTTTGCTTATGGTTCATCGTATAGAAATTCATTTTCGGCATGGAAAACGGCTATGTCAAGAGATGCTAATTCAGTATCGATAAAGCCTGAATGGCGAAGCAATCAAGGGCCAACTCCCAACAATTCAACATTGAATGGAGCTGCTTCAAATACAACTGGAGTATCAGTAGATTTATTTGGTAATTCACGCAGTACAGCGCCAGATATTGGATGTGTAGAGTTTACGCCAAGTAGTAACGATGCATCTATTACTGAGATATACGAATACTCCGTCTGCCCAGGAAGTACACCGGTAAAAGTTCGATTGAAAAATGCGGGAAACAATACACTTACTCAAGCTCGTATTCAATGGAATGTAAAGACCAATTCAGGTGCGGCGGTATCACAAACTGCCTTTACATGGACAGGTAGTTTGCCAAGCTATGCCGATACTCTTATATCTATTGGTAATTACACTTTTGTTGGCTCAAACACTTATCAAATAACGGCATACACTGACCAAGCAAACAACACAACAGATCCAATAAAATCTAATGATACAAGTATTTCTATTCCGGCTGCCCCTTCTATGAGTGGAGTGTATACAGTTGGAGGAACTTTACCAGATTATTCTACTTTGCCTGCCGCTTTAACTGCGCTTCAATCAAATGGAATTTGTGGTCCTGTAACTTTAAATGTTCGAGGGGGAAGTCATTATGGACAGGTTAATTTTTATGCTATTCAGGGTGTGAATTCTGTAAATACAATTACTATTCAAACTGACCCTAGTTCTGCAACCAGAGCGAATTTTAATAATAATGGCTACGCTTTTAATCTGAGTAGTGCCGATTATATCACTTTTAAAAATATCAACATTAAAACCAATTCAAATTCATCAGTGGTATACTTTTCTGGCCCAACCAACCATATAAAGTTTGTCAATGATTCTGTGTTCGGGGCTACAATTTCAAACAATAGTTCAAATTATGCTGTTTTTAGAGATTACACTTCAAATGCGGCAATTCAAAATGATTTAACTATTGATAGCTGTGTTATAATAGACGGATCATATGGAGTTTATATGTATGGTAATTCTTCAACTGGTAATTGGTCACAAAACAGAATAAAAATTACAAATAATAAATTTATTGACTTCAGAACCATTGGTGTATACGCATATTACTCTCCTGAACTTGAATTAAGTGGCAATGTATTAAGGCAAAGAATTAACAGCGGTAGTGGATATGGTTATCAGCTCGTGTATTGTGACTCCAGTAAAATATTGGGCAGCGATATAGAAATGAATTATGGTTATGGAATAAGTGCTCAAAACTGTTATGGAAACCCAAATACTTCAGGAGTAATAATCGCAAATAATTTCATTCGATTGACTGACTCCACTGTTATCGCAAATTCAAATGGAATTAGAGATTACAGTAATAGCTACCCTAAAGTGGTATACAATTCAGTAGTAATTAAGGATGCTAGTACAAATGGAACATGCATCTATGGTAGATACAGTGTGGCTGCCACAGTAATGAACAATAATTTTGTGAACTATGGACCTGGAAATGGTCAAAGATACCTGTCCGCTGGTAATATTGCCTTTTTGGACTATAACAATACATATACAAATGGTGATTTTGGGCAGTATTACGGAGCTAGAACTTCACTGTCAGCTTGGAGGACAGCTACAGGTAAAGCAGCGAACTCAATAAATGTCAATCCCCAGTTCTTTTCGAAAACAGATTTACATACCCTTGACGGTTCTTTAGATGGAATGGGAAGTCCTGTGGTAGGAATTACTACTGATATTGATGGAGAATCTAGAAACCTAACTACACCTGATATTGGTGCTGATGAATTTACGGTTTACACACGCGATGCGGGAATCTACTCAATCAATTCACAGTCTATATGCCCAGGTACAAATGGAGTTGAAGTAACAATTAGAAACTATGGGTTAGATAGTTTGGTGTCTACAACCGTTCAATGGTCTGTCTCAGTAAATGGAGGTACTCCAACAACGCAAACCCCATTTGTTTTTTCTGGATTGGTTCGAACGGGAAAAGATACTGTTCTTTCAATTGGTTCATTTACGTTTTCAAAGTCCAACACTTACAAGATTTATACTAATATTTCTGGTGTGAACAGTAGTACCGATTTAAATAATTCTAATGATACCGCCACTACGCCAACTTTATTTCCAAGCATGAGTGGTTTATATACAGTTGGTAGTTTACCAAGCGACGATTGGTCAACGATTGACTCAGCAGTAACAGCCCTTGAAAACTTTGGTGTTTGTGGGCCTGTAATGATTTATATAAAGCAAGGCAATTATCAAGAATCAGTTAATATTCAAGGAATTAAAGGAACCAATGCTAACAATACAATTACCTTTTTAGGAGATACGGGTACCACTACAAAACCAGCATGGTATACTTCAAGTCAGCCACCAATTATTTTGGATGACGTTGATTATTTAATATTCAAGAACTTAAATATTTATACAACTGGATATAACAATACAATTCGTTTTGATGGAGATGCATCCTACTTAACTTTTGAAGATAACACGATTTCAGGAAGGCTAACTACAAATACCTCTGTTAATTATGCCATAATTTATAATCCAAGCCAAGGAACTTACCAAGTTCACCATACTTCATTTATTAATAACAGTATTCTAAATGGCTCTTATGGAATTTATTGGCATGGAAACTATTCAGGAACTCAATATGAGTATGGTAATAAAATTTTAGATAATACCATTTCAAACTCTTATTTCAGGTCGGTTTATGTTTCGTTTCAAGACTCAATTGAAATTTCTGACAACTATATAGAACCCCGAAATAGTTATACGAATCCCAGTGGGCTTTATGTCGAAAATACCGCCACTTATGATATTACTAAAAACAATATTTATTTGCCTAGAGGTGGTAATGGAATATATCTTATTAGTTCAAGCGGTTCTGTTTCCAAATATGCCAATATCAGCAACAACTTTATTGTAGCAGCGGGGGTATATTACAGTTATGGAATTTATACTACAAATTCTAATTACTTAAAAATTTATCACAACTCTGCTCATTCTTTCAGTACAAACTCTAGCACCAATTGCATTTATGTATTAAGCGGTAATAATGTTGAGGTAAAAAACAACAGTTTTTTCAATTCAGGGACTGGGCCAGCTATTAGAGTTAATAATGCGACTTCCTATATTGGCGATTACAATAACTTATTTTCCAATGGTAATACCTTGGGCTACTATTCAGGTAACAGAACAAGCTTGTCAGCATGGTCTTCCATTACTGGTGACGATATCAATTCGGTATCGGTAAATCCAAATTATAAAGATTCTTTTGACCTTCATTCTACTAACTCAACAATGAACAATGCCGGTACACCTTTAGGAATATTAGATGATATTGATGGTGATTTAAGATCTGCTACCGCACCGGATATTGGAGCTGATGAATACACTGCAGTACCTCGAGATTTGAACTTGAAAACATTGTCGGATAATTTCTGTGAAGGTACTCAGAGCATCACTTTAGATTTAACCAATAGCGGAACATTACCTGTTACAACAGGAAAAATTAGTTGGTCTGTTTCAGTTAATGGAGCTACACCGGTTGCTCAAACTCCAGTTATAACTTCGGGTTCTCTTGCTTCTTTAAAAGATACAACTGTAACTCTAGGTAATTTGGTGTTTAACTCGGGCGATTATTATAGCATTTTGGTTTACGTAGATTCTGTAAATGGAAATCTCGATCAAAACTTTTTAAATGATACTCTTAGAATCGATTCGCTTTATGCTACCATGACGGGTACATACACCGTTGGCGGAACATCTCCGGATTTTACTACTATGTCAGAAGCTACTTCTGCACTTTATACGAGAGGAGTTTGTGGTAAAGTATTTATTAATGTGCGTCCGGGAATTTATACCGACAGAATCTATTTACCAAATGCCATTGATGGGGCTGATACTGCCAATACAATCACTTTTCAAACCGATACAGCCTTTGGTGGAAGAGCAGAATTGAACAATAATAATTTTGTTGCTTTTCTTAATGAGGCAGATCACATTCGAATTAAAAATTTGAAGTTGAATCACACGGGCTCGGTTGCAGCTTTCAAAGCAACCAACGTGAACAATGTAGTTTTAGATAGCAACGATTTTATAGGAATAGTTGCAAATAACAATATTGCCGCTCAAAGTGTAATTCATTTTAATGGAGGTAGTATAGTATCCTCTGGCATCACAATAACCAATAACACTATTACTAATGGTTCACGTGGTATTAATATCCAATATGGAGTTGCTCCAACCGATATTAAAATTGGTAACAACACCATCAATAATTATCGAGAATATGGAATGTTCGTTTCACGCGCCGATGATATTGAAATCGATCATAATACAATCAAAAACAACCAATTAGTTGCTGCTAGAACTCACGGTATTTACGGTGAGTTAATTACGAATTATTCAATACATGCGAATAAAATAGACGTAGATGGCCTTAACTATACTGTTGGTGCTCGAGGTATTTATATAGTTTCATCATATGGTTCTTCAACAATGTGGTCGTATGTTTATAACAACTTTGTGGCCTGTGCTGGATCGGGAGGAGTTAGTGGAGTTGGTGATGGAATTTCATTGACCAATTGCTCTTACGTTCAAATCGATCACAACTCGGTAAATCAAACAATTACCTACGCAACTTCAAATGCTTTTAAAGCAACAGGTTGTTCAAATTATTATGTCCGAAATAACAGTTTTGTTAATGCAGGCCAAGGTTATGCCATTTCAGTTTCAACTATTCCAACAGTGTCAAACAATAATAATTTGTATTCTTCAGGTGGTGCGGTTGGTTTCTATTCGGTAGCAAGAACTACTCTTTCGAATTGGAGATCTGTAACCGGACGCGATCAACAATCTGTAAGTGTCAACCCTTTTTATTATTCAGCTACTGACCTACATACTTCTTCATTTAGCTTGAACAGTGTAGGTCAAAACCTGTCGTATATATCTGAAGATATTGATGGTGATTCAAGAGGAGGGACCAGAGACATTGGAGCGGATGAATTCACACCATTGCAGCGAGATGCATCAATTACAGACATTAAAGAATTATTCTGTGCGGGTGTTACTCCAATTAAAGTTACCATTCAAAACTTTGGAACGCAAAACATAACCAGTGCGAAAATAAAGTGGTGGTTAAGCACAAATGGTAGTTTATTCATTCCTCAGCCAGACTTTACCTTTTCAGGAAACATTGTTTCGGGTAATTCAATTACCAGTACAATCGCCTCGCACAATTTCCAAGATGGAATTACCTATTCATACATGGCTGTTGTTGACGAAGTAAACGGAGCAACTGATTTAAATGCAGTGAACGACACGGCTCTTAGAACTAGTTTTAAACCAGCCATGAATGGTTCATATTCTATTGGTTTAAATTCCGATTTCAATTCCATGTCTGAAGCTGATTCCGCACTTGATATTGCAGGTGTTTGTGGGCCAGTGGTTTTAAACCTTCAACAAGGAACTTTTAACGAGTCGGTTACAATGGGTAACTATGAAGGAATTTCGAGCTTAAATAATATAACGATTCAAGCTGATACTAATAATACGGCCGGAGTATATTGGACAGATTCAATTTCACCGCTAAGATTAGTTGATGCTGAACACATTACCGTTAAAGGGTTGAACCTTACAAGTACCAATTCGGGTAGTGCACTTTACATAAACGGAAAGGCTAATAAAATTGAGTTTATCAATAATGTATTTACAGGCATTACAACCTCAAGTACTGATTTGGCCTACTCAACAGTGTTTTATCACAGAACTTCTACGGATACATTGTCAAACGTATCATTTATTGGAAATGAAATGTATAAAGGAAGTTATGGGGTTTACATTTATGGAACTTCGGCAAATCGCTTTAGTAGCGTTGAGTTTAAAGATAACTACATGACGGATTACCGATATAATGGTCTTCAATTGGGTTATGTAGATAGCCTTAATGTTGAGGGTAATGAGTTTAAAAACAGTACAAACGGTTACGGTACAACGGCAATTACGGTTTTGTATTCTAATCAATTATCTATTCAAAACAATAAAGTGGACCATACTGGATTAGGTGGTAGAACTGCACTTTACGTTGGTTGGTCAAACGGTACCAGCTCTTCTAGAAATATTATTGCAAATAACTT
>JBMYOI010000076.1:0-8984 GCA_049599135.1 Salibacteraceae bacterium
TGAAACCGATTGCAGCGGGCTCAAAAGTAGATAGATAAAGTCGCAAAAGTTTTATAAATAATTCTTAAGAAATGGAAAATTTTCAGGTTGAATGCAACGTATTGGAGTTAATGTCTAATAATGAGCATGAACAAGTTGTTTTTTGTTCAGATAAATCAACTGGATTAAAAGCAATTATTGCTATTCATAATACAGTATTAGGCCCCGCTTTGGGTGGTACACGCATGTGGACTTATGATAACGAAGCTCAAGCATTGAACGATGTGCTTCGTTTGTCTAGAGGCATGAGCTACAAAGCCTCAATCAGTGGATTGAACTTGGGAGGTGGAAAAGCTGTTATTATTGGTGATAGCCGTACTTTGAAAAATGAAGCGCTTATGCGTCGTTTTGGAAAATTCGTTGATAGTTTAGGTGGTAAGTATATTACTGCTGAAGATGTTGGAATGTCTCCAATTGATATGGAATATATTAGTGATGAAACTGACCATGTTGTGGGTATTCCTGAGTCAATTGGTGGTGGTGGTGACCCTTCTCCTGTTACTGCTTACGGAGTTTACATGGGAATGAAAGCTTCTGCTAAATATGCTTATGGAAATGAAAGCCTTGCAGGAAAGAGAGTAATTGTTCAAGGTGCTGGACACGTTGGGCAGTATCTAATTGATTACTTGGTTAAAGAAGGAGCAAGCGTTGGTGTGTCAGATATTTTTGACGACAAATTAAAAGAAGTCACTTCAAAACATAGTGGAGTAGATGTGATTGATGCGAATTCAATCTATTCTCAGAATATGGATATATATGCTCCATGTGCATTGGGCGCAACGGTTAATGATGAAACGTTGAAGCAATTGAAATGTAAAATTATTGCTGGAGCCGCAAACAATCAACTTCAAAATGAAGTAGTACATGGGCAAGTGGTTAGGGATAAAGGAATGGTTTACGCTCCTGATTATTTGATTAATGCTGGTGGACTGATTAACTGTTACAGTGAATTAGAAGGATATAATAAAGACAGAGCTTTTAGTAAGACTGAAAAAATATTCGATACTACCATGGATATCTTTAAGTATTCTGACGACAATAATGTTCCTACTTATGCCGCTGCAAATGCAATGGCACAAAAAAGAATTGAAGCTATTGGTAACATCAATAAGGTGTTATAATAACCTCGATTAAATAGATTAAAAATAAATCGTTTGAAAGCCCTTCAGTTATGAAGGGCTTTTTAATTTCGCAACTTACACGTTCTTAAATTCTATGCTAAACAGAAGATACCTCCGAATCAAAGTTTTACAAACATTATATGCTTGGTTTCAGGCAGATAACAGTGATTTAGTAAAAGCTGAAAAAGAAATGCTAAAAAGCATTAACCAAGTTCAAGAACTGTATTTACTCATGCTTTTGTTAGTTGTTGAGGTTGTAAATTCCGCACGTGAGTTACAACAAGCACGAAAAAACAAAAATTTCTCTACTGAAGATGAGCAAAACCCGAACTTACATTTTGTAAATAACAAGGCTGTTTTACTTTTAGAAAGTAATGTAGCCTTCAATCGGTTAATCGAATCTAAAAAAGTGAATTGGGGAATTCATTCAGATGTAATTCGTAAGCTTTTCAGAACAGTTGAGTCGAGCCCAGAATATGTCGAGTACATGAAGGTAGAAGAGTCTGGTTTGAAAAAAGACAAAGCATTTATTGTTACTATTTACCAAAAATATTTTGCCAATAATGATGTTGTTGAACAGCTTATTGAAGACAAAAGCATCTATTGGTCATTAGATTTAGATTTAGTGAACTTAAATGTGATGAAAACATTTGAGAAGATGAAATTGGTGCAAGATTCAAATTCTGATATTTTATTGGATCTATATCGTGACAAAGAAGATGATATGCGATTTACCAGAGAGCTTTTGAGTAAGTGCTTAGTGAATAATTTGGATTATTCTGAGGTAGTGGCAAAATATACCAGTAATTGGGAAGTAGATCGATTAGCAAAAATTGATACCATCTTAATTAAAATGGCCTTGGCTGAATTGGAACACATGACCAATATTCCAGTTAAAGTTAGCATGAACGAATACATTGAATTATCTAAATATTTCAGTACTCCAAAAAGTAAAAGTTTTATCAACGGTATTTTAGATAAAATTGTGGCCGATTGGAAAGCAAATGGGAGGTTAGCTAAGTCAGGCCGTGGATTAGTTGAATAATTATGGAAATAAAAGTATTTAACAAACAAAACTCAATTTATAACACCTTTTTAGCCGAGCTAAGAGATAAGTCAATTCAAAAAGATCCATTGCGTTTTAGGCGTAACATTGAGCGAATGGGAGAGGTAATGGCTTACGAAATTTCCAAATCGTTTGATTACAATACAAAACCAATTCAAACTCCATTGGGTACGGCGCATGAAAGTTTAATGGGTAACCAACCAGTTGTAGCTTCAGTATTGCGCGCTGGTCTTCCGCTTCATATTGGTTTTACAAATTTTTTCGATCGTTCAGAAAATGCATTTGTTTCTGCTTACCGAATTGAAAAGCCAAACGGAGAACTAGAGTTTAAAATTGAATACAATGCTTGTCCAAACCTGGAGGGCAAAACACTAATATTAGTTGATCCCATGTTAGCTACAGGAAATTCTATGTGGTTGGCTTACCAAGCTCTATTACCTCATGGAAAGCCAAAGCATATTCATGTGGCTGCAATTATAGGTAGTCAGGCAGGAGTTGATTTTGTTGAGGATAAATTTCCTTCGAATACTAGTCTTTGGATTGGAGCTGTTGATGCCGTGTTGAACGAGCAATCATATATTGTTCCTGGCCTTGGCGATGCTGGTGATTTGTGCTATGGTCAAAAAGAATAGTCAACACGTTTTAGTTTATAACCCCTTTAATAAGCTTATTATTTTTTAATCTTTTTGGTGTTAGTTTGAGTGTACTTAAAAATCAAACTATGAAAAGGATTCTTTCTACCACAATTTTGCTGGCAATTGTTTCAATGTCTTTTGGACAAGTAGAAACTGAAAAATTAAAAAATAAAAAAGGATTAACTATTTTGCCCGAAAAGGGAAATTTTGGTTTAGGCTTTAATGCAGTTCCCTTTTTTAATTATCTCGGAAATACTTTTAACGGGACTGCAAACAACACAATAGGAACCGATTTTGTAAACAGTACTCAGAGCATTTATGGAAAGTACTTTTTAAAAGATGATTTGGCAATTCGTGCTGAATTTCGGTTCGCTGTAATTAACCGTGTAAAAGACAATTACGTTTTAAGAGATAATGGTGCTGGCCAAAATGATTTCGTTAGGGATACAAGAAAAACATCGGCTTCCTATATAAATATTGGATTAGGAGCTGAAAAAAGAAGAAGTTGGGGAAGAATACAGGCTTTTTATGGAGCTAGTGTTTTCTATGGTTTAACTAACAATAAAGTAAATTATAAATACGGAAACGAATTCAGAGTGGACAATCCCACCCCAACATTTACTTCCAATTTTGAAACAGGTGCTACTCAAAATTCCAACAAACGCGTAGCATATGTTTATGATGGATCAATTCATGACATTGGCGCAAGGCTTTTTGTAGGCGTTGAATATTTTTTTATGCCTAGAATGTCAATTGGTGGAGAGTTTGGATGGGGAGCCCAAGTTCAAATTCAAGAAGATTCTAAAACAAACACTTCAGAATACAACCCAACAACTAATATCTTGACGGATGAAATTCGAAATTCAAGCACTGAACAAGCATTTATAATGGATACTGATAATTTTACTGGAGCCATTAATCTGATGGTTTATTTTTAGTCCTTATAAAACATATATTTTTGAAGCCCTGACGATTTGGTCGGGGCTTTTTTATTATGAAAACTCTATTCTATAAATTTGTTGTTTGGTACGGCGGTTGGAAATTCGTTAACGTCATTCCTCCTGAAGTAAAAAAGTGTGTGCTAATTGCGGCTCCACATACGAGTAATTGGGATTTTGTGTACGCTCTACCTTGTATGGATCAAATGGGGATTAAAGGGCTTCGTTATTTGATAAAGAAAGAGTTTTTCTTTTGGCCTTTCAGTTGGTTATTCAACGCAACGGGAGGTATAGCAGTTGACAGGAGTAAAAAAAATGATCTTACTGCTCAGCTTAAAAAGTTAATCGACGACAATGAACAGATTTATTTGATGTTTCCTCCCGAGGGGACTAGGAGTCGAGTTGATAGATGGAAAACAGGTTTCTATTATACCGCCCTTGATACCGGACTGCCTATTGTGCTTGGTTTTTTAGATTTTGAAAGCCGCAATTGTGGATTTGGTAAGGTTGTTTACCCAACTGGAGATTTTGACAAAGACTTTCAAGAAATCCAAGATTTTTATAAAGACTTTAAAGGTAAAATTCCCGATAATTACAATCCACAAATATTCCACCCTAAAGGAACTAATCAATCGGCCCCGACGAAGTCTTAATATTTATTATTTCCTGACTTAAATCTTTATAGATGGTAATTTTTACATACCATTTGTGGTATCTGATTTTGTAGATTCGCGTATATAGATCACTCATAGTAAATTCATATGCGCTTAAATCCTTAAATAAAAAATCAGAAGGGTGATTTCGGTCTCTGCGACCGTTGTTCATTATCCAGTATAAGGTAATACTACCTTCACCACATTTAATGATCGAATATTTTGCGTTTGGCAAAGAGTTTCCTGAATTTACAAAAGGACAGCCATTTTCAGTTACATCAAAACCAGGGTAATCAAACAATTGGAGTTCATTTACAAAAAAGTTCTCTGAAGAGAGGCTTAACCACATTAAATTTGAGAAAGTAGGTGATGGAAATTGGTGGCCGTTAATAGACATGGCAATCAAACGATTTGATGGAGATCGCATCTGAGCAGAAAGTATTTCCGCTAAGCAAACCAAGGCAGCCATCAATATTAATCGTTTCATTTTGAAATTTGTCTAACATATTTTAAGCAAGCTTCATTCCAAATGTTAGTTTTCCTATCGAGTGGTCTTCAGGATTGAATAATTTTGAAATTCAATTTTGAAATTACACCATGAAAGAAGCCTATATAGTTGACGCCATTAGAACTCCAATCGGAAATTTTGGAGGAACACTTTCCTCAGTTAGAACGGATGATTTGGGAGCTTTAGTATTGAAAGAGCTAATGTCTCGTAATCCAAGCATGGATCCGAGTGCCATAAAAGACGTAATTATGGGATGTGCGAATCAGGCAGGAGAAGACAATAGAAACGTAGCGCGTATGAGTTTGCTACTTGCTGGTCTGCCTTGGACTGTTCCAGGAGAAACAGTAAATCGATTGTGTGCAAGTGGCATGTCGGCAGTTGTTCACGCTTCAAGAGCATTGAGGGTAGGTGACGGAGATATTTTTGTTGCAGGTGGAGTAGAAAATATGACCCGCGGTCCTTGGGTTATTTCAAAAGTGAGTAAACCATTTGGGAGAGATGCTCAAATGCATGACTCATCATTTGGTTGGAGATTCGTTAATCCAAAAATGGAAGAGTTGTACGGTACTGACGGCATGGGGCAGACTGCTGAGAACTTAGCCGATAAATATTCAATTAATCGCCAAGATCAAGATCAGTTTGCATATTGGTCGCAAATGAAGGCGGCTGCGGCAAATGAATCAGGTAGACTTTCTGAAGAAATAATATCTGTAGAGATTCCACAACGTAAAAAGGACCCAATCGTTTTTGCCCACGATGAGTTTATCAAATCAAATAGTTCAACTGAAATTTTAGGAAAGTTACGAGCTGCCTTTAAAAAGGAAGGTACAGTTACAGCTGGAAATGCCTCAGGACTTAATGATGGAGCTGCAGCCATGTTATTGGCAACTGAAAATGGATTAAACACTCACAACTTAACTCCATTGGCAAGAGTAGTTAGTTGGGCTGTTGTTGGTGTTGAGCCTCGAATCATGGGTATAGGCCCCGTTGGTGCATCAAAAGAAGCATTGCAAAAAGCAGGACTTACTTTAGACGATATGGACATCATTGAATTGAATGAAGCGTTCGCTGCCCAAGCTCTCGCTTGCACACGAGAACTTGGTTTGGAGGACAATGATTCTAGAATTAATCCTAATGGAGGAGCAATCGCTTTAGGACACCCACTAGGTGTATCTGGAACTCGAATTATACAAACAGCGGCTATTGAGCTTAAAAAACAAAATAAGAAATATGCACTTTGTACTATGTGCATTGGAGTAGGGCAAGGGTATGCTGTAATTATTGAAAGCGTTTAAAATGTATTACGAATTCAATGGGTATAAGCCGGTCGTTCACCCAACGGCATTTGTTCACCCACAAGCCAATGTAACTGGTAATGTTACGATAGGAAAAAAAGTATATGTTGGTCCTGGCGCCGTTATTCGGGGCGATTGGGGTGAAATTATTATTGAAGATGGTTGTAATGTTCAGGAGAATTGTGTGATTCACATGTTTCCGGGAACTATTACAACTCTAAAAGCAGGAGCGCATATGGGCCATGGCTCAATAGTGCATGGTGGTACAATTGGAAAGAATACCTTAATTGGAATGAACGCTGTCGTTATGGATAACTGCGAAGTTGGAGACGAGTGTATCGTTGGAGCGCTTTGTTTTGTGCCCGGAGAAACTAAAATTCCTAAAAGAAAGGTTGTAGTAGGTAACCCAGCTAAAGTGGTAAAAGACGTAAGCGACGAAATGATAGCTTGGAAGACTAAGGGTACCGAATTGTATCAACAGCTACCTAAAGATTGTAAAGACACACTTAAAGAGTGTGAGCCATTGCGAAGAAAACCTCCTTTTAAAACCAAACAAGAAGAATTATTTAAAACTTGGAAGAAAACAAAATAAACACACTTAAGTTATGACAACATTAAAAGCAGGAGATAATGCACCCAATTTTAAAGCTAAGAATGAAAATGGAGTAGATGTTTCTCTATCCGACTTTGCTGGTAAAAAACTAGTGTTGTATTTCTATCCAAAGGATATGACCCCTGGTTGTACTACTCAATCTTGTAATTTAAGGGATAATTACAATTTACTATTAAAACAGGGTTACGAAGTTCTTGGTGTAAGTGCAGATAGTGAGGCTAGACACCAAAAGTTTATTGCAAAACACGAATTGCCATTTTCATTATTGTCTGATGAAGATCATACTGTTTTGAATGCGTACGGCGTTTGGGGACCTAAAAAGTTTATGGGGAAAGAATACGACGGAATTCACCGTACCACTTTCGTTATTGACGAGAAAGGAGTAATTGAAGAGGTAATTCTTAAAGTAAAAACCAAAGAACATACAGCGCAAATTTTGGATTAATCCAAAACGCTCAGCATGTGGTGGGTTCCTATATCGAACCCCATTTTTTTCCAAAACTTAATTCCTTCAGGATTTTTTGAAGACACTTGTAGTTCCATGATTTCACAGTCCGATTTTTTGAAGTATTGTTTGGCGTGACTTACTAATTGTTCTCCAATTCCTTTGGACCTCGAATTTTTCGAAACGATAGTTTCAGAAATATATCCTCGTTTTTTAAATGGAATGGTAGGGGGAAGATCTTCTGTTTTTACGAAAATCATTCCTTCAATTATCAATTGACTTTCGAAGACAAAACATATCTCTGAACCTTCAAAAATTCGTTTTGTAATCATTTCTGGAATTAGGTTGTTGTGATTTTCAATCAATTGAAAATATGGATTATGCCCTTCATGAAAACGCATTATCTCCATCCACAATTCAGTAAGTCTATCTAAGTCCTTAGTTGTAGCTTTTCGAATACTCATAATTCCCTTATTTTACTGCCTCATCAGGTAGAAATTTACCTCCAGATCTCGCAAATCGCTCATACCAAGCTTTTCTTTTTTTGTAGTCTACCCATCCAGGTTGGTGACATACACTGTCGTTTATTGTCGTTTTGAACCTAAAATCTAAATTCAAGGAGTCAACTTGCATTGGGGTCATGTTGAACTGAATGTTCGTCTTTTTTTGAAAGCGTGAATACCGCAGTGATTGATATGTGTCAGTAGCAACCAGCAAATCTTTTAAGTCCAATTCTCGAGCTTGTAAATTGGCATAATAAATATTGTCAACTGAGTTTTCTGCTTTAGGTTCAATTAAAATTTTATCCTCAGGTATATCAAGAAGCATGGCGTATTGTTTCATGATACAGGCTTCAACAAATGGAGTGTAAACAGCCGCTCCAGAAAACATTATATATTTTGAGAATCCTTTTTTGTATAAATGCTCTGCCCAAAGTAAACGGTAAAGCATTACTTCCGTCATTCCTTCATTATAGTAAGGAGTACCCGGAACCACCAATACATCAAACGGTTTTACTTTTTCGGCATACTGATAACGATTGACTGCTATTTTTTTGTAATTGAGTGATTTACAGGAGGACAGTGTACCTGCAACCATTAGAATTAAGAGAGCACGTTGAATTAAAACTGAATTTTTCATAATTCTTCAAAGATGAAAAAAAACTACACGTCAAAGCACCATATCAATAAGTTGTTGGTCTGTTTAAAACCTTCCTCTAAAAAGCCTTTTATGAGTGATTTTTTCATCCTTATTATTAACGGGAGTATGAATGAAAATGATTTGAGAACATCTTTAGGATGACTTCTCTATACTATCCGTCAAAGGCGAATCACTCCAAGTGACAGTCAGAAAGTTGCTTGATTAACGTTTCATTGGTCAGAAAAAAAAGCATTACCTGTCCGTTCGAGCGTTTTGTGTAACAAAGTGAGGTAACATGTGTAGAGAACAGTTTGAGTTGTATTGCTCGCCAATGTTACCTTCAACTGGATATGATAAAGACTGCTCTTTTCTACCGGTGTTTTCCGATTAATAAATACATGGTATCCTCTTAAATAAGTAATGTTTAGTTAACAAGTTTAAATTCATTTCTAGTATCTTGGCTGCCTATGAAAAAAGGGGCTTTCATCGTGTTTGTGGTACTTCAGTTCTTGGCATTGTCAACTTTGGCTT
>JBMYOI010000077.1:0-8904 GCA_049599135.1 Salibacteraceae bacterium
ACTAGTCTTCGATACATTTTCTTCGTTTCACTACGAAAACACTCAGACTGACAACTATCCGACATTATTCTACAACACTGCATAAAAAAAGCCCTGACGGTACTGTCAGGGCTTCTATATTTAGAATATGTTATTTCTATTCTCCTTTGTCGATGCTAATCAATTCAACTTCGAATACTAAAGCAGAGTATGGGCCTATTTGTTGTCCGGCACCTCTATCGCCATAAGCTAAATCATAAGGTACATAAAGTGTCCATTTTGAACCAACAGGCATAAGTTGAAGGGCTTCTTGCCATCCTTTAATTACTCCACCAACTGGAAAAGAAGCTGGTTGACCTCTATCTACTGAACTATCGAAAACAGTCCCGTCGATTAAAGTACCATGATAATGAGTAGTAACCTTATCGGCTGCGGTAGGTTTTTCACCTGTACCTTCTTTTACAATTTTGTATTGAAGACCACTTGGTAAAGTAACAACGCCATCTTTCTTAGAGTTAGCAGCTAAAAAATCAGCACCTTCTTTTTTTGCGGCTGCAGCTTTTCTTTCTACAGCTCCTTGAAAGTATGTGTTAATGATTTCATTTGCTTTGTTTACATCAATGATAGTATCCGTTCCAGCATAAACATGCTTCATTGCTTCAGCCATAGCTTCAACATTAATACTATCAACACCTTGACTTTTAAGGTTGTTTGCAATGCTTATTCCTAAAGAATAAGACAATGAATCTAATTCTGTTTTTAATTCCATTTTTTGAGTTTCAACACCTTTACCCTTCTTTTTCTTTCCTCCTGAAAAACCAGAAAAAGAAATAGCCAAGCAAAGAATTATTGTAGTTATTGTTTTCATCTTTTTATTTGTTAGTGTCCATTATTTCAAGAAGCTCAACTTCGAAAATAAGAGTAGAACCTGGTCCTATTTGCTGTCCAGCACCTCTATCACCATAAGCTAAGTATGAAGGAATAAACAATTTATATTTTGAACCAACTGGCATCAATTGTAATGCTTCAACCCATCCAGGAATTACTCCATTTACAGGAAAAGAAGCTGGCTCACCTCTATCAACTGAGCTATCAAATACAGTTCCATCAATCAAAGTACCGTGGTAATGAACAACTACACGATCAGTTTCCATTGGCTTTGGTCCTGTACCTTCATTAAGAACGATATATTGAAGACCTGATTCAGTAATTTTTACATCCGGGTTTTTAGAGTTTTCTGCAAGAAAAGCTTCGCCAGCTTGCTGCGCTCCAGCACTTTGTGCTTTTGATTTTTTGTCAAAGAAATCACGGATAACTGTAGACGCCTCTTCTGGAGTCATTATAGTAGTGTTGTTTTTGTGATCACTAATAGCCTTAGCTAAAGCTTCTCCATTAACATCAGTTACTTCACTTGCAGCTAAGTTTTTTCCTATATCAACACCTAAAGCATAACTTAAGCTATCAATTCCATTATTTAAAGCAACTACTTTGTTGTCAGTAGCTGTTTCATTACAAGCTACAAGTAAAAGTCCTCCTGCGGCAACAGCCATCAAATTTTTCAATTTCATCTTTTAGTATTCTAATCCGTAATTTTTAAGATTCGCGAAGGTAGCTTTTCTCTTTAAATGCAAGGGAGCCTAAATGTGGTTAAATGTTAATTACTTAACTCCCCTTTCTTTCTTAATATGATCGTAAGCTTCTTGAATTTTCTGGAACTTTTCTTTTGCTCCTTTTTGAAACTCCTCTCCTAAAGACGCAACTTTATCTGGATGGTATTCAATAGCCAGCTTTCGGTATGCTTTTTTAACTTCATCGTTGGTTGCTGTTTTGGGTATGCCTAGTACTCGGTAATAGTTAACACTATCAGTATAAAACATGGCTTTTAAAGAGTTAAAATCAGATTGGCCAAGTTGCAACCCAGCAGCAATTTGACCTAACAACGCTACTTCTTTTTCGTCAACAAAACCATCTGCTTTTGCAATTCCAAATAGGTATTGCATCAATTGAATTCTCATTGAATGAGACATGTTTTGAGAAATTTGTTGAGTTACTTCATGCAATGGAATTTGCTTTTTAACTAAATCTTTTAAAACACCCAATAGCTCTTTCGCTTCATCAACGCCAAATTGTGCAACTAAGAATTTTTTAACGTAATCTAATTCGCTCTTTTTAATTTTTCCGTTGGCTTGCATTACCACAGCACTTAAAAGCATTAAGCTAGCATTAAAATCTCCACGTCGAGTATCTTGATAGCCACCTCCAATTTGCCCTTGAGAAAATTTAACATCACTACCGTCAAGGGCTGATCCAAGTAGAAACCCGATGATGCCACCTATCGGCCCTCCGAATGCCCAACCTAAACCACCCGCTATCCATTTTGTGTATTTACCCATTTGTTTTTGTTGTTTAAGGCATGTCCTACCAGCTTCCTCCAGCACCGCCACCGCCGAAGCCGCCGCCGCCAAATCCACCAAAACCTCCGCCACCAGAATTAAAATCATTCCATGACGAACCTCTATTGCCCATTGAGCTAGCTAAGAATAACGCAGTCAATAATCCTGAATTTGAACGAGAACCATAGGTTTTTCCTCCTTTTCGTCGAAGAACCGAGAAAATAATAATGAAAAGAATGAATGGTAGTAATGACCAGATTCCTCCTGATTTTTTCGACCGACCTCGTTTCTGTACATATTCTTTTGCGGAAAACTCTTTAAGAGCTAAGCCTTCTAAAACGTTAATTGAATTTGAAATACCGGTGTAGTAATCGCCCTTTTTAAACTGAGGAATCATTTCAAATTCAACAATTCTTTTTGCTACAGCATCTGGAATAACTCCTTCTAATCCATATCCGGGAGCAATAAATACTTCACCACGAGAGTCTCTAGTTTTAGGTTTTAAAAGAATGACAATGCCATTGTCTTTACCTTTCTGACCAACACCCCAAGAATGGCCAATTTCAGTAGCCATTTGAGATTTTTCCCAGCCGTTTAAAGAATTGACAACAACCAAAACAATTTGAGTACTAGTTGAGTTAGAAAACTGGGTTAAACTTGATTCAAGCTGATTTACCTGATTTTGAGTGAAGACAGGTTTGTCCGTATCAATTATGTTTACTAATCGGGCAGGGGATGGTTTAAGTGGAAGGCCATCTTTATTGTAAGCGCCTTTTGAGGAAACACCGATGCTTATTAAAACCGCTAAAATGAGTGTTGCGAAGTTTTTCATATTCTAATTTTTACCAAATGAAATTTCATCACTCAATTCGTTAATATCATCCGTCTGATATGGAAAGTAAGATTTAAGTTGTTCTCCAGATGAAAGAATGCCTTTACAAAGTCCATCAAAGAATTTGTCCTTTTTGAAATTTTCAAGCATTTCTTCTTTTGTAGAATCCCAAAAGTTGTCATCTACTTTTTGGTTAATACCAACATCTCCAATAATTGCAAACCTTCTATCTTTTGTAGCTAAATAGAGTAAAACGCCATTTCGTAGCTTGGTTTCATGCATTTTTAGTTTTGAAAAAACCTGCGCGGCACGGTCCATTACATCTCCAGTGCATCGGTTTTCAATATGAACTCGAATTTCTCCAGAAGTGTTTTTTTCTGCCTTTTTAATGGAATCAACTATTAGTTGCTGTTCATCAGCGGTAAAAAAATTTGAAGCACTCATTTATTCAAAACTTACGTTAGGTGCTTTTTCTGCGCCTTTTTCCGATTCGAAATAACCTTTCTTTTCAAAGTCGAATGACCCAGCATAAAGGTTTCTAGGGAACTTTCTAATGTAAGAGTTGTAATCTCCCACGGCATCATTAAAACGTTTACGTTCTACCGATATTCTGTTTTCAGTACCTTCTAATTGGGCTTGCAATTCTAAGAAGTTTTGATTCGCTTTTAGATCAGGGTAACGTTCAACAGAAACTAAAAGTCTTGAAAGTGCGCCAGACAATTCTCCTTGGGCAGCTTGAAACTTTTTTATTGATTCTGGGTTTAAGTCGTTCGCATTTATTTGAACACTAGTTGCTTTTGACCTGGCTTCAATAACTGCCGTTAATGTACTTTTCTCAAAGTCAGCATAGCCTTTTACAGTATTAACTAAGTTTGGTATTAAGTCAGATCGTCTTTGATATTGGTTTTCTACCTGAGCCCATTGCTTGGCAATTTGCTCGTCTTTTTCTACCATGTTGTTATATCCACATGAGTTTAAAAGAGTAGCTCCGAATAGAACAATAATTAGGATTCTAAATTTTTTCATAATGTCTTCAAATTAAAAGGGGAGAGGCTACAAATTAACCTCTCCCCATTATTGTTTGTTAATCTATTAAATCAACACTTCGTTTGACAAACTCAGTAAGGTCTTTACCTGTAAGTAAACCTTGAGATAATTTGGCTAAATCAGCAGCTTGTTTTGCCAATTTCGATTTTTTATCGGAATCAGTTTCTACCAAAATTTTGCTCGTGAGTGGGTGATTTGCATTTACAACCAAGTTGTACATATCAGGCATATTTCCCATGCCCATCATACCGCCGCCACCAACAGCGCTTTGCTCTTTCATTCTTCGCATAAACTCCGATTGAGTAATCATCATTGGAGCATCGTTTTCATTCAAGTTTTCAAGAACAACCGTGTAACTTCCTTTATCTACAACTGATTCAATAACAGAAGTCAATTCTTTTTCTTGATCTTCAGTTAAATTGTGCTTAGTAGCTTCTTCTTTAAGAATTAGCTTGTCAATCGTATCTGAATCTACACGTGTAAAAGTGATGTTCTCAAATTTTGATTCCATTTGTTGAATCAAATGAGCTGTTAAAGGTCCACCAAGTTCGACAACGTTGTATCCTCTGTTTTCAGCCGCATCAATATAAGCATGTTGCTCATTTTTGTTAGATGCATAAAGAATTACAGTTTTGCCATCCTTGTTGGTTTGGTTGTCTTTTATTGCCTCCTTGTATTCTTCAACAGTAAAATATTTGCCTGAAGTATCTTTTAATAAGTAAATACCTTTTGCTCTATCAAAGAATTTTTCTTCAGTAAGCATTCCGTATTCCATAAATACTTGAACATCTTTCCATTTGTTTTCAAAATCTGCACGATCTTTCTTAAACATGGAAGTCAATTTATCAGCAACTTTTTTAGTGATGTGACCGCTAATCTTTTTAACGTTACCATCGCTTTGTAAATATGATCTCGATACATTTAGCGGAATATCTGGAGAATCAATTACCCCGTGCAACAAAGTCAAAAACTCAGGAACGATACCCTCAACCGAATCAGTAATAAACACTTGGTTAGAATACAATTGAATTTTATTTTTCTGTAATTGTAAATTGTTTGCTTCGCCTAGTTTAGGGAAATAAAGTATACCCGTTAAGTTAAATGGGTAATCAACGTTAAGGTGAATGTTGAAAATTGGATCCTCAAAAGTCATTGGGTACAATTCCTTGTAAAAACTTTTGTAATCGTCTGCTTCCAATTCAGAAGGCTGTTTCGTCCAAGCCGGAGAAGGGTTGTTTACAATGTTATCAACTTTCTCTTCTATTTTTTCGGGCTTGTCATCCTTGTCTTTTTTTCCAGAAGGATCGTCAATCCAGTTTGATTTAGTTCCGAATTTAATTTCAACGGGTAAAAACTTACAGTACTTATCAAGAATTCCACTGATTCTAGCATCTTCTAAAAACTCTAATGAATCCTCAGCAATGTGTAAAGTGATGATAGTACCTCTATCTTCTTTTTTCGATTTTTTGATTTTGAATTCAGGATTTCCATCACATTCCCAAAATACAGGATCTTCTTCTTTAAAGTTTCTGGTTTCAACCGTCACTTTTTCAGAAACCATAAATGCCGAATAGAAACCAAGGCCAAAATGTCCGATTATCTGTTCCGCTTTACCTTCGTATTTCTGAACAAATTCCTCAGCGCCTGAAAATGCTACTTGGTTTAGGTATTTTTTAATCTCAGCATCTGACATTCCGATTCCTCGGTCAATAATTTTTATTGTCTTAGCTTCCTTGTCTACTTGCACGTCAACCGTTAGATCGCCTAATTCGCCCTTAAACTCTCCTATTTTATGAAGTGTTTTTAGCTTTTGTGTTGCATCTACTGCATTTGATACTAATTCACGAAGAAATATTTCGTGATCAGAGTAAAGAAATTTTTTAATGATCGGAAAAATATTTTCCGCTTGTACATTAATCTTTCCTGTTGCCATTTTATATGTATTTAGTTAAAGATTTTTAAATTATCGTTTGGCTCGTTATAGTCAATGCATGTGCCATATGTAATAAGGTGACATAATGGCGGATACTATAAAGAATGAGCATACAACGATAAATTCATCCTTTTATCCAACTTGGTTTATTCCATATTCTCATTTTGTATTTTTGAAATATAATTATGCCAGCGATGAAAAAAATATCCTTATTTATTCTAATTATTTTTACTGTTTTAGAATCATTTTCTCAATGTACTGTAGTTTCAAGTAACGGATATACTGTAAATATTGAAATTCAACTTGACTCTATTGAAAGAGGTAATGATCAATGCCCTGGTCCAGGATACAATTATGACGTGGCACTTACTTACAATGTGACATTCACAGGTCCAAATCAACCTTCAAACCTTTACACTCTGCAAGGAAACGTAAATTGTGGTGCATCAAGTTTATTCTTCAATATGAACAATAGTGGAGGAAATACTTCTGTAAAAACGGGTGGAAACGCTTGGAATGGGGACTGCTCAAAAACTAGCTTAAGTGATTTAGGGTGCAACTCTTCTACCATTAGTATTTCGGGCCCTGGAATTAGTTATCAATCTTTTGAGTGTACCCCCACCGTTCTGCCAGTTGACCTTACAAGCTTTCTTTCTAAAACTTTTGAAGATAGAATAGAGCTTGATTGGAAAACAGCTTCAGAAATAAATAATGACTATTTTATTGTAGAACGACTTGTAGACAATAGATGGGATGCTATTGGGCAGGTTACCGGAAATGGAACCACAAACGAAGTACATTATTACAGTTACATTGATCAAGAGGTTGATGTTACTGAGGTTGCATATTATAGGTTAAGACAAATTGATTTTGATGGCAAAGCAGATATTAGTCACATTATTCAGTCAGATGTAATTAAAACTCAAGGTCATGTGTACAAATTTCATCAGAATGGTGCTAAAATAACTTTGAGTTTTTTAGATGACCATAATGAATATACAAAGATTCAAGTACTTTCAGAAACAGGTTCTGTTTTGTTTGAAGAGGATTTTTTATCTGTTCAAAATGAACAAAGCTTGACTTTTGACCTTTCTGAGTATAAATCAGGTTGGTACGTTATAGGGATTATTGGCGTGGACAATGCTCATTTTGAGAAGATGATTTTGGTTAAATAGATGTTCCTAATTTAACTGATAATTCTTTTATAAAGCGGCAGGGTTATAAAAAAGCTATTTGATCCACTTTCAATTTTGCTCATAAGGAAACTTGAAGATTTGTAATCGATACTTTCGATATCCCCACCCATTACGAACAAAGATTAAGGAAATAAATTTAAGTGGCTGTCGTTACCTTTAATCAGAACTATGATTACTCTGTTGCTGCAAAGGAGATGTTGTTTTTTCGGTTAAGCCTTTAATCAGGAAGAATTGAATGTGTTGAGAAAAAAAAAGGAGCTGATTCTTTATCAGCTCCTTTTTGTTTTAATAACCTATATCAAAATTACCATTTCACCATTTTTGCAAATTGTTTCTGTCCATTGCTAAATTCTAAGGTAACCATATAGTTTCCAACTTCTAGTTCATCACTAAGTGAAACTTCAATTTTATTTTGTCCTTCTACAGTATTTGAAATTTGAGTTTTATTTATTTCCCTGCCTTGAACATCAGATACGGTTAAAGAAACTTCACCGGTAGTCTTTGAATTAAAAATCAAGTTAAATCTACCGTTATTGGGATTAGGGTAGATATTCAGCGATTCATGAGTTGATGCCAACCCGTCAACAGATGCTGGTGCTTGGATATCAAATGACTTTACAAATCCAACCTCGCTTAAATCATAAGCGATATCTTCATAATCGAAGCTTTTAGACTCATAAGTAAAAGAAATGTTTGACAACTGTTTTGTGTTAATGTTTGCAGAGGAGCTATCAGAAGTAAAATTTTCAAAACCAATTTGGTGGATAGATCCAGATGGGTTTAAGTTAATATGTGTAACATATTGAGATCTCCAATTGGTAATATTGCTAGAAGAAAGTCGAATCAATAATTCCCCCTCACCTTTTGCATAGAACCTTAGCCCTTTAAATTCACTTAAATCGGTCGGTAGGGTTCCTGCAGTAATATCTTTAAATAGACTTACATAATCAGCAGTATTTGATTCTAGATGTACATTTCTGAATATTGGATATTCATTTTCGGCATCGATAATTCTATTTGCATCATTCGAAATTTCATAATCATCAATTGTTGTAAAAGTTCTATCGTAGTCTAAACCCCAGTTTGCATCAGCCATGTAAATCTTATCTATAAGCTTATCATTCAAATAGAAATAAATGTCAAACTCATAAAAATCTTGTACGTTAAACCTAATTTCTTCGGTTTCAAACTCTTTTGTTAAAACTGTAGTGTAGGTCGTATCAAATTGTTCTTGTTCATTTGTTCTACTTACCATTGTTAATGTTAAGAATGGGTCTTTAGTAGTATTTAATACTTCTAGTACTAACTCATTTCCAACTCTCTCCCCTTTAGTAACATACACGTCAGGTAATTCAAAGGTTTGAATTGATTTTACAGGTTTACTTGCATTTAAACTTCGTACTATTTCTCCAACTAAATCATTAGTTAATTGCATGTTAGTTGACCAAACCTGAAAATTGAACACTGTATCTTTTTGTGAATACTCATCAATCAACCAGTTAGATTGAAGCCCAAATTGATTTT
>JBMYOI010000078.1:0-8685 GCA_049599135.1 Salibacteraceae bacterium
TGGAAAGGTCTAATGCAACAATTACATCAACACCTTCTCGCTTAACTTCTTTTAATTTAGACCCAATTTGTGGGTTTGCCAATGCAAGAACGAACATTGTAAATGCAATCGAAAACAATATGAATTTGGTTAAAAGCTTGTTTTTAGAGTAAAGAGGGATAATTGAGTCGCTCAGATTGGAATCGACAAAATTCTTGAGCTTTTCTTTTCTCCATTTTTGATATAAAATGAAAAGAACAAAGAATACTGGTAAAGCCAGTAGCGCATATAAAACCTCTATGTTTTCGAAACGATACATTATACTAATGATCTGAAATAAGTGTTACGCAATAAATACTCTAAACTCAACAAAGCCAAGGCCCATAATAGAAGTGGAAAAAACTCTTCTGATTTTTTTCTGTATTCGGTTACTTCAATTTTAGACTTTTCCAATTTGTCAATTTCGGTATAGATTTCAGATAGTTTATCATTATCAGTAGCTCTGAAATACAAGCCACCCGTTGTTTGAGCGATGTCTCTTAAAGTGGTTTCGTCAATATCTACAGGTATTTGTTGGTATTGAATACCAAATGGAGTTTGAAAAGGGTAGGGGGCCGTACCTTTTGTGCCAACACCTACTGTATAAACTCGAATACCAAAAGTTTTTGCAATTTCAGCTGCGGTTAATGGAGGAATTGAACCTCGATTGTTGGCTCCATCGGTTAATAGAATAATGACTTTACTAATTGCATCAGAATCTTTTAGACGATTGACAGAAGTTGCCAAACCCATTCCGATGGCAGTACCATCTTCAATCATACCAAATTCAATGTCTTTAAATAGGTTTTTAAGAACGGAATGGTCAGTCGTAAGTGGACATTGAGTAAAGCTTTCGCCAGCATAAACCACCAACCCCATGCGGTCATTCGGTCTACTGCCGACAAAGTTCATAGCAACTTCTTTACTAGCTTCTAGCCGGTTTGGCTTTAGATCTTCGGCAAGCATACTTCCTGAAATATCCAAGGCTAATACAATATCAATTCCTTCGGTGGTTCTGTCTTCCCAGCTTGAAGAGGACTGCGGACGAGCTAGTGCCATTATTATTAATGCCAACGCAATTAATCGAATTGTGATTAATCCATGGTAGCTGTATTCTTTAATAGAGGTGGGAAGATTGGCGAAACTTGAAAGTGAACTTAGGTTAATATTTGCTCTACCTTTCATGTAACGGTAAACATACCAAGCCAGTATCATTGGAATGATTGCTAATAGCCAAAGCCACTCTGTATTTGCGAACTCCCAGTTAGCCATTATGATTGACCTCCTTCTTTTTGTTCATTATCAGTTTCAACGGGAATTAACTTGGTGTTTTCAATAATAATGCGCGCTGATTTTATGGCTTGTTCGTTTTCGCTTTCAAGTGTTTGCTGCTTGGCAAATTTCACCAAATCCATTAGCGAAAGAAGTTCTGATACTTGATTGCGCAATTGTTCATTGACTCCTGCTTGACGTAAATCACCAATAATTTCGTCCGTAGTTTGTTCCAGTGCCAATATTTGGTATCGGTTTTCTAAATATTCCCTTAATATTTCACTTAGTCGAACGTAGTAGTCCTTGCTCTTGCCTGTTTGCCATAATTTTTTTGCTTCTAGGTTTTTAAGTCTTTGAAAAGCCAAAATATGAGCAGGGATTTCCGGGGTAAGTTCGATAACCTCTTCAACGGTTTTCTTGCGTTTTGAGAAGTAATAATAAATACCAAATATGAGCAGTGCTATGGCTAAAGCGATTGCCGCATGCTGCCAATAGGCCTTAACATAATCTGTAAAAGTTAGCGGGTCTGCTAAATTGCCTTTAATGTCTGTAATTGCGTTTGTTGAATCAATTGGGAAAGTGTAAACTCCAATAGCAAAGCCTTGGGCAAAAGCTGAATCTCCGTTAATGGTTGATGCAATGGGTTGAATTCGGAAAACACCGCTATCCCAAGCCGTCAGTTTTATATTTTGTTTAATAATGAGCTGTTCAAGGTTTTGACCATAGCTAGTGTCTGGGAAATCTTTAGAAACTACTTCAACATCTTTGGTTAATGAATCTCCAATTTGAGGAAAAGTGATTTTATCATTCACATGACTTCTCATTTCAAGAGTCAAATTGATTTGATCACCTATTAATATGTGCTGGGTATCTAGCTGAATTATCAATCCTCTCTGAATTTGGGCAGATGCCGAAATAGAAAGTATTGCAAAAATTAATATTTGAATTATCCTTTTCATTTAACGTTTGCTTTCTCGCTTTTTGAATAGGTTCATCAATGGTTTTACATAATTTTCGTTGGTTGCAACGTGTGCAAAGTCAATTCCAGCTCTTTTAAATGCTTCTTCAAGCGAATCAATTCTTTCTCTGGTTTTACTTGCGTATAAGTCGCGTACTTTTTTGTTGGAAGTGTCTACTACTTTTATTTCTCCTGTTTCATTATCTTGAAACGGAGCAAGACCAATGTTGGGCATTTCACCTTCTCGTAAATCGTGAATTCTAAGCGCCACTAAATCGTGTTTTTTGTTTCCAATTTTTAAGGCATGCTTGTAATCTTTGGCATCAATAAAATCGGAGATCATAAAAGCGGTACTCTTCTTTTTGATCGCATTGGTCATGTAGCGCAATGCTCCAGCAATATCAGTTCCTTTACTCTCTGGTTTAAAAGTAATGAGCTCACTTATTATTCTTAGTATATGGCTTTTCCCTTTTTTTGGAGGAATGAATTTTTCGATTTTATCACTAAAAAAGATAATTCCAATTTTGTCGTTGTTTTGAATAGCTGAAAAAGACAATACTGCACACAATTCTGTGATTACATCTCTTTTCAATTGATCTTTAGTTCCAAATTCGCCAGAAGAACTGACATCCACCAAGAGGATAACTGTCATTTCTCGTTCTTCTTCAAAAACTTTGATAAAAGGCGCATTGAACCGCGCGGTAACATTCCAATCTATTTTTCGAATTTCGTCGCCTATGGCATAATTACGAACTTCGCTAAAAGCCATACCAGACCCTTTAAAGGCAGAGTGATATTCTCCCGCAAAAAGTTGACTGCTCAACCCACGAGTTTTTATCTCAATTTTTCGGACTTTTTTAAGAAGATCGCTTGTTTCCAAAATGGTTACGATTAAGGAATTTCGACTTTATTTAAAATCTCAGTGATAATATCTTCTGAAGTTATATTTTCAGCTTCCGCTTCATAACTTAAACCAATTCTGTGGCGAAGAACATCTTTGCAAACAGCACGAATATCTTCTGGTATCACATAACCTCTTCGTTTAATAAATGCATAGGCTTTAGCTGCTTTTGCAAGGTTTATACTTGCTCGAGGGGAACCACCAAAATCAATTAATTCTTTAAAATTTGGCATTCCATAATCTTCTGGAAAACGAGTAGCAAATACAATGTCAACTATGTACTGCTCAATTTTCTCGTCCATATAAACCTCTTTCACCACTTCTTTAGCGCGAATAATATCTTCAGGCTTTAGAACTCCAGTTGCATTCTCAACCTTGGTTGTAGAAAGGTTTTGTCTGATAATTAATTTCTCTTCTTCCTTTTTAGGATAGTCAAGGATAACCTTCAGCATGAATCGGTCAACCTGTGCTTCTGGAAGTGGGTACGTACCTTCTTGTTCAACCGGGTTTTGAGTTGCCATTACCAAAAATGGAGTAGGTAACTTAAAAGTTTCTTCGCCAATGGTGACTTGGCGCTCTTGCATTGCCTCTAACAAAGCAGACTGAACTTTAGCTGGAGCACGATTAATCTCATCTGCCAAAATAAAGTTTGCGAAAATTGGCCCTTTTTTAACGTCGAATTTTTCGCTTTTTTGACTGTAAATCTGAGTTCCTAATAAATCGGCAGGTAATAAGTCAGGCGTAAATTGCAAACGACTAAATGATGCGTCAATAGAATTGGCTAGTGTAGTAATTGAAAGTGTTTTTGCCAACCCGGGGACGCCTTCTAAAAGAATGTGTCCATCGCTCAAAAGTCCTATTAAAAGACTTTCAACCATGTGTTTTTGGCCTACAATAACCTTATCCATTTCCATTTTGAGGATATCGATAAAGGAGCTTTCTTTTTGTATTTTTTCGTTTAACGCCCTAATGTCGGCCGATCCAGAACTTGCACTCACATTAATTTCTTCCATTTCTTCAAAATTTTTTGAACATTTCGTAATTCCGTTTTGCAAATATCCCCATACTAGCCGTGGGGAGTGACTTTTTAGCTGTTAATTAAACTTAAGTCTAAGCGGCTCGAAAATGCTTCAAAAGCCTTTATTTTCGGCACTTAATGGTGTTAAAAAAAATTAAGATATGAGTAAACTTTCGTTACAAGACGCAATTGAATACGTTCAAAAATTTCATGACTCATTTGGTGTGTACAGTACCGATCAACCTACTGTTGATGTAAATCCCGAATTAATTGATTTACGTCACAAATTGATGGCGGAAGAAAATGACGAATATTTAGAGGCGGCCAAAGAAGGGGACTTGGTTGAAGTAGCTGATGCGCTGGGCGATATGCTTTATATTTTATGTGGAACGATGATTACACATGGCATGCAACATAAAATTGAAGAGGTTTATTCAGAAATTCAACGAAGCAACATGAGCAAATTGGATAAAGATGGTAAACCCATTTATAGAGAAGATGGCAAAGTGATGAAAAGTGATCTTTACTTTAAGCCAAACATTAAAGGAATCCTGGAAGGGGAGTAGTAAAAAACTAACTCGCTAAGTTCCTGTGGAGTGCAATCATTTTAATTGCGGTGATTGCAGCTTCATCGCCTTTGTTTCCGTGTTTACCACCTGAGCGATCAATGCCTTGTTGTTCTGTGTTGTCAGTTAGTACACAAAACACAACAGGTTTGTTGTATTTCAACGAAACGTCTTTACAACCTTGTGTTACCGCCTCACATACAAAAGTAAAATGTTCAGTTTCGCCACGAATAACGGAGCCGATACAAATAACTGCGTTTACCGGTTTTGTTTCAAACATTAATTGAGCTGACAGGGGTAATTCATAACTTCCTGGGACATGATGAACTAGAATATTTTCTTCACTGATTCCATGTTTTAACAAGGTTTCGACTGCACCATTAAGTAATCCAGTCGTTATATTGTTATTCCATTCTGAAACCATGATTCCAATTTTCATGTTCTCTGCTGAGGGCACGCTGTTAAAATCGTAGTCTGATAAATTATTGTTTACTGTAGCCATGGTTCAAAAGTGAAAAAAAAAGGTGAGATGGGTATTGTTTAATTTAAAAGACCAATTTAGTTATTCTTCCCTCGTAAATGGGGCAAAAAAAAGCCCTGACATTACTGTCAGGGCTTTAAATATTTAATGAGAAAAAAATTACTTGCTCGCTAAAGTTTTAGCTCTTGCTAAATATTTTTCAACTTGTCTTCCTTCTTGTGTGTCTCCGAATTTATTTTGAATTTCTTCGTAATGTTTAACGGCAACGCCATAATCACCCAATGCTTCAGCAACTTTAGCCGCTTTCATTAGGTAAATAGGAGTAGTGAAGTCGTTCGCGTTTTTACGAGCAGCTTTTACGTAATAGTTTAAAGCAGCATCTGGGTCATCCAATTCCATAGAAGCATCTCCCATTGCGCCAAGGGCAACTGCACTTAAAACAATATCATCACTACTAAAACTTGATAGATAGTCAATACCTGCTTCAAATTCACCTTTTTTGATAGAAATTAAACCTAGGTAATAGTTAGCTAAATTTCCTGCTTTGGTTCCACTATACTCATCAGCAATATCTTCGAAACCCATGTAATTACCGTCACCATATTGGGCTGATTCTAAAGAATCTTGCGCAAAATACTGTTGAGCTTTCCAGATTTGACCTTCAGCTTCTATTTGAAGAGGCGCTAAATAAAGTGAGTTGTAAGCAAAAAAACCACCGATTAATACAATTACTGGAAGTAACGCATAAATCAACGTGTTTTTGTTTTTTTCAATCCACAATTCAACGGTATTATAAGTCCCGCCAATGTCAACTATTACTTCGTCTTCTGTTTCTTTATGATTTGTCTTCGCCATTAATGCAAATTTTAAGGCGGCAAATATACTTTTTTAATCCATTGAATACAGGTTAAAAACTATATGTGTTTTGTATTAATCAACAGTTAATTTGTGAAGTAGGGCTTGGCTTTATTTCTAATTTTGAAACTTCCTAAAAACAATATGAAATTAAATTCTCTTTCGGTAGTCAATTTTAAGAATTATGAAGAGGCTCATTTGGAGTTGAATTCTAATATTAATTGTTTCATTGGTAACAATGGACAAGGAAAAACCAACTTACTTGATGCTATTTATTATTTGGCTTTTTGCAAAAGCTTTTTCAATCCTTTGGATAGTCAAAACATTCTTCACGATCAAAGTTTTTTTGTTGTCCAAGGCACTTTTTTTAGAGATAAAAAAGAGGAGCATTTTTTTTGTGGAATTAAAAAAGGGCATAAGAAACAATTTAAGTGGAATAAGAAAGAATACGAAAAATTAGCGGACCATATTGGAAGAGTCCCGCTGGTTATGATTACGCCGGCTGATTCATTTTTAATAAGTGATGGTAGCGAAGCGCGTAGGAAATTTATTGATGGCGTTATTGCTCAGTTCAATAAAGGATATTTAGATAATTTATTGAATTATCAAAAAGCCTTATCTCAACGAAATGCATTGTTGAAGTCTTTTTCAGAAAATCGATATTTTGATCAAGAGTCACTTTCAATATGGAATGAAAAATTGGCCGACTACGGCAAACCTATTCATGAAGAACGAACTGCTTTTTTAGAAGAGTTTGTACCGTTGTTTCAAAAACATTATACGGTAGTAAGTGGCGGTGCCGAAAGGGTAAACTTAGAGTATACTTCTGGAATGAATGATAAATCGCTGAAAGACTTGCTCGTGGATTCACTGCCTAAAGATAGATCGGTAAGATATACCACTCAAGGAATTCATAAAGATGACTTAACGTTTCAGTTGGATAAGTTTCCTTTGAAGAAGTTCGGGTCTCAGGGACAACAAAAAACATATTTGATTGCTTTAAAGTTTGCTCAATTTGAATTTATCAAGAGTAAGAAACAAACCATGCCATTGCTTTTACTTGATGATATTTTTGATAAACTCGATCACAAAAGGGTAGAGGCTATTATTCATTTAGTGAGTACAGATGAATTTGGTCAGATTTTTATAACTGACACTAGCATGGATAGAATAAAACCTATACTCAATAAGATAAATAAGCCTTTTCAGTTGTTTGACGTGGAGGGTGGTAAAGTGAAAGAGCATGAGTGAGAAGAATCAATATACGATGAAGGATTTGATTCAAAAAATGCTTCAAACTTATCGGCTGGAAGGAAAAATGCAGGAAGTTGACCTTCGTCAGAATTGGGAATCCTTAATGGGAACCATGATTAACAAACACACCACCAAACTTTACATTAATAAAGAGAAGCTGTTTATTTATGTAGATAGTCCCGTACTTAGACAAGAGTTAAGCTATGGAAAAACCTTAATTATTGAAAAGGTAAATGGTTTTCTAGGTGAAGGAATCGTTAAAGATGTAGTGCTTCGCTAATCGAAAACAGATTTAAGCATCAATAAACTTCTCAAGTTTTTTTCTTTGGATAAACAACATTTTCATATCTCGTTGTTTCTTTTTGCCCATTTTTATAAACCTTGTATGAGCAATGGTTCGTTGAACATATTCATAATAGGTAATACTTGTCCATGCTATTCCTGTAAGTATAAAAGGTAGAGTTATACCAAGTATAGGATTGAAGAACGCTAATGTGATAGAGGCGATAAGTATTAAAACTAAATTGAGGGCTAATGTGATACCCAATCTTATACTGTTTTTGAAAATCAGTAGTTTGATTTTGTTTTTTGCGATGTTATCAGCGATAAAATACTGACCAGCAAACAAGATAAAGCCTAAAGCAAAAATTGGAAATAAAACTATCGTGGTTAAATAGCCAAGAATCAAATTTGGAGCTGCTTTTGAAAAACCTCTATCATTAATATTTAGTTTTTTAAGGCCAGTATTGTACTCTTTGGCTAATGCAATTAGTTTTTCATGGTTTTCTTCATTTTCAACTCTACTTGCATTGATTTTATTGGCTAGTTTTTTCTCCATATCAAACCGACCGGTGTCAAAGCTTTTCCACGGAAGTAGTGACGTGGTGTGGTTGTTTCGTTCAATTTCAATAAGGTGTTCAAATACATCAAGATCGCGTCGATCTTCAATATCTATATATATGTCTTTTAGTGCTTTTTCGATATCTCGACTAAGCTTAGTTAAGGCTTTAGCCTCATCCTGCTCGTAAAGTTCCTTGTAGTCTAGCAATCGAATAGGAGCTCCAATATTTAGTATGATATCAGTTCTAAATTTGGAAGGGTAAGCATAGTTAACCGTATGAGGTTGAATGTGTAGATCAATGTCCCATCCTTTTGCAGCAATAGCCCCAAAAGCCATTCTTGCGGTTCCTTTTTTTACTGATCTAAATCGTTTTTCCTGAACACAATCACCTTCAGGAAAAATTAAAATTCGTTCGTTTTTTTCTAATAGATCGTAGCATTTCTGGTAAGAGGCTTCATTTTTTTTCAAATTGTCCTTACCATCTCTTTGCCTAAAAATAGGAATTTGGCGCATTTGCCACA
>JBMYOI010000079.1:0-8404 GCA_049599135.1 Salibacteraceae bacterium
TCCAATAACCCCTTCACCTTCAACATGTCTTCTTCTAGACAAGCTATCAATAATTGACCATTTTCTTGAAAGTAATTGAACCGTAAACGAGTTTTGATTGGTAATGGTAATATCATAACCAAAAACATATTGAGCGTTTTCAGGTGTACTACTCTGACTCAAGTAACAACTGTAAACTTCTATCTCAATTCCAGATGTGGTTAATTTCTCCATTCTAACTTATAGACGTATAAATTAGTCAAGGGTTGGAAAAGATCTAGTTTTATATCCAACTATTCGGTCATAATCGTCTGTAATTCCTTGATAATAAACAAGTACTGTGTAATTATTTAATGTTTCACTAAATGAGCCCTCCATAGGTCTTACATCGGCCGCATCATCTCGTTCAGGTAAAAAATGAAAATGCCAATTGTAGAGTCCTTGTTTTAAATACAATGGTAGTTCATACCTTTTTTTTTCAGTGTTGTAAACCATTCTGTATTCTGGCGAATGCTCATAATTTGAAAGGGCACCAAAAACATAAAAATCTCCTGAATTATCTGGATAATCGGCTAAAATGTAAAAATACACCAGAGCATAGTCAGGTTCTGTTTCGGTATTGGCACTTCCAAAAACGGCAATTTCTTGAGCTCCATACCTGTTATTAAATCGGTCGGTAAAGCTGTGTTGAAATTTGGGTTTAGCTTTCTCAACGAAAAAATATGTAGTGTCAGTGCGCTTAATAATACCTTCAATGTTTTCAGATCTCATATCAAAATTTGAAATGTTGATTGCGCGATATTCATTTCCGGCCCAAAAAGTATTTACGTCCTCGTAATCGTAAGTGAGTTTCTGGTCTCCAATAAAATTGGGTTTTAAATCAAGTTTAGCGTTGTCCCAACGGTTGTTTTGCAATAAAGCCAATTTTACGGTTTGGCCGGGATTTGTAAGGTTAAATCTGTTGTAGTCTATTACTATGTCTACTTCTTGTTTCGATTCTCTGAATTCGGGATCAAATGCACGATGTATATCCATCGAAATTCCCACTTTGTTTTCAACAACAAAAAATCGGCGCGTGAACAAAAGATCCTTTGGATTATTATTTCGGTAAACCATTATTATATAGTTACCAGAGGCCGTAATTTGAATTTCTTCATTCGGTATCATAAGCGAATAATGTATGTAACGTTGATTCATTGACATACTATAATCGTAATTGGAAACATAGCCCTCTTCAACACCATTGGCATATTGATAATGGTCAATTTTACTTCGGTTCCAATTGGCATCGCAATGAAATATTTGATAGTTTACATCGTTAATTTCCATTTTTAAATCATCAAAACTTAAGAGTAATCGAGTTCCTGTGTTTAAATACAATATAGGGGCGGAAGTTGGCGTGCCAAGTTGATTTAGTTGGACAGTTTTAATGAATTCGTTATAAACTTTATTCTTGTTTTCGGGAGTGTATTCTACATCTTCACCAAAGTTTGTTACTTGGCTCAAACAATAAATTGGAACAAAAGTTACGAGAAACAGAAAATACTTCATAATTCAAAGTTAGCCTCTAGAAACAAAAAAAGCGCCACAAAATTGCGGCGCTTTTCAAATCTATAAAAGATAGTTTTAGTGTTTTGCTAAGTAATCAGCTACTCCTTCGTGAGTATCATTCATAGCATCTTCACCTTTTACCCAGTTAGCAGGGCAAACTTCTCCATTTTCTTCAAAATGTTGCAAAGCATCAACCATTCTTAAAGCTTCATCAACATTTCTACCTAATGGAAAGTTGTTTACAATTTGGTGCTGAACAGTTCCTTCTTTGTCAATTAAAAATAGACCTCTATAAGCAATCATTGGTCCTGTAGCAGCTAAATTTCCTTCTTCGTCACCAGTGTAGTCTCCGGCTAAAACACCGTAGTTAGCTGAGATAGTTTTACTTGTATCTGCAACAATAGGATATGTAATACCTTGAATTCCACCTTGAGCTTTTGGCATTTGTAACCAACCCCAATGTGATTCAGGAGTATCAGTAGAACAAGCAACAACTTGAACACCTCTTTTTTCGAATTCACCCAATTTAGCTTGAAAAGCAAATAATTCGGTAGGGCAAACAAATGTGAAATCTTTTGGGTAGAAGAAAAACAAAACGTGACTCTTACCTACAAATTGATCTAATGAATAGTTATCTGCAACTTCACCACCGTTAACAATTGCTGACTCGCTGAATGAAGGTGCTTTTTTACCAACTAATACTGACATATTATAAATGTTTAATGTTATTAAATTTGAGAGGCCAAAAGTATTACATCTGGTGCCTTACAAATTGGCCATTTTCAATATTTTAACTTAACTATAATGGTTTTAGTTTGTTTTAGGCAGAGAGAATGTAGTTAGCATGAAAAAGAAAATATCGTTATTAATATCCAATTTGTTTTTAGGCCTTGTATTATTTGCTCAATCGGGCGGAGTAGAAGGGAAAATTATTGATGAAATTAGCAATGAGCCAATACCTTTTGCGGCTATTGTTATTTCAGGTACTACTATTGGTACTACCACCAACTTTGATGGTGAATACTCTTTAAAAAATGTAAATGCGGGATTTGTTCGTCTAGAAATTTCTGTCTTGGGATATGCTAAAAAGCTCAGCCCCGAGATTCAGATTTTATCAAATAAAATAGTGAGTCTTGATATTAAAATGGAAAAGTCGAGTGAGCAAATGAAAGAGTTGGTTGTTGAATCCGACCCATTTGTTAGGCCAGATGAAAGCCCTCTTTCAATGCAGACTATTGGGGTCACTGAAATTGAAAGAGCTGCAGGCGCAAATAGGGATATTTCTAAAGTTATTCAATCGTTTCCAGGGGTTGCAAGTTCACCTGCGTTCAGAAATGATATAATAATCAGGGGTGGTGCACCTAATGAAAACCGTTTTTACCTAGATGAAATTGAGGTTCCGAACATCAATCATTTCCAAACTCAGGGAGCTAGTGGAGGGCCGGTTGGTTTAATAAACGTGAATTTAATTCGCGAAGTAGATTTTCAGTCAGGTGCTTTTTCAGCAAACCGTGGAAATATGTTGAGCTCGCTTCTTTCGTTTAAACAGATTGATGGTAACAATAAAAAACTAAAAGGGAAGGTAACACTAGGTTCTTCTGATTTAGGGATTTCATTAGATGGTCCTTTAGGAAAGAGTAAGAAATTAACTTTTGTGTTTTCGGCAAGGCAATCTTATCTACAGTTTTTGTTTCAAGCTTTAGACCTCCCTTTTTTACCGACTTATTGGGATTATCAAACCAAAGTCAAATATAAAATCAATACTAAAAATGAAATATCCCTGATTAGTATGGGTGCATTAGATAAATTCAAATTAAATACTGAAGCAAATGAAACTAAGCAGCAACGCTACATTTTAGCAAATATTCCGGTAAATGAACAATGGAATTATACAATTGGATTGGTTTATAAACACTATAAAGAAAACAGTTTTCAAACTTTTGTTTTGAGTAGAAATATGCTCAATAACGAAGCGTATAAATATGCAAACAACGATGAAAATGACCCTGATGGATTAATTCAGAATTATAAATCACAAGAAATAGAGAACAAGTTTCGGTTTGAAAATAATTCGAGAATGGGTGATTGGAAATTTGTTTATGGTGTGAATTACGAATTTGCGAAATACAATAATTCTACCTACAACAGAATTGTAATACCCGAATCGGACTTTGGCCCTTCAACTATCGATACCATTGACTTTTCATCAGATTTAAATTTGAATAAGTACGGTTTGTTTGCACAATTAACCAGACGTTTTTTTAGTGGCCGTTTAACTACTTCAATTGGAATTAGGTTTGACGGAAACGACTACAATACTGAAATGTCAAATCTTTTGAACCAGGCTTCACCTCGGCTGGGTGTATCTTATGATTTAACCGACAAATGGTCGCTAAATTTTGCAATGGGAAGGTTCACCCAATTACCGGCTTATACGATAATGGGCTATCAAGAAAATGGGGAGATTGTAAATAAAAATAATGGTCTCAAATACATAACAGCAAATCACATCAATGGAGGAGTAGAGTGGAGACCATTACCAAGTTCTAAAATTACTGTGGAAGGTTTTTATAAATATTACCAAAACTATCCTCTGAGTTTGAGGAAAGGAATAAGTCTTGCCAATTTGGGGGCTGGCTTTGGCGTAGTGGGTAACGAACCTGTTTCTTCTAGTTCAGAAGGCAGAGCCTACGGTGTTGAGGTGTTGGCTCAACAAAAATTAACTAAAGGGTTTTATGGAATTCTTAGTTATACATGGGTAAGAAGCGAATTTACAAACGCTAACCAAACCTATGCCGCATCAAGTTGGGACTCTGAACATTTGTTGACTCTTACAGCGGGTAAAAAGTTCAAGAAAAATTGGGAATTAGGTGCTAAATGGAGATACGTGCACGGTAGACCTTATACTCCCTATTTGATTCCGGAGTCGTATAATCGGGCAACTTATGATATTAACCCTAGTGGAGTTCCAGATTATACACGAGTTAATTCTGAGAGATTGCCAGCTTTTCATCAATTAGATGTGCGCGTGGACAAGACATTTGAATTTAGTAAATGGAGTTTGAACTTGTATCTTGATATTCAAAACTTGTACAATTTTCAATCAGAAGATCAGCCTATTTTGTATCCAGTTGAAGATGCTCAAGGAGATTTTGTAGTTACAAACCCAAGCGCCCCATACAATCAACAAGTGTATGATATGGAAACAATTCCCAATAGTACAGGTACTGTATTGCCAACAATTGGTGTAATAATTGACTTTTAAATCAACTCAATTTTGGTTGCGCCCATTCCGTATTCTTGCATAAAACCATCGTGATAACTCAGTTGATATGCTCTAATAATTTTGTGAAGCTCGGTTTTTAAAACCCCTTTACCAACACCATGAATGAGGATTAAACTCCTTTCTCGTTTTCTAATTGTTTCTTCTAAACAATGAACTGCATAGTCGAGTTGGTAGTTCAACATTTCTGTAGGTGTCATATGACTATGCTTGGCTAACAAATCATGAATATGCAGGTCAAATTCTAGAATTCCTTTTGAGTTTCGTTTGCCACGTACTCGTCCCAATTCCTCAATTTTTTCCTTTTCAGTTAGTTCAACAATTTTGGGTAAATCGTCGCCTTTTACCGTTTTGCTAATTGGTGAATTGTCAATGTACTGTTTGGTTAATATATGCTCAGGAGTATCAATAACAATTACGGCAGCTTTAGAATAGAAAAACTCCATTCCATCAACAGTAACTTCAATTGAATCACCTAAAATTTGAGTAACAACCCCTTTAACGGGTTCGTTAATTACACTTACAGTATCACCAATTTTCATGAGGCAGCAAAAGTAGTTGAGCTGTTTTTACAATTTGGTTTATTATTATAAATATTCTTTGCGAGACTATAACCTGTGTTTGCCCCAAAGACTTTAATCATCTGAGAGGGTAGGTACTAAAATTTGACTAAGCACTTAACTACTCCAATCCAATTTTCAAGAGACCAATCAATTTGTGTGAATCTTTTAATTCTAAAAATGGGTATTCAATTTTACTGAGAAAAAGACCGTTCGGTAAAGCAGGCATTTTCTCTTTTGAATCTTTTTTTTGGTTTAATATTTCTTCAAATTCGTCTAAACTTAGTTTGCCTGTGCCCACTTCCAATAAAAAGAAAACACAAATTCTAATCATTCCACGTAGAAACCGGTTACTGGTAATTGTAAAACGTAAACGACCTTGTTCTTCATTGACAAACAATTCACAATTGCTTATTTGACACAAGGTGTTATTGTAAGAGTCGGGTTGTTTGCAAATTGGTCTAAAGTCTTTCGTTTTTAGAATAAGTTTTGTGGCCTTTTTCATTAGGTCGAAGTCTAGAACTAAATCTTCGTAAAACGAGCTATAACGCATAAGAACAGGGTCTTTATTCCAATGAATGAAATAATCATAAGTGCGAGCTACTGCATTATATCTACTGTGGTGTTCTTCGTCGACTTCAAAAATTTCAAAAACTGCAATATCATCGGGTAGGCATTTGTTCAATCGAAATTTCAGGTCAAATTTTGGAACTTCATCAAGATGAACTTGCAACACATATTGACTTGCATGAACACCGGCATCAGTTCTTCCACAACCATAAACACTAATTTCTTTTTTTAAAATTTGTGATAAAGTATTTTCAATAACTCCTTGAACGGTTTTGACTGTGTTTTTTTGACGTTGCCAACCACTATAATTTGTTCCATCAAAACCTAAGTGTATGAAATATCGCATTTAATAATTTGGGTAAAAGCTTCTAGTTGTTTTAATTTTTACTGCCTAGACACAACGGTTAAAATAAAGACAGTGTGTTAGCAATGACTTTATTTATTGTTGTGCAATGTTTTAATTAAATTTATATAATCTCTAGATAGATAGAATTTACCTCTTTTCATTCCCGTCACTTCTTTTATTATTTCAAGTTTTTCCAAATCAGTCAAAAGTTTATAAACTGAAGTTAAAGACAGGTTGGTCAATTCTTTTGCTTTCTGAGCGTCAATTAATGGTCTTTTAAATAGGTAATTAAGAATAACCTGGGCGTTATTTGATCTACTTCCCAATGACATTATTGAGTTTTCTGACTCTGTTTTAAGTTTAAGAATATTGTCAAAAGTTTCTATCCCCTTTTTTGAAGTCTCAATTATACCTACAAGAAAAAATTTGAACCACTGGGTGATGTCACCTTTACCTCTAACATTCATAAGGTTATCGTAATAAAGTGTTCTGTTCTTTTCAAAAAAATCCGATAGATATAAAATTGGTTTTTTGAGAATTTCTTAAACAAACATAAGTACTATTTAAGAAAATCATAAAAAACTTAATTAGGTCAAGGGTGTTTTTTACTTTAGATTAGAAATCTTAATTAGCAGTTGATCTATTTAATATTACACAACGGTCTCGTGTATGGTGTCGTGGCATCCCGCAGTATACACATTGTTGTAAAACGTTATTTATTTAGATAATTACCAATTTTTTCAATATCAGTTAACTCATAAATCATTGTTTTTCCGTCTTTACTTTTAATAATGATTCCCTTTTTTTCTAGGTCAGCTAGATCTCTAGTTGCCGTTTGTCTTACTATATCATGTTTTTTAGAATAAATTGGCACAGTGATTTTGGCTTTGGGTTTGATAAATAAATAGCCAAGCAAATCAGCTTGTCTTTTATTAAATCCACTTTGGGTTAGTTCATAGATTATTTCAGATGCTTTTTGTCTTTCTTCCCTTTTTCTGTCTCTATAAGTTACTAAACTTTGAAAAGCGACCCTTAGACTTTTCATTGAGTACATTATGAAGTAGGTCAGGTCATTATCGTCATGTTCGGTTTTTAGAAATGCTTTATCATAACTTGTTCTAGAATTTAGAATTGCTCTAGAGATTGAAATGTGTTTTAATAAAGAATATCCTTTTTTTATTAAATACCAATAGAATAGAGCTCTGGCGGTTCTGCCATTACCATCTCCAAACGGATGAATATACCCTACCATAAAATGCATAATTGAAGCTTTTATTATTGGATGATAAAATTCTTGTTCTGAATTTATAAAATGTATTAGCCGCTCGATTAATTGATTAACTTCTGAATGTTCAGGTGCTGTAAATGCAATTTCTCCATCGATGTGGTCTTTAACATAAATGGGATGGTCTCTAAAGTTTCCTGCATATTTAGAAGCCTCAGTTTTCACTGTCATTATTTGATGAATATCCAATATTAATTCAATTGACAGTTCTTCATCTAATCTGTTTTCTATTTCTCTAATTGCTCGGAAATTATTAATAATCATCTGCTCAGATTCCGTTCTTGGTTTTCTTCCAGACTTAATCATTTCTCTTGCAACATCTGTTGTTGTTGCAGCTCCTTCAATTTGGGATGAAGCTATTGCCTCTTCAATTAAAGAGTTTTTAAAGTACTCTTGCCGTTCTTGTGGCGTAATAGAATTTTTGTAAAGTCCACCTATTAATTTTAAATCAAAGTTGTGTAAATCTTCTTGTATGAAAGATGTTAGGCTGTACGAGAATTTATGATTTCCAAAGAATAACCTTTTTGCCCCAATTAATCTATGAGTTTTGATAATTTCCCATGCTTTCTCAGGGTTTTGGTATGGTAAATTTGGGCGATGCTTTATTTCAGACCAATAAAAGTATCTTTTATCTGTTTCTGCTAGGAAAGATTCCATTCCATCTTTTTTGAAGCATTCAATATATTTATTGAAATCCAAATCTTTAATGTGTGGTGGATTTTCAATTTTCATGTCACGACGTGTTAAAAATACACTCAAATATAACACATTGTAACGTGTTGTTCAAGGTTCTGATGTTTTTGTTGTCTTCTGGTAATGTTTTACAACGG
>JBMYOI010000080.1:0-8196 GCA_049599135.1 Salibacteraceae bacterium
GACATACCGGCGATTACATTATGAAGTGGGATGGAAAGCAATACCATAATGTAGGAAATGCTAATTGGGTAGTAAACGATTTAGAAATACACGACGGTATTTTATATGCTGCCGGAATATTTGACACCATAGATGGGGTTTCTTGTAACGGACTAGCTTGGTACGATGGATTAAACTGGAACGAAATTGAATACAATACTGGAGAACCCATAACCGACATCTGTTTTTATCGTGACACTTTATACGGCTATCGAAACAGCCATGGCAAAAAAGAAATTATGAGGTACCTAAAAAAACTCCCGAACTCCATTCACGGTTTACCACCTAAAAACTCTCAATATTTAGTTTACCCCAACCCGTCGTCAACCACCATTAGCATAAAAGGCTTATTGCCTACTGACCAATACCAAATAACCAACTTACAAGGCAAAATTTTGCTTTTGGGTAACTCACCCGAAATAAACATTACCGCCCTAAATTCTGGAATTTATTTTGTTCACATTTTTTCTAAACACCTTACCTTCACTCATAAATTTATTAAACAATGAAAATCACCTCCCTTCTTATTACCCTGTGTTTTACCCTAAACAACCTGTATGCACAAGACTGGAAAGTTATTGGTGAGGTTAACCTGGGGGCTCGTGTTTTCAGCGACAGCGTAAGTGATTTACTCTATGTTTATGGTGCTTTTCACTTGATAAACTCTAGCATTTCAGCCAATGGTATTGCAACTTGGGATGGCAATAAATGGGCTACCTTAGACTTAGGGGTAAACTACGACACCGTTCCATTTCCAAGGAGAGGGACTGTTTCTAGTATTTCAAGAACAAATGAAGGGCTAGTATTTGGAGGTTATTTTGAGCACGTTGGGTATTACCAAAAAAGTAAAAATGTTGCCCTTTGGAATACCGACTCTTTAAAATGGGAGACTATGGATTGGAACCCTGATGGGTCAATTGATTTTGTATTAGAACAAAACGACACCACCTTTGTTCTAGGTACTTATGACTCCATTGGTGGGGTTGCCATTCGTGGAACGAGCTACCTCCACCAAAACCAATGGATCAACATGAGTCCACCCGATGGAGCTGAAATACCCAAGGTGCTTGTCCCCTACCAAAACTCTTACTATTTAGGAGGAAACATGAATAGTTCCATTCCTGGAGTGAACGACATTGCCCGGTGGGATGGCCTAAAGTTTCAACCCGTAGGTACCGGGGTAGACGGTGGGTTCGGTTGGGTAAACGATATGGTGGTGTATAAAAACGAGCTTTACATTGGCGGCTCTTTTACCATACCTTCTGGCCACGCCGGTGACTATATCATGAAATGGGATGGCCAACAATATCATAATATTGGAAATTTTGATTACCCAATCACAGATTTTAAAGTACATAAAGGGGTTTTATACGCCTCTGGTTTATTCGACTATTACGAAGGAGTTAGAACGAACCAAATAGCTTGGTACGAACCCGATATTGGTTGGCATGCACTTAGTGGTGATGACCATGATGTGATTTCCGGTTTCGACTTTTACCACGAAGAATTATACGCATACCGCAACTACAATGGAAAAAAAGAAGTTATTAAATACCAAAAGAAACTTCCCACTTCAATAGAAACATTGTTACCTAAAAAAAAATATTCGATTTACCCCAACCCGTCATCAACCACCATTAACATAAAAGGCTTATTACCTACTGACCAATACCTACTGACTGATGTACAAGGGAAAGTTCTGATCTCGCACAAAACTGAACAGCTTGACATTAGCAACCTAAATTCAGGTATTTACTTTATTCATATACACTCTCAACATCACTATCAAACCCTAAAATTTATTAAACAATGAAAACACTTTACTCCCTTTTCGCTACCCTATTGCTTTCTACCACACTTACAACTGCAGTACTTGCCCAAGGCCTTTACTTACCACCCGACAAAGATCAAGAAACTCCATCTACAGCTATGGTGCTCATTGAAAACCAAGGCCAACTCATAGACTTTGATGGCAATGCTTGCAGCAATGTGGGTTACTACATGAACAACTCGGCGCCTTCAATTTACGCGGGCAATGAAAAAGTATCGTTGGTTAAAATTGAGCTCGATAGCCTTCCAACCGATTCTTCGTTTGCCGATTCTGTTGCAGTAGACTCAATGAAGTATTACCAAATAGATATGCAATTTATTACTGAAGGCAATGTAATTAATGTTGCCCCAACACCGGTTACAGAAGTAAACCAATATTTTAGCTATTTTCTGGATTACCTACCCAGCGGAGGGAAAACCAATGTGCCAGCGTTTAACAGAATTGTGTATGAAGATGTATGGCCGGGTATAGATATACACCTAACCACCAACTTAATTGGCCCTAAACTTTATTTTGTAATTGCACCCAATGCACTGCCGCAACTTATTGATTTAAAATTTACCGGACAAGACGATATTAACGTACTTACTGGTGGAGCATTAGATTTTATATTGGGCAATACAAACATTCAGCTAGAAGAATTAGATGCCTACGAAGTTGACCCTTTAGATGATGAAATAACCAACCTAACTTGGAAACCAACTTGGAAAAACCCGAACAATGGCGAACGAGTAACCATTGAAACCGGAACCTACAACACAGACAACTATTTGGTATTAACCTGTAGCAAAAAAGTGGGGCAGTTAGCCGCAGCAATACAGGGCGCTGCCATGAACTGGAGTACCTACGTAGGCACCCAGGGGCGAGACCAGTTTAACGACCTCACCCACGACCCAAACAACAACAACGAACTAATTGCCGTAGGCCAAACCTCTGCCAATAAATTTGGAAAATTAGAGGGTTTTACTAAGTTAGAATACAAAGCCAGTGAAGACGGGGTTATTGCCAAATTTGAGGAAACGGGTAGGCTCAAGTGGGTAGCGTATTATGGTACTGATAAGGCTGATTATGTTTCAAAATGTGCTATTAACAGTGATGGAGATATTTACTTTTTTGCCACTTTGGGTGGCAACATACACACTACAACATTGCAACCTAGTGCTACCGGCAACTTTAACCTCAACCAATACTATTGGGATGCTCGCGTTTTGGGCTCCATAAACAGTTCCGGCGCACAGCTCACTTGGGCTACTTATTTCGAGGGTAAGGTAAAAAGTATGATTTTTGACAACAACGACAACTTGTATGCCGTTGGGCACACCAATTTAAACTCCCAACTGCAAGCTTTTCCAATAACTGCCCGTTCAGGAGTAAATGTTTATAATCAAACATCATATGCTGGTTCAAGTTCCGATGGATTTGTTTTACGTGTAGATCAAAACGACAACCTTACTTGGCTCACTTATTTTGGTTCTAGTGGTTTGGATATTATACATGATATAACTGTTGATCCACAAAACAACATTTATTTCTGCGGCCAAACTAATGCTCAAAAAACCACACCAATTAATTGGTGTAAAACTCCATACAATGGCTTTTTTCCGCTTTGTAATTATGCGCAATCTAGCATAGTTCAGGATCAAACTTTAAGAGGGGGTACAGATGCTTTTGTGGGTAAATTGTTGGCTAATGGTCAACTAAATTGGACTAGGTTTTTAGGTGACTCTGCAACCGACATTGCCACTTCAATTACCTGTAACAACACAAGCGACCCCACTCAACCATTTTATATTTCAGTAGGCGGACATACCTACAGTAAGAATTTCTCTGTCTCAAATCGTGTCGATCAATACCAACGCCCTAATGCAAATTCTCTAGACCCAGGTAACTCGGTGCAAATAGATATGTTTGTTGCAAAATTTGACACTACCTTTAATAAATTTTACTCTGCCTTAATTGGTGGTGGTGGGCAAGAGCAAATGATTGACTTAGTTGCCGATTCAGCAAACAGTTTATATGGCTACGGAACCACAAGTACAATTGACGCTTCTGGTATAGGGAAAGCACCAGGAGGCTTTTGCTGCGGATGGTGTCATCCTACTGAAATTCCTACATGCAATAATTTTAGTGCTCCAGCATACGCAGAACCTTATAGAGGTCACAACAAGCACAACGGATTTATATTTAAAATAAATAGCGACCTCTTAATGCCTTGGGCCTCATTTTATGAAACCGGTGCTCTCAAATGGGATGGCGGCGGCTTAGTTATCACTGATAAAGGTGAATTGTATGTTGCACAGGCAGGCGATAGTAAGGGCCTTCCTATATTCGACCCGGGAAATAATGCGTACGTGAAATTTAATTCAGGAAACTACGATGCGTTTATCAGCAAGTTTAGTGATGCGATAGGTCAAAACTTAGCAGTGTCCATGAGTTCTATTGAACCCAAAAAAGGTGAAATTAAGTTGTACCCAAACCCTACTTCTTCAAATTCTATTCTAGAGTCACAAGTTGGCGACATCAACAACTTAAACATATACAACATTAATGGGCAATTGATTGAAAGTTGGAAACCAAAGAGTGATCACACAGAGATTAAATTGGGTGGTCAACCAAGCGGCATTTATTTTATTCAATACGAAACAAAAGAAGGTGTTGATTCTAAAAAACTCATTGTCGAATGACAATGAGTTTTTATTTCGTATTATCAGGAATTTCACAAATCGGAATCGGATTCATTTTGTGTTGATTGATTGTATTTAGTCGGGTGTAAATTCCCAAAACTTCTTGTTCTCGTTCGGTTAAGGTTGCTTTATCAGAATTAGTGTTTTTAGAATATTCCATTGCCCATTCAAGTTCAGGATAGCTAGCCCCAATTTGATCCTCATCGGTTCGTTCGTCTCCCCATAATCCATCAGTAGGTGGTGCAACAAGAATTTCATTACTAATACCGAGCTCTTCGCCCAAAGCAAATACTTCAGTTTTAACCAAATCAGCAATTGGACTTAGGTCTACTCCCCCATCACCGTATTTAGTGTAAAAGCCAATTCCAAAATCTTCAATTTTATTTCCAGTACCTGCAACTAAATAGCCATTCAATGCCGCAAAATAATAAAGTGTCGTCATTCTGAGTCTTGCCCGTGTATTAGCCAAACTCATCCAACGTTCCTCTTCGTTTTTTACTTCAGGTAGTTGATTTACCATAGAATCAAATACCGGAGTCAAATCAACTTCCGTACGAGAAACATTAGGAAAATTATTTATTAACCATTCGATATGATTTTGTGCACGAGAAACCTGAGTCTTGTCTTGATGAATAGGCATTTCTACACACAACAAAGGCAAACCTGTTTTTGCAGCCAAAGTGCTTGTAACAGCAGAATCAACTCCTCCACTTACACCAATTACAAAACCTTTAGAATGGGCTTTTTGGGCATAACCTGTCAACCAAGCTACTATGTGATCTATTACTTTATCTGCTTTCATATTGAGTTATTCCGCTAATTATCAAAAGTACACGCCAACATGTAGCGATACTCCCCTATTGGTACCTTTTAATTTATTACCAACTGAATTTCCATTGGCATCAACTTTACTCCAATCTATATTGTCATTAGCATCTAACTCATATGCTTTTGTTTGATAAATATTACTCAGTCCGTAATTCAAATTCATACCAACTGTGAAATAGGTTTCTTTAGTAATTTTTCTTTCCCATTCAAGACCAGCAACCAAGGCAAACCTCACTGGGTTTATGTCGCTTTCCACATTGATTTTTTTCTCTTCAATAATCTTGTTTTTTCCAGAACCATCGGTATAATCAGATTTAATATCTTGAAAAGCGTTAATTCTAAAACCAGTTCCAAATCCAAAATATCCAGCAAAAATGGAGTACCCAATCTCGTGTGACCTCATCTTTAAAGCAATAGGAATTTCGATATACTGAGTTGTCAAATCAACTTCATTTGAACTTTGATAAAGTAAGCCATTGTCATTTTCAACTCCAACATAACTAAATTCCCCTCCGTTGGTAATCATGTTAATTCCAGTTGAAAAAAAGTAACGATTACTTCCCTTTAAAGCAAAGTCAGTAAATAAGCCAAAGTTCATTTTTACAGCTGTCCCATTGCGTTGAATATCGTCAGTCTTAAAGCTTAACCAAGTGACAGAAGGCCCAACATGAAGTCCAAATTTAAACCGATGTTCTTCCTGAGCAGTTGAAAATAAAGTAGACAACAACAGAATAACTCCTATGAAAAAGTTCTTTAAAACGATGTTATTTCTGTTATTTTCACCCATGTCAATCGCTACATTTGCAGCCCTATTACAAGAGTATGTTTATTCATTTGGCAAAGTACACATTCATTCTAAAACTTATCCTAATTGGATTTTTAATAACCTCGTGCTCCTCAAAACCTAAAATTGATATCGAAAATGTAGATATTAACTTCCAACTGCTTCGATTCGAACAAGACCTATTCGACCCGAACAAAAACATGGATGTTAAGGTTAATGAATTAGAAGCTAAATATGGTGTTTTCTTTAATCGTTTTATTGAAAACATAATAAATGCAGGCAACAATGGAGGTGACCAAGTGACGAACAACCTAAAGAATTTTGTTTACGATAGTGACATTCAAACTATCTATAAAAAGGTTAACGAAAAATATCCAGATCTAACTAAAGAAAGTATTGATTTAGAAAACGCACTTAAGCGATACCATGTGATTTTGCCAAATAAAGTAGTCCCAGCAGTTACCACCTTTATTTCAGGGTTCAGTTACACAATAGCCGTCACCGACTCTACTCTTGGAATTGGTCTAGACATGTACATGGGTAACGATTTCGCCTTTTATGACATGCTACGGTTTCCTCAATTTAAAAAGAATCGATTAACCCGAAAGTATTTAGTAAAAGATGCGCTTATGGGTTGGCTTCAGAGTGAATACATGAAAAGTGAAAATGAAAAAACCTTTTTGAGCCATATAATATACCAAGGCAAATTGCTCTATGTTTTAGAACAACTTTTACCCGAAAGTAAACCCAGTACTTTAATCGGTTATGATGAAAAACATTGGAAATGGTGCCGAGCGAATGAAGAATCAATGTGGGCACATTTTATTAGCAACAAGCTATTATACACAACACTTTATGGCGAATATCACAAGTACATAAATGAAGGGCCATTTACTCCAGGTTTTGACCGAGAAAGCCCCGACCAAACGGGTTACTATATGGGCTGGCAAATTGTAAAATCATATATGGCCAACAACCCAAATACAAATATTGAAGAACTATTAAATTTAGACGATTCTAAATCCCTATTATCCAAATCAGGATACAAACCTCAGAAATAAAATGGCATCAAATAAAAGCTCACAAATTATATTCGATATAGAATTAGACGAGAACAATGTTCCCGAAAAACTAAATTGGAAATCAACTGACAATAACGAAGGTGGAGAATGTCAAGCTGCACTGATGTCTATTTGGGATCCTGAAACTGCAAACACTTTAAAAATAGATTTGTGGACCAAGAAGCTTTCTGTTGATGATATGAATATTCTTTTTCATCAAACACTTCACACCATGGGCGACACTTATAACAGAGCCACTGGAAATGATAAGCTAGGAAATCAAATGAAAGAATTTGCACGTTTCTTTGGTGAAGAAACTGGTATTATTGAAAAAGAGAAATAAAGTTCTATTCGATATCGATTTCGAGCGGAGTTTTATTTGTTTGTTCAATAACCTCCATTATTTCGTCTCTACCTACTTTTTTCTCAGCACTGGTGATATAAATATTTGGTAATTCGGCCCAAGTTTCTAAAACCTTCTTTTTATACGCATTGATTTTAGTGTGCATGGCAGAATTACTCATCTTATCCACTTTGGTAAACACAATTCCAAATGCAATTTGCTGTTCACCAAGCCAGTTCATAAAGTCTAAGTCAATTTTTTGAGCATCTAACCTACTATCTATTAATACAAATAAATACATAAGGTTTAACCTACGACGTAAATAACTCTTGGTAAAATCAGACCATTTTTTACGCTCGGTTTTAGCTGTGCTAGCGTAACCATACCCCGGCAAGTCTACTAAGTACCAACCCGAACTAGGGTCATTTTCAACGCTATTTATAATGAAGTGATTTATTAAAGTTGTTTTGCCCGGCTTTCCAGAAGTTTTGGCCATATTCTTTTTATCCACCAACATATTAATCAGCGAACTTTTACCAACGTTACTTCTACCTATGAACGCATACTCATGACGGTCGGGGTCAGGACACCCGGACAAGCCTGTACTGCTCTTTACAAATTGAGCA
>JBMYOI010000081.1:0-7870 GCA_049599135.1 Salibacteraceae bacterium
ATTTCTCAATTTGTTAAACTACAATAGATTAATTTGGTGCTTCCATTATTTTTAGCAAAATTTGGAAGGTCATTGACATCCAATTAATTTTAAGATTATGAAACAAGTTTTATCAAGTGCAATACTTTTAATTTTTTCTATTTCAGTTTTTGCTCAGTTATCTGGTAGCTATACAATTGGCGGAACAGGAGCGAATTACTCATCAGTAGTTCAAGCTGTTGATTCTTTAAATACTCTAGGTGTTTCCGGGCCGGTAGTTTTTAATATTAAACAAGGTACCTATAATGGGCAAGTTGAAGTATTAAATCCAACGGGTGTCTCGGCTACCAATACAGTTACTTTTCGTCCCGATGTGTCAAATACAACACCAGTAATAATATCGCATTCTGCCGCAAGTTCTTTAAGATCAGGAACATTTGTACTTAATAATGTTGATTATGTCAATATTGATAGTTTGACAATTCAATTTGGGGGAACTGCTTATGGTCACGCAATAGAATTGTATGGAGGTTCAAGTAATATTGAAATTGACGGTTGTAAATTGGGGGCGACACAGTTTTTAAGTTCTACTAGTTCTAATACGGCAGTTGTTTATGATGGCTCCGGAACTGGAAATATGTCAAATAACATTACTATTCAAAATTGTGAGTTAAAGTATGGAGGATATTCCATGTATGTTTACGGGTCTTCTTCGGCAAATCAGCAAACGGGTTGGGTTGTGAAAAACAACGATATATCTGAGTTTAATTATTATGGAACCTATTTTTATTACACCAACGTTTCTTATGTAGATAATAAATTGAATAGAAGTGGTCTTGGATATGCATACCCATATTGTGCATCATACTTTCGATATTGTTACAATACTGAGTTTAGAAGAAATACGATCTATTTCAATGCCTCTACTTATGCATATTATGGTGTGTATTTTCAATACTGTTATGCAACTAACACGTCAAGAAAATATTTTTCAAATAATATTGTAAACGTTCCAAAATCTTATTACACGGCTTTATATGCTTACAACGCAAATTATGTAGATTTTAAGTACAATACTTTTAGAACTGGTACTGGTAGAGCACCCTCATACGCAACTGCTCGAATTGATAATGGTGCTCTCTCGGTAATAGAAAACAACATATTTCATAATGAAACTGGAGTCCTAGCTGGACAATTTAGTGGAACTCAAACAAGAAATTACAATAACTTTTATTCAGCTGGTTCCAAAGCAAATGTTGCTTTAGGGGCGAATTCTCAGACGGTAGATCCATTGTTTGTTAGCTCAACTGATTTGCATGTGCAGAATGTTAAATTGAACGGTAAGGCTAATGCAGATACTGCAATAAAAGTCGATTTTGAGGGAGACTCACGTTCTGCTAGTCATGATATAGGTGCTGATGAATTTTCACCTCCAAATTTGGACCTTAAGTTAGCTACATTGAACGATTTGTATTGTTTGGGATCTTCAAGTGTAACGATCGGATTGTCAAATTTTGGGTTGGATACGATAAAATCGGCCAAGATTTCTTGGAGTATTGCAAAAAATAATTCAACTCCAGTTGCTCAACCTGATTTTACTTTTTCAGGATCACTTCTGAGCGGTTTAGATACCAATGTTTCATTGGGCTCTTTTAATTTTTATTCAGATACGACATATCAGATATGGGCATATATTGATTCGGTTAATGGAGGTGTTGATCTGAATCAAACTAATGATTCAATACAGACTGATACATTTCGGGTAGCGATGAACGGTACTTATTATGTTGGGGGAACGAACCCGGATTTCACTACTCCATCGGCTGCTGTAACGGCTTTAATGGCAAATGGCGTTTGTGGTCCAGTAGTTTTGAAATTAAGAAGCGGTACATATAATGGTCAAGTTAATGTGGGAACAATTTCAGGAACATCTGCTATTAATTCGGTATTGGTTACCAGAGATACTGGATCAACTCAACCAATTATCACTTCAACATCTTCAACTCCAACAATTTTATTTAACAATACTTCTTATGTTACCGTTAAGGACTTGTCAATTTTAAGTGAAACCTTTAATGGGAAGGCAATTCAATTGACAAATGATAATTCATACTTGAAAATTGATAGTTGTTTTGTGAAAACAGATACGAATTCTAGAAGCTCGGGATGCGCTGCTTTTTATAAAACCAATAATGGCTTTTCCAAATATATTTCAATAGAGAACTCTGAATTAGTTGGTGGATATTATTCAATTTATTCGAACGGTTCGTCGGTTTCATATGACAGTACGTTGAGCGTGAAAAATTCTAAATTATCACAGTTTTATAATTATGGGGTATATGTGTATTATCACGAAAAATGTGAATTAAAAAACAACATTATCAATAATATGGATAGAGTTGGTTTGCTGGCTTCACGTGGAGGTGGTGTTTATATGTATTACAGTAAGAATATAGATGTACAGAGTAACCAAGTAGTTTTTAATGCAACAAATACTTCTTATGGGGTGTATTTCTATTACTGTAATGGAACCAATATTACAAATCGTTCGAAAATTATTAATAATATGATATCTCTTCCAAATTTAGGGGCATATTCTGGTACATACAATTACTATGCGAATGATGTTTATCTATCAAACTACACCGAGTTTAAATTTAATAACATATATGTGGCAAGTGGGGGAAGTACATTCCATGGTTGTCGTTTAAACGGTACTGGACTAGAAGCATATAATAACAATATTGTTGTAAAAGGAGACGGTTCGGCAATGTACAAACAAGGTTCAATTACTGAGAATTATAATAATTTATTTGCCAGGTCGGGTGTGCGTGTAACACCAATTACTTCGCCAGTAGGTCCTAATACAATAAGTATAAATCCGGGTTATTATTCCACAACAGATTTACATACTACCTCTATTTTCTTAAACGGAACTGGGGTGCCAGTTGCTGGGGTGACCACTGACATTGACGGAGATGTTAGAAATGTTACTTCGCCAGATATTGGTGCAGATGAATTTACTCCTGTTGCAAATGACCTTACTCCTTTAGGAATTACATCTCCAATCGAGAATGTGTGTGGGCAAGATTCTGTTGATCTTTACATTTTAGTTCAAAATAATGGTTTGAATACACAAACTGTTCAACCCATGACTGGAATTGTTGTGAGTCCATGGCCTACGACCTTGGTTTCTTCAGGTACTAAAACGATAGCTTCTGGGGCAATTGATACTGTTTACATGGGTAAAATAAACACTTCGTTTGGAGGGAATTTTGTTTTTAAATTGATTTCTAATCTTTCAAATGATCAGAAAAAAGAGAATGATACATTGGATATTCTTAAGTTTAAAGTGTATCAAACCCCTGCAGTTCCTTATGTAGGAAGCGGAATAGTAGCTTGTTCGGATATTGACACTATGCTTATAGCTTCTACTTCAGCTAAAGAAATTCGTTGGTTTGATAGTTTAGGTGCAGCACCCATATTTATTGGAGATTCCTTCCCGATAAATCTAAGTAACGCTGATACCTTCTGGGTAATGGGTTCCAATGATTATTCTGATAATCTAGGAATTATTGACCGTTCGTTACATGGTGGTACAAATAATACGGGAATTACTCAAGGCTTAATGTTTAGTGTGGAAAGAGAACTAGTAATAGATACGGTTACAGTTTATCCAAATGATTCAGGTACTGTTGTTGTCCGTTTGTTAAATTCTTCAGGAATATTATTGAGAGACACATCCTTTTCTGTTAATACATCTGGAGTTGCTCATTTACCAATTGGGTTTAGAGTTTACCCGGGAGATGGTTATACATTGGATGCAACCGGAACCGCTACAAGTGGGTTGTGGCGTTCTTATTCTCCTCGTTATCCTTATTATGACTCTGATTCCGCAATGAGCATAACTGGCCCGAAATCTGGCTCAACCTATTATTACGATTTCTTTTACGATTGGAGAATTTCAGTTGAAGGTTGTGAGTCTGGTTATAGAACGGTTCCTGTTGGTGTTAGGCCATCACTTAATGTAAATTTAGGAGTGGATACTGGTTATTGTGTTGGTAATACTTTTAATCACACATTTAGTGCGACAAATTCGGGTGCCTCATCGTACAAATGGCAAAATAACTCTACCCAATCTACATTTAATGTAACCACTCAGGGTACTTATTGGGTTGATGTTACAGCTCCAAATGGTTGCGTGACGAGAGACTCAGTTGAAGTAACAGAAGTTGCATTGCCGACAGTTGTATTTAATGGAGCATTTCATTGTGAAAATGAAGGAGCTATTCAAATATTAGGTTCTCCTGCTGGAGGATCTGTTACAGGAAGTGGAGCTGTGAATGGATTGTATTACCCCAGCCTAGTTGGACCAGGTAGCTATTCGGTTACCTATTATTATGAAGATAGTTTAGGTTGCGGTAGTAGCGATACAGGTACAATAACAGTTGGTGTAACCCCGGTAGTAACTGTAACTCCACCTGCTAGTATATGTCAAAGTAAAAAAGGAGAGCCGCTTTCCGGAGGAATGCCTGCTGGAGGTTATTATTATGGAAAAAATGTTCAATCAAACAAATTGTTCAGCCCTAGCCCGGGTATTGATACTGTAAACTATGTTTATTATTCATTAAATGGTTGTCATGATACGGCTACGGCCACTATTCAAGTTTTAGCTGCCCCAAACATTGTTTGGGGAGGTATAGGTACGGTTTGTACTAATACTCCAGTTATGACTCTGAACGCTACTCCAACTGGAGGAACATATACCGGCGGAGGAACAACTGGTAATACATTTGATCCAGCAGTTGTTGGTGCAGGATCTCAAACGATTACTTATGACATAACAGGAACCAATGGTTGTTCTTCATCGGAATCACGAAGTTTTATTGTTTACCCAACTCCGTTTGTGAGCTTGTCTTCATTACCAACTGCATGTGCAGACAAACAGAGTTATTCCTTATCTAATTTTGGTTTCCCGAATTCAGGGACTTATACAGGAGCATTTGTTGATGGGGCGAACAAAACCTTTGATGTTGTTGCAGCTGGTGCGGGTACTCATCCTGTTAACTATGTAGTGTCTAATCAATATGGTTGTATGGACTCTGCAACTCAATCAATAGTTGTGAAGCCTCTTCCAACTGTAGATTTTGGCGGAGATAAAGATATCTGTGGTTCTCAAACGGTTGAATTGGACGCTGAAAATCCAGGTGCATCATACGTTTGGAATACTGGCGAAACTTCACGATATATTACTGTTGGAACTTCAGGAAAGTTTATTGTGACTATAACCGAAAATGGCTGCCAAGGAACGGATAGTGTTACTGTAACATATTCAGAAAGTTGCGTCGGAATTGATCCGAATTTCACAGACGGTGCAAGTATTTCAATTTATCCAAATCCTGCATCAGTAGTTTTAAATATTGATATTAAAGGTATTGATAATGAATTAATGACTTTTAGTATTATGACTTTAAGCGGGCAGGATGTATTGACTTTTGATCCTCAATTAGTTGATCAATCGTTTAACCAATCGATTGATTTGTCTGGTTTATCTGTAGGAGTATACTTGTTAAAAGTATCTAGCGAAAAAGGCAATAGTATTTATAGGGTATCTATTTCTGAATAAATCAAAAATTAATAAAGGGGAAAAGCGGTTAAGAAATTGACCGCTTTTTTTGTTTTTAATCTTTTGATGAAGAGAATTATAAATGAAAATTGGTTCTTTTTTATTTGATTCTGTTTATTGATATTTGGCAACCATAAAAAGAAAATATGAAATTGAAAGAAATTGTAGTTTGTGGCTTAGCGGCTTGTCTATTGTCCTCATGTGGCGATCAAAAAGCCCAAACTCAGGAAAAAGAAGAAATGGCAGTTACTCAAGAAACTAAAGGTGATTTTGAATATTTAGCTGAACAATTTGCTGATTTAAAGATTATTAGGTATCAAATTCCTGATTTTGACAAATTGTCAAGTTCTCAAAAAGAATTGGTTTATTATTTATATCAGGTTAGTTTGTCTGGTAGAGATATTATTTACGACCAAAACTATAAGCACAACCTAACCATTAGAAGAGCGTTAGAAAATGTGGTATTGAACTATGCTGGTGACAAAGAGTCGGAAGAATGGGGCAATTTTATGGATTACACGAAACGAGTTTGGTTTTCAAATGGTATCCATCATCATTATAGCACCGTAAAAATAACTCCAACTTGTTCGCAAGAGTACTTCAATACTTTATTGGCTGAAACAAATACAACCTTAGATTCGGAAATAGTGAACATTATGTTCGATTCTGAAACAGATATGAAACGCGTTAATTTGGATCCAGAAAAGGATTTAATTGCAGGGAGTGCGAATAACTTTTACGAAGCAGGAATCACTCAAAAAGAAGTTGAAGCTTTTTATGCAGCTAAAGCGGATACCAGTGATAAGGAACCTATTTCATATGGTTTGAATTCTACGTTGATTAGAGATGCAGATGGTAATCTAGTTGAAGATGTTTGGAAACTTGGTGGACGTTATTCAGCTTCAATCGAAAAAATGATTTATTGGTTGGAAAAGGCTGCTACTGTGGCAGAGAGTGAAGACCAAAGGAAGGGTTTTGAATTGCTAATTGAATATTATCAAACGGGTGATTTGAAAATTTGGGATGATTATAATATACAGTGGGCAGGTACCACTAACGATGTTGTAGATTACATAAATGGATTTATTGAAGTTTATGGTGATGCTACCGGATACAGAGCAACCTATGAGTCTATTGTTCAGATAAAAGATTTTGAAGCTTCTGAAAGAATGAAAGTTCTTCAAGACAATGTCCAGTGGTTTGAAGACAATTCTTCGATAATGGCAGAGCATAAAAAAGAAAAAGTAGTTGGTGTAACTTACAAGGTGGTAAACGTGGCTATTGAAAGCGGTGACGCTTCTCCAAGTACTCCTATAGGAGTTAATTTACCAAATGCTAACTGGATTAGAGCTAAACATGGTTCTAAGTCGGTGTCATTAGGCAATATAGTAGAGGCTTATAGTCTTGCAGGTGGTGAGTCTATGCTTGAAGAGTTTTGTTATACAGACGAAGAATTTAAACGAGCAAAAAAGAACGGTAAATTGGCTTCTAAACTGCATACTGCACTTCATGAAGTAGTAGGTCATGCTTCTGGTAAATTAAACCTAGGAGTTGGAACACCAAAAGAAACTTTAAAGAGTTATGCAAGTACCCTGGAAGAGGGTAGAGCTGATTTAGTAGCTCTTTATTACTTATTAAACCCTGAGTTGATAAAGTTAGGTTTGATGACCGACCTTGAAGTTGGGAAAGCTGAATACGATAGCTATATCAGAAATGGGTTGATGGCTCAATTGAGAAGAATTGAACCCGGTGAAATTATTGAAGAAGCTCATATGAGAAACCGTCAAATGGTTGCTGCTTGGGTTTATGAAAAAGGAATGTCTGAAAATGTAATTGAGAAAGTTGTAAAAGAGGGCAAAACCTATTTTGTTATAAACGATTACGAAAAACTTCAAGTTTTATTTGGCGAATTATTAAAAGAAATTCAGAGAATAAAATCAGAAGGAGATTACGAGGCAGGTAAAAACTTAGTTGAAAATTATGGTGTTCAAGTTGATGCAGAAATTCATAAAGAGGTTTTAGCTAGATCTGAGAAACTTAACATTCCTCCATACGGTGGTTTTATTAATCCAAGATTAGTTGCAGTTGAAACTGAAGGTAAGATCACTGATGTAAAAGTGGAATATCCAGCTGATTTTACTGGACAAATGTTGGAGTATGCTAAGAATTATTCTTTCGAATAGTAACAAAATAAAATATCATTAAAAAAAAGGCCTATTTATTAGGCCTTTTTTTTGCCTACGACTTTTACCCTAGTCTCTACGG
>JBMYOI010000082.1:0-7434 GCA_049599135.1 Salibacteraceae bacterium
TAAGCCCACTTTTTTCTACCATAGGGGTAAATGAGGTGGCTTTGAACAAAATTTGAAGCATCGTAGTTATCAGTTTCGATTCTTTGTTTTCTTCCATTAAAACGGTAAAATCTTCTTTACTTATTTGCTCTTTAAACTCAAACTTGGCTCTCGCTTTAGGAGGGATGGTAATCTTCATGTTTACTTCGATAAGTTCAAAGCCAGCTCGTCTTATAGTGGGACTAGAATTTGAGATCTCAGAAATTGTTTCTTGAATTTTTTCAATACTCGAAGTACCGTACGTTTTTAAATTCTCGACTATGTTGGTTCCAAAAAAACTATTGAAAGAAGTAAGATCTTCAAATTGAGCTCCTAGCTTATTTGTTTGCTCTTTTGTTTTGTCAATTAACTTATTCATTACCATAGCCGAAAATTAATGAATACAATCCTATGTTTTTCTTAAAAAGGTTGAATTACAGAAAAATTTATTTTGCTAAAGAAAAAGTCGAGTTATAGAACAATTTGGGAAAGTTGTCAGTTCGAGTGATTTAATTGTCCTGATAGTCATCGGGACACTGAAATAATATCGAAGAGTAGGCGGCTTTATTGAATCCCATAATATAAAGGGCTGTCTACCTTTCGAGACAATTCCTTTACAAGGAATCACTCAAGGTGACAAACCTTTACTATAACCCACATTTTTCTACAACACCACGAAAAAAAAGCCCTTTCAATTAATAAACTGAAAGGGCTTTAAGCTTTTATATAGTTTACAACTAGTAGTAATGCAACCTTCTAACTTTAGCAATGTACTTAGCTAAACGAATAACTTGTTTGGTGTATCCAAATTCATTGTCATACCAAACATAAAGAATTACGTTTTTGCCATCTTTACTTACAATAGTGGCTGGCGAATCAAATACTGAACAACAAGTGTTTCCGATAATATCGTTAGAAACCATTTCCTCATCTTGAGAAAAATAAATTTGATTTACTAGGTTACCTTCTAAAGCAGCGCTTTTGAGTAAACCATTTACAGCTTCTACAGAAGTTTCTTTGTTAAGTGATAAGCTTAAAATAGCTAATGAACCGTTTGGAGTTGGTACTCGAACAGCATTTGCAGTTAATTTATTTTGAAAACTTGGAATTACCTTAGTTACAGCTTTACCCGCTCCAGTTGAAGTAATAACCATGTTAATTGCAGCAGAACGACCTCTTCTAGGTTTCTTATGCATATTATCCAAAAGATTCTGGTCATTTGTATAAGCATGAACAGTTTCAATATGGCCCTTTTCAACCCCTAAATTATCCTCAATTACTTTAAGAATTGGGCTAATGGCATTTGTTGTACAAGATGCAGCAGAGTAAATGTTTTCTTCGTCTAGGTTAACAGTATCTTGGTTAATTGCGTAAACAATATTTGGAATTTCTTTTCCAGGAGCCGTCAATAATACTTTGTGAACCCCTTTAGCAGTCAAGTGTCTAGATAATGCTTCTCTATCACTAAATACTCCAGTGTTGTCAATCAAAAGGCACTTTTCAATTCCGTAGTCGTTATAATTAGCATCTTCTGGTTGTTTCGCTTCAATCATATGAACGCGCTGACCATTAAGAATCATGCACTTGTTTTCTAAATCAACGTCAACAGTTCCTTCAAAAGGACCATGAACTGAATCATTTCTTAATAAAGAAGCTCTTTTAATGATTTGATCATCACTAGCGTTACGAGTAACAATAGCTCTTAATCTCAATTGTTGGCCTTTTCCAGCTTGCTTTACAAGTTCACGCGCCGCTAATCTACCAATTCGACCAAAACCATATAAAACAACATCTCTAGGTTCAATATTGTTGTCAGTTCCACCAATTATATTTCCAAGCTTGCTATTTAAAAACTCTTCTACCGATGAAAAATTTTCTCTTTCCAATCCGTATTCGTAGCTCAATTTACCAATGTCAATTTTAGCTGGAGCCAAATCCATTGATGAAAGTATTCTTGCAATGTCAGCAGTGTGTTGAACTTTAATTGGTTTCCCAACTACTCCAGCAGCATAGTCATGCAACCTCATTATCTCAGACGAACTGTGATCTAATAAATGATTTCTGAATAATACTAATTCAACTTGTTTTTCGTACATCAAACGACCCACTGCAGCAATTAATTCAATAGCAGCTCTTTCGTTCTCTATATAACCATTTAAAGTTGTGTTGTAACTTTCGTTAGCCTTGTTTACTCCTGACATTTTCTAAATTTTTAAATAAAAAAAAGCGCCTTTTAGTTTTTTAAAAGGCGCTGCAAAAATAATTCATTTCTCAAGGTATATTACTCATTTTATCCCAAATAAGCTCTCAATAACTTACTTCTTGAATTGTGTCGGAGTCTTCGGATTGCTTTTTCTTTTAATTGCCTTACTCTTTCTCTCGTTAAATCAAATACATCGGCAATTTCATCAAGTGTAAGTCCTTGTTTTTTGCCAATTCCGTAAAACATTCGAATAACTTCTCGCTCACGTTCCGAAAGTGTAGTAAGTGATCTTTCAATTTCTTGTACTAAACTTTCGTGCATCAATATAGAGTCGGTTTTAACGTCGCCTTTATTACTCATTAAGTCAATCATAGTAAAGTCTTCGCCTTCTCTTAGTGGGGCGTCAACAGAAACATGTCTACCTGAAATTTTCATGGTATCTCTAACTTTTTTAGTATCCATTTCTAAAAAATCGGCAATTTCGGCAGCTGAAGGTGGACGCTCAAGTTCTTGCTCTAACCTTGAGTACATTTTATTAATTTTTGAGAGTGAACCAACTTGATTTAAAGGAAGTCTCACAATTCTTGCTTGATCTGCCAATGCTTGTAAAATTGATTGACGAATCCACCATACAGCATATGAAATAAACTTAAATCCGCGTGTTTCGTCAAATCGAGAAGCAGCTTTAATCAGTCCTAAGTTTCCTTCATTAATTAAATCGGGTAAACTCAATCCTTGATTTTGGTATTGTTTAGAAACAGAAACCACAAAACGAAGATTCGCTTTCACCAATTTGTCCAAGGCACGATCGTCACCTTCTCTAATTCGCTGTGCTAATTCGACTTCTTCTTGGGCCGTAATCATTTCTTCCCGACTGATATCAGATAAATATTTATCCAATGATTTGTCAGAACGATTAGTTATTGATTTTGTGATTTTTAATTGTCTCATAATCTTCTCAATTTGTTTGTTACTTAATTAAGTAACATTGAATGTGTTGTAGATTTTATGTTGGAACCTACAGTCCAACTCCGTAGTAGGCCATTCGTCCATTGGGATAAATACCTTCGAACAATACGCCTCCCTTCTTATTAGACAATGCATTAATGATATCGTTGGGTGTATTTACTCTTTTTCCATCAACTTTTCTTATTATAAAGTTTTCTCTTACTCCTGCTTTCATAAGTTTACCTGAATTTAGTTCACTCACTTGCACGCCGTAAGAAATTCCCAGCCTCCTTTTTGCCTTGTCCGATGCTGTACTTAGGTCGGCCCCTAAAAGAGCATATAGATCTACTTCTTTTTTCTCCACAACATCGGTATTCCCAAATTCGTTGCGTAAAACCATTTCTAACTCATTTGGTTCACCATCTCTTAAAAACCCAATTTTCACCTTATTGCCAGGTCTAAATCGACTAATTTGTTCTTGTAGCTCAGGTACATTAGTAACTGATTTTTCATCTACTGATGTGATAATGTCTCCAACTTCAATTCCTGCTTCTTTTGCCGATCCTTCTTCGGCTAATCCTGCAATATAAATTCCGTCTTTAGATTCAAGATTTAAATCGGTTACCATAGCATCATTAATGTTCTGAATTGATACACCGATAAACGCACGTTGTACCGTTCCAAATTCTATTAAGTCGCTCACTACTTTTTTTGTAATGTTTGCGGGTATTGCAAATGAGTAACCCATAAATGAACCCGTATTTGATTTAATTGCGGCGTTAATTCCAATTAGCTCCCCTCTAGTATTAACTAAGGCGCCTCCGCTGTTTCCAGGATTTACTGCTGCATCAGTTTGGATAAATGACTCTACTGGGCTTATGCCTGATTCGGGGTCGGTATCTAATATGTTTATATCTCGGCCTTTGGCACTAATAATTCCTGCTGTAACGGTTGAATTTAAATTGAATGGATTTCCAACTGCCAAAACCCATTCACCAACTTTAATATCATCACTGTTTGCGTATGTTAGGTAGGGTAACTCTTCTTCCTCAATTTTTAATAAAGCTAAATCCGTAGAAGGGTCTCTGCCAATAATTTTAGCATCATAGCTTTCTTTGTTGTGCAAAGTGATTTTAACTTTTTTAGCTCCTTTAACTACATGGTTGTTGGTTACTATATATCCATTGTTTGATATAATTACCCCAGACCCAGTTCCTTCAGGGGCACGTCTATTTTGAGGAGTTCCATAGAATAAATCAAATAAAGAACCTGATGTAGGATATTCCTGTCCTGCAAATACGGTATGAACATGTACGACAGCTTCTAAGGATTGCTCTGCTGCAACAGTTAAGTCCGGCACTGGACTAGGAACGGGGGCATAGTTTACCTGTTGGGTTTTTACCTCGATATCAGAGCCTCCTTTATAGGTCTTTGTACTTTCGTTAGAATTAAAACTAAAGGCTACAATAAGGCCTCCTATTAATGCGCTTGAGAGGGGAACAATTATTCTTTTCATGTCTTAATCTATTTTTATATCTATTAGCAATTCCTATACCTTATTAACTGTATGTAACCGCTTTCGTTCATGTGAGAGCCGTTAAGTTATGTTAACATACTGGTATTCAGCGTTTAGTAAAATCAAAAATAGTGTTACTTGTCAGGTATTGTCAAGTAGTAAGGGTTTAAAAAGACTTAAATTTGCAATTATTATAAAATAATCAGAAATGAATTTTTGGAAATATCAAGGAGCAGGAAATGACTTTGTAATGGTTGATGATAGGGAAGAGCTTTTTGATATTGAAAATTTTGAAACCATAGAGCGCATTTGTGATCGAAGATTTGGAATTGGAGCAGATGGATTGATACTTCTTAGAAATTCTAAAAGTGATTTAGCTCAACTAGAAATGGTTTATTTCAATTCAGATGGAAGGCAAAGTTCAATGTGTGGAAATGGGGGGCGATGTTTTGCTGCGTTTGCACTGCATTTGGGTTTGGTTAAAAATAAATTTACTTTTTTAGCTATAGATGGACCTCATGAAGCTGATTTCATTGGAGATTTGGTAAACCTAAAAATGATTGATGTTGAAACAATTGAAAAAATTGGAGATGATTATTTCTTGGATACTGGCTCGCCGCATTATGTAAGCAGATGCTTTGATATTGAGAATTTAGACTTATTGGATAAGGCGAAGAACATAAGATTTAATGATCGATTTAAGAATGAAGGAACAAACGTGAACTTTGTTGAGTATAAGGCCGACTATTTGGACGTAAGAACATACGAACGAGGTGTAGAAGACGAAACTTTGGCGTGCGGTACTGGAGTAACAGCAGTTGCTTTAGTTGCTGATATTTTAAATCGAAACACATCGGGTAATAAATCTAGAATTAAAGTGCGTGGCGGTGAGTTAGAAGTTTCTTACGAAAAGCGCAAAACAGGTTATAAGAACATTTGGTTGAAAGGACCAGCTGAAATGGTATTTAAAGGAAATACCAATCTATAAAACACTATGGCAAACATGGATATTGACTGTATAAGCTACGATTCGATAAATTTTTTACCACCCCTTATTCAAGATTACCTCAATAGCAATAAAGAACTGGCCAAAAACTATTCTTTTGCCCCAAATATTGAAGGGTTTTCTAAAGCTATTGAATCAAGAAAGTTAGATTCAGGTATTAGAAATATTCTAGCAGAAACTCTATTAAATCAATATGCTAATGTTCCGGACAATGAGCGACAATTAAAATCCATAGAATTACTAAAACAACAAAATACCTTTACCGTTACAACTGGCCATCAGTTGTGCCTTTTTACGGGCCCTTTGTATTTTATTTATAAAATTCTATCTGTTGTAAAACTCTCAGAAGAACTAAAGGCAAAGTTCCCCCAAAACAATTTTGTGCCTATTTACTGGATGGCGACTGAAGATCATGATTTTGAAGAAATCAATCACTTTATTTTCAAAGGTAAAAAGGTAGAATGGAAGTCTGATTTTGGAGATGCAGTTGGTAGAATGGATGCTGACTTGGTTGAATTGTCAAATTCTTTCAAAGATTTATTGGGGCCTGGCAAAAACGCAAAGTATTTATCAAAACTGTTTGAAGAATCGTATAAGAATAGAAATTTAGCGGAAGCAACCCAAATATTGGTTCATAAATTATTGGGCGATTTTGGTATTGTTATAATTGATGCAGACAACAAGGACTTAAAACGAGTTTTTATTCCAGTAATGAAACTTGAAATTGAATCTCATGTTTCTCAAAACGAAGTTTCTAATACCTCGGATGCACTTTTAAAACAGGGATACAAAACTCAGGTAAATCCTCGTGATATTAATTTGTTTTATTTGAATGGAGGTAAACGCCTTCGGTTAAGTTTAACTAAAAATGGAGTTGAGATAGTTGATGGGGGTAAAAGTTGGAGTACTGAAGAGATACTTTCAGATCTAAATAATTTTCCTGAACGGTTTAGCCCGAATGTGATTCTAAGGCCGGTTTATCAAGAATGTATATTGCCAAACTTATCATACACAGGTGGAGTAGGGGAGTTGAGTTATTGGTTTCAGTTGAAATCTACATTTGATGCTTTTAAAATTCAATTTCCAATATTGCTTTTAAGAAATTCAGGAGTTGTAATTGGTAAAAATGACATTACTCGTTTGTCAAAACTTAACCTTAAGGTTGATGACCTTTTTAAAGATGTATTGGAGCTTGAAAAACAAGTCGTGTCAAGCTTTACAGTAAATGAAGTAGATTTATTAGAAGAAAAAAAAGAGTTAGGTTTCCTTTTTAATACCATTAAAGAAAAAGCGATAACAATTGATAAGTCGTTGAACCAAACAACCGATGCGAGTTTAGCTAAGGCTATTAAGGTTTTAGATAAGCTAGAAAAGAAATTAGCAAGAAGCGAAAAGTTAAAACATGGCGTTCATTTAGAACAATTACACCATGTTTTGGAAGGTGTTTATCCTAACGGAACTTTTCAAGAAAGACGCAATAATTTCAGTGATGTTTACTTAGAATTAGGAGATGATTTTTTCAATAAAATGAAAGATGCTTTTTCTCCGTTAAGACCAGATATTACAGTTTTAAAAATTGATTAATTTAATTATTAATTACAACCTTATGTAAACGAGCATCACCTGTTTGATTTGATAAAATGAGCATGTAAATGCCGTTATTAAAACGGTCAGATGAAAATTCAAAATGTTGGTCAATTTCATTTTTATAAACGATTTTCCCAGAAATATCTAATAATTTAA
>JBMYOI010000083.1:0-7089 GCA_049599135.1 Salibacteraceae bacterium
TCATTGATTAATAAATCTCCTTTTTGCCCTGTTTTTCGCGTTGGAAAATGAAATACAGTAATAAATGGGTTCATGATATTTCCTGCTAAATCCTTAACACTCGCAACTCGAAAATTGTGATACGTATACCCTCCAATCGGGAGTTTGTCTTTCAAATAAAACAACACTACACTCGAATCCAACCCATCATAAACCACCACGCTATCAGCGGCACTTTCTAATGACTGTGACCTCCCAACATAATAACTGCTCGTATCCAAGGCTGTTATCGGCTCTACCTTTTCACTAAACTGAATTTTAATTCGAAAGGAATCAAGCACTTCATAACTTAAAACATAGGGCTTTATAGTATCACCATAAAAACCGCCTGTAACATTGATGCTATCGAACTTAAAATTATACTTACGTGTACTTGTGTATTTACAGAAGACACCTGTATAAGATGAAGCACTTGAAGAATTATCCAAAACAGTTCCTTCTGAGGTATAACCCGTTTTAGCAGCACTTGTGTCCGAATATAATTCCCAATTTCCAATGCTATCACGAGTAACTTTTACCCAGCCCGAAGGTGATATTGCTGCTTTTCCATCTGCCCCATCAATTAAAAGAGAAGACGATGTTCCGTTCTGTGAATAAAGGCTAATATCATCCACTGTGCCTGAGGCTCCACCAATTTTAACATAATACCCTTTGAGTGAGCCCGTAATGTCTTTTTGGTCTGATGTCAGATAATACTTTGCGTAATTCGAAGCAGAAGGATCAAAACCCAATTCGAATTTGAATTCCCAAGTTGCTTTATTAATGCTTTGGCTTTCAGCAACTAAATAGGTTGAAGAACTTGAAAAATTTGAATCGGCCAACTGTAATTCATCGTTTGAGTTTACAATAAACAGACTATCATCTCCTTCCCATTTGGGATTTTGGGCAAAGTCACCATCTGAAAAATCATCTGAAACCTGAGCAAACAAACCGCTGGTTACAGACAATAATAACAGGCTTAAAAATAATATGGACTTTCTCATTTTCACGAAGTGAACAAATGTAGGTATTCGTAGTTTTGCCTCGTTTTAAGAAAGAATTAAGTTTTAGGATGAAAATAGCTGTTGTTGGAGCCACCGGAATGGTTGGCAATGTGATGAGAAAAGTGTTGGCCGAATTTAATTTGCCTATTTCAGAATTAATTCCAGTTGCTTCTGAAAAATCAGTAGGAAAACTCGTTGATTTTAACAATAAACAGTATTCGGTAGTTAGCTTACAAACTGCAGTTGATATGAAACCTGAAATTGCCATTTTTTCTGCTGGTGGTGATACTTCCAAAGAATGGGCTCCAATATTTGCTGAAGCAGGAACAACCGTTATCGATAATTCCTCGGCATGGAGAATGGATCCCGCTAAAAAATTAGTAGTTCCAGAAATTAATGCCAACCAATTAACTAAAGAAGATAAAATTATAGCAAATCCAAATTGCTCAACCATTCAGTTGGTTTTAACGCTTTCTCCTCTTCATAAAAAATACGGGATAAAAAGAGTAGTGATCAGTACTTATCAATCCATTACCGGTACGGGTGTAAAAGCTGTTCAACAATTAGAAAACGAACGAAATGGAATAAAAGGCGAAATGGCCTATCCTTACCCTATTGACATGAATTGTTTGCCCCATTGTGACGATTTTACTGAAAACGGTTACACCAAAGAGGAAATGAAACTGACCAACGAAACAAAAAAAATATTGAATGATGATTCAGTTGCCGTAACAGCTACTGCAGTTCGAGTTCCTGTTCAAGGTGGGCATAGCGAATCGGTTAATGTTGAATTCCACAACGATTTTAACCTTGGTGACATCCGAAAACTTCTTTCAGAAACATCGGGCATTGTTGTTCAAGATAACACAGATACCAACACCTATCCAATGCCAAAATATGCAGAAGGGAAAAACGACACATTCGTAGGAAGAATTCGTAGGGATGAAACTCAGGCAAACACATTGAATATGTGGATTGTATCAGACAATTTAAGAAAAGGTGCGGCCACAAATGCCGTTCAAATTGCTCAATATTTAATTGACAATAAGTTGGTTTAAATCAAACCTTAATTCGATTTTCTTCTTACATAAATATTAAATTGACGCTTGTCTGTTTATAATTTCGAATAATGCCCGAAATCAAGGGGCTTCTATTGGTCATCTTTGTCCAAATCCTTATTCGATTCTAAGATGACTTTAATCAGAAATATATTTTTAGTAGTTGCCGCTGGGCTTTTTATTACTTCTTGTGTTCCGCAAAGAAAATATGCTGAACTCCAAAATAATTACGATAAAAGTGAAGAAGAGCGCCAATACCTTTCTGGTACGGTAAAAGACTTGGAAAGCGAGAAAAAAGAATTATCGAGCCGAGCGGATCAGCTTCAGACCGATTACGAAAAGCTTGATTCAGATTACAAAGACACCCAAGAAGATTATGATATTCTAAAAGACGATTATCGAAATTTAACTGCGTTTAAAAATCAAATGATGGAGCATATGGCTCAATCTGCCGCTTCTAGCAAGGCTGAAAACCAGAAGTTGTTGAAGGAAATGATTCGCGCACAAGAAGATCTTCAAAAGAAAGAAGACGCCTTAAAAAGAAAAGAAAATGAACTGGGAAAACTAGAAACTCAACTTGATAGAACCAGAAACGAATTGAATGAATTGGATGTTGCGCTTAAAATTCGTGAACAACGAATTAATGAGTTGGAACAAATGATTGCAGATAAAGATGCTGCAGTGCGTGCACTAAAAGACAAGATAACAAACGCACTGTTAAACTTCAAAGACAAAGGCTTGACAGTAACTCAGAAAAACGGAAGAATTTATGTTTCTATGGAGGCCAACTTGTTGTTTCCTAGTGGCAGCACCGTAATTAATGCTGAAGGTAAAACTGCTTTAGTTGAGCTAAGTAAAGTTTTGGAAGACCAAAAAGACCTAACCATTTTAGTTGAGGGACATACCGATACTGATAAAATGAAAGGCACTGGTTGCATTAAGGACAACTGGGAATTGTCGGTAATGAGAGCAACTTCGGTTGTTCGCTTAATGATGAATAACTCAAAAATTGACCCCGCGGTTTTAACAGCTGCTGGTAGAGGCGAGTTTGTGCCGGTTGACCCAAAAGACAAGTCTAAAAACAGAAGAATTGAAATTATTCTTACTCCAAACTTAGATGAGCTTTTCAAAATTTTAGATGAAGAGGCTTCAAATATCAATAAAACAGAAGAAGCACCTGAAGCTCCTCAAACAGAAACTGAAGTTGAAGAGAAAATAGAAGAGTCTAACGATTCGCCTGAGTAGTTACCCCCCATTTTGCGAGGTCAGAATAACCGAAGCAATCTCTTAATACAATCAGAAAAAATTTATTTGAAATTCCCCCTTCGTAGGAATGATGGGGGCAATTGTGTCTTTTTGTAGAACGATTGCTTCACTTCTAATGCTAAAAAGCAGCGCAGTTCGCAAATATATCTCCCTTTTACAAAAACCGAAGTTACATTTTATTGATTATGCAATGCCTCAAAGTAGTCATCGGTAGTAAAAGTGTATGAATAACTTACTTCACATTCTCCTCGGTTTACAACTTCCCAACTACCTTCATTTAATATACTTTTAGAAACCAATTGAGAACCTTTGCTAGTATGCAATGTTTTAACCGTATCATCAAAGACCACCCAAAAACTATCTACAGTCCAAGGCACAATCGGGCCAGTATATGGGCATTGAATTATTGCACTCTCAGATATGGAGGAAATTGGGTTAATAATAACAGAGCTATAATCCCCACCGGGCCGATACTCTAACCAAAGTTTGTGGTGACTTTTATTAACAACCCTATGTGTTGCCCTATAATTTACAATATCATCATCAGGTTCAGGACAGCCGTACAAAAGAAATGCTAGCCCAATGAATAAAATAATCTTTTTCATAATGTATTATATTAATAATTACCAAAACCAAAGTATAAATCAATTTGTGCATCAGTTACTCCTAATGGTTTGTTAGCTTTTAGTTTGGTAATAACATCCTCTTTTTTTTGCACATCTTTAAGCCAATTCGATTCAATATCTGATAATTTATACCCTGTAATTTCATCTTTTGGATGATCACTGTCATAATCAATTTCTTCAGTAGAAGGATAATAAAAGCCATTGTTGTAAATAAAGCCACCTATAGGTACGGGTGTTACCCGACAAACCGTTCCAACGGCCACACTACCGGGCAAAGGGCATGTACCACTAGCTGTTTGAGTATAACCATAATGATTAAGCAATATAAAAGCTGATGTAGTACTTGGCGCATCACCTAGCCAGCAATGAACAGAATTAAAAACCCCGCCCGACGGGCAGCTATTCGAGAGCACACCAGCACTATCTTGGTTATAATTATCTACCATATCAATAAACATGGGGGTGTAATTAAAACTAGTTCCATCCCACAATTGTTTGTGTTCAATTTGACCCGTAGAATACCAAGGCTCATACAATGGAACAACCCCCTGTCCAGAATAATGTAAAGTTGAAAGCCACCAGGCCACTGCAACTGCCCAACTTTCTCTTGTTCTTACATTCACCTGCGAGTAATTTATTGTACCCAAATCCATTGTTTTGATGTGTGTCGTATGCGCTAATTCATGAATTACAGTATTAAAAACTTTGTGGGTTTTGTATTTTATACCATTTTCATCTTTACTCCATATTTTAATATTTGGAAAGCCGGCTCCTAAGAATGATTGCCAATTATTTCCCCAGTTCACACCTTCAGCAGTACCATTTGGGTCCGAATCATCAACCCCATTAAGTTTTAGTCGTTTCAATAAAGCAGGCCGGCTTAAATTGTCTATTGGGCGGTAGAAATACATATCGGCTGCTCTAAATATTGTAGCGTGTAACAGTGGTTTCCCCGAAGTAATTACTGGATTCCATCCGCTTCTTTTTTTAGGGCCTGTGTACCAAACTTGAATTGAATATCTGTTTCTTACGTCAAACCCCTTAATTCCAGTACTTTCCCATTTGACTGCATAACTAACTCGACGTCTCCAATTTCCACATGTAAAACTTCCGCTGGCATCAGTAACCCTCGTTTGATATCTGAACCAATTACGTACAATAACTTTGGCTCCTTGCACAGCAACGTTTCCACCCTTGGCATCATCAAAAGCCATAATTTTTCCAGAAGGGTTCCATTTGCCGCCGCGCGATCCGCTTTGCAGATTAGAGTTACCCGACAAATACCAAGCCTCGTCAACCAAGTCATACGCTTGATTGAGTATGGAAGTATCGCTTATAGAATTATCTTCCACTATTTGTTCAGGCAAAAACAAATTGGCCAATATCTCATACTGAATATTTTCAAATATGTGATCCTTATCTACAACAGTGTATTGCCAAGTTATGTCTTCGCCGTTTAACGATGGGTCTTGATAATAGGTGCCGTTGTTAGTCATCTCATAGTCTAGCGGAAAATCAAAAAGTTCGTGACCTGAGTCATCTTTCAAAAAGTCCAATTCGGCTTCGTTTTGAGGCAAGTACCTTACATAATAATGGGAAGTTACGATGTCCGAATAACTAAAGTAGGGGTTGGAATAATCCGAAAAAACATTGTTATATGCCGTCTGCATATTACTTATGACGTATGGGTTAGTTAATTGCGGTCCTAATTGAATTAAACCATCTGCCAAAACCGATAACGAAAAAGTTAGAGAACTTGTTAATGTAAATATGAGGCTATAAAACCTTCTTGTGTTGGGTGTTGGGTGTTGGGTGTTGGGTGTTGGGTGTTGGGTGTTGGGTGTAAGTATGTATTTCATGATTTAAATTATTAGTTCGGCACTAAGGTAGATGTTTTTTTTCTTAAGGTATTGAGTAAAAAACATGGTTATTATAACTCGTTATCTACATTGAGATTGGCGCGCTTCTATTGCTAAAAAGCAGCGCAGTTTACAAACGGAATAACTAATTCAAAAAAGGATTATGTTCCTTTTCTTCTTTAAGTGTTGTGGTTTCGCCATGTCCACAATACACTTTATGGCTCAAATCTAACTTCATCAATTTATTATGAATAGAATCCATCAAAGTTTGTTGGTCTCCACCAGGTAAATCGGTTCTTCCAATTGATCGCTGAAATAAAACATCGCCAACTATTATGTAATTGTCATCAACGTTTTCAAAGGCAACGTGTCCTGGGCAATGGCCAGGTAAAAAATGAACTTTAAAAGTTGAGTTTCCAAAGCTTACATCTTTTCCTTCAGCTAAATTATATTCCGGCTCAGGTGGCGTTTCTGCTCCCATAATTTGATAAACTGCAACTGTTGCTTCAAACATATCATAAACACGTTTATCTTTTGGATGCACTTGCGGCGTTAAGCCCCAAGTCCTTTGAACAAAAGCGTTTCCAAAAACATGGTCCAAATGACTGTGAGTATTCCATAAAGCAACTGGCTTTAAATCGTTTGACTCAATAAATTTCTTTAATTCATTCCGCTCTACATTAGTAAAACAACCTGGGTCAATAATCACACATTCTTTAGTTTCGTCATAAACGACGAATGAGTTTTCCTGAAATGGGCTAAAAACAAACTGTTGAACCTTTGATGCCATATAATTGTGATATTTTCCGTTTAAGAATTGATGACGTTTTTACAATCCGCAAAAATACATTTAATGCCTACCTTTACCGGCCTTTGAAAAATGCGTAGTATCATAAACATATCAAACCCGAAATGGTTTATTACTGGGCTTTTATTGCTTGTTATTTGCTCATCCACTTTCGCTCAGTTTTATACTGGTATGCGCCATCCTTTTGGGAAAAACCGCATTCAGCACGAAGATTTTTATTGGACATCGTACAAATTTCCTAAGTTTACTATCTACCAAAACTCCGGAGGAACCAATCTATCAGAGTATACAGCCCGCCACGCTCAAAAAATCATAACCGAAGTAGAGCAAATGATTGGATACTCATCTCGTCAAAAAATCAACTTTATAATTTACAACAAACAAAACGAATTCGAACAAAGCAACATTGGGCTTGATGGTTTGGGTAATCATTTGTGCGCCACGCAAACC
>JBMYOI010000084.1:0-7051 GCA_049599135.1 Salibacteraceae bacterium
CTAGGTAATACACTGCCACCAAGTTTTTTCATAAGTAGACGACCCGCTAACGGAGTGCCTACAATAATAATTGCGAGTAAAATTTTTTCGGCAATTATGCCCCCAAAAAGAGGAATGAGAACACACAAAATAAAATGCCCCATCCAGTTAGGAACAGGAAATGGGTTTAGTTTAAAATACGGTTCATAAATTGAGTCTGGATTAAAAAGAAGGTCGTTAATTATAACTGCATTATAAACGTGTGAGGCACCATCTAGCGAAAAGAAGTACTTGTCGGAAAACAAGGCCCAACAGCCAATTAGTAAAATAACAGTAAAAATGTAAGGCTCAAGCTTGTTACCCCACTTAGCGATATTGGCCCTTATTAGGTTCATTGATAATGAACCTACTTAAACAACCCTGGGTTTTCAATCTCGTAACCCTTATCAATCAAAAGGTTATCGCTTTCAGCAGCAGCAACAGCAAGTTGGTCGCAACGCTCATTTTCGGGTATGTTGGCGTGCCCTTTAACCCATTGAAACTTAACGGAGTTAGCAGGGTAAATTTTTAAAAACCGCTTCCAGAGGTCCACATTTTTTTTGTTTTTAAAGCCTTTTTTTACCCAACCAAAAACCCAACCTTTTTCTACTGAATCAACAACATATTTAGAGTCGGAATAAACGGTGACGTTATTTCCGCCTTGTTTTAAAGTTTCTAGGGCAACAATTACAGCGAGTAATTCCATTCGATTGTTGGTGGTCATTCGAAAACCTTCGGCTAGCTCTTTTCTGAACTTACCAGAAAGCAAAACTGCGCCATAACCACCGTTTCCAGGGTTTCCTTTGGCGGCGCCGTCGGTATAAATTACAATGTTTGCGATAAGACTATTGGATTAACCGGCTATTGAACGCGATTTTTTAGAAACCATTTCCTTGGCTGTTTTTATTATTGCCTCCGCATCATATCCACATTCAGCATATAATTCAGCTTGGGTACCATGTTCCACAATTCTGTCAGGGACTCCCAATCGAACCACCTTAGAAGTATACCCATGGTCGGCCATAAATTCAATAACAGCACTTCCAAAGCCACCTTGTATACAGCCATCTTCTACTGTAATTACCTTGTCAAATTTTCCAAATATTTCATGAAGCATAACTTCATCTATAGGTTTAACGAACCGCATATCGTAGTGGGCAGCAGAGATTCCTTTATTGTCTAATTCAGCGCAAGCGTTTTGAGCAATTAAACCAATAGCCCCTAATGTTAATACAGCTATATCTTCACCATTTTTTAAACGTTGACCTTGCCCAATTTTAATTTCTTTAAACTGCTTTTTCCAATTAGGCATGTTACCCGTACCTCTAGGATAACGAATTACCCACGGGGCGGCATTTTTCTTAAGTTGAGAACTATACATTAAGTTGCGCAACTCTTCTTCATTTAAAGGAGATGAAACTACCATATTAGGCACACAACGCATAAATGCTAAATCGTAAATACCATGATGTGTTTGACCATCAGCACCGACTAAACCACCTCTGTCGAGGCAAAAAACGACGTGTAAATCTTGGATGGCCACATCATGTATAACATTGTCATAAGCACGTTGCATGAACGAACTGTAAATGTTACAAAAAGGAACCATGCCTTGAGTAGCTAAACCCGCAGAGAATGTCACTGCGTGTTGTTCCGCAATTCCAACATCAAAAGCACGTTCAGGCATTGCCTCCATCATAAACTTTAGGGAACAACCCGTAGGCATTGCAGGGGTTACCCCCATTATTTTATCATTTTTTTCGGCAAGTTCAATAATACTATGGCCAAATACATCTTGAAATTTTGGTGGCTGTGGGTCTTTAGGAACAATTTTTACAATTTCTCCTGTTTCTTTATTGAATAAACCCGGGGCATGCCAAGTAGTGGAACTTCCATCTTCCGCCGGCTGATACCCTTTACCTTTTTTAGTAAGGCAGTGTAATATTTTAGGACCAGGAATATGTTTTAAATCTTCAAGAACCTTTGCCACATGTACAGAATCATGGCCATCAATAGGCCCAAAATAACGCCAGTTTAATGACTCAAAGTAATTTGACTTTTTAAGTAAGGTATGCTTTACAGCATTTTCGACTCGTGCGGCAATTTCTTGAGCGTTGGGTCCAAACTTTGAGATTTTACCTAATAAGTTCCAAACTTCGTCCTTTACCTTATTATAGGTTTGAGAAGTACTAATGTCTGTCAAATATTCTTTAAGGGCACCAACGTTTGGATCAATAGACATACAGTTGTCATTGAGTACAATAATCATGTTTGAGTTTTCCACTCCACCATGATTTAAACCTTCAAACGCTAAGCCGGCAGTCATAGCGCCATCACCAATTACTGCAATGTGTTGTCTGTCTTTTTCGCCTTTGTAATGACTTGCAACAGCCATACCGAGTGCTGTAGATATTGAGGTGCTGCTATGGCCAACACCCATAGCATCGTACTCACTTTCTTTTCGTTTTGGAAAACCTGAAATCCCCTTATATATTCTGTTAGTATGGAAAACACCCCGTCTTCCAGTCAGTATTTTATGTCCATAAGCTTGATGTCCCACATCCCAAACCAGTTGATCGTAAGGAGTATTGAACACATAGTGAATAGCTACAGTGAGTTCTACCACCCCAAGGCTAGCACCAAAGTGCCCGCCCTTTTGAGAAACGATGTCTACAATATAATCTCTGAGTTCATCAGAAATTTGGGGCAAGTCTTCAATTTTAAATTGCTTAAGATCTTCAGGATAGTTAATCTTACTGAGAAAAGGACCGGCTTTTATTTCCATAATAAGGTGCAAATATACAAGATGCAAATAATGCATTGTACTATTAGTACACCCAACGATTATATTTGTTCAAACTCAAGTTATAACAACAGTTCATGAAACGGCTTTTAGTTTTTTGTTTTTCCGTACTAATGCTGACCATCAATACACTTTCCCAAGTGAGTACAAGTGTTGTTATTATTACTGAAAACCCGCATGAAGATGTTCGAATAGAATTTGAACAACTGCGCGATCAAGGCCTAAAACACGGCTATTATCATTTTTACCACCGAAACAAGTTAATAGTAAAAGGGAAGTATTTAGGCGGTAAAAAGCATGGTAAATGGTTTCGTTATTATCAAAATGGCAACCCCATGATTTCTGCCTTTTATATTCAAGACAAAAAGCATGGTAAATGGGAATACTATTTTGATGACAAAAGACCAAAGGCTGAAATAACTTTTAATAGAGGAAATAAAATTGGTGTTTGGATGAGTTGGTATTATGATGGTTTCATAAAATCTACTATTGAACATGCAACGGATTCAACTTTAGAAAAACACTCTTTGTATTACTCTACTGAAAACTTGTTGCCTGGTTCGGCTCAACCACAGCTTCATTTTTCTGTTGAATTAGCAAATGAAGGAGAGACCGAAATACAACATCACACAAAATATTACCGCAATGGTAAGCTACACGAGAAGTATACACTTAAAGATGGGGAATATTACGGCATGTATGAGTCTTATTATTTTACAGGCCTTCCTTGGAGAAAAATGAAGTATGAGTATGGAGAAAGGTTACAAGCGATTTATAAATACCAAAACCCAGTAGGTAGAGATGCAAACCGAGGAAATTTTAGAGAGGGGAATGGTACTCTACTTACCTATAATTCAAACGGAAATTTATTTTCAAAAGTGGATTATAAGAACGGGTTAAGAGATGGTAAGGCTGTGATTTATGAAAATGGGGATAAAGAATTAATTCAAGGATACTTTAATGATAATAACATGACAGGGACCTGGAGGTCTTATAAACCAGTTACAACGAAAGAAGAATTAGTTGCAGAATTTAATTATACGGGAATAGACACATTATATGCTCAGTTTTTTACAAGTGATCAGCAGGCAAGGCAAGAAGGACTAATTCACAATTGGAAAAAGTGGGAGGTATGGGAAACATACAATGCTGCTGGAGATTTAATACAGAAAAGTAACTTCAAATCTGACTTTAATCACGGAAAAGAAACTGGTTATAGGTCTGGGAACATATCTAGGAGTGGGCATTACTTTTTTGGGATAAAAATTGGAGATTGGAAATTCTATAATGACAACTTAAAAGTTACTTATTCTGAAAAATACAAAACCAATTTAGAGGTAGATGATGATTACTTAATGAGTGATTCTTGTTTATATGGCCATTTTAAAGAAATGGTTTATTATGAGTCAGAAAGCCATGTACGCATCGAAGACAAACAATGGGTAAATGCTACCATTATTGATTTTAATATAAATTTTAATAGCCCCCTTTTAAATGGGCAGTTTTCAACTTTGGGAAAAAAAACCGAAGAAGAAAAGCCTGAAGTTGAAGAATATTTTGAAACCTTAAAACCCGAATTTCCCAAGTTTGTTCCTCGAGAATTGGATGTCAGGCACAAAGTGGTTAAGGATATTGATGAAGGGTTGTTTGTAGAAACCATAGACCCGAAAAGGCTTAAGGTTAAGGGCGATAAGTTTTCACCAAAGGTTGGAGTTGCTTTGGTTGTGTTGTATATCGACGAGTTTGGGTGTATTGGTAATAAAAAGTTGGTTCGAGGAGTTAGTGATAAATATGACGCTGAAATTTTAAAGCTATTTGAAAGTTATAATTTTTGGGAGCCTGCGACTTTAAATAATCTACCCATGTCGGTCGCGTTTCAATTAAAAATACCCCTTGAAGAAAAGTTGGTAAAAAGTTTAGACTAAATATGCTTTTGTAACTCGGCTTTGATTTGGTCTTTAGGTACAACACCAGATTGTCGCCATAACTGTTTACCTGCTTTAAAAATCATCATGGTAGGTACGCCGCGAATCTGATATTTTTGAGAAATAGATTGGTTTTTGTCAACATCAATTTTAATAACGCGAACCGAGTCGCCCATGTCCTTAGCCACATCCTGAATAATTGGACTCAGCGATTTGCAAGGGCCACACCAAGTGGCAAAAAAGTCAATTAGAACAGGTTTGTCAGAATTAATAATTTCACCAAAAGAGGCCATTATTTTGCTTTGAATTTAACACTCCAAATTCCTCGTAAATCACCCTCTTTGTATCCGATTGCACGATCGGTAGGGTACATACTTAAAATGGTTTCATAAGTTTCATCGGCTAATGTAGACCCAGGATCTCCATGACAATTTAAGCACATAGGTTTAATTATTATTGGAGAATAATAATTAACATATACAGAGTCCATGAATAATACTACAGGAGTTAATTCTTGTTTGTTGGTTAATGCTTTTTGGTACAATTTAATGATGTGTTTTTCTTCTGTTGTGGGCTCATTTCCCTGGTTTCTAATTCTAATTGCAGTTCTTTTAATGGTGGCGTCGTATTGTTCCGCTAAGGAATCGGCAATTAAGGATGCGTGCATATTACACGTTTTGAGAGCGTGACTTATACCTTTATCTGCTACAGCACTTTTTAATTTATCAGAAAGAGCTTTATAACTGGCATCTACTATTTGTCCGCCTCGTTTAATGTATTCACTTCTTTTTTCGGCACTAACTTTAATCTTAGCTGTAAAATCCTTTTCTTTCGAAGAGTCAGACTCACTGCAGTTTGTTAAAGTAAAAATTGCCAGTACTGAAATTAAAATTAGCCTATTCATTGCTGTTAAGATTTGAATGTTTAATGGAGCATGAACGGTCAGTACAGCCCCAGTTTAACCAAGATTTTGCAATCAAATATACTCCAGCAATTCCAATAAAAACATCGGCAGAGTCAATAGCCCCATAAATAAAAACGATTCCAACGGCTAAAAATAGGCGACGGACCCAGTCCATCTCAAGCAATTTATTTTTAATATTAATCATTTAGTAAGGCTTAGTCCTTTTGCTTTCCAAGCGTCCATTCCACCTAAAACGTTATATACATTACCGAAACCAAGGTTAATTAGTTTTTGGGAAGCATTAGCGCTTCTACCGCCGGCTTTACAATAAACATAAATGGGTTTTGATTTATCGAGTTTTGAAACCTTATCCATAAAGTCTTTTTGCGTAATATCAATGATTACAGCACCTTCAACGTACCCTTCGGCTACTTCACCGGGAGTTCTTACATCCAATATAATTCCTGGGGCTTCCGTTTTCAAAGAATTAAACTCATCAATAGAAATGTCTTTTACAAGTGCTTCTGATTGTGAAGATTGAGAAGTTGCCCCTTCATTACCACATGCAGAAACAGAAAGTGAGATAAGTACTACACCTAGACCAAAAAAAAGCTTTTTCATAATTATAAATTTTCGCAAAAATATTAATAGCATACTGTCAAAACTGTGACTTCAGTTACTTATTTGGTTTAATAAATTGTGAATTGATATCTATGTTGTTTTCAAAAAGATGAAGAACAGAATTGTGGTCGACCAACCGATAGCCAGTTAAGGACTTATAGGTTAATTGGGTGTGAGACTCTCTAAAAACCCCATTACTACGCAAGGTTAGTCTAAACCCAACTGGATTTTTATTCTTGAACCGAAAAACAAGAGAATCACCATTTAGGGATGTAAAAACCCTAGATCCTTCGTTGCCTTTAAAGGTTAAGCTACTTTCTGAAAAATCATTATTCCTTCTGAAATTGACCAAGTAAGAATCTAAAAAACTCAGCTCATCCTTCCAATTAGGAGAAGATGTTTGCGATTCCGCATTGTCTTTAAAGTTGATGGTTTTGGAATAAGTATAACCTTCGCTTTCCATTGTCATAATATCCTGGTTCAAAAACGCATCTATAGCGTCAGATTTCCTAGTCTTGTTTTCTTGTTGGCAACTTGTAAGAATTACAATTAAGCCAACACCCCAAGTGATATTCTTAATTGAAATGGCTAATAAATTTTGCATATTTCTTCAAGTTTTTTCCGATTGATATTAGGCACTTTAGTATTCTCATCGGGGTAGCCTACTGGGATTAATAGAAAGGCCCGCTCGTTTTTAGGTCGATTAAGAATTTCCGCTAAAAAATTCATAGGGCTTGGTGTATGGGTAAGAGTTACCAAACCAGCATTATTTAACGCAGC
>JBMYOI010000085.1:0-6996 GCA_049599135.1 Salibacteraceae bacterium
GTTTTTCGCTTTTTAGCGGAATTATTGCCGGTATTGTTGGAGGTATCGTAGTTGGGTTGATTAGCAAATCTCATGTTGGCGCGAGTGGACCTGCTGCCGGATTGGCCGTTATTGTATTTACTTCAGTTAATGAAATAGGCTTTGAAGCCTTTTTGGTTGCTGTTGTTTTATCAGGAGTCTTGCAAATAATAATGGGTATACTAAGAGCAGGTACCATAGCCTATTACTTCCCTACTTCAGTAATAAAAGGGATGCTTGCGAGTATTGGTATCATTTTAATATTGAAACAAATTCCTCATGCACTTGGTTTTGATCATGATCAGGAAGGTGACATGAATTTCTTCCAAGCCGACGGTCAAAACACCATAACTACTCTAATTGAATCTTTAGACTACTTTTCTATCGGTGCAATTATTATTTCAGTTTCCTGTTTCGCTATATTAATTCTGTGGGATAAATTCTTTAAAGTTAAGGGCGGAATTTTCAATTTAATACCTGGAGCACTTTTAGTTGTATTAATAGGCAGTTTGACTAATGAACTGTTTAAAGCTTACTTCCCCGAATTAGTGTTAGCCGACAATCATTTGGTAACCATTCCAATTTTTGATTCGGTGGCTGCCTTAAAAACTAATTTAACTTTTCCTGATTGGACAACTATCCAAGACTCTGGGGTTTGGGTAACAGCTATTACAATTGCAATTGTTGCCAGTTTAGAAACCCTATTGTGCGTAGAAGCAACAGACAAGTTGGATAAACACAAAAGAATTACTCCAGCAAATAGAGAATTAGTAGCCCAAGGAGCAGGAAACATAGTAACCGGATTAATTGGGGGGTTGCCTATAACTCAAGTAATTGTTAGAAGTAGTGCAAATGCAGATGCTGGTGGAGAAACTAAAGTATCAACTATTTTCCACGGTTTTTTACTGCTTATTTCAGTAATTGCAATACCTACTCTACTCAATAAAATACCACTTAGCGCACTTTCAGCTATTTTAATATTGGTTGGGTATAAACTGGCTAGAATTTCTGTTTTCAAAGAATTCTTCTCACGTGGCATTGAACAATACCTACCATTTATAGTAACAGTTGTCGCAATTCTATTTAGTGATTTGCTTATTGGAATTGGCATGGGCTTTTTAGTGAGTATCTACTTTATTCTTCGTAGAAATTTAGAGACCGACCACATGCAAATTAAAGAAGAAGATGATGGAAAACACATTCATAGAATCATTCTCTCGGAAGAAATCAGTTTCTTAAATAAGGGTGCATTACAAAATGCTTTAGAGCACGTAAAAGATGACGAAGAAGTAATTATCGATGGTTCTAAGGCAGTAAATATTCCTTACGATATTTATGATTTAATAAAAGAATTTGAGAGTACCGCTCACGAAAGAAATATCTCAGTATTTCTAAAAGGATTCACTAAAGACAAAGTAGGGTAATCCTACTCCCATACTTTAATATTTTCCTTAAAGATTATCGATTTGAAACTGTAAAAGTTCAGTCACGTTGATGTTTGCATATTCTAGCTGCTGTGGCATTAAACTCGCCGAAGACATTCCTGGAACAGTGTTAACTTCAATTAGGAACAACTCTCCATTTTCCAAAATATAATCTGCTCTAAAGAATCCTTTACAACCTAAAATTTGATAGATTCTTTTACTCAATTCCATTGTCTTGTTATAATCCTCTTCAGAAATTCTGGCGGGGGTTATTTCTTTAGTACTTGAGGAATTGTATTTAGCTTCAAAATCGAAAAAGTCGCTTTCAAATTCAATTTCAGTTACAGCTAATGGTGTAACGGTTCCATTAAGATTTATAACACCGCACGTAATTTCTACACCCTGAACAAAACTTTCAATTAGGACACGGTCTGAAACAAAAAACGCATTGGAGATTGCCTGATTCAATTGACCTTTTTCTGAAACCTTACTTACCCCTATACTTGAACCTCCGTCATTAGGTTTTACGAAACAAGGAAGCCCAACATGAGCTAATATTTTTTCAGAATCTATTTCATCAGAAGTGGTTAACAAAATACTATCTGCCACAGTGATGCCTTGTTGCTTCAAATAATGGTTGCAAAAACCTTTGTTAAACGTTAATGAACTAACTAAAACATCACATCCATTGTAAGGAATGCCCAGCATGTCAAAATAACCTTGAAGCTTTCCATCTTCCCCAGGAGTACCATGAATAATATTTATAACCCCATCAACAACTATACTTTCATCTAATCTTGAAAATGAAAAGTCAGATTTATTTATTGCCCATAAATTATCGTCAAGGTCGCAAACGTCCCAGCCTTTTTTAGAAAGGTTGACTTTGAATACTCGATTTTTTATTTTATCAATATGCTTTAGAATTGTTGCTGCGCTTTTAACAGAAACCACGTCTTCACCACTAAAGCCACCAAAAACAACCGCTATATTTTTCATACTCAAAAACCTTTCGAACAAAAATATCCTGAGGCTATCTCAAGTTACCTCTCTCCTTCTTTTTTTATTAAGATAAGTTACTAACACCTCAATTCGATAAAATGGTTTCATTTCAAATCATTGAAAGTTATCTTTGCACCCATGCTAAAATTTATCCGATTTATTTTCACAAAGCACTTTTGGATTAACCTCGCAGTTTTTACCGTTATTTTTATAATCGGACTTTGGGGTTTCTTTATGTATTTAGATAACAAAACTTTACATGGTGACAACATTAAAGTTCCGTTATTGATAGGGTATCACGTATCCGAGATTGAAAATATTCTGGTAAACGAACAATTGAACTATCAAATTATTGATTCTATTTATGTTGAAAATACTTTGGGTGGGATGGTTGTTGAACAAAACCCTGATTCTGGTTTTGCAGTAAAAAAAGACAGAAAAATATACGTTACAGTAAGTGCATATAAAACACCTAAAATTCCTTTACCCAATTTAAAGTGGGACCAAAAAAGAAATGTGATTGCACAGTTAACTTCTATGGGATTTAAAATTGGCCCCATTCGATACATTCCTTCACTATGCGAAAACTGCCTTGAACACATCGAAATTGACAGTATAGAGGTTAAACCTGGTGAAAGGCTTGATATAGGTACAGAATTAGAGCTTATTCTTGGTGGCGGAAAATCTGAACATTTTATAACTGTCCCTTATTTAATTGGTAAATCATTGATTGGGCTAACAGATACGGTTACAAATGCTGGTTTAATAGTTGGTTCAGTTATTTTGGATGAAGAATTTACGACCGAGGATTCAATAAAAGCTAAAGTTTACCGACAAATCCCAGAGCCAGGATCAGGAGAAATTTTTGTCGGATCAGCTGTTACCCTTTTCTTAACAACTGATGATAATAAAATGCCTCAAACTTCGTTTGACAGTATTCCTAAATTAGATTCAAATGCTGTTCAATAAAGCTGGCTTATTAGTTTTCTTTTTACTAGTTTTTAGTTTTACTGTTTTCTCACAAGAAGAATTGGGTGAGTTGAAGTATAGATCAAGTGGTGAAGTAACTACAAACAAAACTTTAAATTCATCTAGAGCTGATGATACTCCAATTATCTATCTATACGATTTAATGGACCTTCCAATAATCGACGATTTTTCATCGTACAAAAAAAAAGTCTTTGTAACAGACACAAGTCATTCGTCAGTATTTGATTCATTGGCTCATTCTTTCCTCGCTGATGGGGTATATCTTGATTCATTAGAATACTCATTTGATTCAGTTTACAATTTTATTATCAACCCATTAACCCAACAATTAGACTCTTCACTTGCAAAAAAAATCAAGATCGATTTTTATACTGATTCTCTTAATCCTTTTACAATTACCAACACTGAATATGTTTTTCCTAATTACTCAACTTTTACCCAAAATGGAAATACACGAATTATCAAATATTCACCAGACAGCACATTGTATAACAAAACCCAAGTTTACTATTTTGCCTATGATGACGATTATTCCGTTTGGATATCAGAAGGGGCTTTTTGGAACAGAACCATGTCTATTAAACCACCTACTGTTGGTGTAATAACTTTAGATGGACTAAATGAATCAGGAAGGCCATACGACAACACAGACCAATACGCTTACGGTGAAGCAGATGTGTTTTCATCTAAACCCATAAATCTTTATCGTGACCCAAATACTAATAAAAGGTACACATCATCAGACAATGTTTACCTCAGTTTCTTCTTTCAGCCATATGGTAATGGTGATGAGCCGGAAGAAAAAGATTCGTTAATTCTTGATTTTTATAGTCCAACAAACAATCGCTGGTATACGGTCTGGTCACAAGAAGGTATTCCAAATCAAGAGTTTAAGCAAGTATACATACACCTAGCCGATACCATTTACCTACAAGAAGGATTTCAATTTAGATTTAGAAACTATGCTACACTTTCAGGAAATTTTGATCATTGGCACATTGATTATATCCGACTTTATAAAGACAGAAAAGAAGGTGACAGAATTAGCGACTTTGCTTTTATTGAACCAATTAGAACCTTGTTAAATACATACACGTCTATGCCTTGGGAGCATTATAAGTCGAATCGATATAAATACACATCGGATAAATCGGTTTGGAGTATTCGTAACCTGGGGCCTAATCCTGATTTGGGAGCTTCAGATTATAAAATTTACATAAACGGAAATCAAAACCCTTTCTTTAAATCGAGAACTGAAGTTATTCCTACTGTACCTGCTCTTGATATTTATGATGTCACGCACTCAATTAATTCAAGTCCGAATGATTTTATGTTTCCTTCAGACACTAACGAAAGGCAATTATTTATTATGAAAGCCCGATCGTCATCAACCCAAGAACAATACGAAGAAAATGACACGCTTACTCACCATCAGTTGTTTGATCGTTATTATGCATATGACGATGGGTCAGTTGAAAAAACGTATCAATTAAATTTAGTTGGGACGAGCGTTGTTGTAGAATTTAAATCGGTTATCAAGGATTCGCTAAAAGCCATTGAATTGAATTTTTTAGAAACTTATGTTACGCCTAGCACTCAACAAGTTAATTTGCTTGTTTATAAAGACCTTGATAGCCCTCCAATCTACCAATCAGGTCCAGTAGATGTAATTAGAAAAGCTTCTGGAAACTTTTATCGGTACGACATTTCACCAATTGAACTGGAAGGAACCTTTTACATTGGCTACCAACAACTTAGCGAAGTAAAAACTTATGTTGGGTATGATGTAAATTTCAATAACCAGGGCAGGACCTTTTATAAAGGAATTGGTGGTTCTTGGACGAATAGTACATTTAGAGGTACTCTGATGATACGTGCCAATTTTGGAAACGGAGATGAAATTCCATTATCAAACCGCACATTGGAGTATCCTGAAAACAGCATTGGACTGTATCCAAACCCTAGTAATGGCGAGGTTTTCTTCACTGAAGATATTGATGAGCAAGTTTCTGTTTTTAATATTAATGGCTCCATTCTATTTGATGAACATGTCTACGGAAATTCAATTAATTTGAATCAATTAGATAAAGGGTTTTACTTTGTACGCATTGGCAATAAGCCCGCCCTTAAACTTATCCTAACTCATTAAGATTTGACACAAGATTCAACAGAGATTTCAGATGAAGGTTCAGAAGAACTTTTTGAATACAAAAAAATAGTTGTTGATCCAGGCCAACAGTTACTTCGAATAGATAGGTTCTTAATTGACCGAATTCATCAAGTATCAAGAAATAAGATAAAAACGGCAGCCTTGGCAGGTCATTTATTGGTAAATGATGTAGCCGTTAAACCAAATTACAAGGTTAAACCCGAAGATGTAATCACTCTATTACTCAATCACGAAAAAGAAGATTTTGAAGTTGTTCCTGAAGATATTCCTTTGGATGTGGTGTTTGAAGACGATGATGTACTAGTTATAAATAAGCCAGCAGGATTAGTTGTCCATCCCGGAACTGGAAATCATACTGGAACTCTAGTTAATGCCTTAGCATATCGCTTTAAAAACCTTCCTAGTCAAGGTCAAGCAGATAGACCTGGAATTGTTCATAGACTGGATAAAGGAACCTCAGGAATTATGGTTATTGCCAAGACAGACTCTGCAATGACAAGCTTGTGTAAACAGTTCTATGACAGAACCACTGAACGCAGGTATTACGCCTTAGTTTGGGGCGAGCCAACTGAAGAGTCAGGAACTATTGAAGGCAACATTGGACGTAGCCTAAAAGATAGAAAGGTAATGTCTGTTTTCCCTGACGGTGAATTTGGAAAAACTGCTGTAACGCATTACAAAGTCATTGAAAAATTTGGATACGTTACGCTCGTTGAATGTAAATTACAAACGGGAAGGACTCATCAAATTCGTGCACACTTCAAGCATATAGGTCATCCTCTATTTGGAGATCCTGAATATGGAGGAACAAAAATTTTAAAAGGAACAACATTTACAAAGTACAAGCAGTTTGTTGACAACAACTTTAAGCTAGTTCAAAGACAAGCATTACATGCCAAAACATTAGGGTTTACGCATCCTAAAACAGGTGAGTCACTCCACTTTGAATCTGAATTAGCAGACGATATGAATGCCGTTTTAGAACGCTGGAGAAAGTATATTCAAAACCGTCCTGAATAAGTCGATTTTAGATGAAATTGAGTGTTCAAACTATGAAAGATTAGAGAACGTTAAGCAATCTAAGAGTTTCTGTACGGTTTATTTTATTGGTTTTGGTATAGCTAAATGAATCTATAAAAACCATTCTTTTAGGGATTTCATATTGAGACAACTCCGTATAATTCAATTTTAAATTCGCTTTTTCACCTTCAATAAATAAGACAACTTCATTGCCGAGTTCTGGGTGTTGTATTCCTGAAACAAAGAAATTTGATTCAATTTGCGAATCTAGAAAACGTTCTACTTTTTCCGGATTTACTTTTATCCCGCCTGTATTAATCACATTATCTAATCGTCCTACCCATTCAAACGAATGAGCATTATTTAATACAACCA
>JBMYOI010000086.1:0-6761 GCA_049599135.1 Salibacteraceae bacterium
GCTTCAATTGGGTTCTTAAACATCACAAATATGTCAAGCCCGATTACTCTTTTTATGAACTGGACGATTACCTTGGCTTTTTTCCATTAGACAGCGAAAAATTTTACATCAACGACCTTGACCTTTTTAAAGATCAACAACTAGACAGTATCGCAGACACATTAGACATGATATACTTTACCGATACTTATGGAGTATATTATAATGAATGGTATCGTCACAAGAATTTAACCGAGCATTCGGAAATTGTATATGGTCGTACATCAAAAAACGACTATGAGTTAATGGAAAAAATGCATGAGCGACAAAAACTTGTTCTCACTGAATTCAATACAATTGCTTCCCCAACCAATGTTGGTGTGCGAAAAAAAGTAGAAAACGAATTCGGTGTTAAATGGAGTGGCTGGGTTGGCCGTTATATGTATAGCCTTGACACTACAAAAAACCTGGAATTACCTCGTTGGGTTATTAAACTATACAAAGAACAATACAACAATACTTGGCCTTTTAAAGAGTCCGGAATCATTTTCGTTCATGAATCGGAAAAAATTGTAATTCTGGAAAAGGGAATTGATTTAGATCATGAGGTTCCTATTATTAACACGGATAAATACTACCAAGATTTCTTTGATTTACCTGAATACATGCGTTATCCATTCTGGTTTGACATTTCATATATCGAATACGACGATATGGTTATTTCTTATTATAAAATCCATGCGAATGACAGAGGAGATTCTATTCTCGAACGTAATAATATCCCTACTGAATTTCCTGCTGTTTTGGGAGATCATATAATAAACAGGTTTTTCTACTTTGCTGGTGACTTTGCAGACAATCCCATTCCTTTTACAGCCGTTTATTCTAGAGGAATAGAGAATATTGACTTCTTCTTTTATGACAACAAAGATTATTCGGATCGAAAGAAATTCTTTTGGAGATACTACCGTCCTCTCATCCAAAAAATAATGTCTGATTATTATTCAGTATTGGAATATGAACGAAAGGCAAATTTTGAAACGAATCCTAACATAGAAAGAGAGCCAATATAGCTTTTGCTTTAATTCTCTATCTTTTCAACTAGCCCTCGCTTTATTTACATCTTGCTTCTACTCTTATTCCAGCTATAAAGTGACAAGCTATTTCATAGTACAATTCTGTTGAGTATTGATAACCATGTAGTTTTAAGTTGGCTTATAACATTTCATAATAAAAAGCACTAAGAGAGCCTTTTTAATAAAACAATACTAGAGTTGAATCGGCTATTAATTATTGAAGACTTACTTCATTCAAATAATTATAAGCTTAATTCTTCTTGGCAAATATCCAGGCATCTTTATGAACGTTGATTCTTATATTCATTAAATAGTCTTCTGCCCTTGATTTTTCGTCAAACACAGCAAATGCCACTCTGTATTTATCTGCCCCGGGAATAATTACAGTGTTACTAAAACCACTGTTATCCAGTAATTCAAGATACTCTTCTGCTTTATCTAACCTATCAAAACTAGCAGCAATTATGCAATATTCAATTCTACCTGTACCCTTAAATACAGTCTCTTCAGGTTTATCATTTTCAACTTCTTGAGTAGGATTGTTTGCTTGAGCTTCGTCAGCTGTTTCTATTTTATTCTCTGAAGTTGGATTACCCTCTGAAATCATAGGCTTGGGGTCCATTTCAGATTCACTTTTTGGATTACCCACAATAGCTATCAATTCACTTTCACCAATGTATTTAGGACCTGTTTGAGATTTTTGTTGAAGTAAGGCTAATGGTGTATGAGCCGATGAATCTGCCATGGATTGTTGGAACATTTTGTTCAACGTTCGAGTGAACAATTCGCGTTCTTTTTTAATCACCAATTTGGCCGGTTGTTCTTCTATTTCGAACCAAGATTTTACTCTCGGACTTAGCGCAAACTTATCTTTGGTTAATAATGCATCCAAGTCGACAACAATATAAAGCAATACCCCCACAAGAGCTACTACAGCAGTCGCGTATGTGGTCCACGCAACTTTTACCACTGGTTTTTTCGCAACCTTAGTTACTTCTTTTACTACTTGTATCTTTTTAGGCCCACCATCAGCTGCTGTATTGAATCCTTTACGGCTCATTTCACCCCACGAAGACTTGCCGAATAAATAATCTAAATTTCCTAGTAATGCTGAATAAACTACAAACGGATGGTAAACAAAAGGTTCTAAAAGCCCTACTCTAAGCAGGGCGAACAAATCACGTTTGCGTTTATAATTGTGGTAGGTAACTTCTTCGATTAACAAAGAAAGAACTGAGAAGGTAATTGTAAATCCAAAAACCAAGCCCATCATTAAAAAGAAAAAACTCCAGTTTACTAATCCAACGAGCGCTAACAAAAAGAAAAGCATCATTCCACCGCCTTCTAAAATTGGAGCCAGCCACTCAAACACAAACCAATATGGGTAGCTTAACATACCCAATAATTTGTACTTTGGGTTGAACATCATTCCGCGATGTTTCCAAAGGGTTTCTATAGTTCCTCTAGTCCAACGGTTACGCTGTCTACCTAAAATAGTCCAGCTTTCGGGGCACTCAGTCCAACATAACGGGTCTGGTATAAAGGCTACCGTATATTTCTTTTTGTTGTCCATCATGTAGCGCCTCATTCGCACTACAAGCTCCATATCTTCACCTACAGTATTGTGGTCGTAACCACCAACAGCAATGGCCGTTTTTTTCTGAAACACACCAAGTGCTCCTGAAATGAGAATAAGACCGTCCATTAAACTCCAAGCCATTCGCCCTAGTAAAAAGGCCCTTATGTACTCTAGAGCTTGGGACCTTGCAACAAAATTATCTGGTACTTTTACCTCAAGTAATCTACCGTCTTCAACTACACAACTGTTTGCAATTCGAATTACACCTCCGGTTGCTACAACTTCCCTTTCATTTTCGTCCATGAAAGGTTTCATCAGTTTTAGTAAGGCATCTTGCTCTAGCACACAGTCAACATCTATACATGTAACATAGTCATATGCTGAAATATTGATACCGGCATTAAGTGCATCAGACTTCCCTCCGTTTGCCTTGTCAACAAAAATTAATTGGCTAAAAGCTTTATTTCTAGACTTGTAAACTCCTTTAATCTCTTTGGTCTTCAACTTATAGTCTACAGAGAAATCGACAGGAACCATGTCATACTCTTTGACAACCTTTTCTAACGAATCATCCTTACTTCCATCATTAACTACAATTACTTCAAAGTTTGAATAATGTATGGATAAGAGCGAACGTATATTTTCAATAATTGTAGCAGACTCATTGTAAGCAGGAGCAAGAATACTTACTGACGGCGCGATATCAGTATTAAGAATATCACGGTAATCAACAAAGCTATTTTTATGCAAATACCTGCGAACAGCCAAAAAAGAGATAAAGGCCAGAGTTAGGTAAGAAACCATAATTCCCACCGAGTACATGTACAAGAAGTTGTAGAATATATCAACCACAACATCCCATAACGATGTGTCCAGGTCAAATTCTTTCATCAAGAGCATGCCGTACAATCTCATTGTTTTTGGGGAATTTTAATTCTTTGCGTTCTAAGCTTAATAACAATGCATCAGCTTTTAAAATCTTTAATCCTTTGGCCGAAGCCATTACTAACTCATATTCTTCCTGTTCTTCAATTACGTCTTGGAAAAAGTTCAAATTCGTTCTATCCCCTAACTTAGCTAAAGCTGTCAATATTTGTGCTTTAATTACTAAATCTACATTGGGATATATTTCTTTTAGCTTAGGGCAGGCTTCTTTATATTCAATTCTCACAATACAAGTAACAACCTGGCTAACAACCAATTCATTTTTATGGATCAACAAATCCAATAGTTTTTCTTGCAATTGAAACATTCTGAATTGATGAATGATTTTGGTACCGAAAATAACTACTGAATTATTTTTAGAATCCAACCAAGGGCCAACATTTGGTAAATCTTCAGGTCTAAATTTGTACAGTTTCTCTAACAACACTAATTGCTCCCACTCGCTAATTGGCGATTTTAATTTAGGAACAAAATACAATCCTGCCGCTCCACTTAATGATACAACCGCATATTGAGCCTCTGAACGCAATACACGATTTGGGTGATCTACGTACTTTTTTATTAAATCAACTTCTTCAACTATACCAAATTCTGAAAACACGCGAAAAGCAAATGCTTTTTCCCACCATTGGCCTCTGTTAATGAAATCTACTTGGTATTTAACTAAACCAAAATCTCGATAAAGTTGTTCAATAGCAATTGCACTATCGCCTTTAACACCTTTATGAAGTTCCAACATTTCGTCAATTAAAGTTTTCCGGCCTACTCCATCCAACTTACTGGCCTTATACTTTAAAACTATTTCTTTGTACTTACTTCCACCTCTAGCATAGTCAGGTTCAAAAAGTATTTGAACTAATATTTCTTGAAATATACCGTGCCAGTAATTTGCTTTTTTTTCATTACGATTCTTTATGGTTCTACTCAATAAAATACCTGCGAATAGCAATAGTGAAAAAATTACAAGAAAAGTAATTATTGCAGAAACAAACCTATACGAAAAGTCTAGGTCGAGGTAATAAAGCCATATAGAGTTTAAAACATCCAATACAAACCTAGATTACAACTGACAATATTAAAATTAGGAATTTGCTCAGGATAATATTGATCGAAAATTACAAAGGCTTTACCATAAAACTGCTCACCCAATTGTTGCTGATAAGTAACTCCTATATTCCATGATCGTGAATCAACTAACTGGTTTAACGATTGGTCCAAATACGAGTTATCTGGTGAAGAACCAAAGCCACCACTCAATTCCACATAGGTTTTGGGTCTTGTAAAAAACCTTCTTACCTTAAAATTATAAGACTGGTTGGTACCATTATTATTAAAAGTTAGATAAGGCCTAGCAGATAAATAAAACTTACCAGGATAGGCACTAATACTACCCGTCCAAATCAATAAATTATTACCTGGGTATTGCATATACCGGATACCTAATGATGCTTCTAAATTATATGGCAGGGCAACAAACGGCTCTAGGCCAGCTCTAAACTCTGGAAACAACCATCTATTTGAAACTCCAATATTAGCATACACATATAACCAATCTGTAATGGTCGGATAGGCATCAATTTCACCCTGTAATCCTGTACTGTCAAATCGATTGGCAACAGTTAAACGAGCAACAAATACATGTCGCTGAATCCTTCTCATGTATTCAATAGTTATCGCTTTTCTATTTTCTGACTCTTTTGTAGTATTACTATAAAAGTCATATGTCAAATAGCCTCCCAATTCATTGAGGTTGATTTTCTCAACTTCTTTTCTTAACTCAATCAAGTCAGTATTTGTTGAATCGATTTCAAGCCCTTCATCAATGGTTTCTAAAGCTGCTGATTTTTGAAACCTATTCTTAAGGATTATTGATTTGATAGTAAGTAGTCCTATACTTTCAGGGTTTAACTCAATAAAACGGTCAACCAGTTTTAATGCTTTACTATTCTGCCCGTCCCAAAAATGAAGTTTGGTATAAAGTATTTGTGAATTCTCATCTAGGCTGTCCAAGTCTTCAATTCCATCATCCATTACTTTGATTGCCTCTTTGTATTTTTCATTACCTGACAACGCCAAAACTCTTAAACGCCTAAATTCATCGTCGTTAGGGTAAATTGTATCCAACATTTCAGTAGAATACTCTACCGAGTCAAAATCAGATTGGGCTAACCTTGAGTTCAGACAAACCGACCAAGCTCCATAATTTAAACTGTCCTCTTTCAAAACAGTGGCTATAATGGAATCGCAAATTTCTAATGAGTCTCTGCGCAAATTAGCTTTTGCCAACATGACTTTAAATGTGTTGTTATCAGGATAGAATTGCAATGCACTGTCCGCACTCCAAATCGCACTGTCATTTATTGGCTCCCATAAATAAGTATTAACCAATGCATAATGTGCTCCAATATGCTTTTTATCATACTTAAAAATTGTGTCTAAGTCTTGACGTGAAAGATCGTATAATTTTATTTTGGCCTTGGCTTGAGCTCTAATCAACCTGAGTTTAATTTCATTTTTACCATCGGGAATCAAACTATCACATAAAGCAATTACAGAATCATTTTGATTATTAATACTTAAAAGGTTAATTCTCAACATTATCGCTTTTCCAATCCATGGAACTGTATCAACAACAGCATCACATATTTCAAGGCCTTTTATGGGTTCATTTATAGCTCCAAGTCCATTTGCCAAAGCCAACATTAAATCCGGGTCTTCAGGAAACTTAGCTAACCCCGAAGAATAAATGCTAACTCCTTTATTATGGTCAGCTTTCCAAGTATTAAATGTGCCCCACATCAAATAAACTTCTTTTGAATCGGGATACTTCAGATTCATTGCTTCACCTAGTGAGTCCGCTATATCCAGGTCACCTTTCCAAGAGTATACTCTCGCAAGTAGCGATTCGACATCATAATTATCGACATTTTCTGCTAAAATGGAATCACATATTTTAATGGATTCATCATATTGTTTATTAAACGCAAGTTTTCTCGCTTTTTGAAAAGGAGATTTACTAGTTTGAGCCATTACACTAGTCAGAATTACTGTTTGTACTATTATTACAAGTAGTATTCTTAGCATTTTCTACTATGATTTAGAAGGGTAAAACTCATTTTTGTATCAGAATGCAAATGTCATCAAAAATCCTAGGTAACTTGCTATATTATAAATGAAGACAT
>JBMYOI010000087.1:0-6712 GCA_049599135.1 Salibacteraceae bacterium
TTTTGAAGATTAGCTTTTTTATTTTTTAGTAGTAAATAGAACTCTCAGTATTACCCCAACTAAATTTTGGAGTTTTACCTCATCTTTAAAATAGCATAATGATAATTTAGAGTTAACTAATAGGGCACTTTTACTGCCTAACTTGCATAATAAACTTTTTTAATGAAGACAATATATATTGCCCGCCATGCCAAATCATGTTGGAAAAACATTCATATCCACGACATAGATAGGCCCCTTAAAGGAAACGGAGTTGCCAGAGCAATCGAAGTAGCTGAAAAATTATCAAAAAACAAAGAAATCATAGATGCCATTTTTTCCAGTCATGCAATCCGAGCATACCACACAGCTTTAATATATGCGAGAGAATTCGACTTTCCAATTAAAGAAATAGAAATTAGAGAATCTATATACCATGAGGATAAAGAAGCTTTTTACTCTATTTGTGAATCATTAAACAACTCACACGAATCAGTATTAATATGTGGGCATGACCCCAATTTAACCAACTTCCTTAATGATTTTATGTCGATTCCATTTGAAAAAATGCAAACTGCAAGTGTTATGAAAATCACATTAAAAACTGACAATTGGACAGAAGTTAGAAACTCAGAAGTTCTTAACTTAGTATATTACAACAAGGAGAATATCAAGGAGATCAAATATGGCAAAGAAGGTAGTTGAAAGTTATAATAACCGTGAACTTAGTTGGCTCGGATTTAACGATCGTGTTTTACAAGAAGCCTCGGATAAAAGGAATCCACTAATTGAAAGATTACGATTTCTGGGTATTTACTCAAACAATAGGGATGAGTTTTTCAGAGTTAGAGTAGCTACAGTAAAAAGGCGAATCCAACTTGAGAAAAAAAACTTTAACCCTACCGATGGAGACCCAAACAAACTCCTAAATGACATTCAAGCCACTGTTATCAGCCAACAAAAAAGACTCCATTCCATTTATGATGAAATCATAGATGAACTTAAAAAAGAGAACATATTTCTAATTAACGAAAAAGAACTTACAGAAGAACAAGAGGCGTTTGCTCGCGAATACTTTAGTCGAGAAGTATATCCTGCTATGGTTCCTATTATGCTTTCTAACTCACGAAAAGTTCCATCACTTACCGATAAATCTATCTATTTCGCCATCCAAATGAAACGAAAGGAATCTGAAAGTGGTAAATATGCCCTTATCGAACTTCCTTCAAACTTACCGCGCTTTATTAGCTTACCCTCAACTGACAAGAAAAAAAACATAATCATTATTGATGACATTATTCGTTTTAACCTTAACGCACTTTTTGGATTATATGGATTTAAAAATGTTGAAGCATATACCATTAAACTTACTCGTGATGCTGAAATTGATTTAGATGCTGATGTATCAAAAAGCTTTTTAGAAACGATGCGCCAAGGAGTTTCAAATCGTAAAAAGGGGTTACCAGTTCGATTTGTATATGATCAAAACATAACTCCGAACCTTTTAGAATACCTTCAAAAAAGATTAAAAATCACCAATTCTGACAATCTTATTGCAGGAGGCAGATACCACAATTTTAAAGACTTTATAAAATTCCCAAATGTGGGTTCTCGAACTTTAGAATTCAAACGTCAACCTGCTGTCAGACATCCTGAGTTAAAAGAGTTTCAAAGTATTTTTAAGGTGGTAGATAAAAAAGATATTTTACTCCACTACCCTTACCAAAGATTCGATCATTTGTTGGACTTTTTGAGAGAAGCTGCTCTTGATTCCAAGGTGCGTTCCATAAAAATAACCCTGTATCGAGTTGCAGGTAGATCGAAGGTGATAAATGCATTGATCAACGCAGCTAAAAATGGGAAAAGCGTTACCGTAATGGTTGAGTTACAAGCCAGGTTTGATGAAAGTAATAATATCAAATGGGCTAATGTATTATCAGACGAAGGTATCCACGTTCTATTTGGGTACAGAGGCCTAAAGGTTCACTCCAAAATACTACACATAACACGAAAAGAGGACAACAAGCTCAAAGAATATGCTCATATTGGAACAGGAAACTTCCATGAGGATACCGCCAGAGTTTACACCGACTTATCCTTGTTAACATCAAACCCACAAATTACCGAAGAAATTCGTCGTGTCTTTGAATTGCTAGACGGCAATTTCACTCCCTATAATTACAAGCACCTGCTAGTGAGTCCACTTAATGTGCGACCAAAACTGGTGAGGTTAATCAACCAAGAAATAAGGAATGCTAAAGCAGGAAAACCAGCATACATACATCTAAAACTAAACAGCTTGATTGACCCCGATATGATGGAAAAAATCTATCAGGCATCCAAAGCTGGAGTTGAAGTTAAATTGAATGTAAGAGGTATTTGTGGCATTCGTCCTGGAATTAAAAACTTAACCGAAAACATAGAAGCCATAAGCATTTTAGGAAGGTACCTAGAGCATGCCAGAATTATGATTTTCGGAAATAATGACGCCCCAAAGTTTTTCATAGGATCTGCCGATTTAATGGAGCGTAACCTTGATCGAAGGATAGAAATTACGTGTCCAATTTACGATACAAGCTTACAAAAGGAAATAAGAGATATTTTTGACCTGCAATGGAAGGACAATGTGAAAGCACGAGTTTTGGATGCAAATACTAAAAACGAATATCGAACTACTACTTCCCGCACTAAGGTTCATGCACAAAATGCATTGTACAAATACTATTTAGACAAAGGAAAATAGAATTGGAAAGAAAAAAATATGGAGCCATAGATATTGGCTCAAACGCAGTTAGACTTTTACTAGTCAATGTTTATTACCATGAGAATATTACTACCTTCAAAAAGGTATCGTTAGTTAGGGTTCCAATTAGACTTGGCTCAGATGTTTTTGATAAAGGTGAAATATCAGAAAAAAAAGCCATTGATTTTGAACGAACAATGATTGCCTTTGAGCACCTTATGAAGGTTCACAAAGTTGACCAATATCGTGCTTGTGCTACCTCAGCAATGCGTGACGCAAAAAACGGAGAAAAAATTATTCAGGGCGTAAAAGAACGTACAGATATCAATATTGAAATTATTTCGGGAGACGAAGAAGCAAAGATTATTCGCTCGACACACATTGAAGAAAGACTAGAACAAAATCACGATTTTTTATACGTTGACGTTGGTGGTGGTAGTACTGAAATTAGCTTTTACAAAAATGGTGAACTTGCAAACTCGCACTCGTTTAATATTGGAACTATTCGTTTGTTAAACGGACAAGTGACTGATGAAATGTGGAATGACATGCAACATTGGGTAAAAGACATTACCAATGGGCATCGCGATTTAGACATCATTGGTTCGGGCGGTAACATCAATAAAATTTATAAAATATTAGCCAAGGAAAATTGGCAAGGAATTGAATATCCCGAGTTACAGAACTTAATCAAAGAGTTAAACGAATTGGATTACGATCAACGAATGATGAAATTTAGGTTGCACCCTGACCGCGCTGACGTAATCGTTTTTGCCGGTAACATTTTTGAACGTGTTATGAATTGGTCTGAAGGTGGGAAAATATTTGTACCTAAATTAGGACTAGCAGACGGCTTAATAAAATCGATGCACAAAGGGTTGTCTTATAAGGATTATTGACGATAATTGGATGTTGGATGTTGGATGTTGGATGTTGGAAATGTAATTAATTTGAAAATGTGCCAATTATCTAATTGAACAATTGACAAATAACTGAATTAGCAAATCAAACCAAAGCTTTTCACTGGAATACCCAGACCAAGAAAAGGGACTGTAAACAAACAGTTTATTTCTACCTATTACTGTTTATCCACTGCTTCTTGGTAATCTGCATCTGTAAACGTATAAGTATTCACAAAAACACATTCATCAGTTTCACAGGAAGGCCAATAGACACTTTCCGTTAAACTTCTTGTAGATATTGTATCTAAATTAAGATCACCTGTAACAACATAATGGCTATTATAGTGCGGGATTGAAATGGAATCATCATAATAGACCTTAACAAACTCTTCACTCCCAAAATGGCTGTAAGCTCCATGCTCACATCCCCAAATCATATAATCAATTATTGTCTTGGTCTTGTTAGCCTTAATTCGAAATGAATCAATGTTTCCACCTGTCGTTTTTCCACTTGTCACAATTAATATATCGTTTTGACTCTCATTCTTAACTTCAATATAAATGTCCGCAGATTCTTCCTTACACCCTTTTGTAAAAAAGGATGCTAAAAACAGAAATAGTAAAAATTTTATCGTTCGCATTTTTATAAAACTGTAGGTCATTCGTTGCCTATTAAAATGAAAAAATACTGTTTTTTGTATTTAGGCTTAATGCTTGCACATGAATTATTCATTTGCGAGGAAGCATAACGAAGCAATCTCAAAAAAAAACTTTCATTTACTGTTTATCCGCTGCCTCTTGGTAATCTGCATCTGTAAACGTATAAGTATTCACAAAAGCACATTCATCAGTTTCACACGCAGTCCAAAATTCTTCTTCAGTTAAACTTCTTATTGCAATTAAATCTCCGTTTATATTATCAGCCTCAGTGTATCGCGAGTTATAGTGTAAAATTGAAATGGAATCATCATAAAACACTTGTAAAAACCTATCCCGATCAAAGTCACTCTTCTTTCCTGAATTCTGACAGCCCCAAATAACGTAATTAATTATCGTGCTTTCCGTATTCGCTTTTATAAGAAAAGAATCTAAGCTTCCACTAACATTTTTTCGATTTGTTGAAATCAAGATATTGTGTTGACTTTCATTTTTTACATCGATGTAAATACGTGAAGACTCCTCTTTACATCCATTAATAAAAACTGATACAATGAACAAAACACTTAAAAATAATATCGATCGCATTTTTCTTAAATAAGTAATTAATAAAAATTGAAGTAGGTATCAATTATTGTTGTGGTCATATTTGCAGGCAAATTATTTTTTAGCTTATTTTCAAAATCGCTATCAGTCTTAATGTCTTTAAGCCAATTCGATTCAATAGTAACCATGTTGTACCCATTTATATCATCTTTAGGATGTTCGCCTAAATAAGTATATGTCTTTGTCGATTGATAATAAAAACCGTTATTATAAATAAATCCACTAGGAGGCACCGGGCTTAAACGGCACAAACTACCTACAACAACACTCCCTGGCATGGGACATGTATTAGAAGTCGTTTGAGTATATCCAAAATGATTTAATAATACAAAAGCAGTTGTATTTGTTGGTGCATCACCCAAATAGCAATGTACAGTATTAAATACACCTCCATACGGGCATGTATTTGTAGCTACCTGATCAATATCTTGATTATAGTCATCCACAGCATCAATAAAAATAGGGGTGTAATCCCAATCAGGATCATCATTTGGGAATTTTTGCATGTGATCATGTGACCCATATTGTAGGTATACCTCAGGATTACCATAATCAATAATACCAAGTTCAACATACTCAATATCCGAAATAAACCATTCAACTGCATTAGCCCAACTTTCACGAATTTTTTTCTGAACCAACCCATACGAAATTAACCCAACTGCCATAATATTTATGTGTGATGAATGCGCCAATTCGTGAATAGTTGTGCTAAATACGACATTGGTTTTATAGTATATACCATCATTTTTACCTGAAATCCAAATGTTTGGCGTTGTAAACGCCGCTATGCCCGGTAAAAAATTCTGCCAACTCGTACCCCAATTAATTCCAGTACCATCTCCATCTTTGTAATTAAATTTAATGCGAGTCCAAACACCCGGACGTTTTAACCCACCTATGTTTCTTGTGAAATATCGGTCAGCTGCCCTATGAATAGTCGCGTGCCGTAAAGATTTATTTGAAGAAATAGTACAATACCACGGATTACTACTTTTCGGCCCTTGAACATATTCTTGAAATGATGCTGCATTTCGTATATCAAATTTTTTAGTTTCCCATTTAACGCTGTATTTTACTAATCGTCTCCAATTTCCACAAGAAAATTCACCATCAACATCAGTATAATCAACCACGATACGGAACCAATTTTTGGCACGAACCTTAGCTCCTTTTACAGGCACATTAGTCCCAGTAATATCATCATAAGCTAATATTTTTCCTTTCGGATTCCATTCACTTCTTCTTGACGCTGAATTGCTGCGTTGATCCAAATTATCAGATAAGAACAAAGCCTCTTCTACCAAATCGTAGGCCTGATTTTCAATGTCAATTGATGTTACTCCATTATCTTTGAGAATCTGCTCTGGTAAAAAAATGCTATCTAAAATTTCATATTGTATGTTTTCAAAAATATGATCCTTTTCTACAACAGTATATTGCCATGTAATGTCTCCTTCAAGTAAAGAGGGATCATGATAATGTGTTCCATTATTTATTATTACATGATCTAACGGGTAATCAAACAATTCCAATTCTGAGTCATCTTTTAAAAAGGTAAACTCAGTTTCATCTGCAGGTAAATACCTAACATAATAATGTGAGGTAGTTATATCGTTATAACTAAAATATGGATTTGAGTGGTTTTCAAAAACATAATTATATGCAGCCTGCATGTTAGAAATAGTATACGGGTTAGTTAACTTAGGACCTAGTTCAATCATGTCTTGTCCCAGAACAACAACCGAAATCACGGCAAAACTAAAGACTGAATAAAAACGTTTTAGAAATCTTCTTGGTTCTTGGTTCTTGGTTCTTGGTTCTT
>JBMYOI010000088.1:0-6580 GCA_049599135.1 Salibacteraceae bacterium
ATAAACTCTAAAACGGTTTCGTCTTCAAGGTTCCATTTAAAAGTATTTTGGTATCGTGCTTCAATCATGCGTTTTGCATCTTCAAAACTTTCTAAATGATTCAATTCATTCAATGCGCGAATAAACTCTTGCCCATCGCCTCCAAACAGTTCATTGGCATACAAAAAGCGTTCGTTAAGGCCGAAGGCTTTTCTTAAATCAGCAATGGGTTGTCTTGCCAATTTACCGGCTAACGAATCGTCTTTTGCACTAACCCTATCGTTTAATGACGAACCCGATGGGAATTTACTTTTTTCAGGTTCAGCAGGTTGTTCCTCTTCTTCAATTGATGGCGCTTCTTCGTACTCAGAATCAGATGGGTCAACAATATTTTCTTCCTTTTCTTCTATTATTTCTTCTTCAACGAATTCTTCTTCAGCAGGTTCTTGGGCCTCCTCTTCATCAAGAGCTTGCTCTTCTGGAACTTCGGTTAATTCAGGTTCAGTTTCAATTGCCTCTTCTTGTTCCTCTTCTAGCTCAGCTTCAATTTCTGCTATAGGTTCAGCTTCTAGCTCCACCTCTATTGTATCGTTATGTATGTCTTCTACTGAAGATTCATTACTAACCGCCTCTTCAATTATCTGTGATTCATTTGATATCGGTTCAACGGGCTGATTCGAAGGATCCATCAAATACTTGAAAACAATCAGTAATTCTTCTAATTCCAACAAGTAATGTTGATACTCTTCAATCTCAAGCGGATTATGTCGAGACTCTAAAGTTGCCAGCATAGAAAATTCTCTGCGAAGGCGCTCTATTTTTCTTGCAATTTTATGTGCTTCTTCATTCATAATCGGTAAACAAATTTATTTGATAATAAAGACCTATTACCAAAAATATTGCCCGTTTTCTAACGATAAATTCACAGTCCATTTTAATTAGATTTGCCGCTCATTAAATTACCTTGTTTTTAGAGAATAAAATATCGAAAGAGCAAAAGGCCGGATGGATTGAAGTCGTTTGTGGGTCAATGTTTTCGGGTAAAACCGAAGAGCTAATACGACGGTTGAAACGTGCTCAATTTGCCAAACAAAAGGTTGAAATTTTTAAACCTGCTGTAGACACTCGATACGATGAAGTGGAAGTTGTGTCTCACGATTCGAACGCAATTCAGAGTACACCAGTCCCCTCTTCTAACAATATTTTAATTCTTGCCGATGACGTTGAAGTAGTTGGCATTGACGAAGCTCAATTTTTTGACGACAACCTACCAAACGTTTGTAATCAATTGGCGAACCAAGGCGTACGTGTTATTGTAGCAGGGCTCGACATGGATTTTCAGGGCAAACCATTTGGCCCAATGCCCCACTTAATGGCCATTGCTGAATACGTCACGAAAGTTCATGCAATTTGTGTGCGAACAGGTAAACTAGCTCAATATTCATATCGTTTTACCGAAAGTGATAAATTGGTAGAATTAGGTGCAACGGATTCTTACATGCCCCTTTCTAGAGAAGCCTATAATGAAGCTCTTGCCGACGACAAAAACGCAAAAACTGAAAAGCGGGAGGAATGAAATTTCTTCCAAATAAAACACGACAAACTATTCTTGAAATAGACTTAGACGCTGTTTTACACAACTTCAAATACTTTAAAAACTTAGTTGAGCCCAGCACCAAATTTATAATGGTCATTAAAGCATTTGCTTACGGGGCCGGTATTAAACAAATAGCAAAACTACTGGACACCAGAAAAATAGAATACTTAGCTGTTGCTTGTATAGATGAAGGTGTAGAGTTAAAAGATGCCGGAATTGATCATCCAATAATGATTTTAAATGCGGAATGGAATGGATTTCAAAAGCTAATTGAATATGGCCTTGAGCCCGTTATTCACGATCTTGATTCTTTCGTAGAATTTAAAAAGGCATTAAAAACATTTGGGTCATATCATAAGCCATACCCAATTCATCTGAAGGTAGACACGGGCATGCATCGTTTAGGTTTTTCGCAAGAAAACTTACCTGATTTATTAAAAAACATTATTGACTCAGAATCTTTGATTGTCAAGTCGATTATGTCGCATCTAGTAGCAAGTGGCGATTCTAAGTTTGACAACTTTACCAACCAACAAATTCATCTCTTTGAAAAAATGTCGCTAGAAATAAATTCGATATTAGGATATAAAGTAAATCGCCATATATTAAACTCCGGCGGAATAGAACGATTCCCTCAGGCACAATACGACATGGTTCGTTTGGGTATTGGATTGTATGGGTTATCAGCTCAAACTCAAGAATTGAAAAGTGTCTACTCATGGAGAGCGGCTATCTCACAAATTACTGAAGTTAAAAAAGGAGAATCGGTTAGTTACAACCGAAGCTGGATAGCTAAACGAGATTCTAGAATTGCCACCGTATTTGTTGGCTATGCCGATGGCTTGAGCCGAGCACTTGGCAACGAAAAATGGCACATGAAACACAACGGTAAGAAGCTTCCAATTGTTGGGGATATCTGTATGGATTCGTGTATGGTTGATGTTACCGATAGCAATGTCAAAAATGGAGATGAGCTAATAATTTTTGAAAATCAGCAAGAGGTTTCTCAGATGGCAGCTGCCGAAAATACCATTCATTACGAAGTGCTTACTCGAATTTCAAAAAGAGTAAATAGAGTATACAAGAAGTCCTAGAATTATTTTTGGCACGCTTTTTTATTCTTTGTTGGATATTAACTTTAAATCCAAGATTATGAAAGCATTCAAGTTTTTATTCGTTCCATTTGTTGTATTGGTGTTTTTTGGGTTCAATAAATCATATCAATACGATAAAATTGATGGCGATTTTGCCCATCAATCTATCTCTACCAAAAAACCTTTTCACAAAGGAGAGGAAATTACCTACTTGGTACATTATGGTTTTCTAGATGCTGGAGAGGCAACTCTTTCGGTAAAAGATGAAGATGCAACCATTGACGGAAGTCCGGTTTATCATGTTGTAGGTGAAGGTAAAACTTTGAGCATGTTTGAATGGTTTTATAAAGTTAGAGATGTTTATGAATCTCATATTGATGAAAAAGCAATGACTCCTAGAAAATTTAAAAGGAGGGTAAACGAAGGTGGGTATACCCTTCAACGAGATTATCATTTTGTACCCGAAGAGAAAAAAGTACTGACTAAGAAAAAAGGAGAAATAAAAACTCCTGAAAATGTTCAGGATATGTTGTCGAGTTTTTACTACTTGCGAGCGCTAGATTTCAGTAATGCCAAAAAAGGACAAGTTTTTCAAATAAACGCCTTTATGGATTATGAGCACTGGCCAGTGTATGTAAAATTCATGGGTGAGGAAAATGTAAAAATAAAAATGGGAAGCTACAACTGCTTAAAATTTGTACCAATGGTACAAGAAGGGCGTGTTTTTAGAAACAACGACGATTTAGAAATTTGGGTTTCGAACGATGCCAACAAGGTTCCCATCCTAGTGAAAGCCAATATATATGTAGGTTCTGTTAAAGCTGAATTAACTAGTCATAAAAACTTAGAAGCACCTTTGACAAAAACCTCTAAATGGAGTTTGTAAATCTTCATTAACTTCGGGCAATGAATCATTCAATTTCCCAAGAGTCTAATATAAAATGGCCGCTAATTTGGAGTTTAATCGCTCTAAATGCGGCCATTGTTATTTCATGGATAGCGTACCACAATTACCAACCTAAATTGCTAGATCGTTTTGGGTTTGTTGACCTTGACAACTTACTCGGTTATAGCAAGCTATTGGTTATGGCCACGGTGCCTCCTTTGGCGGGTTTTTTAGCTGACCGAATGCGTTCTACATACAGAAACAGCCTACCTTTTGTAAGTATTGGAGTGAGTATTACCGCATTAATCTTCATGACAGTTGCAGCCACCATTTCTCCACAGGCATTACTTCCTTTAAGTGGCGTGCTACCGATTATGATCATTCTTTGGTTAATTTCTATGAACCTGTTCTATGCACCTGCACTGGCAACACTTGAAGAATTTGTACCCCCTGCCCAATTCACATTAGTTATGGGCGTTTTTATTTTGGTTAGTGATTTGGTTTATGCATTAGAACCGGCAATTATTCTTTTGGTTGACACATTAGGTGCCAGTCTAACATTTATCACTGGTGGAGTGCTAATTGGAGTTTCTGGTTACTTTTTTAGCCGATTATATAAATCGCACGAAAAACCAAGAGCATTTATTCCGGATTCAATAGAAGACAAAAATGGAAAACACTTCACCATTCTGGCTATTGGACTTTGTTTGGGTTTTGTTGTGGCCTATTTAATGAATGTGGTACCCGAAATTATTAGCGCTAAGCTTCCTGCCTCATACAACAGTTTTCCAATTGAACTAATAATTTCTTTAGTACTAATATTAACGGCAATAACAGCATACCTTGTTTCCAAACGAATTGCCAACAAACGAAGATCAAAACTATTTAAATGGTCTTTTCTTATTGCGCTTTTAGCCTTTGCCCTCATTAATATTCTTCCGGGGCAATACGCATTATCTGGATTTCTTTTACTAATTCCAACAATTGGAATTATGTCGTTAACCGCCTTTCCAATGGCAATTTCAAAAATTGGTTATAGTGATAAAATGCTGGCGGCAGGTTTATTTGTAGCAGGGCTCGAAATACCCGATAGCCTTCTTGAATTATTTTATTGAGCGAAAATAGCTTGGTAACGAACCTCTAATTCATCCCGGGTCGAAGTCACAGCATTGCTGTCTAATCGATGCATCACAAAATTCACAATCGGATATTCAATTTTTCTTTTAATCGGAGAATCTCCCGAATAATAATAATCAGTTTTACGCCCAGTTTTTTGATTCGTAATTCTGTAATAATCGTCATCCATAACCTTTACAGTTCCAAGGTTTCCATACAACTCTGCATAACTATAATTAATTCCTTCGGGCTTATTGAAAAACATTCGTGATGAAGAATTAATCAATCCAAGGTGCTCTATAGAAAAATTCTCTTTCCCATCTTCATTTCGTTTGAAAACCTGATAGGTTCCACCATTTTTAACCGTTCGAGAATAACTATCCTCTTCTCCATTGGCAATAGCTAAAACTTCCGATTTTATTAGCGTATCATTCACATAAACCGTAAAGCTCGAATAGTCCACTTCGTGGGTTGATATCAAATAAAATAATCTAACCTTGGTATTTAATAAGAAATAGGTAGTGTCATCAAACTGGTGTTTTTCAATGAAAAAATCACCCAATTTTACAATTCCAGCCTTCAGCTCAAAATCCAAACGCTGTGCGTTTAACGAGTTAAATGAAAATAAAAAAACGGACAAAAACACCCAATGATTTATTGAACTGCTAATTGTACTCAACCCTAAATAGACTCTGGCTTTTTTCACTTGTGCAAACTTAAAAACATAGACCATTAAATAAACAAAAAACTGTTTACAACAATTGACATAACTCCGAGGGTCAGCAAAGACTTTAAGCACTTTTGAATAATGCAAAACAAGTGGCTATATAGAGGTTTAATGGGAGTCGGGCTAATCATAGTCGTTTTAGTGGCGCTCTTTAAAACTCCAAGTGAAAACAATTTGTTGGCCGACCTAACCATTCCAGCAGACACTATTCCTACACCCAAACCCAACATGGAATACGGCTTTAACCTCGACTCATTCATAGTGGTTGAAGGTAGAATTGAGAAAAATCAAATGCTATCGCACATTCTTTTAAAACACCATATTCCTTGGCCAGAGATTGATCGATTGGTAAAAAAATCGAAGCCTAAGTATGACCTTAGAAAGTTGAATGCCGGCAAAAATTACACCGTGCTTTGCAAAAATGACAGCACCGAAAAAGCTCAGTTTTTTATTTACGAACCCAACGCTATTGACTTTATAATATTTGATTTACGAGGTACTATGGGTGTTAGCTTTGGGCAACGTGAAATCAGAAACGTTACTCGTCAAGTTGCTGGAGTGATTACCTCATCATTGTATCAAACCCTTGTTGATATTGATTGTAGTCCGGCATTAGCAATGGAACTTTCCGAAATTTATGCTTGGAGTATCGATTTTTATAGAATTCAAAAAGGCGATCGGTTCAAAGTAATATTCAATGAAAAATATGTTGAAGATACCCGAGTGGGAGTTGGAGAAATTGAATGTGCATTGTTTGAACATTTCAAGGAAGATTTCTATGCTTTTCCTTTTGAGCAAAATGGACACATTGACTTTTTTGACGAGAATGCCAAAAGCCTAAGAAAGGCATTTTTAAAGTCTCCTTTAAAATTTGGTAGAATATCGAGTAGCTATACCAAACGAAGGTTTCACCCCGTTCAAAAACGTTGGAAGGCTCACTTAGGAACCGATTATGCGGCGCCAAAAGGCACTCCTATTTTAGCTGTTGGAGACGGTGTTGTAAAAGAAGCGCGTTACAAAAAATTCAACGGGAATTATGTAAAAATTAAACACAATTCAACCTATACAACTCAGTACCTTCACATGAGCGGATTTGCAAAAGGCATTAAATCTGGCAAGTTTGTTCGTCAAGGTCAGGTTATTGGTTACGTAGGATCTACTGGTTTAGCCACAGGCCCTCA
>JBMYOI010000089.1:0-6569 GCA_049599135.1 Salibacteraceae bacterium
CTACTCTCTTTCACAAACCACAATCGAACAATCATCGCAATTAGAGGATGTTGTTTATGTGCGTGTTTATTTAGAAGGAGACCTTTCTGCAGATTATAAGCGTCTTCGAGATGCTGCACAAGAACTATTGGATGAATACAGAGCTTACTCAGGCGATATGCTCCAGTATGAATTCATTGACCCTTCAGATAATCCAGATGCAAAGGAGAGAGAAAAAATTTACAAGAAGCTAGTTAAAGAAGGTATTCAACCAACTACTTTAACCGAGCAAAGTTTGGAAACAACTAGCGAAAAAGTAATTTTTCCAGGGGCAATTATTTCCTATGGTTCTAAAAACTCTGCTTGGCAAATTCTTAAAACTCAAATGGGTGTTCCCGAACCCGTAATGATCAACAATTCTATTCAACAATTAGAGTATGAATTGGCAAGTATCATAAGAACCCTCACTACTCCTAATAAAAGCAGAATTGCAATTATTCAAGGACATGGCGAATACAATAAAACGGAACTTGCCGATATTACTAATGTTCTGAATCAACAATACGTCGCTGAATTTATTGAAATAGACGGCCAATTAGCTGCTTTAAAAACCTTTGACTTAGCCATTATTGCTGGGCCAGATTCTGCCTTTACTGAAAAAGACAAATTTATTATTGATCAGTTTATTATGAAAGGTGGTAAAGCTCTTTGGTTTTACGAACCAGTAGCCATTTCGTTAGATAGTCTGCAAACCGTACCTACTACAATGGCATTGCCTCGAGATTTAAACCTTGACGATTTAATGTTCAAATATGGGGTTCGATTTAATCGCAACTTAATAATGGACTTGCAATGTTTACCCCTTCCTATAGTCACTGGTCAAGTAGGAAATACACCACGACAAGAGTTAAAACCTTGGTACTATTTCCCTTTGGTTATTCCAAATTCAAACCACCCAATTGTAAAGAATTTAGACGGAATTAAAACTGAGTTTGTTTCTAACATTGATTTTGTTGGCAAAACTGATACAGCCATTAAAAAAACCAAACTTTTAACTTCCAGTGAATACACTAAACTTGTTAGAACGCCAAATCGTGTTAGTTTAAATATATTACGGGAAGTACCAGACAAAAGACAATATAGTATGGGCCCAGAGGCTTTAGCTGTTTTAGTTGAAGGTGTTTTTCAGTCTAATTTCAAAAATCGTATTACCGATCAAATTAGAAATGAAAAAGGAATTTCATTTAAAGAATCGAGTTATCCTACTGCCCAAATATTTATAGCTGATGGGGATATAATTAAAAATCGCGTCAATTTAAAAACTAATCAGTATTTCAGCTTGGGTCATGACAAATACACCAGAAGAATTTATGCAAACAAAGACTTTGTAATGAATTGTGTAAACTATTTGTTGGACGATTCTGGATTGCTTGAATTGCGATCTAAAGAATTTAAAATGAGGTTACTTGATCGTCCAAAAATTGAAAAAGAAAAAACTAAATGGCAATTTGTAAATGTGGTATTTCCTGTATTGGTAATTCTACTTTTTGGATCGTTTAGCTTTTATTACCGTAAGAAAAAATACGCAAGCAAAAGATGAAAAAAACTCTGATTTATGTGATTATTCTGGCTGTATTAGGAGCTTCAACTTGGTACCTTCTCAAAAATAAAAGATCGAGTACTTCGCAAAAGCAACTCACCAATTTTGCATTTGAAGATACGGCTAGCATTACTAAAATATTTATGGCTGATAAAAGCAATAAATCAGTATTGCTTGAACGTACGAACAACCATGTTTGGACCATCAATAATGAAAATGTTGCTAGGAAAGATATGGTGGATAACCTACTAAAAACCATTAAACTATTAAAAGTAAGAACGCCAGTTCCTAAATCAATGCACAATACGGTAATTAGACATTTGGCTGGTAATTCGGTTAAAGTTGAACTATATACTAATGATAAAAACGCTCCAGCTCTAGTTTACTTTGTGGGAGGTCCGAACAAAGATCATACTGGAAGTTACATGCTTCTAGAAAACTCTACCGTTCCATTTGTAATTCATTTAGAAGGACATTACGGATATCTTTCTTCTAGGTATTCAACGAACAAGTTTGGTTGGAGAAACAATTACATATGGCAATTTCCGGGCAAAGAAATCACTCAAATCGAAAAAATTGAAATCACCAATCACAGAAAACCAGAAGAGTCGTTTTCGATCAAAAAAGTGAATGATCAAACCTATGAATTATATGATGCGAACAACACCATTAAACCTGTTGGTAACGGAAAACTATTGAACTACGTTAAACAATATCAGTCAGTGGCATTTGAAGGTTATGAAGAAACTAAACAGAAATCATACATGGATTCAATAATTACCAATATTGAACCGTGGCATACCATAAAACTGACTCAAACAAATGGAGAAGTTAATTCGGTTAAAACATGGCCAAAACCAATGAAAGAAGGAGCGAACGAATTACTTTCTGGTGAGTTAATTGAAAACGACATGGAACGTCTTTACGCCGTAATCAATGGCGATAAAATGGTCATTGGACAGCACCTAACTTTTGGCCCATTAACAGTTGATGCCAATTTCTTTGATAACTAGGTCCTTTTTGTTGAAAAGTAGTGGCCTTTGTGGCTTTCAATATTAGGGCTTACTCCAATCATTAAAATATTTTTGTGACTTACATTTTAAAATGTTTAGTCAATGAAATTCATTGTTTCAAGCTCATTATTACTTAAAGAATTGAACAACATAGCAGGGGTGCTAAATTCAAGCAATACTCTTCCTATTTTGGATAATTTTCTTTTCGATATTCAAAAGAATAACCTTATTGTTTCTGCTTCTGATTTAGAAAGCACTATGTCTACGGTAATTGCATTAGACAAGTCAGACAAAGACGGTAAAATTGCTATTCCTGCCAAATTGTTGTTGGATACACTTAAAACTTTTCCAGAACAACCATTGACGTTTAATGTAGCTAAAGACAATTTTGGAGTTGAACTAGCGACTGACAATGGTAAGTATAAACTTGCAGGTCAGAATGGTGAAGAATTTCCAAAATCACCAGATTTGGAATCTCCAGCTAAGGTAGCTTTGGATGCTAGTGTTCTTTTTAACGCTGTAAACAAAACATTATTTGCTAGTGGAAACGACGAATTAAGACCTGTTATGTCAGGAATCTTTTTTGAATTACACAAAGACAATGTAACATTTGTTGCTACTGACGCTCACAAATTAGTGCGTTACAGAAGAGATGATGTTAAAGCTGACAAAGCAGCGTCATTCATTTTACCAAAAAAGCCTGCAACATTATTGAAAAGTTTATTATCGAGTTCAAAAGGAGATGTAATTGTGGAATACACAGATACAAACGCTCACTTTGAATTTGAAAACGTAACGTTAGTTTGTCGTTTGATTGATGGAAAATACCCTAATTACGATGCGGTAATTCCTAAAGAAAACCCTAATAAAGTTACTGTTGACAGAAATGGAATTCTAGCTTCAATTAAGCGAGTTTCAATTTTCTCAAATAAAACCACTCACCAAGTACGATTGAAAATTGCTGGAAATGAAATGCACATTAGTGCCGAAGATCTAGATTTTTCAAATGAGGCAAACGAAAGGTTGGCTTGTAGTCATGATGGTGATGATATTGAAATTGGATTTAATTCTCGATTTCTTATCGAAATGCTTTCAAACATTGAGAGCGAAAATGTAGTCCTTGAAATGAGTGCACCTAACCGTGCCGGAATTCTTGTACCCGGAGAAGGGAATGATGCAAACGAGGACTTGCTGATGCTGGTTATGCCAGTGATGCTAAATAACTAGACCTTATGTTTGAGGGAGTGATGACCCTCAACTCTTTAAAGAGCTCTTATAGGAAACTATTGGGGCTTTTTTAGTTTTAAAACAATTGTGGTAACTATTAATTTACGAGTCCAAACTATTTTTAATTCAGTGCCTGTACGGTTCTTGGTGCATCCAGAACCTTAAGGTAATCGGTTGGTTTTAATGAGTTTCAATGTAGTTTTTGAACTCGGCTTTTTTCTTTTTAATTCTGTATTGCTTACAGATAAAATTACAAATGACCAATGCTGAGATTAAAGCTGTCATTGAAATTATAAAGGTGTTTAACATCGCTGATTTTTTCTTTTAATTGTCCTTATTGATTGTTTCAGAATTCAAATTTAGCTCAATGTTTATCGCATTTTTAAACTTTTTTGCGAATGTGCGATAATATTGTACGAACCGCTACTTTAAAACTATAACGGCAGTTTATTCTACTATAATAACGAATGAAATACTAGATGGTTGGTAAGGTTTGCAGTAATTGTTTGGCTATTTTATAAATGGCTCTGCCCAATCAGAATTACGAACAAATACTGAATAATGGGTGTACTTTTTACCAGGGTCATTTAATTCAAACATATCGACTACAGGAAAAATCTGAAAATTTGAATTCAACCTATTTGTATTCCCATAAGGGTTAGGTTCAGCAGACATATTAATCAAAGATTTATGAAATTCTGGGGTAGAACGTTTAAAATCTTGGATACCCCATATATACATAAACAATAAATTGTCTGTACTTATAACCATACGGGTATTCACAGGGCCAGTTCTTAAAAATTCGGGTAATTTTTTGCTTGGTACAACATTGTAGCTATCCACAAATAAGAAATTAATACTCAGTATTTTATCTGCGAAATCCAGATCAGATTCCCTAACCATTGAAGCAAAAGGATGCCTTCCATTAACCCTATATTGCATTACATGGAATAAACCCAAATAACCATAAAGCTTTTTCCCTTTTAAATCTACATTGGTCTTTAACGCTTCTAAGTTGTTGAACATTACAACGTCTCTATTTTGTTTCGATTCAACATACGTGATATTTCTTTCCAAATTGGCAAGAAATTCAATATCATTGCTATAAATCGAATCAGATAAAAGCATCTTGCTTATTCTATTTTTCACTTCATTAATAACTGTTTTTGAGTCAAATTCAATTGGCACTATTGAGTTATCCTTCTCAATCAAATTATTCAATTGACTTGTAAGCAATCTCCAATCTTGTATTTTATCAATTCCTATAAATTCAAACTTATTTTGACCTGATTGACGTTGATTAAACTCTCTTAAAGCTGAATATTTGGCATAATAATCCTTATTGTTTCTACCCTGAATTACCGCCCATTTATTAAGTGCCTTATATAATAATGAATCGTTTTTGGAATTCAAGTACTCATTCATTAGCCGGGCTTGTACAATATCCATTTCTGCTAAATAATGCCTAACACCATGTTTTTTATGCAAGTGTTTGAATAAGCTTAAATCAAAAGATTGAGGTTCTTTGAATCCATGGATTTCACCCACAAGAATTAACTCATAAGCTGGTATGTCTTTGTCAAGAGTTTTAAAAGAAAAATTTTCTCCAATTTTAACGGTTTCTTGATTCGATTTTAAGTAATCCACATAAGAACTACCTGTAGCATATTCAACTCCAAAAAAAGAATAATAACCTAATACAAGTATGCCTATAATTCCAAGAAAGGTGAAAGCAGTGTACTTCAATATCTTTTTAACCATCAACAAATTTTAAGAACTTAAAACTAATTGATAATGGATTCAATTAAAAGAATGCTTGTCTATAATTTAAATCTAATTGCAGCATTTACACCTACTCCACTTCTATTGTAATTATCCGAATCAAATGGGCCTTTTAATATTTGACGATATGAAGGACGAATTTGAATTGACATTGCATCTGTTAAACGATACCCTACTCCAACACCTAATTGACAACTAAATGTAATTTTTGAAGCATTTGAAGATTCATTCAATGGATAAAAAGTCTCATCAGTTTCATTATAATAAGTTCCTTTCTGATTCATTAAAAAACCAATGTCTGTTCGTACAAAACCTTCTAATAACCACTTCGATTTTATAGAATGAGTATACCCAATTGCTAAAGGAATTTGTAAATATTGGGTCCTGTATTCTTGTTTTTCACTTTCGGTTACTTCCACTTCACTCCAATCAAATACGGTATCAGTCACGTTTACCAATACAGTATCAGATTTATATTCAGTACCCGTTAATTCATACGAGAATCCTGATCCGTTAGGAACCTTTGAAACAATATTTCTTACGAATGTTTCAAAATATTGAGTCTCTTGTCTTTGGTTATATGAGATCGATAAATTTGAATCCATACTACGGATTTGAGTATTGAATTTTTGAGTGAATTCATGATAATTTATTCCACTAAACAAATACCAATTTCCTTTTTTAACTCCAACATTTACCCCCATGTTCCATTCTCTTATCGGCGAAGGATCAACCGTCAGTATTTTTTCTGAATTGTTTGATATACTAATTTCATTTTTGCTAAACCGAGCCATTCCTCCTTCTAACTCAACAAAAAACGATCTGGTCTTTTTAGTTTCAATTGGCTCTCCAAATTCTGTAGTATTAACTGGTAAAGTTTCATCACAACAATCTATAAGTTCAAAATCATTCATAAGCTTAAATGAATTGAATTCCTTAAAGGTCATTAATTTAATGTCACCTGCACT
>JBMYOI010000090.1:0-6322 GCA_049599135.1 Salibacteraceae bacterium
AGAGTAATGCTTCTGGGGCTGGGTATTATGAAAAATATTCTTTTGCTGTACCCGTAGGGGCTGGTGTGAACATGAGAATGACCCACAAGTTACATGCGCAGTTAGGTGTTGAGTATTTGTTTTTGTTAACTGACTATATGGATGGCTCAACTTCGGGGGCAACCGGCGAATATAAAGGTGATGGGAAAAATGATGCATTGTTGTACACCCATATTGGTTTAAGTTACGACTTAAGCAAGAGGAGTGGTTCTAAAGACGATCCTCTTGATGGGATTTCGGATGAGGCTTTAGCGGCAATGACTACTGGGGATACTGATTTTGACGGCATTTCTGATTTAGAAGATATGTGCCCCGAAACTCCAGCAGGAATAGAAGTAGATGCAAAAGGATGTCCTTTTGACGAGGATAACGATGGAGTTCCAGATTACCGCGATCAAGAGCTTGGAACTGATTCAATGGCAGTGGTTGATTCAAACGGTATTGCGTTAACTGACGAGCAACTTCAAAGAATTTATCTAAGATTTTTAGATTCTAATGGTACTTTTTCTTATTACGAAGACACCATTTTTACAACGGATTTACCACAACGAACAAATCGAATAAAAGCCAGTCAATATAGTGTTCAAGTGGCTGGAGATTCTTTAACTGATGATCAAGCTGGTGAATTGTTAAGCGAAGGAAATATTAAAACAGTTAAAGACGGAGAAAAAGATGCGCTTCTTGTAGGTGAATTTAAAACTATTGAAGAGGCAATTGCTAAGGATAAAGAACTAAAAGGCAAAGGAATAAAAACGCGGGCAATTGTTCAAGAAACGGCTACTGGTAAAGTTATTAATGCCGATATTAATGGGGTGTTTGTTACTGGTGAATCTGCGAAGAATAAAGAATTTGATCAAGGAACTGTGTTTAGAGTTCAAGTAGGTGCCTTTAAAGGTCAGCCAAGAAAAGGCTATTTCGATGGCATGGATGTAATTGGTGTAAAAAGCAGTGATGGATTTACTAGATATTATGCAGGTAATTACCCGACTATAGATGCTGCTGCTGTTGCTCAATCTGACTTAAGAGCGAAAGGTTTTGGAGATTGTTTAATTAAAGCATTTGATGATGGGTCGGGAAGCTCAGGTATTGGCGCAGTAACACCTTCTGCAGCTAGTAAACCTGCCAAGTCTGGAATGAATTCGGATGGAAAGGATAGGAGTAAAGTAAGGTTTAAGGTTCAATTGGGTTCATATCAGAATGCCATTCCTATGGAAGATTTTAATCGTTATGTGAAAATTGGCGAGATAAAGAGTGAGAAAGGTCTGGACGGTTTAACCCGTTATTTTGTTGGAAATTTTACAACATATGCTCAAGCTGAAGCTTTCAAAAACGAATTGGATGATATGGGTGTTCCAGATGCTTTTATTGCAGGTCAATATGACGGGAAAACAATTCCAGTTGAAGAAGCGCAAAACATCTTGAAGTAGCCAACTTCAAAACTATTATTAACGATTTCTAGTTTTATTTCTAACTACTTTTGAATAATGTTATTTAGAATATTTCCTTTTTTAGTTACTACTCTTTTTATAATGAGTTCTGGCCAGGTTACGGCTCAAATAAAGCTTATTAATGCTCAAATAGTTAGTAAGAAAGACTCCAATGTTGTCGTTGGTGCTCATGTAGTAAACATGAATACAATGAATGCGACATACACTTATTCTGATGGAACTTTTTTATTGCCATATACTCAAGGAGATACTATCAGAATTTCTCACATTGAATTTGAGGATAAGTACATTTATACAAGCGACATGCTTATTCCTGATGCAATTCAAATAACCATAATGCTTCAAAAAGCAACTTATAATTTAAATCAAGTTGATGTTCAAATTTACTCCGATAAAGAGGCTTTTGCCGATGATTTTAAAAATCGAGAAGTTGAAACTGAGGCTGTTGAAGTATTTAAATATGAAGGTCCAGAAAAACTTGAGGATGTAGGAACTGATTTGAACGCACATGTACCATTAGGTTCCCCCGTTACTTTTTTATACAATAAATTTAGTAAAGAGGCTAAAGAACAAAAACGATTAGAACAGGCTAAAGCTACTACCGATAGAGAACGAACTATAAAAGAACGTTACAATGTTGATGTAATAAAAAAAGTTACTGGTATTAAATCAGATGAAGAGGCTGAAGCTTTTATGAAAAATTGTCCGCTTGAAGATGATTATGTTTATCGCTCTACTGATTATGACATTGTAAAAAGTATTCTACAGTGCCAAAAGGATCAGAAACCTAAATAACTACTTTTCTTTTCATGTCTTCTCTTTTTGTATTTTTAGAGACAATTCGCTGCTCGTACATTGAGTACATTAGTGGGATAAAATCTTAAAAAAGGAATATTATGAAAAAGGAAACTAAAACAGGAAGAAACGTATCGTTATTGGCTACTGGTGTATTAGCAGTTTCAGCCGTTGGTGCATCTGCATCTTCTATTGATTTATTTGAAACTAGTGACTTAGGTTCTGCAGGAGAATTGAGAGCCGAATTATTAGGTACTGAAATTCCTACTGGATTTTTAAATAATACCGATGTAGAGTTAAAATGTGGTGAAGGTAAATGCGGAGAAGGCAAATGCGGTGAAGCTAAAGATGGCGAGAAAAAAGAAGATGCTAAAGAAGCTAAAACCAAAGAGACTAAAAAAGCGACCAAAGCTGACGTAAAAAAAGAAAGTAAAGACACCGAGCATAAATGCGGAGAAGGCAAATGCGGTGAGGGTAAATGCGGAACGCATTAATACTAATTCTAATAATTTAATAAAAGGCCTGTTTAACAGGCCTTTTTTATTACCATGAGTTCTAAAATTGGCATAGGCTTTAGACGTGATTTGGCCACTGAAATGATTTCGGTTCAATCGGGTGCTCCTAACTTCATTGAAGTTGCTCCCGAGAACTGGATGGATATGGGAGGGTATTGGAAATCCGTACTTGATAAAGCTGTAGAAAAGTATCCGCTTTTTTGTCACGGACTCTCCTTAAGTATTGGTGGGCCTGATGAGGTAGATATACAGTTTGTTAAAAACCTGAAATCCTTTTTGGACGAATATAACGTTGAGTTTTATTCAGAGCATCTTTCTTTTAGCCAATGTGACAATGCGCATTTATATGATCTTTTACCAATACCATTTCGGCAAGATGCTGTCGACCATATTGTAGCTAAGATTAAAAAGGTTCAAGATATACTTGAGCGACCTTTAATCTTGGAGAATGTAAGTTATTATACACCAGTAGCGGCCGAAATGTCTGAGATTGATTTTGTAAAATCAATAATAGACGGTAGCGGTTGTAAACTTTTATTGGACGTAAACAACGTTTATGTTAACGCCTTTAATCATCAATATGATGCTAAACATTTCATCGATTCTATGCCTCTTGAAAAAGTAGCTTACATACATATGGCAGGTCATGAAAAGGTAAAAGAAGATTTAATTATTGATACTCACGGGCACCCAATTATTGATCCTGTTTATGAACTGTTTGATTGGACAACCCAAAGAATGACCGAAGTACCTGTATTACTTGAAAGAGACTTTAACTTACCTGAGCTGGATGATTTGGTTTTTGAAATGAATCAACTGAGATCGATTGCCGATAAAAATTGGAAAACATAAGGTGAATGCTAAAAGTTGAAACTCATAAAATTCAAAGTGCCATAGCCGAATATACACGCACAGGAGAAATCAAAAATATTGAAGGTGCTAATTCTGAGAGATTGCCGCATTATAGACGATTGGTTTTTAATGTAATTTTTGATACGCTTACTACTGCATATCCAATTACACGAAAGTTGTTGGGCGCAAAGTGGAAAGGGGTTGTAGATCGGTTTTTTGCAAATCATAATTGCCAAAATCATCAGGTTTGGCGAATGCCTTTTGAGTTCTTTGAATATTTTTCGAAAAATGAAACGGACTTAATTGCAGAACACCATTATATATGTGACTTGCTATTTTTTGAATGGGTTGAAATTGAAGTTTACAGTGAAAAGGACATGCAATTGCCTGGTTTTAATTTGAATGGACAGTGGACGAATGGGGCTATTGCATTGAATCCTCATCATCGAATTGTAGAATTGAATTACCCTGTTTTTACAAAAGATTATTCAAATATGAATCAACAAAAAGGAACGTACTATCTGCTGGTAGTACGTAATTTAAACACTTACAAGGTCCAGTTTTTAAAGCTTTCTCCACTTTTTGTAATGGCCATTCAAAACCTTGAATCATACAATTACAACTTCTTGCTTTCATTAAAAGAAGTGATTGCCACGATAGAAACTATGCCGGAGGCTGAACTCATTAAAAAGGCAAATTCAACAGTTCTTACTTTGTTTGAAAAGGGATTGTTTTTGGGTTATCTGACAACTTAAAGTCGCGGTAATTGTCATTAGAATTTTATTTTTGCCTCAAACCTATTTTATGAGAATTAAATTATTTCTAGCCGTTCTGTTTTTTGGGATAACTTCTATCTATGCCCAAGATGACCAAAAGAAACCACAATCGGGAGATGTTGTTGTTGAGGATAAAGAAAACAGTAATTTTTATTACGAAAGCTATAGCGATTATCAAGAAAGGAAGAATAAACACTGGCAAGGTTTAGATATTGGTATCAATGGTTTGTCTTTTGCAGATGGTGATGGAGACGTTCCACCTACTGGATATGAATTTTTACAAGTAGATTACGCAAGGTCTTTTTATTTTGGTGTTAACCTTTTTGAAGTGGGATTGCAATTAAACGGTGAGCTTATTAAAGTGGTTACTGGTTTAGGTTTCGATTTTAATAACATTCAGTTGAAAAAGAACTATTTAATGGTGAGTCAGGCAGATACCATGGCAGGAATTGAAGATGTAAACAGAAGTTTTAAGAATAACAACATGAAGAACAGTCACATAACGATTCCTTTGTTATTGGCGTTTAATACATCTCCAAAAAATAGTACCTCTTGGCACTTTGCTGCAGGAATGATTTTTAGCTATCGCTTAAATGGAAAGCAAAAAGTTCAGTTTAACGAGAACAACATAAAAAATACAATTACAAGAAAATCTAGAATGCACCAAAATCCTTTCAGAGCTACAGCGACTGTTAGATTAGGGTATGGTAATTTGCATGTATTTGGAAACTACACACTCACTGAATATTGGGAATCAGGAGAAGGTCCTTCTGCCAATTTATGGAGTATCGGCATAAAAGTTCTTCCTTGGTAAAATTTAAATTATTGCCAGATAAAATAGGGCAAATAACGATAAAGCAATAATACTGGCGTAACTCCAGTAAATTAAGAAAGGGCTGATTGAAATTAGCCCTTTCTTTTGTCCATTTTTTATGGCTAACAAACTTAATCCTGCAAGTAATGGGGTTGTTAAAAATGAAACTGTGGTTGCAAAATCAACCATTTGTTTCATGTTCTCCATATAAAAATAAATTACTATTTGAGAGCCAACTCCCAACAGAATTAAAAGTAATAAGTAGTAATTTGATTTTGACTGTTTGAGTAGTCTTGACACAGCCTCATTCAGTACTCTTGGAAAGGCATCAATGCAAGTAATAATAGTACTAAACATGGTTGTAAAGGCTGCAATTGCAATTATCCAATATGCCCAATTACCCAATAAACTTGAATACAGCTTAATTAATTGTGATGAAAATTTCACACCTCCACTTGCAAGAGTTTCTCCACTTCCATAAAAAACTTGAGAACCTAAACTTAGAAATAACAATGCTAAAATACCTGTACCAATATAACCGATATTAAAATCAAGGTTTCCCTTTGGATTAATTTTATAATCTGCTTGGGTATTTTGTTTTTCTACTTGCCAAACTGAATGCCATATAGAAATGTCCATTGGTGCTGGCATCCATCCTACAAAGGCTATTAAAAAAATTATGTGGAGTGAATCGTCCCAGTTGAAGAGAGCCACATTTGAACTTTGTGCATTGTCAATTTGAAAAGAAAATAAAAATGCAATTATTGTAGTAAAAGTTAGAATTAAAATCACCCATTTAATGAGTCTGTCGAGTAAAGAATATTTTCCAATAATTAATACGAGAGTACAAAAGCTGACAATAATGCTTGTCCAAATTTTAACGTTAATTTGAAGATTGAAAATGTTTTCAGCTAAGCCAGCCGTTACTATGCTAATTGCTGCAATTACCGCAAACATTGATGCAACTGTTAAAGCAATGAAAAACCATAAAGCCCAATTTCCAATTTCTTCGTAGCCGGATAAAATGCTTTTACCTGTTTGTTTGGCATAGAAAGGTCCCATATAAAAAAATGGGTATTTAAC
>JBMYOI010000091.1:0-6127 GCA_049599135.1 Salibacteraceae bacterium
GTTGCCCCAAAAAACTCAAAACGATCATCGGGCAATGGAGTTCCGACTCCCCAACTATCATTTTTCGGATCGTAAATTTGAACGTCTCTTACGTTTCGATTATCACTCCAACCACCCACTAAATACAGAAGATTTAAATTTCCATAAATTGACTTGTGTGAATGTCCAAATTGAATATGATCATCTACTGGAACAGGAATAACAATTTCTTTACTCGTAAAAGTGTCTCCTATGGGATCAAATTCATGAATTAATGCCGATGATTTTTCTCTTCCATTTGCAAAAACGTGATACCCTCCTGCTACAAATATTTTATCTCCAATTCTAGTGGCAGCCATCGCAATTTTACCCAGAGAATCTGGTATGTCTTGAATTCGAGTTATTACGCCCTGAGTTACATTTATTTTATAGCACCTTCGGTGGATACCCGTATGTTTTAACGTACTATCAATCCCACCAAAAACATAAACGATTTCTTCTCCATTAATCGTAAATGCCTCTACTGCACAATTGGTAACAGGCTCTAATAAATCCAGGCTATATTCGGCAAGTAAAGAAAAAAGTATGGTATTCTCTTTATTTGAATTTTGGCTATAAAGACAAAAGGAAGAGATAAACAATGTAAATATTAATATTGATCGTACCATGATTTGAGCATCTTTGTTTTCAAATTTAGACATTAATGGCTCTCGTAAATTCCATAGCATCTTGGGTTCTAAAAAAACGCCTTCACCAAATTGATCTTTTTAGAAAATACCCACACGAAGTTCAAGAAGAGTGGTTAAACCGGCTTGTTGGAGCGGGAAAAGAAACCGAATACGGCAAAAAACATGGATTCGAATCCATTAAAAATGCCGACGATTTTAGAAAATCAGTTCCATTAAACGATTACGAATCGCTTAAAGAGTACATTCTTAGAGTTAAACATGGTGAGCAAAACATTCTTTGGAATACTGATATAAAATGGTTCGCTAAATCTTCTGGGACCACAAGTGACAAGAGTAAATTCATTCCCGTTTCAAAAGAGAGTTTGGAGGAATGCCATTACAAAGGAGGTAAAGATTTATTATCAATATACTTTAATGCACACGAAGACTCCAAACTATTTGACGGCAAAGGATTAGTTATTGGCGGTAGTAGCGAGGTTAATCAGTTTAGTAAAAACTCTTATTACGGAGATTTATCCTCAATAATTATTAAAAACTTACCGGTTTGGGCAGAGTATGTTCGCACACCAAGCATTGACATTACTTTAATGCCAAATTGGGAGGAAAAACTTGAAAAAATTGCTCAGGCGGGCATTAAAGAAGATGTAACCAGTATTGCTGGTGTACCAAGCTGGAACTTAACCGTAATAAACCGAATAATGGAGATTACTGGTGCAAAAAACATGCTTGAAGTTTGGCCAAATTTTGAACTTTACGGTCACGGTGGAGTTAATTTCACACCCTACCGTGAACGATTCCAAGAATTGTTTCCATCTCATAATATTTGCTATCAAGAAACATATAATGCTAGTGAAGGCTTCTTTGGTTTGCAAGATAGATTCGACGGCTCAAATGATCTTTTGCTAATGCTCGATTATGGCATTTTCTATGAATTTTTACCCCCCAATCAATTAAACGCAAAATCGCCAAAAACACTCTTACTCAACGAAGTTGAATTAGATACAGATTATGCAATAGTCATAACTACCAATGCAGGGCTCTGGAGATATATGTTAGGAGATACGGTACGGTTTACAACATTGCAGCCTTATCGAATTAAAATAAGTGGACGTACCAAATACTTTATAAATGCGTTTGGAGAAGAATTGGTTGCTGAAAATGCCGAAACTGCTTTAAGACTAGCTTGTGAAAAAACAGGTGCTAGTATTAGTGAATATACTGCCGGGCCATATTTTGACAAATCTGGCGGTGGGCACGAATGGATTATTGAATTTGAAAAACAACCGGAAGATTTAAATTTCTTTACTGATGTTTTGGACAATGGACTCAAGTCGGTTAATTCTGATTATGAGGCTAAACGATTTAACAACTACAACATGAAGGCCCCAATTTTGCATTCGGTTGAAAAAGGGTCGTTTTATAATTGGTTAAAAAGTAAGGGTAAGCTAGGTGGACAAAATAAAGTTCCTAGGTTAGCAAATGACAGAAAAATTTTAGATGACGTTAAACAGGTCTTAAATATTCAATGAAAATAATAACAACTTTAATATTACTTGCAGCACTTGTAGTTCCTCAAGATTTTTCATCATTAAAACTCTTAAAAGAAATAGAAGGTGAGTTTGACTATTTAAGGTCTGATAATTTCGGAAAGCTTTATCTCGTTAAAAATGACGAAGCCTTTTTGTATGATAAATCTGGTATATTTTTATCTCAGAACAGCATCAAGCAGTACGGTAACATTACCGATTTAGATGTTACAAATGGCTTAGAAATTTCAGCCTTTTTTGAAGACCAAATTCAAGTTCTTTTTCTAGACAATCAACTCTCATTAAAGGGAAGGGAGATTCCTTTAGACGAAATGGATTTTCCACAGATATCAAATGTATGTTCATCCCATGGCAACGGAATTTGGCTATATGACCAAGTCAAAATGGAGTTAACTCGTTTGGATAAAAACAACAAGCATATTGGTACAAGTGGAAACTTACAACAACTTTTAGGGTATTCACCTAACCCAATATATATGCGCGAAGTCAACAATTGGTTATATCTAAATGACCCAAAAAGAGGCATACTCGTTTTTGACATGTTTGGCACATACTACAAGACTATTCCAATTTTAAATATTGATGAATTTCAGGTAAAGGAAAAGAAGGTTATTTACTTTTCTAATCCATATTTAATAAAGTTTGACATGACCGAACTCGAATACGACACCTCTATGAAAATAGAAGGCAATCCAAAGCAAGTTCTCGTGAACAAAAACCAACTTAACATACTGTACAACAATAAATTATCAATATTCGGCTACACTCCTTAATTGTTAAGAACTTTTACCCCAATAAGGAACGAGTTTTTATAATTTAGTGTGTCATAAAATTAAGAATAAGCTATGCATATTGCTATTGCCGGAAACATTGGATCAGGAAAAACAACACTTACGGGATTACTCTCAAAACACTACAAATGGGAGCCTCATTTTGAAGACGTTGACGAAAACCCATACCTAAATGATTTTTATGGTGACATGCAACGCTGGTCTTTCAACTTACAGATTTACTATCTGAATAGTCGTTTTGCACAAATCCAAGATATAAAAGAAAGCGGTAAAGAAATTATTCAGGATAGAACCATTTATGAAGATGCATACATTTTTGCCCCCAACCTTCATGCAATGGGTCTTATGACAACACGCGATTTCGAAAACTACTTTTCGTTATTCAATTTGATGGAAAGTTTCATTTCTGCACCTGACCTAACAATTTATTTAAGAGCCTCTGTACCTACATTGGTTAGTCAAATACAGTCAAGAGGTAGAGAATACGAAGAACAAATCAGGCTCGACTATTTAAAGCGATTGAACGAACGTTACGAAGCATGGGTATCTACTTATAACCGTGGTAGACTTTTGGTAGTAAACGTTGATGAAAATAACTTTAAAGAAGACAAAGAAGATTTAGGAAAAATCATTTCGATGATTGACGCCGAACTTCACGGATTATTTTAAACCCAATTGTTCAGACTTTTCTTCTTTTTTTAAATTAAAACGGTATATAAACCTTCCCTGGAAGATTACACCATCCTCAATACCGCTGCTTGTTTCAGTCCTATTGTCTCCGAATCGAAAAGCACTAAACCCCCAAGTCACTCGGTCTTTCTCGTCATAGGCAGAAAATCTTCTACCAATGCTGTAGCCCACCTTAGCTTGAAACAAAAAGGATTCGTTAACCGTGTATTGTAAGTAGCCGTAAAGCTCATTTGAAGCCTTAACCAAGTATTGGCCCGTTCCATTAGTAGCTATGTCACTTAAATAATAACTTCTGACAAAGGCACTGAAATTTACCCCCGCTGCAAGCTTATTATTGAACTTATAATTTGCATCAATCCAAACAGGGAGTGTTGCGTTAATTTCAAGTTTTTTGTTTTTAGATTGATAATAAAAACCCAAAAGAGGCACGAAGAAAGGACCAAATAATTCGGTATTATAATACAGTCCAACACGGTACTTAAGGTTATCAGATTTATGATACTTAAATAGCGCTAAACCTCCAAGCTGCAAAGCGTTATCTTCTACACGGTTAAAGTCAGCCGCTATTTTGGGCAAAAACATAAATGTACCATCCCACTTTTTTCCAAACTTTTTATTTATCCCCAATTTTAATCCTGTAGAATAAACAGCCTTTACATTAAACCCAGCAGGATTAGATGAGACACTCATTTGTTCAATTGTTAAACCTGTTATTACCGCCGTACGTTCACTTAACTTAATGGGGAGGGTAACATCCAAATAAAACTCTTGAACCCTACTGGGACCAGGAACTGAATCAGCTTTATTAAACGGTGAGTTTAGGTAGGTGAACTTAAACAAATCAACATAATCTTGACTAAAGCAAGATAACATTGAAAATAAGAAGCTGATAGAAATAAAATATTTAAGCATTGTGTCAAATGTAACTCAAAAAAAAAGGCAATGTGGTAAGCTAAATTTTCAGCCCACATTACCCTACAATACGACAAAAAAAAGCCTCTTTGTTTGTTCAAAGAGGCTTTTTTTTCGTTTCGATTAAATATTAATAATCATCGTTTTACAAAGACAGCATTTACTTCAATACTAACTTCATCCTTAATAAACTTATCAGCCAGTTCAGGAAATATTGATACCGACTTGTATTTTATACCAAAAAGAGTTCTATCAAAAACAAGGTCCCCAATCACTGAAATTGTATCATTATACTCATTAATTGAAAGATCACTTTCAACCCTTTCAGTAATTCCTTTGATCGTTAATTCAGAAGACATTGATAATCTACCATCTTCACCTACATTCATATCCAAAGCATGTAAGGTAACCATAGGAAATTCATCAACATTAAAAAAGTCTTCACCTTTCAAATGCTTTATAAGCTTTGCATTTTTGGATTCGTCTGAAATGTCTTCACAAGTAATGGTATTCATATTTAGCTGAATAATACCATCAACAAAAACATCTCCTGCTTTTTGAAGAGCTCCTCTAATTGCCTTAACCTCACCAATATGATTTTCAGTAGGCTTACTACCAACCCATCTTATTACCGTTTTTGAAGTATCCAGCATGTAGTCACTATCAATAACCAACTCTTGTACTTCAACAGGCTTGACAACGGTATCCTTTTCAGTATTAGCCTCAGTGTTAGTATTGTTTCCACCACAAGCGAACAACAAACCTAACATACTAGAAAATAAAAGTATTCTATACATTATTCTTATTTTACAACTTCAGTAATAACAGCTTCAGGAGCCTCAACAACAACTTCTTGTTTTACATCTTCCGAAGCTGTTTCAGTTCCATGGCCATGCTCACTTCCTAAAATTGGAGCTATTACTAGACCAATCAGACAAGTAAGTTTAATCAATATATTCATAGAAGGACCTGAAGTATCTTTAAATGGATCACCAACTGTATCTCCAGTAACTGCTGCTTTATGCGCCTCAGAACCTTTATAAGTCATTTCACCATCGATCATTACACCAGCTTCAAAAGATTTTTTAGCATTATCCCATGCACCACCAGCATTGTTTTGGAAAATAGCCCAAAGAACACCGCTAACAGTAACTCCAGCCATATAACCACCCAACATTTCAGCAATCATCATATTATTCATACCAAAAATCATTGGAATAAACGCAATAGCAAGAGGAAAACCGATAGTTAATAATCCCGGCAACATCATTTCTTTCAATGAAGCTTGAGTAGATATTGCCACACACTTATCGTATTCCGGCTTACCAGTACCTTCCATGATTCCAGCAATCTCTTTAAACTGACGACGAACCTCATACACCATTTCCATCGCAGCTTTCCCTACTGCATTCATTGCCAAAGCAGAGAATACAACCGGCACCATTCCACCAACAAATAACATTGCTAAAACTGGTGCTTTAAAAATATTAATACCATCAATTCCAGTAAAAGTTACATA
>JBMYOI010000092.1:0-6037 GCA_049599135.1 Salibacteraceae bacterium
GACCGTCTGCTTAGAAGGCAGATGCTCTATCCAGCTGAGCTACGCGACCTTTTTTTAAGCTGTGGGTTAAAAAAATGAGAAATAATTAACATACTCTTCATTCTTCAAAGCCAATGGCTTAATAAATGAAGCAATTATTAGTTCCTTCATTTTCGGGCGGCAAATATATAATTCTACATGCTTTAAAGTGTTATTTATTGGGAAATAAATTTTACTTTCAAAACACATTTGTTTTTTGATACTTTTGAATGGCTTGTACACCTAAAATTAAAGATTGAGTTCATTAGCAAATCGTCGTCCAATTTCTAGAAAAAAAAGAAGGTTTACAGTACTTGGGATTGTTGTCTCTGTGTACGTTGCTCTTCTTTTAGTTTTAGTGTTTTTTGAGGCATCTAGTCAAGAATCGCCGATTAAAAGTGTTTGGGATGCATTCTGGTTTTCTATTGTTACTCTAACCACTGTGGGCTACGGAGACATGTATCCTCACACTTTAGGTGGTAAGATTATTAGCTCTGTATTTATATTGGGTAGTTTTAGTATTTTTGGATTCCTTATAGGACAGATTTCCAATTATATGGCAGAACAACTCGAAGAGAGAAAACTAGGTTTCCAAGGTACTTCTTTTAAAAATCATGCAGTAATTATTGGATGGAATGTGACTGGTTATGAGGTTCTTGAGCAATTGATTGGAGTAGGAAAAAAAGTTGCTATCGTTACCAACCGAAGAGACGACATTGACCTGATAAGAGAAAGTTATTCAAATCATCTAGTCTTTACATTGTTAGCCGATTACAATAAAATGGAAATGTTGGAAAAAGCCAACATTGCTGAATCGGCTATTGTTTATGTCAATTTTGAAGATGATACTGATAAGCTTGTGCATATTCTAAACCTTAAGAAGAATTTTGAGGGATTAGAATACATTGTAACACTTGACAACTCAAATTTAAAAGAGACCTTTTTAAGTGCCGGTGTAACCTATACTGTTTCTAAAAATGAGATAACTTCAAAATTATTAGCCAGTTACATATTTGAGCCAGATGTAGCTCGATATAGTGAAGATATATTGTCTTTCGCGGAAGATGATGATGATTTTGATATCAAAGAATTTAGAGTTACAAAAGAGAATCCGTTAAAAGGAAAGAAATATGGAGACGTATTTTATCAATTAAAAGATGAAGCTGATGTCATTTTAATTGGATTAGCTAAAATTGTTGACGGTACTAGAAATCTAATGAAAAACCCTTCGGATGAAACTGAAGTTGAAGAAGGTGATTATTTAATTATGATAATGAATGGTGCAGCTTCTCTAAAAATTGAGCATATTTTCCGAACTGAAGAGGGAGGTTATTAAATAAATTTAACTTAGCCGTTGAAACTATGGGAATATTAATTCCAATTATACTTGTAGCATTTTGCTCCATAATTATATGGAGAAGCGTTGATGGCTTTACGGTTGCATCTGACTACCTTGGGAGAAACCTTTCTGACGGAGTAAAAGGGGCTACGATAAATGCAATTGCGAGCTCAATGCCGGAGTTGTTCACAACAATGTTCTTCCTCTTCTTTCTGCATGATGAAGATGGTTTTAGTGGAGGAATTGGTACTACTGCCGGATCTGCTATTTTTAATGCAATGATTATTCCGGCAATTGCCATAATTGCTGTTATTTATAGTGGTGTAACAAAAAATGTTGAAGTTTCTAAGAAGGTAATTCTAAGAGATGGTGTTGCCTTAATTATTACAGAGTTAATATTAATTGTTCTGATTTCCGGTAATAAGCTTGATTGGTGGCATGGTGTTATCCTAATGCTTATTTACGTGGTGTATATTACATATATGCTTACCACAATGAGTAAAGGTGAACAAATGGATTCCCATGAATATAATGCTCAGTTTGAAGAAGACGAAAGCGAAGAAGATTCAAAAGCCGATCGTTCAATTATTTCTCAAGGACTTCGATTAGATTTGGAATCGCTTGTTATTGGTAAAAAGCAAATTACTGGAGCGAATGCTTGGCCATTATTGATTATTAGCACGTTAACCATTGCGGTAAGTTGCTATTTATTGGTTTTGGCTTGTGAGTGGATTGGTGCAAAAACCTATTATGTTCCTCTTTTAGGAAATTATGAAGGGTTAGATATTCCTATTTTGTTTGTAGCCTTAATTATTGCTTCAATGGCTTCAAGTATTCCAGATACAATTATTAGTATGAAGGATGCTCAGAAAGGGAATTATGACGATGCAGTTTCAAATGCGATGGGAAGCAATATGTTTGATATTTGCTTTGCCTTGGGTTTCCCTCTTTTCTTATATACCATGTTGTATGGTCCAATAGAAATGACTCCTATCATTAATGATATGAGTGGTGAACTGCGAGTGCTTCTCTGGTTAATTACGATTGTAGTTTTCTTCGTGTTTTACCTTGGTAAATACGTTGGTTTGAGAAAAGCCTATTTCTTACTCGTATTATATGCCCTGTTTATTATGTATGTTGTTGGGTTAAGTTTTGATCACCCAATCGCTAGCAGCATTTCTGAAGGCCTAAGAGGAATTCTTCATTGGATGAATAGTTTTGTATACTAAACTCCCAATTTTACCAGTAAATATTTGAATTAGAGCAGTAGCTGAAGCTGATTATTTCTTTAAGGCTTGTTTCATTGCCTCTATTTCTTGAACCTTTGTTTCCATGCCTAATCGTAAGTATGAATGACTTAAGTTGTTAAGCGTTCGGTAAATTATGTCTATGTTGGTGCAAGGACGATAGAAGATTGGGTTTTCGTCTATTTTTATCTCTTTTAAAAAATCGGAAATGTCTTGTCGGCCAAATACAGCTCCTTGTGAAAAGGGATTGAAATAGAATAGTAAATCAATGTCTTGGAATTCTTTACCTTCTTCCAATAAACTGAAAATATCTCCCCAAGCTAAAATAAAGTGGCGGGGTAAATTAATTCCAACTATTGGTAGATTCAATCGTTTTGCGAGAATCATGTAAACGCAGGATAACATGATTGGACCACCTTTATTGGTTTGAACTAGCCTATTGATAAAAGAATTATCTGGATTATTGTAATCTTCTTTGTTTGCTTCAAGAAAGTGGACTTCAAAAAGAATATGATTAATCACCTTTAGTTTTTCTAAAGCGGTTAATTCATTATTCAATTCTAACCAAACATCTTTTTCAAGTTGGTCAAAAAAGGCAATAATTTCATCTTTTTTAATCTCTGGGTATTGATTTTGGGCAATTACAAAAAGGCCTTCTAATAAGTCTTGGTCATCGGTTTGTGCCCAATTCGCCAATTTATTGACTTTAGATGCATTTTGAATGTGATTTATCAAGTCTTCAACCCTTTCGTCAAATAGAGGTCCAAATGAATGGCTCGCATGTGCTTTTTCCAATGCTGGAATTACAGAAATACCCATTTTTTCAAGTTGTACTCTAACTTGATCAAATATCATATTGTCAGGATCGTCTAAAAGACTGATCAATGCGTCGAGATGAGATTCTTCTGTGTTCACAGCAACAAATGTAGGGCTGTGAATAGGCACTATTGGACGACGCTGTTTTAGAGTTATTAGCCTTAGTTTGTTAATCTATCTAAAATAATGCCTACTAACTCAATCACTTTAGGCTTGTAGTTAACTAGCGCTTTTTTAGTGGGGCGGTTAGCTACTGCGACGCAAACTGTCGAACAATTATGGCCCATAGAACCTCCTAATCCGAACAACGCTGAGGTCTCCATTTCGTAATTTAACACCTTCAAATCGTTGTATTTATAGGTTTCTAGCAGGTCATTGAAGCCAGGGAGGGCTAATCCCAAGCGCATTGAACGGCCTTGAGGTGCGTAAAATCCGTTAGCAGTTATAGTAATTCCTTTGTGCATTCCTTCTGATAAAATTCTAGTTAATTTATTGCTAGCCTTAGCTATGTAAGGTTGAATACCAAACTCATTTAAATTAAGGTGGTTTTTTAAGGAATTATTAAGTTCTATTTCTTCATTTGAAAATGATGCATCATAATAGTTAAGCATACCATCTAGCCCAAAACCGTATTCGCTTAGTACAAAATCACCGGGTTCTACTTCAGGTTGAAGCCCGCCACAAGTTCCAATTCGAACTATGTCAAGTGAGGTCAATTCCGATTTAATTGTTCTTTTATCTAAATCGATGTTAACCAAAGCATCTAATTCATTTAATGTAATGTCAATATTGTCGGTTCCAATCCCTGAGGATATGACGGTTATCCTTGAATTGTTATACCTCCCAGTATGAGTGCAAAATTCACGATTTTGAACTTCACAATCTATTTTATCGAAAAAGCTAGATATTAGCTTAACCCTATGTTGATCGCCAACTACAATGATTTTGTCTGCAATTTGGTCGGGTTTTAACTTTAAGTGATAAACACTACCATCATCATTTAGTATTAGTTCAGAAGGAGGTAGAAATTCTCCCGCATGTTTATTTGTAGCTATCATAAAGGCACCTTTAAAATTCGAATTTAAGTTTATAATTGAATTAAACACTAAAGTCTCTGACATTAGAATTATAAATCACTTTGAAGTGTTGATTATTAGAGAGAAAATAAGAGTAGAAAGAAAACATATTTAATCATATTTGTTTTAATCTATGATTAAAGGAAACTCCATTTACCTGCGTGCTCTTGAACCAGAGGATATTGATTTATTGTTTGAGTGGGAGAACAATGTTGATGTATGGAAAATATCGGACACTATTCATCCTTTCTCTCGATATACTTTAGAAAAATACATAGCAAGTTCACATGATATTTATAGTCAAGGACAGCTAAGATTAATGATATGTGATATTGTTACAAAAGAGGCCATAGGTTGTATCGATTTGTTTGATTTTAGTGCTATTCACCAAAGGGTTGGCTGTGGAATTCTTATAGCAGATGAAGCGGAGAGAAATAAAGGATTTGGTAGCGAGTCAATTTCTTTAATTACCAATTATTGTTTTTCAATATTGGATTGCCACCAAGTTTATTGCAACATCCTTGAAAACAATCTAAAAAGTATTAAGTTGTTTGAAAAGGCGGGTTTTCAGTTAATTGGCGTAAAGAAAGATTGGATCAAAATTGAGGGTAAGTTTTACAATGAATTACTCTATCAATATATGTGTCCTGAGTCATGAAAAAAGTAGGGGTAATTATAGGGCTTATTCTTTTAATTGCTGCGGCATTAGTAGCTTGGCAGTTTAAAAATGCACTTACTGGTGAGTCTGTTATTGCCAATAAGGTGATTTACATTACGAGTAATGATAATTATAGTGATGTTATTTCGAAATTAGAAAATTGTAATTGCATTAAAAGTTTGTCTCATTTTCAAAAAATTGCAGAATTAAAAAAATACCCTGAATTAGTAAAACCTGGTCGTTATGAGCTCAAGAACGGTATGAGTAATGAACAAGTGATTAATAAGTTGAGAATCGGAGAGCAAGATCCAGTTCAGGTAACATTCAATAACGTACGAACCATAGATGAGTTATCTGGGAAAATTGCACAGTATTTCGAAGCAGATAGCTCAACTTTCAGCCAATACTTAATAAACCCAGAAGTAAGACTTAAATACGGATTCACAAAAGAGGAATTCCCTGCTATGTTTATCCCTAATACCTATTTATATAATTGGAATACAACGCCTGAAGAGTTTTGTTCTAGAATGGCTGTTGAGTTTAAAAAATTTTGGAATGACTCACGAAAAACCAAAGCTTCATCGCTTGGTTTGAGTCAAAGTGAGGTAGTTACCTTGGCTGCAATTGTTGAAGAAGAAACCAAAAAGAATGATGAAAAACCTAAAGTTGCAGGAGTTTATTTGAATAGAATTCGCCGGGGAATGTTGTTACAAGCTGATCCAACTGTTGTGTTCGCTGCAAATGATTTTACCATTAGGCGAGTGCTCAATAAACATAAGAATATTGATTCGCCATACAATACTTATATGTATAAAGGTTTACCGCCTGGACCAATTCGTTTTCCAGAAATATACTCTCCATATTCAGCTGTGTTTGAAATCGA
>JBMYOI010000093.1:0-6010 GCA_049599135.1 Salibacteraceae bacterium
ATAAACGTCTATGCGGTCAATCGATAATACTTCATTGAATAAGAAGTTGTTTAGAGCAATTCCGGAAACTTTAATTCGCCCGGTTTTAATTTTAAGCCAAGTTTTTTCATAGACCAAAGCCGAACTAAACTGCTCCTTACTCTTGGTTGGTATTATGTTGGCTGAGCCAATTGTAATACTTGAATCAGCAAAAGAAGTAATCAAATTGTTTAGTGTTATGTTATGATTCGGAGCTGATTTTATTTCAATAGAACCTATTTTTAGTTCAGCTGCGCTTAGGTCAATTGGAATTAATTCCTTGGTAGTATCCATTTGGAATTCATCAAGTTTAAGCGATACTTTTTTAATCGATACAACCTCAGAGCTGTCTTTTGAAAGATTTCTAATTCCGATTGATGCATTTTTAACTTCTATTGAATGGACAGACAAGTCATGAATTTCCTCAGCAATGTGTTTCAATGCTTCAATCGGAGTAATGGTGTCTTTTACTTCTTTTTTATAACCAGTAAAATCAATGCTAATTACAGGATTTCTAATTAAAATTTTCTCAAGACTTATTTGTTGTTCAGAAATTAGTTTTTGAAGGTCAATATTATTCAGGTGAATGTTTTTAACTCTCAATTTGGCAATAATTGATTGATGAACACCTTCATTGTTAAGGCTATCTAAAATTGGTTGGTTTGGCGATATTTCTATACCGTTTATTGCAATGCTTCTAGCAATTACCTCAAGCTTTACCTTTTCGAACTCAACGTTGTATTTTCGGTTTGGGTTAGCTATTAACGCCGACCTTAGGTTATCTTCAATTATGTTGGAAAAATGATAGCTTATGTAGAAAACTACCCCTCCAATCGAAATCGAAAACACCACTAATAGAATAAACCATATCCGTTTGTAAAATGGTTTTTTCAACGCAACAGTTATTTGAATAATTTAATAATGTTACCTAATGCAGATTTTTGAATCGACGAAACCACTAACTGACTAATATTGGTGAATAGCCTTTTAGAGTCTAGCTCTTGCATCATTTTAAGTCTAGAATTCTCGGCTTCTAGACTTTGTATTTTCAGTTGATGTTTTAACCGAAGTCGGAGATTTTTAAGGTCCTCCAAAGATTCTAAATTATTTAGTTCCTTCATAATCTTGGTTCTCCTTATCCTCTTTAGAAATTAGTTTAGCTAATTCGTGTACAATGGGATCTATTATCCACTTACCACGGTTTAAATATACAATCATGCCAATAAGCAGGTTAATGAAGCCCACAACTAAAAAACCGAAAGAAGGCTTCTCCAACAATTCCCCAATGTAAAAAGCCAACCAAACTGAAAAAAACAGACTAGAAATTAGAAGTGTAAGTAGTAGAATTGCTTTCGAGATAAACAGAGAAAGCACTGTCATTACTTGCTCAAAAGCGGCAATTTTATAATACTTAACGTGAGAGTTTAGCAATGAAATCAATCTATTGCCATAATCTTCTACTTTATTTAATATGTTTAACGAAGCCATTTTATGCTTCTTTGGTACTGCCTGGTATTTCGGCTTTTAATTCAGAAATTTTTTGTTTGAGCTTTTCAATCTCAGCTTCGTATTGAGATTCAAGTTCCTCTCCAATCTCACCTGCTTTTTCTTTTAGCTTTTCCCTTGTTTTTTCACCAACTTCGGGTGCAAATAAAATTCCTGTTACAACACCTGCGGCGAAACCCGCAGTTAATATTGCAAGGGTTTTAGACATATCATTCATAATTCATGTGTTTATTCAAAGGTACACAACCTTCAAACATTATTGCATTTAGCTTATTGTTAATTGATTGATAAGTTGTTTTTGATTTGGACATAAAGTGATTAATTCTGATTTACTAGCCATTCTAAAATCTTCAAAATCAAAACCAGGGGCAACGGCACAGCTTACCAAAATATAGTCGTTATCGTTTTTTGAGGTTAATTCTGCAGCGAAAAAGGTTTCATGCGGAATGGTTACTTGAAGATTCTCTGAGTTGATTGTTTTTGTAAAATACTGTCCTTTTTTATCAATAAAATGAATGATTGCCGATTGTCCTGAGTGGAAATACCAAATTTCATCGGACGATAATATATGGAAATGCGAAAAATCTTCACATTTCAACAAGAAATAAATAGAGGTAAGCGAGTTGCGTTTTAAAGACGTTTTTCCGTCCGTTGAAAGTATATCTATTTCGTTTTCAGAGCGATATACTTCTTTGTAATATCCTCCTTCTGGGTGTGGTGATAGCTGAAGTTTCTCTATCCAATAATTTGCATCAATCATTTACCAAAGAAATTCAAAAAAATATTTTGTGGACGTGAAATTTGCATTAGTTTTGCCGCTCGTTTGCAAGCAGACGGAAGTTCTTAGAAAGAGTTGAGGTAAAACTCAATAAACGATAAAGAGAAACCTTAGGGTTTTTCATTTTGAAAGTCCATTGGACTTTCAAAAGGTCCGGTAGTTCAGTTGGTTAGAATACCTGCCTGTCACGCAGGGGGTCGCGAGTTCGAGTCTCGTCCGGACCGCTGAAATTTAAAAGCTCTCCTTTTTAGGAGAGCTTTTTTTTTGTTTAAAAATGGGTGTTTGTTTGTTATTTATTGATTCCTTAAATCTCTCAATTATTCGCTTAACAACAAAACAATTGTAATCCTGCTTAGGATGCCTCATATTTGATTCATGGATTTACAAGGCACATGGGTTTCAAAAGACGATAAATACGAAATGAATATTGAAGCAGGAATTGAAGGAGATTTTCCTTTTTCTGTTCAAATGCCTATTGCTGGTTCTGTTAAAGGGGTACTCAAAAAAGGTGAGTTGGCTCACTTAAAATTTGAGGTAAATAATACACCTGTCTTTGTTTATTTGTTCGTAGCTCGGTTACCAAGTGGTCAAATAGAAATAAAAGGAACTGGAAGGTCAACTGGGCGCTTTAAGGGCGATATACCCAATGTTATATTGACAAGGAATTGATAAGTTGATTTATCTGTTATTTCATTCTAATTTAGTTCTATGAAAATAATTGAATGCCCAAGAGATGCCATGCAAGGCATACATGATTGGATACCAACAGATACAAAGATTGAATACATTAATCGAATTTTGAAAGTTGGTTTTGATACCGTTGATTTTGGGAGTTTTGTATCTCCAAAAGCTATTCCACAGTTAAAAGATACCGAGGAAGTATTGGCACGTTTAGATTTAGAAAACACAAATAGCAAACTTTTGGCTATTGTAGCTAATACTCGTGGTGCTCAGGATGCTTGTAACTTCGAAGAAATTAAATATTTAGGGTTTCCTTTTTCCATTTCTGAAGAATTTCAAAAAAGAAATACCAATTCTACCATTGACCAATCTTTAATAAGGGTAGAAGAAATAAAAACACTTTGTGATAAGCACAACAAAGAGTTAGTAATATACATAAGCATGGGGTTTGGTAATCCTTATGGAGAATTATGGAGCCCTGATATTGCGGCAAAATGGAGCGAAAGGTTAGCTAATGATTTAGGAATTAAAATATTGGCATTGAGCGATACAATTGGTGTATCAAATCCAGAAAACATTGATTATTTATTTAATACCCTAATTCCAGAATTTAAAGAAGTGGAATTTGGAGCACATTTACACAGCACTCCTGAAACAAGAATTGAAAAAGTTAACGCAGCTTATAATTCAGGGTGTAAAAGGATAGATTCGGCAATAAAAGGATACGGAGGTTGCCCAATGGCTGAAGACAAGTTAGTAGGCAACATGGCAACAGAAGTAGTGTTTCAATATTGTGGTGAAAACAACATAGAAACTGGTCTAAGCCAAGAAGAACTGCAAAAAGCCATGCTTTATTCTAACCAAGTTTTTTCGTGATTAGAGGTTCGCTCCTTTCACAGAAAACATTGGTTTTTTAAACTTCAAGGGTTTATGCTGAAATTCAAGATCTTCTATATGTGAAATGTATTCATTTTGCTTTTTAACATGAGTTCCATCTTTTTCAAATGTTAACTCGGTAATTAAAACATAATAATTGCTTTTGTCTTTGGTATGCAGTAATTCATATCGTTCGGTTTTTGAAAGCACACCTTTACTATAATATTTCCATAACCCAGCTCTAAAAGTACTTGATCCGCTTACATCGTGATGGTTTGGTGAATTACTTTCTGAAAACTCTCCATAGCTATAATACTCAAGGCTAGTGAGTTCGCCCTTTTTGTTATAGACTTTAACTCTGCCGTAAATCGAGTGAGCGTGTGGCTGTAAATACTCTATCCTTAATGTTTTATTTTTATCATAAACCATTACATATATTGAATCGTGGATTCTTGCTTTATACATAAGTACTGAATCCGTTTCATTTTTAGGACTGAAACAGGTAAAACACGTTGTTTGTTTGTTTGTCCGACTTACATCCTAAATCGGCATGAGTTTCTTTACAATTGTAGTTCGCCATTCCAAAAACGGAATAATTCTTCGATTCTGAAACAATCAAAGTATCAACAAATTGCGAAAAAGATATCTGGGCAAATAGGATTAAGGAAAGAGTAATTAATAAGTTCTTCATGAGGAATAATTTGAGAATGCGTAAAATTATATTCAGTTTGATATCAAATAATTGGACATCACTCATTTATTAACTCATCAATTTGTTGATAAATATCATCGCTATCCCATTTGGCCATTCCGGAGTGTTTAAGTACTATTTGGCCTTTTTTATCAATTATATAAGTAGTTGGTAAAGCATCAGCTTTTAAATTTTCAGGAGCATTCTGAACCATAAAACTGGGAGGTACTTTAGATTCGTAATTATCAAGAAACTCGTTTACTTTTTCTCGTTTTTCAAAAGTCATGAAGAAAAAATTAATTTGAGTTTTATCTTCAAAATTGGCGTATAGGTTTGAAAGGCTAGGGAGCTCTGCTTTACATGGAGGACACCAAGTTGCCCAATAATTTAAAAAGATTACTTGCCCTTTGTACTCTGAAAGTGTGTGTTGTTTGCCATCTGTTCCAATAAAAACAACACTATTGAACTGTTCTTCTGGAACGAATATTCTTTCATCTGTTTCTACATTGGCATTGAATAATCCTGTATGCAAAAGCATCCTTTGCATGAATATTCTTCCATCGGGAATTAAGAAAAGAACAATTAAACATAAAAAACCAAAATCATATGCTTTTTGCAATGGGCTTTTCATTTTGAATTTTTTTACTCTGTTCTCTATCCAATTCATTATCCTATCTATTACTTTTAGGCTATGATAAAATTTCAATCTTTTTTTCTGGCTTTATTATTAAGCTCAATAGCCTTAATATCGTGTGGTCAAAAGAACAACAAAAGTGAATCAAATATTGTGATGGAAAGTACAAATGAAAATTTAGAGGTAATTACATTAGGGGCTGGATGTTTTTGGTGTATCGAAGCCATTTTTGAGCAACTGAATGGTGTTGTTTCAGTAAAAAGTGGTTATATGGGAGGAAGTGTGAAAAATCCTGCATATAAAGAAGTTTGTAACGGAACAACTGGACACGCCGAAGTTGCTCAAATTACTTTTGATCCAATGATTGTTTCTGTAGATGAAGTTCTTGAAGTATTTTGGAAAACTCATGACCCTACAACCCTGAACAGGCAAGGAAATGATGTGGGTACCCAATATCGTTCAGCAGTGTTTTATCACAATGATAACCAACGAGCCAGAGCCACATTTTTCAAAGAACAATTGAATGTCAATAAGGCATATCCAAATCCTGTAGTTACTGAAATTACTGAGAAATCTGTTTTTTATGAAGCCGAGGATTATCACCAAAATTATTTTGAGCAGAACGGAGAACAATCCTATTGCAAATTTGTGATTCAACCTAAAGTTGAAAAGTTTCAAAAAGCATTTAAAGACAAAGTGAAACCTTGAGGTTAAATCCAACAATCCGTCTCCTTGAACCGAAAGACAATCAATCATTAAAAGAATTGATTCCGGCAGTGTTGAAGCAATTTGGTGCATCAGGAGATGGTTATGCCAGTGCAGATCC
>JBMYOI010000094.1:0-5868 GCA_049599135.1 Salibacteraceae bacterium
ATGTGTTAGAGTGCAAATCTCATGTTTGGGGTCACATGGGATAATTTTAAGGTAAGATCATTGCATTTGATTTCCATCCGATGGACTGAATCGCATTTAGTTAGAGACAATACCTCGCCGTACCAACGTAATTTTTGTGAAGACGGGAATCCCTAATTGTAGTTGAATTAATTGAATTGGCTATAACCCAAATCGATACTGAATTCCAGCTAGAACTTGGTTTCGAGTTCCAAGGAAGCCACCTTCAACTCTAAACATTAAACTTTTATTGAGTTGGAATTGTGCACCTATAATCAAGTTCCATAAGTTTTCTTGACGTTTAGAAAGTCCATATTCAATAGTTGAATTTCCCACATTGTCGACAGTTTGCTCAACTTCGCCTAGTATCCCATTGGCTTTATTAATGGCGACTTGTGCGGCAGCTTTTTTTGCTGCATTTTGAGCTTGTTCCTTTGGAGTTAAACCTGCCCACCAAGTATCTAATGAATTTTGCGCTTCATCTAATCTAATGTAGCCAGATTCAATTTTAGACGTTAAATCATCACCCGAAAATAAATCACCCACCGCGAGTTGGCCGTCCGTAGCAGAATTCATATCTACACGAAAACCTCCGACCCAAATTGCCAATGCTTTTTCAGAATCTTTGAATTTGAAATTTTTACCTACCCTTGGGCCAAAAACAAAAATTCGCGAGGGTTTATCTAACTCAGGAATATCTGTCCAAGTAACGTTTAAATCCAAAGCTACAAACCCTCCAGCAACTCCAAAAGTTGGAGTTATGCCGAATCCAGCTGTAGTTCCTGAAAATTCAGCTTTCGTACTGGTGTTCAGAACTTCGGTATAACCCAAGCCATTTGGAACCCTTATAGTAAAATCTACCAAAGTACTCGTTCTGGAAGTGGCCAATATTCCATAAATATTTAGGAATGGAAATACCCAAATATCCGGTCGAAAATTAACCACATTTGATGAGGCTGTAGCTTCATTGAACCGTACTATATTATCCAGTGAGAATTTAGTTCCACCATTGAAACCTACATTTAGATCTTTAATGAGGATAGACGATTCTTGCCACATATAATTGACACTCAGACCAGCTGAATAAGGCAAGTCGTAACCTTGTTCGAAGGCTTTTTTGCCCAATATAGGAAGTGAATAGGGATAGTCGGAAATTGTGTCGTTTACAGTTTTCTTTTTGACTTTTTTGTTTGTAAATACTTGAGCTGAGATCCCTGTGGTCAAAAAAGTTAAAATTAATAGAAGTATATTTTTTTTCATCGTGAAATTTTAAAATGCTTGATTGAAGTTAAAGTAAATACCAGTAGATTCTCTACCGATGCCATAGTCCAGACGTAAATTCATTCTTGGTTGAACTTCGAGCCGATAGCCAATACCGAAATTAGGTAGCCAACTCAAGTCGTTATTTCTTATTTGCTGTTCATTAAAAACAGTACCAGAACCCATCCAGACTACTGCGGCATGTTTACTCATTTCGCCATTTTTTTTGTAAAAGGTATTTCTATATTCAGTTAAAAAGTAGAACATGTTGTTGTCTCGAAATCGTCCCCACTGATAACCTCTTAGATCAAATGGAGTACCCAATTGACTCATTTCACCATATGGAACCTCTCCGTTGCTAATTCTAGTTTTCATTTGCCAAGCCAAAACATGTCCATCTTTGTTTATTGTATGGAATTGGCGATAATCCAATTGATAAACTTGATAGTTATTCTGACTTCCAATAACATCAGAATAAAAAGTTCCTCTTAAGTCGATAAAAATACCTTTACGAGCATCAACAGGAATGTCTCTAGAGTCGTATCGAGCAATTACCCCAACACCACCATTCATAGGAGTATTATTGTACAGTTGGTAGGTTGAATCAGAATCAACGCCAAAACTTTCGGAGCTTCCTTCTGTTGAATTGTAGTCGATGTTTAACCCCACAAAATAATTGGGTTTGAATTGATATAAAAACCTAGGGTTAATCCACCACCACTGTCTTGTATAGGCAGTAGTAGAATCTGATTTAGCCACATTAACGCCGTTTTCGTAACCAACTCCCCAATAATGATCGGGCATGTTTTTATACCAAAAATCTCCAAAAATTCGTAATCTATCCTCAAACCAATATGAAGTAAGAATAGCCTGTCCGATAACAGCGCCAGTTGAGGTATAGCCAATTGTAAATGGGAGGGAAGAGCGTTGAATAACTGTATCACTTTTATCAGTCTTAAAACTTGCTAAGCCACCAACCGCTATAAGTCCACCAAGTTCAGGAGTATATCCAGGTGCAGCAACTGGGGTAATCATGAATTTACCTTCATCCAGTTTTTTTTGCTTTTTTGCTTTTCTTACTGCTTTTTTTTCGACTCTAGTTTCTTTTTTACTTTGAGAATACCCATCAAAAAAAATAACACTAGAAAGTAGAAATGCTAGAATTAAATTAATTCTCATAAATTCAATTCTAATATTACTGGGCAATGATCAGAACCTTCAATTTCGGTCCATATATCTGCTTGTTTAACTTTATGCATAAGACTGTCACTGACAAAAAAATAATCCAAACGCCAGCCAATATTCTTACTTCTTGCACCTCCACGCATGCTCCACCAACTGTATTTTACTTCATCAGGATGTAATTCCCTAAACGAATCAAGAAAACCAGCTCGGGTATAATTGTCCAATCCATCAATTTCAACTTGCATATAACCTGGAGACTTATTGTAGTTCGGTTTTGGCCGAGCAATATCAATATCTCTGTGGCAAACATTTAAATCTCCACAGATGACTACTGGTTTTGATTCATTTAATTTATTGAGATGGTTTAGAAGGGCTTTGTCCCATTCTATGCGATAATCAAGTCTGACTAGTCCAGCTCCCGAATTAGGCACATAAGTAGTCGCTAAATAGTAATTATCATATTCCGCAACAATTAGTCTTCCTTGGTCGTCATGTTCTGGTATTCCAAGTCCGTTTGTAACAGATATTGGTTTCTCTTTTGTTAGAATTGCAGTACCCGAATATCCTTTTTTTACTGCAGAGTATGGATAAATGTGATATCCTTTCAGTTCTTCTAAAGCCTCAATAACTTGGTCGTCTTGAGCTTTGGTTTCTTGCAGGCAGATTATGTCTGCTCCCATATCGTTAACTTTTTCAACGAAACCTTTTTTTACTCCTGCTCGAATGCCATTTACATTCCACGAAACCAGTTTTGCCATGCTTTTAATTTTCAACTAAAATAAGAATTGAAGGGAGGTTCTCAAAAGTCTGCCAACGTTTACTTTTGCACGATATGGCATTCACAAATAATGAAACAATTGTTGCATTGGCAACACCGCAAGGGGTTGGTGCTATTGGTGTAATTCGTCTTTCTGGGCCACGTTCAATTGAGATAATTTCTTCGGTATTTTCTAAAGATTTGTCGAATGAAAAATCTCATACAGCACATTTTGGTCGTGTAAAAGATGGCGATAGAATTGTAGATGAGGTTTTGGTTACTCTTTTCAAAGAAGGGAGAAGCTATACTGGAGAAGAAGTGGTGGAGATATCCTGTCACGGATCGCAGTACATTTTGCAAGACGTAATTCGGATTTTGTCAGAGAAAGGTGCACAACCTGCCAAACCCGGTGAATTTACACTTCGAGCTTTCTTAAATGGTAAGTTAGATTTGAGTCAAGCTGAAGCAGTTGCTGATTTGATTGCCTCAAATTCTGAAGCAGCGCATAAAGTTGCCATGCACCAAATGAGAGGCGGTTTTTCAAACCAGATTAAAAAATTGCGGGCCGACTTAATACATTTTGCCTCGCTAATTGAGTTAGAACTCGATTTTAGTGAAGAGGATGTAGAATTTGCCAATCGCGATGACTTGAAAGACTTAATGATGAAAATTCATGTCGTACTTCAAGCTCTTATTGAATCATTTAAAAGTGGTAACGTAATTAAAAACGGAGTTCCCGTTGTTATTGCTGGAAAGCCAAACGCCGGAAAATCTACTTTGCTAAATGCCATTTTGAATGAAGAAAAGGCTTTAGTTACAGAAATTGCTGGAACGACCAGAGATGTAATTGAAGACGAAGTAAATATTAATGGTGTCGTTTATCGTTTCATTGATACTGCTGGAATTCGAGAAACCGATGATTTAGTAGAGTCTTTGGGAGTTAAGAAGACTCTAGAAAAAATGAAAGAGGCAGCCATAGTTTGCTACCTTTTTGATTCTGCGAATATTGAATTATCAGAATTAGCGACTATAGTTGAAGGGTTAAAAGTTGACGTAGAAAAATCGGGATCAGAATTGGTGATTGTTGCTAATAAATCTGATTTGATAAATGAAGAGAGAAGGGGGGAGTTAGAAAAATTATATGATCCTATTTTCTTATCTGCTAAAGAGAAATTTAACCTCGATATTTTAGAAACACGTTTATTAGAATTAGTCAATTTAGGAAAGATTGGAGAGCAAGATGTTATTGTAACCAATACTCGTCATTATAAAGCTTTAGGTGATGCAAACGAATCTTTAATGCGTGCGTATCACGGATTGGATCACGGCCTTTCAGGAGATTTCCTTGCCGCCGATATTCGACAGTCGCTATACCATTTAGGTGAGATTACTGGCGAAGTAACTACCGACGATTTATTGGATAACATTTTTAGTAAGTTTTGTATCGGGAAGTAAGTCTCAGTGAATTTACAAAGCCAATTCCCAGTAATCTAATAGAATAGAGAAACAAACCATTCCACTAGCTACAATTCTCAAATAAAGCTTATTAAAAAACATATTTGAGGCTATTAATAGAACAAGCAAAACGTGTTGTATTGGTTCAACTCTATGGGTAATAAAATATTGAATAATGAAATTGATAAGTAATACCCCAGATACACTTCCAAAAAACGCTTTTCTGTTTGAATGAAATAAATCATTCATATTGTCATTTTCATTTTTTGGAGTGAGCGAATAACTGGCTTGGACAAAAAACAATGGAGAAAAAATAAATAGGGTGTAATATCCTAAATTGGAGGTAAGAAGAATCAAATCGTCGAATAGACGATAGACTATAGATAAAAGAGAGAAAAACATTAGGACACCCCACAATAGGCTTTCCCAATAATATTTCTTACTTCTGAGCAAACTTATCAAATCGAATACGGCCATACCAAACATAACTCCCGGTATTAAAAACAAAAACTCGTCTTTACTCATAAATTAAATTTTCTCAAAGAAAATGAAAACGTTGAACATTTTAGGGCCATGATTGCAACATTGTTTTGTCTAATAATCAAGAGTGCGTTTTCTTTTGCACTTTAAATTAACAATAAAAGAGAAATCATTAAGTTTGGTTTCAAACGTTTAGTTATGAAATATTTACTGTATTCCGGGTTGATAATTAGCCTTCTTTTTTTTGGTTGTAAAAAAGAAGACGATGTATTACCTGAGGCATTCGGAGTTGCCGAACAAGGATCGAACGACGAAACAGCTAGAAATGAATATGATGCATCAATCGAAAACGTTTTTAAAGCCCTTGAAGCTACAAGTTTTGGGAGTAGAGGAGCTGATTCAGGATTAATATTGCCTTGTGGTGTTATAAACATCGATACAACTGGCGGAAAAAGTAAAGTTGTTTACGGAGGTAATTGCGGTAGAAAAGTATTGAGCGGAACAATAATAGCTACATTAAGCCCAACCTCTGGAAAATGGAGAGATGTTGGCTCCGTAATTCATTTAGAATATCAGAATTACACGGTGCTTTTTGAAGTTAATAACCAAACCTTGGTGTTTAATGGAACAATTGAAGTAACCAACCTAAATGGCGGGTTGATTTATGAGACAATTACAAAAACGAGTACGATTGAACATAAAATTAGAGGAAG
>JBMYOI010000095.1:0-5674 GCA_049599135.1 Salibacteraceae bacterium
AGTAAGGTCTAAGAAAAATATCGTTTCTGAAAAACGACAATCATACCTACGCCAGTTGAAATGGCCGTGTCGGCAACGTTAAATACGGGTCTAAAGAAAAGAAACGGCTCTCCGCCCCATATAGGCATCCAATCAGGAAATATGCCGCTTACCATTGGAAAGTAAAGCATGTCGACTACCTTGCCGTAAAACCACGTTGAATAGCCTCCAGCTTCGGAGCCAAGGGTTGCAATTTGATGGTACGAATCGTTGAACATAACTCCATAAAAAACCGAATCTAAAATATTACCCAACGCACCAGAAAACACAAGAGCAATACTGATAACAAGACCAATTGGCTGCCCTTCTCGGATAATTTTTACCAAATAATAAAGAATACCAACAACCGCCAAAATTCGAAAACCAGTTAAAAACAACTTACCATATTCTCCGGCAAATTCCATCCCAAAGGCCATTCCGTTGTTTTCGGTAAAGTGAATAAAAAACCAATTGCCTGCAACGGCAAATTCCTGCCCCAAGTACATACTTGTTTTTACCCAAATCTTACTTCCTTGGTCAATTATTATAACCGCCAAAACGGTTAATGCTGCTATTATTCCCGACTGTGATTTCACTGTAGCTTATAAAAAAAGTCTCTCTGAAACTCAGAAAGACTTTTGGGTTTAGCGTTAACTAAATTTTATTTCTGCTGTGCGTTTTTACCTTCAATGCTAAGCGTAGCGTGAGGCACAACTTTTAAACGTTCTTTTGGAATCAATTTTCCTGTGGCTCGACAAACACCATAGGTTTTGTTTTGAATTCTCATAAGAGCATCTTCAAGGTGTTTTACAAACTTTTGCTGACGCACTGCAAGTTGCGCGTTTTCTTCTTTTGACAAAACATCTGAACCATCTTCCATAATATTGAAAGATCTTGATGTATCATCTGTTCCATGATCATCTTTGTGAGAAATAGAATCAGCCAACAATTCCAAATCCTTTTTAGCCTCAATCAATTTTTCGGTAATAATTTCTTTAAATTCTTGAAGATCGGCCTCTCCGTAACTTTGTTTTTCTTGATCCATAACTTAAACTTTTTGGATTTCTAATTTTGATTGAAGTCCCTCTTCCAATTCTATTTCAACGCCATCATTAACATCAACATTGTCAACTAAATCAAGTGTTTCTGTAAGGGTTTCGCTGCGAATATAATCGAAATTATGTTTTATAACCTCTTCTAAAATATCGTTTTTAATAACCTTAACGTTGATTCTATCGGTAACATCAAATCCACTGTCTTTTCTTAGGTTTTGAATTCGGTTAACCAACTCACGAGCCAAGCCTTCGTAACGCAACTCTGGTGTAATTGAAATGTCTAAGGCAACTGTAACGGGGCCCTCAGAAGCAACTAACCAACCGGGAACATCTTGAGAAGTAATTTCCACATCTTCGTTAGTAATAATTACTTCGGCGCCATCTAAGTCTAAAGCTATTTCGCCAGAAAACTCAACCGTTTTAATTTGTTCTTGATTCAGTCCGTTGATTATGCCGGCCAATGTTTTCATTTGCTTACCGAACTTACGCCCTAGCTTAGAAAAATCTGGTTTAATTTTCTTAACCAACAATTCGTTTGTGGGGTCAATAAACTCCAGTTCTTTAACATTAACCTCGTTCAAAATAATGTCCTTTACGTGGCTTATGTTCTCTTTGAATTTATCATCAGCTACAGGAATCATAATTCGTTGCAACGGCTGACGTACTCTTAATCTTTCTTTCTTTCTAAGCGCTAAAATCAAACTGGAAGCCTTTTGTGCAATTGCCATTTGTTCTTCCAAGGCTTTGTCAATTACTTCCGTTTTTACAGTTGGAATATAAGATACATGAACAGACTGAACCGCTCCTCTTTTTACAAAGTTCAAATCTCTGTAAAGCTTGTCGGTATAAAATGGAGCAATTGGAGATGAAATAATTGCAACTGTTTCTAAGCACTTAAAAAGTGTTTGATATGCTGATATTTTATCATGTGAATAATCACCTCTCCAGAAACGCTTTCTGCACAATCTAACCCACCAGTTTGAAAGGTCATCAACTACAAACTCTTGAATTAAACGCCCTGCTTGAGTAGGCTCATATTTTTCGTAATGTTCCGAAGATGAGGCAATAACCGAATTCAGCTTTGACAGAATCCAACGATCAATTTCTGGCCGTTCAGCTAATGGAATGTAATCTTCTTTAAAAGCAAAACCATCAACGTTAGCGTACAAAGCAAAGAACGAATACGTGTTTTGAAGTGCTCTAAAAAACTTACGCTGAACCTCAACAATTCCTTCTAAATCGAACTTTAAGTTATCCCAAGGCTGAGCATTGGTGATCATGTACCAACGAGTAGCATCTGCTCCGTATTTTTTTAATGTCATAAACGGATCAACGGCGTTGCCTAATCGCTTAGACATTTTTTGTCCGTTTTTATCTAACACCAAACCGTTTGACACCACGTTTTTGTAAGCTAAGCTATCGTGCGTCATCGTTGCAATTGCATGCAAAGTAAAAAACCAACCACGCGTTTGATCCACCCCTTCAGCGATAAAGTCGGCTGGGTAGTTTTGCTCAAATATCTCTTTGTTTTCAAATGGATAGTGCCATTGTGCGTATGGCATTGAGCCTGAGTCAAACCATACATCAATCAAATCACTTTCACGTGTAAGTGACTCGCCCGAATCAGAAACCAAAATTATTTGATCTACAATATTCTTGTGTAAATCAATGGTTTCGTAGTTGGCCTTGCTCATGTTGCCCACCTCAAAATCTGCAAAAGGATCCGCATCCATTACTCCTGATTCAACAGCTTTAGTAATTTCATTTTTAAGCTCTTCAACCGAACCAATCATTTTGATTTCGCTACCATCTTCGTTTGACCAAATTGGAATTGGAATTCCCCAATAACGTGACCTAGAAAGGTTCCAGTCTTGAAGGTTTTCTAACCAGTTTCCAAAACGGCCTTCGCCTGTCGATTTTGGTTTCCAGTTTATTTTTTTGTTATTCTCAATTAACTTGTCTTTAGCAGCAGTAGTTTTAACAAACCACGAATCGAGAGGGTAGTATAAAATGGGTTTATCCGTTCTCCAGCAGTGTGGATACGAGTGAACGTATTTTTCAACTTTAAACGCCCTGTTATCTTCCTTTAATTTAATGGCTATTTCAACGTCTACCGACTTATCTGGAGCGGTTCCATCTTCGTAATATTCGTTTTTTACGTATTTACCCGAATACTCTCCGCACCCTTCAATAAAACGACCTTGCATATCTACAAGCGGTACTCCATGACCGTTTTTATCTTCAACCAGTAACGGAGGAACTCCAGCTGCTTTGGCAACCAAAGCATCGTCAGCGCCAAAAGTAGGAGCAGTGTGAACAATTCCAGTACCGTCTTCGGTGGTTACAAAATCACCTGGTATTACTCGAAACGCTTTATCTGCATCTTCCATTGGTTGAGCAAATGGAAGCAATTGTTCGTATGTGATTTCTAATAAATCAGCTCCTGTAAACTCCGCAACCCTTTTCCACGGTACGTTTCCTTTGCCTGGATACAGAGCGGGGTCCTCGTTTTCTTTATCTGCAGAAAAGTGTTTTGAAACTAAATCGGTAGCCAAAATCAATGAAACTGGCCTAAAAGTGTACGGGTTAAGCGTATCTATTTGAGAATAAGAAATGTTTTTCCCTACAGTTAGAGCTGTGTTTGAAGGCAGGGTCCAAGGAGTAGTTGTCCAAGCTAAAAAGAACACTTCCTTATCTGTATTTGCAAAAAGCTTTTCAGAAAGTGCGTTTTTGATCACCTTAAATTGCGCAACAATGGTGGTGTCTTTAACATCTTGGTAAGTACCCGGCTGATTTAGTTCGTGCGTACTTAATCCTGTTCCAGCTTTTGGAGAATACGGTTGAATGGTGTAACCCTTGTACAAGTAGTCCTTTTTGTGAAGGTCTTTTAGTAAATGCCAAACCGACTCAATATACTTGCTTTCGTAGGTAATGTATGGGGCTTCCATATCTACCCAGTATCCCATTTTTTCGGTCAAATCGTTCCAAATTCCTGTGTAACGCATTACTGCTTCACGACAAGCTTTGTTGTAATCTTCCACCGAAATTTTGGTTCCAATGTCTTCTTTAGTAATTCCTAATTCTTTTTCAACACCAAGTTCAACTGGCAAACCATGAGTATCCCAGCCTGCTTTTCGTTTTACTTGAAAACCTGAAATGGTTTTGTACCGGCAGAACAAATCCTTTATGGTTCTGGCCATAACGTGGTGAATACCGGGTAAACCGTTTGCAGAAGGTGGGCCTTCATAAAAAACAAAAGGCTTTTTTCCTTCGCGAGTTTCAATGCTCTGTTCAAAGGTTTTTTCTTGTTTCCAAGTCTCTAAAACTTCATCGGCAACGTCTGCCAGATTAAGTTGTTTGTATTCAGGATATTTCTTTTCCATTATTGCTTAAAAAGGAGCGCAAAAGTAGGAAAAACAGTAAGAGAAATGGGGGTTTAGAATATTCGCGGAATCAGAATTTTTCTGTCCTTTGGATAATCTTCAAATTTAGATTTGTACCAGCGGTAATTCGCTAGCGCTCGAGGAAACAGATTGGCCACTGTCCACACCCAAAAACACCACGCAGAAAGGGCGTTTGTCATTATTGCAAATCCAAGCCACTCCATCATTTCGCCTAAATAGTTCGGACTAGAAACGTATTTGAACAAAAACTCATTGGGAATAACGTAACCCTTATTGGTTTTACGCAGGTTAATTAAAATGTGATCGGATTTTAAATGGATATAAAAACCAGCTATAAAAAGCGAAAACCCTCCAATAAATTGTAGCGAAGCAAAATTGTAATTGAGATAATCATTTCCAAAATTTCCGAAGTAATACCCGTTGGTAAAGCCGTTTACTGAATTAAAAAAAATGGCCATAACCACAATTGAAAGTGGTATGGTTTTGCCTTTGGTGTTTAATTGTGTTGGGAAATAAATGCTACGGTAAGCATAATGAAACAGCCAAAGTCCAACAAAAAGCCAAATGGCTGCATTCCGATGCCCTGAACCGGTCAGAAAAAAATATAAAATTGCTGCCGGGCTGACCAATTCCATAATGATCCAACCCAACTTATTGTCTACTTGCGGCCCCCAACCTCCTCGATTATGGCGACCATAAGGTGCGCTAATAAAAAATAAAAGAATGAAGGTTGAAACGGCAATACCCAACCACACATAAAGAAAAGAATCAAAACTGATTTCCATATTGACCATTTAGAAAGCCAAAGTATTAATTTTGCGGTTCAATTGCATCCGTAGTTCAACTGGATAGAATATCGGATTTCGGTTCCGAGGGTTGAAGGTTCGAATCCTTCCGGGTGTACAAAAAGGCATAACGCATTAGCGTTGTGCCTTTTTTCGTTTATAATGAGGGCTGTGTACTGCTCCCGTTAAGTTTACGAAAAGGACTAAATTTGAGGTGTGTTCAGGAGTTACTTGGACATGGAAGTAGTAAAACCACAGAAATATGTACCCTTGTGGCCAAGACCAAATTCAATGAAATTAAAAACCCATTAGACAATTTATTCTAATGCTATATATTAAAAAAAAACAGCTAAGCACAGTAATAGCAATAAGTACAGAAACAATAGAGATAATAGATATAACGCGCATGCGC
>JBMYOI010000096.1:0-5658 GCA_049599135.1 Salibacteraceae bacterium
CTCATTATTAACTCTAGCTTGAAAATCTTTCCAAGTGAATTCGGCATCTTTTGATTCTGGGGCGATGGAGGTCAAAACATACCTCAACTCATCTGCCTTATCTGGAAAATCTTCCATATACTCATGCAACCAAACCGCCCAATTTCTGCTCGTTGAAATTTTATCGCCTTCGAGATTTAAAAATTCATTAGCGGGAACATTAACCGGCAGGTTAAAATCTCCGTGAGCCTTCAACAATATTGGAAATATGATGCAGTGAAACACAATATTGTCTTTACCAATAAAGTGAACCATCGAAGTATCGTCGTTTTTCCAGTAATCCTTCCAATTTTTGCTTTCGACTGTTGCCCAATCTTTAGTAGCTGATATATAACCTATTGGCGCGTCCAACCAAACATAAAGCACTTTTCCATCGGCACCCTCAACCGGAACTTTTACGCCCCAATCTAAGTCCCTAGTCATAGCCCGTGGTTTTAAACCACCATCTATCCAAGACTTACATTGACCAATAACTTGATTTCTCCACAACTTAGGGTCATGATGTATTTCGCCATCAAGAATACCTTCTTCAACCCAAGATTTCAACCACTCTTCATGATTTTGCATCGGCAAATACCAATGTGAAGTTGATTTTTTAACGGGCGTTTTTCCACTTAGGGTAGAAAGTGGGTTTATTAATTCTTCAGGGCTTAATGCAGAACCACATTTCTCGCATTGATCTCCATATGCATTATCATTCTGACATTTGGGACAGGTTCCGGTTACATAACGATCTGCCAAAAACTGCTTGTGTGCTTCATCATAAAACTGCTCTGAAGTTCTTTGTTCAAAAGCTCCTTTATCATTCAGCACCTTAAAAAAATCTTGGGCTGTTTTGTGGTGTATAGGTTCAGTTGTTCTGTGATAAATATCGAAATTGATTCCAAAATCTTCAAATGCTTTTTTATTTAAAGCATGAAATTGATCTACGATTCGTTCAGGTGTGGTTCCTTCCTTTTTAGCTCTAAGCGTTATTGCCGCTCCGTGCTCATCAGACCCACATATAAAGGCAACATCCTTTCCTTTTTGTTTAAGGTATCTTACATAAATGTCTGCTGGAAGATAGGCTCCGGCAATATGCCCAATGTGTAAAGGTCCGTTTGCATATGGCAATGCGGAAGTAACTAAGTGTCTTTTGTATTCTTTCGTCATTCTATTTTCCTACTTTTACCTAACCGGTAAGCGGACGCAAAGATAGTTTGAAACAAATGAAAATTCCTCCTTCATTAATACCTGGTAATTGCATTGCGATTGTTGCACCAGCCAAAATAATTCATCCGAAAGAAATTGAATATGCTATTCAAGAAATTGAATCAAGAGGTTTTAAGGTTCAATTAGGCGAAAATCTTTTTAATAGTTGGAATCGTTTTGCAGGAACAGACGAAGAACGGCTACTTGATTTACAATCAGCAATCGACAACCCCGAAATTCATGCAATTCTTTTTGCTAGAGGTGGTTACGGATCAGTTCGTCTTATTGATCAACTGGATTTTTCGCGCTTTGAAGAGTCTCCAAAATGGATAATTGGGTATAGTGATATTACTGTATTCCACAATCACATTAACGCAAATTCAAACGTTGCTACTTGTCACGGAACGATGACTATCAATATGATTGAGGCGGGTGAAGAAAAAAAATCAACCTCAAAAATGTTGGATTTAATTTCTGGGATTCAAACAGAAGTAACATTTCCACATTACTCGCTGAATAAGATCGGATCATGTAGAGGTGAAGTATTTGGAGGTAATTTATCTGTATTAAATTCTTTGATTGGAACGAATAGCATGGTTAATCCAAATGGCAAGATTTTATTTATTGAAGACTTGTGCGAAGAACTCTACCATTTAGATAGGATGTTATACCAACTAAAAAAAGCACAAGTGCTCGACTCCATTTCTGGTTTACTTGTAGGAAGCTTTACTGATATGACAGACGTATCAAATTGGTTTGGAAAAGAGACTGCTTTAGAAATAATTAAAAAGCACACTTTAGAATTGGATATTCCAATCGCTTTTAATTTTCCAGCAGGGCACCAAAGTAGAAACTATCCCTTGGTAATGGGAAAAGACTATTCCTTAGTCGTAAGTAATAAGGAGAGTTGTTTAAAATAAAAAACCGCAATCAGAACTTTCCAATTGCGGTTTCAAAACATTTTTATTTACTGAGAAAATTATTCAGTTACACCTGCTTCTTTTAAGAATGCTTCATATTCCATTCTAAATGCATCAGATTCTGGAGCCAATTCAGTAGCCTTTTCATAATGCGCTACGGCATCAACATAAAGTCCGTTTGACTTGTAATACTTTGCCATAAGTGCATGATAAATGGGTGAACTTTCGTCTGCATCCTTTTGAATTTCGTTTAAGTCTTTTGAAATTAATTCTGTCTCTGAATTGGTCGGAATTCTCAAAATTAACTCACCTGACTTACTTGAAGGGTTAGAAGGATCCACAACTAAAAATTTATAAATGGCATCTTCTTCAAATTCTATTTGAGACAAATCCAATTTTGCAGAAGAACCTTCAACCACCATTGAAATAACTTCCTCATCAAATAAGTTTTTTACAACTACTTTATAGCTTTCACCTGGGCTATCAGCAGTCCACTTAAAAGAAGTTTCTTTACTCATAATGTAAGTGCTCTCAGGTGAGAAAATACTAATTGAAGCGTCGTTTAAAGATCTTTCAACCGAACCAGTAATCGCTAAATTAGAAGTTCTTGAATCATCTTCAGAGGCCATTTCGTTAAAAACGTACGATAAATACCGTTGAGCAACGGAAGAATTATCCGCTTTAAAGTCGCCTGCCAAATCGTTCATTGTATAGATTCCAGGGGAATTAAGGGTTACAGTTTGATTGTTCGAGTTTGACAATTCTACTAATCCGTTTTCGCCAATCATGATCTTTGCATTCGATGGCAATTGTGCACCAGGACCAAGCGGAACGTACTCTCCACCTTTTTGAAGAACATTTTCTCCTTTAGCAGACAACACTTTAAAAGAACCTTGAGCAAACGCGCCCAAACCAACAATAAGTGCAATAACAAATGATAATATATTTTTTCTCATGGTTAAATTATTTAAGGTGCAAAGATAACAACTCTTTGCTTTACTAAGTTATAAACATTTTTTAATTAACGAGTTTAAAATCAAGAAGTTTCGTTTAACAACTAGATTAATCTAATTTAGTTTAAAATTTTCGAAACATATGAAGCATATATTTAATTGGGATAGCCTCTTCTGCTCTCTTTACATCGCTGGTTTAATTTGGCTGTTTACTGTGTTGCCCCTTCCTCAAACGGATTTATTTGACCCACTAGCCAAGGCATTTGATGAGGTCGAACTTTCGGATATGGCTTTTGCATCGCCAGCAGTAGACAAATTTGGAGTTGACCGAGGTGGTGGCGAATTAGAAGAACACTTTATCAGAAAAAAACAATCAGCTGACACAAACATTGTACTGGTTAATATTCAACATCTCAATCGTGCTCAAATTGCCCAACAAATTGAAAACCTAAACAAACACTCCCCTAAAGTAATTGCGATTGATGCCTTTTTCAGAAAAGACAAAGACCCAATGCAAGACTTTCCTTTAGAAATGGCTTTTTCTCAAGTTAAAAACCTTGTACTTGTTGCCGAATTGGAAAAAGGTAATGGAGAGTGCTTTGATTCACTTTCGACTTCAAATCCTAAGTTTAATCAATACGCACAAAATGGTTTTGCCAATGTAAATTCTGCGACCAAAGGAACTGGCTTCAGAACAGTCAAGGAAGTGTATCCTTATGGTTGTTTGAAAGATACTGTTTTCCCTAATTTCACTACTAAAATTGTTGAGCTTTTCGATCCAGAAGCTTACAAAAAGTTAAATGAAAGGTCTTATGATTCTGAAGTAATAAATTGGCGAGGACACTATGATAAATTCTACGCCCTAGACTGGGATGATGTACTTCATGAAAAATATGATCTGAGTTTTGTAAAAGACAAAATCATTTTGATGGGGTATATCGGAATGGAATTAGGACAACGAGATTTGGAAGATATTTTCTTCACCCCTCAGAACCATAAAATTGCAGGACGCTCTTACCCAGACACATATGGAGTAGTTGTACATGCTAACACAATATCCATGATGTTACATGATAATTACATCTATCAAATGCCTGATTGGCTGAGAAACTTATTGATTATTGTGATCACCTATTTGAACGTTTCTGTCTTTCTATATGTCGCTAAGACAAGAAAAATTTATTATGACTTAATTACAAAAACTTTTCAGCTTATAGAGGTAGGGATATTTATGTACCTAATCATTTATTTCATGTTGGAGCACAAAATAAAAGTACACTTGACATTACTTTTTGCCGCAATACTTTTATCTGGTGATTTAACAGAATTGTATGCCGGGTCTCTCAAACCCATTGTGTTAAAATATTTATCAAAATTTGGCTTAATCACGGGCGATTTTGAAGAGGATTGAGAAAAGGTAACCCTACTAAATAAGCTACTTTTGTATTCTACTTAAAAACGAAAATGGCAAACAATAATTATTGCAAAAGCTTAACACAATATCAGCGATTAATAACTCGTGAAATAAATGTAGGTGATTTAAAAATTGGCGGAAACAATCCAATTGTAATACAATCCATGACCACAACCAACACCATGGATACTGAAGCGACAATAGAGCAGTCAATTCGCATGATTGATGCTGGTTGTCAACTGGTTCGAATTACCGCCCCTAGCAAAAGAGACGCTGAAAATTTGGCAAACATTAAAAAAGGTCTTGCAGATAGGGGATACACAACTCCTCTTGTTGCTGATATTCACTTTACTCCAAACGCGGCAGAAATAGCAGCTACTATAGTAGAAAAGGTACGAGTTAATCCGGGTAATTATGCCGACAAAAAGAAATTTGAAGAAATTGATTACACCAACGAATCATACGATTTAGAGCTAGAAAGAATTAAAAAAAGATTTGTACCCCTTGTTCGTATTTGTAAAGAACATGGAACTGCAATTAGAATTGGAACTAACCACGGTTCTCTCTCAGACAGGATTATGAGTCGTTATGGTGACACGCCTCTTGGAATGGTTGAATCGGCCATGGAATTTTTGCGTATATGTGAAGGAGAAGGGTTTCACAATATTGTACTTAGCATGAAATCTTCTAATCCTCAAGTAATGGTTGAGGCTTACCGTCTACTTGTAAACCACATGATGGCTGAAGGAATGAATTATCCTTTGCATTTAGGTGTTACAGAAGCTGGCGAAGGAGAAGATGGAAGAATTAAATCTGCAGTTGGCATAGGAACTTTGTTAGAAGATGGATTGGGTGATACGATTAGGGTATCATTAACTGAAGAACCTGAATTTGAAATTCCTGTCGCTAAAGAATTAGTTGGTCGATATTCAACGAGAAAAAATCACGAGCCAATTAATGAAATTCAAGAGTATCCGATAAACCCATTTGAATATAATAGAAGAAACTCTGCTCAAGTATTGAATATTGGCGGTCACCAACCTCCAATTGTTATAGCCGATTTATCACTTCGAGAAGAGATAACGCCTGCATCACTATTCGCTTTTGGGTACAATTATTCCAAACCAACAGACAAATGGAA
>JBMYOI010000097.1:0-5446 GCA_049599135.1 Salibacteraceae bacterium
TTTTCGTCGTTGCAAAACTCACGGCCTTCGCATCGAGCGGCTCCCAAAGACTTCAAGTAATCGTATTCTTCTGTTTTTCCAGAAGAAGCAATAACATCGTAGCCCGCCTGAGAGAAAACACTCACAGCCATACTTCCAACGCCGCCAGTGGCTCCTGTAACCACTAATTCACCTTTAGTTGGATTTTGACCTGCCATTTCCATTTTATACAACCCTAAGGCCGCTGTGAATCCAGCCGTCCCCAAAATCATAGAATTGTGAAGGGTTAATCCTTTTGGCAAAGGAACTACCCACCCTTCAGGTACTCTTATGTACTCTCCAAAACCACCATCAGTGTTCATCCCTAAATCGTAGCCGGTAACCAAGACTTCTTGACCTTCTTTGAACTTAGAAGAAGTAGATTGCGCAACAATACCGCTGGCATCCACACCCGGAGTATGCGGAAATTCTTTTGTAATGCCTTTATGCCCCGAACTAGACAACCCGTCTTTATAGTTCAATCCAGCATAATGCACCTGAATAAGAACCTCTCCTTGAGGTAAATCTTCAATTGATCGCTCAACAATATTTCGTTCAAATTCTCCTTGTGGAGTTTCCGTTATTTGGTATGCTTTGAATTTCATTCTAATTATTATTTATATCTGCAAAAAAAAAGAGTTTGTTGGCTTTTAGCTTTTAGCCTCTAGCTTCTAGCTTTTAGCCTCTAGCTTCTAGCTTCTAGTTTATAGCTTCTAGCTTAGCCAACATCAACTATATAATATCATAAAAAACTAAACAGCGCCTTCAATGATCTCTTCAACAACAGATGGATCTAGCAGTGTAGAAGTATCTCCCAAATTCGAAGTATCTCCTTCAGCTACTTTTCTCAAAATTCGTCTCATTATTTTACCCGACCTTGTTTTAGGAAGGCCAGACACAAACTGAATTTTATCTGGTTTAGCAATTTTTCCAATTTCTTCAACAACCGTTTCTACTATTTCTGCTTGAATTACCGAATTATCTTCAATTTTATCTCGAATAATTACGTAGGCATAAATCCCTTGCCCTTTGATATCATGAGGGTAACCTACTACAGCACTTTCGGCAACTTGTGGGTTTTTATTAATAGCGCTTTCAATTTCTGCCGTTCCAAAACGATGACCAGAAACATTGATTACGTCATCTACACGCCCAATTACCCTGTACATTCCGTTTTCGTCGCGCTTAGCACCGTCACCTGTAAAATAATATCCATCATAATTAGAGAAATACACATTGCGACATCTTTCATGGTCACCGTAAGTAGTTCTAATCATACTCGGCCAAGGATGTTTAATCGCTAGATATCCTTCTTTATCATTTTCTTCTATTTCATTTCCGTCATTATCAAGCAAAACGGGCTGAATTCCTGGTAAAGGATATCCGGCATAAGAAGGTTTGTGCGGACCATGATCGCCAAGTGCAGAAATCATAATTCCACCGGTTTCAGTTTGCCACCAAGTGTCTACAACTGGGCATCTTTCTTTTCCCACATGAACATGGTACCAATACCAAGCTTCTTCGTTAATGGGTTCGCCAACCGTACCTATCACCTTTAGTGAATCGAGGCTATAAGAAAGTACGTGATCATCTCCTTGAGCCATTAAAGCTCTAATTGCAGTAGGAGCTGTATAAAACTGATTTACACCATACTTATCACAAACTTGCCAAAACCTTCCTGCATCTGGGTAAGTTGGAACACCTTCAAACATTACCGTAGTAGCTCCGCTCAAAAGTGGACCATAAACAATGTAGGTATGTCCAGTTATCCACCCAATGTCAGCTGTGCACCAAAAAATATCACTTTCATCATACTGGAAAACGTTTCTGAACGAAAAATCAGCATAAACCATATATCCTCCACAGGTATGTACAACCCCTTTCGGTTTACCGGTTGAGCCACTGGTATAAAGAATGAAAAGCATATCTTCACTTTTCATGGGCTCTGCAGGACATTCGTTACTAACGTTATCCATTTCCTCATGATACCATAAATCACGTCCAGGCACCATATTAACAGCCCAATTGGTGCGTTGCACTACCACCACTTTTTCAACTGAAGTACAGTCTTCTAGAGCCTCGTCCACTACTCTTTTAACGGGTATTTCTTTTAACCCACGATAAAGTCCATCAGATGTAAGAACCATTTTAGCCTGAGCATCGTTTATTCTATCGGCCAAAGCATTTGCGGAAAAGCCAGCAAATACCACAGAGTGAACCGCTCCAATACGGGCACACGCCAGGACAGCAACTGTTAACTCAGGTATCATTGGCATGTAAATAGCTACTCGATCTCCTTTCTTACACCCATTATCTTTCAATACATTGGCAAAACGACATACTTTATCGTGTAATTCGCGATATGTCCAACGAATAAATTTTTCTTTAGGGTCGTTAGGTTCCCAAACTAATGCAATTTTATTTCCTCTTTTATCTAAATGCCTATCAAGGCAATTCTCGGTAATGTTTAATTCGCCGCCTTCAAACCATTTTATTTTAGGTTCTTTAAAATCCCATTCGCAAACGGTATCCCATTTCTTTCTCCATCGAAAGCTTTCGGCTACTTTACCCCAGAATTCATCAGGGTTATCGGTGCTTTGCTTATAAAGAGATTTGTAATGTTCGAAAGATTCAACTTGGTACCACGGATTTTCCATAATTCGATATTTAGAATCTCAAATATAGGATATCGTTTGGGGGTAATCAAGTGATTAAAGTTTCCAATTTGGAAGATTTACTTCGGAGATACTTTTAGATAGATTTGAGATAAAATTTAGCCAATTAATACTTTGTTCCTTAATTGGAAAGAGTGAGTTTTACAAACTATTTATTTTCAATGGATCAAAATTTAATTGTATTCGACATAGACGGAACACTTACCGATAGTATGGATATTCACCATGAGGCATTCATGGTAGCTTTAGCGCATATTGGTGTTTCCAACTACGTTCCTTTTCAAAGGAAATTCAAACATTTTACAGATTCATACGTGGTTAAAGATATTTTTGAGTTTAGTACAAACCAAATCTTTACTGAAAGTCATTTTGCTTCTTTCTCAAAATGTCTTACTGCTGAAATATTAAAACACGAAATACCAGAAATTCTAGGAGCCAAAGAACTAGTATCTCATCTTCATAAAAAATCAAATTATAGCATTTGTTTTGCAACAGGATCACTTTTAGAGCCCGCAAAACACAAATTAATAAGCACCTCTATCCCTTTTAATGAAGCTATTTTGGCTACTTCTGACAAAATTGAAGTACGTGAAGAGATTGTTCAGGAAGCAATCAACAAAGCGGAATCATTTTACAATACCAAATTCAATCGCATAATATCTATCGGTGATGGTTTGTGGGATTTGCAGGTAGCTCGTAATCTTGGGCTAGAATTTATTGGTATTGGAAGTGAACACCGCAAAGCATTGAAAGAGAAAGGCTGTAAAATTCACTTTAACAACCCTAAAGAATTGTTGGGAGGTTACTTTCGAGATTGAATCTCGAATCGCAAATTCAATCGGTTATTCTTAAGGATTAATTGGTGAGTAAAACTTCTAAAACCTGAGCCATGGAGAGATTCCCGCCTTCGCAGGAATGACGGTTTGAATTGTGAGGAACAACGAATACAAGTCCCTCTTCGTCATGCCCGACTACGATCGGGCATCTATGCACTAAACAATATCATTAATAGAAGTTCACTTGACAGATTCCCAATTCTACCATGCTACTTGAGAATATCATATGAAGTGTGAAGAACAGCGAATACGAGTCAGTTCAAATTTCAATCACAATTGAATGAAGAAGCAACCATTAACGAATAACGCTTAGTTCGATTGTGCTAAGTTTGAAGATCATATAATGATGCTTAATAAAAAGGAAATCAGAAATTAATAATACAATCAATCTGCCTGAAACACATATTGTCCCCAATATCCTCACTCCTATCCGATTACAGGAATATGGTGTTGGAATTTTCATTGCAGCTTATACAAAATCAGCATTAAAAAAAGCACTTAAGAAAAAGCTAATTACGGTTAATGATGTTGTGGCAACAACAGCCACTTTAATAAAAGGAGGTGAACACATTTGTTTAACTGTTCCCGAAGAAGTTGTTCCCAGTAAAAAACTAGTTTTTCCATTAAAGGTTATGTTTGAAGATGATCATTTAGCAGTGATTCATAAACCTGCAGGTATTTTGGTCAGTGGTAATGGCTTTAAAACTATTGCCCATGCCCTAGCCCAAAACATTAGGTACAGCAACCTCCCAGACGCTACAAAACCGCAGCCTGTTCATCGATTAGATTATGCAACTACTGGTATATTATTAGTTGGAAAAACAAGTAGTAGTATTCGAGCTTTAGCGAAGTTGTTTGAAGACAAACAAGTAAAGAAAACTTACTATGCGGTAACTATTGGTGAAATGAACCTTTTGGGTGAAATTACTTCATCTATTGACGATAAACCTTCTCTTTCCAATTATAAAGTTTTAGAATCTGTCCCTTCAAAAAGATTTGGGAAACTGAACCTCGTAAAACTGGATCCCAAAACAGGTAGAAGGCATCAGTTGCGTAAACACCTATCTAGTATAGGTAATCCAATTTTAGGGGATAAAGAATATGGAATTGAAAGTTTGATTCTAAATGGAAAAGGAATGTACTTACACGCCTATTCGTTAAAGTTTACACATCCCTTTACAAATGAACTAGTCTATCTCAAAGATGAATTCCCTCAACGGTTTATGAAACTATTTGCTGCCGGAATTTCAGAAATTATGAGCGACTAACGCAACGATCAGCGTTAAAAGCAAAGATTCTTTAAAATGTGAATGCTGTACGAATTGACTTTGAGACTCCATATAAAGATTCACTAGACTTTTAAATGCCTGTACAGCTATATTTCCGGAATGATGAAATGCTGGGTTTAGGGTGTTGTGAGTTGTCTTTTGTCTCTGTCATTCCTTAGAGTTTGCAGAACGATTGAGGAATCTAAAACTGAATCTTAGGGAGATTCCCGCCTTCGCGGGAATGACGATAAATATTCGAATCAGGTTAAAAATGAAAAAGTATCGATAACTATTTAGAGTACACTTTTCTAAACCGTGCCTTCTTCGATACTATTTTCAACGAAAATCACTCAGAATGACACGAGTTAATACTATTCAATAAGTCTAATTCAAAGAAAATTCAACGTCCATACGTTCTAGTTTATCAATCAACTCGTCCGAAATCATCACCCGCTTTCCACGCAATAAACCTTTGGAGTTAATCTTCTCTTTTTCATCAATGAAATGCATGAAAACTTTACAGTTACCCTGATTGGTTTCAATTAAATTATCAATTTCATCAATAAATTCATCATTAATCTTTTTCAGCTCGATAGTTATATTCAGCTCTTTGGCAATGTTTTCGCGTAAATCTGACAATAAAGTAACC
>JBMYOI010000098.1:0-5141 GCA_049599135.1 Salibacteraceae bacterium
GTGGCTTTCTTCCTTTGTGCCATTACAAAGGAAAGCCCAGCCGGCCTGAGGCGAAAGAAAGGGAAGAAAATTATACCTTGAGTTCATCGATAGCTATCTGGGCAGCTTGCACGAGCTAGAAGCTCGCACTAGCGGGGACTATTCTAATTCGTTATGCCTGGCTACAATCGGGCATCTAATTTTAATATAATTTCTAGGCTATTATTCAGGTAATCCACGAAAGCATTCATGCGGCAGCTCGGGGTGCGGCAGCGAGGGTATGCCGTTTATCTACAATAACTAATCGTGCAGTTGCCGTTAATGAAATTTTGATCATCGTATTGAGCATCAATTTTCAATTCCATTTCTCCAGCTGCGGTATCAATTCGCACTACCTCATATGCTCCAATGTGGGATATTACGTTAGTAAATGTTTCATTATCTAACAAGGTTATTGTTTCACTATCTGTATTTCCAGATAAATCAATGTTCAGTTCGTTAATCCCAATTACCAATGGTACAGTAAGTATTACTCTATCGGTATCGGCATTAAAAAAGTAGTCACACATATTAGAATCCGTAATAGGATAAAGCTCCACTTTATACTCACCTTCGGAAACAAAAAAAGTATCTAGTTTAAATTTACCAGAAGCAAAAACCCACGGTTCTCCTTCTATCTGTCCTTGTAAAACTTGATTTTTGAATTCGTATTTAGGCTCTGACGTACTATCTTCACTATCATCGTCTTTCTTACATGATGCAAATACAACTAACGCTAAACTGAATAATAAAAGTGCTTTTTTCATGATTCTACTTTTGAATAAAATAAATAAGCAATTACTTTCCAGCAACGGCTTTTAGTGTGTTTTGAAGCAACGAAGCAATGGTCATTGGCCCTACTCCACCCGGAACCGGAGAAATAGCTGAACATTTTGGTGCTACTTCATCATAATCGACATCGCCGGCTAATTTAAAACCCGATTTTTTTGTAGCATCTTCTAATCTATGAATTCCCACATCAACCACTACAGCTCCTTCCTTAACCATATCGGCTTTTAAGAAATGTGGTTTTCCTAATGCTACTACAATAATGTCAGCAGCTCGAGTTATTGAAGGTAAATCCTTTGTACGACTGTGCGTTAAGGTGACTGTTGCATTTCCAGGATTTGTTCCTCTTGAAAGCAAAATGGCCATTGGGGTTCCAACTATATGGCTACGACCAATAACTACACAATTTTTTCCTTCAGTTTCAATATTATGGCGTTTCAACAACTCCATAATTCCGTTAGGTGTTGCTGGTAAAAATGTTGGTAAGCCCAAACACATTCTACCTACGCTTTCTGGGTGAAAACCATCAACATCTTTGGAAGGGCTTACTGCTAATGTAACTTTATCTTCATCGATATGCTTTGGAAGTGGCAATTGAACTATAAACCCATCAATTTGATCATCGTTGTTTAAGTCTTCAATGGTCTTTAGTAATTCATCTTCTGTTGTATCTGCAGATAAACGAACCAAAGTAGATTCAAAACCAACCTTTTCGCAAGCTTTTACTTTTGCATTCACATAAGTTTGGCTTGCACCATCATCACCTACTAATACTGCTGCTAAATGCGGAACCTTTTTTCCTTCACTTTTCAGTTTTTCGACTTCTATTGCTATTTCTTCTTTAATTGCATTTGAAGTTGCTTTTCCGTCTAGTATAGTCATGATATGTATTTATGTGTTATTAATTATTTTCCCATTCCCGGAAGGTTCAACCCAGACATCATTTTGGCCATATTGCCTTTATTAGACATAAGCTTCATTACCTTTCGAGTTTCCATAAATTGCTTAATCAATTTGTTCACTTCTTGAACATCTCGACCAGCACCGCGGGCAATTCGTTTTCTTCTGCTTCCATTAATGGTGGTAGGGTTTTCTCTTTCTTCTGGAGTCATTGAAAAAATGATGGCCTCAATGTATTTAAACGCATCGTCATCAATATCCATGTTTTTAACCGCTTTACCCATTCCTGGAATCATACCCGCCAAATCTTTGATGTTACCCATCTTCTTGATTTGCTGAATCTGTTTTAAAAAGTCGTTAAAGTTGAATTGGTTTTTGGCAATTTTCTTTTGAAGTTTTCTTGCTTCTTCTTCGTCAAATTGTTCTTGAGCTTTTTCAACTAAAGAAACAATATCACCCATTCCCAAGATACGGTCAGACATTCTTTCAGGGTAGAATACATCAAGCGCATCCATCTTTTCGCCCATACCAACAAACTTGATCGGTTTGTCTACTACTCGACGAATTGAAAGAGCTGCTCCACCACGAGTATCACCATCTAATTTGGTTAAAATTACGCCGTCAAAATCAAGTCTATCGTTAAACTCTTTTGCAGTATTTACGGCATCTTGACCAGTCATGGCATCCACAACAAATAGGGTCTCCTGCGGCTCAATAGCCTTTTTAACGTCAGCAATTTCTTGCATCATTTGCTCATCAACTGCCAGACGACCAGCCGTATCCACAATAACCATGTTAAAGCCATTTTGCTTGGCATGGGCAATTGCATTTTGAGCTATGCTTACTGGGTTTTTATTCTCTTTATCGCTAAATACATCTACACCAACCTGTTCACCAACAACATGTAATTGGTCAATTGCAGCAGGGCGATAAACATCACAAGCAGCCAAAAGCACTTTCTTGCCTTTTTTGGTTTTAAGGTACTGAGCTAATTTACCTGTATGAGTTGTTTTACCCGAACCTTGTAAGCCAGCCATTAATATAATTGCTGGATTTCCAGTAGTGTTGATTTCAACCATTTCGGCTCCCATCAATCGGGTAAGCTCGTCATGGGTAATTTTAACCAGTAATTCGTTTGGTTTAACTGCTGTGAGTACATCTTGGCCTAAAGCTTTCGCTTTAATTTCTTCAGTAAACTCTTTAGCTACTTTGTAGTTAACGTCGGCATCTAATAAAGCACGACGAACATCTTTTAAGGTTTCGGCAACATTAATTTCAGTAATCTGCCCCTGCCCTTTTAATATTTTAAACGAACGTTCTAACCGTTCCGATAAACTCTCAAACATCTTTTTTTAGCCTTTTAATCTCGCGATTATATTCAATTTTTGAAGGATTTCAAAAGTAGTAAAACGAAGACTAATAAATCAACCTCCGGCACACCACCTTATTCAATGAATTTACTATTGAATTACATCTGCTCTGGAGCTGATATTCCCAATAGATTTAAACAAAACGCAATGGTTTCACGGGTCTTTTTACTCAAGTCGATACGATAACTCATCATAGCTTTATCATCGCCATCAAATATTTTAACTGCCTGATAAAAAGAATTGTACGCTTTTACTAAATCATAAACATAATTAGAAACCTCAGCAGGTGAATATTTATTGGCAGCATCTAAAATGGTTTCGTTGAAATAGTACAAATGCTTAATAACAACTAGTTCTTTCTCATGAACAGTCAAGTCACTCGTATATGTTCCAACATCGGCTCGTCTTAATAAAGCAGAAATTCGGGCATATGTATATTGAATAAACGGTCCAGTATTTCCGTTAAAGTCAATCGACTCTTCAGGGTTAAACAACATGCTCTTTTTAGGATCAACTTTTAAAATGAAATACTTTAATCCTGCGAGACCAATTTGGTGAAACAACTCTTCACTATCAGATTCATTCAAATCATCCAATTTACCCAATTCCGTTGTTGTCTCTTTTGCCTTAACATACATATCATGTATCAAATCATCGGCATCAACAACAGTACCTTCTCGAGACTTCATTTTCCCTGAGGGTAAGTCAACCATTCCGTAACTCAAATGATGGCAATTTGAAGCCCATGAATATCCAAGCTTTTCAAGAATCGCAAATAAAACTTTAAAATGGTGGTCTTGCTCGTTTCCCACCGTGTAAATTAATTGATTAAGGTTCGGGTAATCTTGAAGTCGCAAAAGTGCTGTTCCAATATCTTGTGTTATATAAACACTGGTTCCATCTGAACGAAGCACAAGTTTATGGTCTAGTTTTTTATCAGTTAAATCACACCAAACCGAACCATCGTCTTTTCGATAAAAAACACCTTTTTCAAGGCCTTCTAAAACTTTATCTTTTCCGTATAAATAAGTAAACGATTCGTGGTACAACTTATCAAAATCTACTCCCATAGCAGAGTAAGTAACATCAAACCCAGCATACACCCAGGAATTCATGGTTTCCCATAATTCCAAAACATCTGTGTTTTTTGCTTCCCATTGACGAAGCATTTCTTGAGCTGATTTAAAAATAGGAGCCTCTTGCTTTGCTTCTTCTAAATCCATTCCAGATTCTTGAAGCTTGTTTATTTCTTCTTTATAGTGCTTGTCAAATAAAACATAATACTTCCCAACTAGCTTATCGCCCTTTATCCCTGTCGACTCAGGTGTTTCACCATTACCAAACATTTGCCAAGCAATCATTGATTTGCAAATGTGTATTCCTCTATCGTTTATTATTTGAGTTTTAATAACTGTGTGACCTACAGATTTTAAAATTTCACTTACCGAATAGCCTAATAAGTTGTTACGAACATGACCTAAATGTAAAGGCTTATTGGTGTTAGGAGAAGAATATTCAACCATTACAGTTCGCGACTCTGTAATACCATTTAAACGTTGATTAGGTTCAGGTAGATTCAGTAACCAGTCAACCCAAATTTCTGAATTAAGACTAATGTTTAAAAATCCTTTTACTACGTTAAATTCAGCAATTTCATTCACATTTTGAACTAACCAATTACCAATATCTTCAGCAGTTTGTTCTGGACCTTTTTTCGATATTCTTAAAAATGGAAATACCACTACAGTAAAGTCTCCTACAAAATCTTTTCTCGTTTTTTGTAGCTGAATTGAGTTTTGATTGCCTTCTTGACTATACAATTCGCTAATTGCCTTAACTACATTATTTAGTATGAGCTTTTCCACGGTTTTAATCTTCAAAATTTAGGAAACAAAAGTATTGGATTCGAATCGTTACAACTGCCAAAAGAAAACAAATGAGCATTATTTATTATTTGCGGCTCATTTTGTTGCATAATACAAACCAATTGAATTAGCTTTACCAATTATTTAAAATTGTGAGATTAATATCCAATACACCTCTTTTTCAATTATTTGTTTTACT
>JBMYOI010000099.1:0-5118 GCA_049599135.1 Salibacteraceae bacterium
TCCAATCAGTTTTTTTGCATTTTCACCACTCGAATTATCAAATATTAAATCGTCTGCGCCTTTAATTTCAATTTTTCGTCCTTTTTTTTGAGCAGAAATACTCAAACTCAAAAGAATAATGAGTAATAACGAAAAAAGCCCCGATGTAAGTCGGGGCAGTTTTTTTTGTATTGTTTTATTTGAAGTGTTATTAAACACGCTCGGCTTTTCTCATTAACGTTTGACTTCTGTTTGGTCCAACAGAAACAATAGTAATAGGAACATTCAATTCGTCTTCCAAATACTCAATGTAGTTAACTAAAGAATTAGGAAGACCATCAATTGAACCTAAACCTGTTAAGTCTTCGTTCCAACCGGGTAAAGACTTATAAATAGGAGTAGCCTCTTCACCAGCTAAATCGTAAGGCATGAAATCGATTACTTCACCTTTGTATTTGTAGTGAGTACAAGCTTTAATTTCAGGAATTCCACTAAGTACGTCCGCTTTGGTCATAATTAGCTGCGTTACTCCATTTAGCATGATAGCATATTTTAATGCGGGCAAATCAATCCAACCACATCTTCTTGGCCTGCCAGTCGTAGCGCCAAATTCATGTCCGTTTTTTCGAATTTTCTCACCCATATCGTCGTGCAATTCAGTTGGAAAAGGGCCCGAGCCAACACGTGTGCAATACGCTTTAAAAATTCCGTAAACTTCACCAATCTGATTTGGAGCAATTCCAAGTCCAGTACATGCGCCGGCTGCTACGGTATTTGATGAAGTTACAAATGGGTAAGACCCAAAATCAATATCTAGAAGTGAACCCTGAGCTCCTTCAGCAAGGATACTTTTACCGTTTCTCATTCTAGTATTAACAACATGTTCGCTATCAATTAGATTTAATTTTCTTAGATCTTCGATCGATGAAAACCATTCTTTTTCAAGCTCGCTCAACATAGAAGAGTCGAAGTCGAAATTGCTAAGTAGTTGAAGATGTTTTTCACGCAAACGGTCATATCGGTTTTGAAATTCAGAGCTTTCAATATCACCAACTCTCAATCCGTTTCTTCCGGTTTTGTCCATATAAGTTGGGCCAATTCCTTTTAATGTAGAACCTATCTTGTCTTTTCCTTTAGCAGCTTCTGAAGCAGCATCTAGCAACTTGTGAGTAGGTAAGATTAATTGCGCTTTTCTAGAAATGTGAAGCACGTCATTGATAGTTACGTTATACTTAACCAATGCATCAATTTCTTTACGAAGAATCACGGGATCAATTACCACTCCATTTCCAATAATGTTTTCTGAACCTTTGTGGAAAATACCAGAAGGTATTGTATGAAGTACGTGTTTAATTCCTTCAAATTCTAGAGTGTGCCCAGCATTTGGCCCTCCTTGAAATCTCGCAATAACATCGTATTTAGGGGTAAGAACATCAACTATCTTTCCTTTTCCTTCATCGCCCCATTGCAGTCCTAACAATACATCTACTTTCATAAAAACTTGGTGATTATCTTATTTTTTGGAACACTTTTCACACGTTCCGTAAAAGTTAAGTGAATGATGAAATAGCTTTACACTTAACTGATCTTGTAATGTGGATTTTATCTGTTGAATTCTTGGGTCGCAAAACTCAATCACATTACCGCAAGATGTGCAAATAATATGATCATGCTGTTTGTACCCATGAGATTTTTCGTATTGACTTATTTTTTTACCAAATTGGTGCTTTCTAATTAGACTGCAACCGAGTAATAAGTCAATGGTGTTGTACAGTGTAGCTCGACTAACCCTGTACTTTTTTTCTTTCATTGAAAAGTATAGGCTCTCCACGTCAAAATGCTTTTCTAAAGAATAAATTTCTTCAAGAATAGCAAATCTTTCAGGTGTTTTTCGGTGTCCATTTTGTACTAAAAATGCAGCAAAAATGGCTTTTACTTCTTCAATCGCCTGGGCTTTTGTCATCGACCGTAATTAAAGTGTAAAAGTAGAGTTTTAGTAGCTTTTAATGGTTCAAGAAATCTTAATTTATCATATGTTTTTAACATCATTTTGATGCGTCAATTCGCTCGACTTGGTTAACGCCTTTTACTTTTTTAAGCATTCCCATTAAGTCATTTAAGTGCTTTCTGTTAGTAACATAAACGCGAATTTCACCTTCAAATACACCATCGATTGACTCAAAGTGAACTGACCTCATGTTTATATCCATGTCCTGAGAAACAATATTGGTAATTTCATTGACCATTCCTAATTGATCCATTCCATGAAGCTTAATCCCTGCTAAAAAGGCAATACTTTGATCACTCGTCCATTTTGCCTCAATTACTCGGTAATGTTTATGGCTTTGCAATTCTACTGCTTTCGGGCAATTCGTTCGGTGAATATGAATGAGGTTGTTTCGGCCAATAAATCCAAATACTTTGTCTCCAGGAATTGGGTTGCAGCAATCTGATAGGTTGTATTGAACTTTTTGTGCGGCATCAAATTTCGATTCGATTTGTGCTTCGCCCCCAATATCAGTGATAATGGTGTTTTTTGCTTTTCTGAAGTTGTTCTTTATAAAACCTTTTTCAATTTTTAATTTATTGAGTTTTCCAAGGTCGATTCTTTCATTTTTGATTTGGTAAAACAAATCGTCTAAAGTCGGTAAGTTGTAATAATAGGCGATTCGAAAAAAATTGTCCTGCTCAAATTTGATACCTAATTCACGCATTTTTCGTCGTAAAATAGTTCTTCCTAATCCTGCTAATTTTTTCTTTTCTGCTTTTAATTGGCTTTTTATTTTCGATTTAGCCTTTGCGGTTTTTACAAATTTTAGCCATTCTTGACTTGGCTTTCCTTTTTTAGAGGTAATTATTTCTACTTGGTCACCTGATTTTAGCGGATGGCTAAGGGGGACAAGCTGACTATTGACTTTTGCTCCGATACATTGATCCCCTAATTGTGAATGAATTTCGTAAGCGAAATCTACTGGTGTAGACTGAATTGGGAGAGAAATCATATCTCCTTTAGGAGAGAAAAGCATTATTTCTTTATCATAAAGACTTAACCTAAATTCATCAATTAAATCTTCTGAATGGGAGTCTGTATTCTCAAGAGTTTCCCGCATTCTTTCGATCCATTGGTCAACTACATGTACTTGTCCTTCTGATTTGTATTTCCAATGAGCTGCATAACCATTTTCGGCGATATCGTCCATTCGGGTACTTCTTATCTGTACTTCAACCCATTTTCCTGAAGGGCTCATTACGGTTATATGTAAGCTTTCATATCCCGTTGCTTTAGGGTTAGATATCCAGTCCCTTAATCGATCTGGATTTGGCTTGTAATTATCGGTAACAATTGAGTAAGCTTTCCAGCAATCAGACTTTTCGTTTTCACCCTGTGAATCTAAAATGATACGAACGGCCAAAACATCATAAACTTTTTCGAATGGAACGTTTTGACGACGCATTTTCTGATAAATGGAAAAAACAGATTTCGTTCTGCCGGCTATGGTGAATTTGAGGTCAGATTTTTTTAAATCTCGTTCAATAGGAAGGGTTAATCGGTTTAAAAATCGTGTTCGAACAGCTTTCGATTTTTTTAATTTTTCGCTTATATCGTGGTAAACATCTGGCTCTAAGTAAAGCAAGCTCAAATCTTCCATTTCAGATTTGATGTTATATAAACCTAGTTTGTGAGCAAGTGGAGCATACAGATACATGGTTTCCGATGCAATTTTTCGAGATTTATCTTCCCGCATGCTACCCAAGGTTCTCATGTTGTGTAACCTGTCGGCAAGTTTGATTAGGATAACTCTAATGTCTTTAGATAGAGTAACAAGTAATTTTTTGAAATTTTCAGCTTGTAAGTTGGTGTTTTGGTGAAAGACTTCAGAAATTTTCGTGAGACCGTCAATTATTTCAGCAACTTTTCTGCCGAATAACTGTTCAATATCTTGGAGGGTAATGTCCGTATCTTCAACAACATCATGCAATAATGCGCAAACAATTCCTGTGGGGCCAATTCCAATGTCTTCTTTAGCAATTTTGGCAACCTCCAAAGGATGAAAAATATAGGGCTCGCCAGATTTTCGACGCATGTCTTTATGGGCTTCAAGAGCTACGTCAAAAGCTTTTCGAATTAATTCTTTGTCTTTGGTTTTTAGAGGGTTTCGCCCAGGCTTCATTAAGTCTCGATAGGCTCTTAATATGTCTCTTTTCTCCTTACGTAACTTCTCTTCTGTAAAATCGCTCTCAGCCCAATCCATACTGTAAAATTAGTGTATCATAACGGTTAATGGATTATGTTTCCCACTGATTAAAAATAAAAAAAGCCTCAATAAAGAAGCTTTTAATATCAATCATTTAGTAAAATTATTTTGCAGGCAATATCTTATTACTAGCATCTCCAAATCCAATTCTAACGCCATCTTTTTCACAATAGCCTCGTTGAGTAACCGTGTCTCCATCAAGTATGAACTTTCGTTCAGACCCATCGCTTAGTTTAAGCGGTTTTGTTCCTTTCCAAGCTAATTCCAGCATAGAACCATAAGACTCAGGAGTTGAACCAGAAATAGTTCCGCTTCCCATAAGGTCACCACAATTAATATCACATCCATTTATGGTGTGATGAGCTAATTGCTGACTTGGGTTCCAATACATGTATTTGTAATTCGATTTAGAAACTCGGTTTTCTTCTCCGCCTTCAGGTTGAATGTACATTTCCAAGTTAATATCAAAACTTTTATCGCCTTCAAATTGTAGATATTCGAAAGGTTTTGGGTCTTGTGCAGGTGTGGAACATCTAAACGGTTCTAAAGCATCCATAGTAACAATCCAAGGAGAAACTGTAGAGGCAAAGTTTTTGGCCAAGAATGGTCCTAGAGGAACGTATTCCCATTTTTGAATATCTCTAGCGCTCCAATCATTAAAAAGGGTCATGCCAAACATGTAATCTTCGGCCTCTTCTACTGAAATGGAATCGCCAAGTGGTTTGCCATCATAAGTTATAAATGCTAATTCTAACTCAAAATCTAATAGCTTACAGGGACCAAAAACTGGGGGCTGATCATCAGCAGGTTTTTGTTGACCTTTTGGTCGGTGTATTGCTTGACCTGAAGGAATTATTGAAGATGCTCGACCATGATAACCAAC
>JBMYOI010000100.1:0-4919 GCA_049599135.1 Salibacteraceae bacterium
TCCTTAGAAGCAAAAACTGTTGTCATGTTAGAAATTTCACTTAGTTTTTTTATAGTCGTATTTGCGCTTTCCAATCTTCCTAAAATGCATTTTAAAAAATAGTTAAGAATCAAAGTTTTAGATAGCCAACCTCAAATAAAAAAGTTGTTAGTAATTAAAGTATAATAAGAAGTATGATAAGAAGTATGATGAAAAGTCGAATTTGGTGCTTGATTGCAATCGCATTGTTTGGAAATGTTTCTTTAAACGGACAGTCCCAGCAGATTCTTGATAATTGCTTGTTCGATCAGTTGTATAATAGAGGTGAACTAGACTCTATAAATCAAATTATCATTACCAATAAGTTTAATTCTGAGGAAAATAATTATTGGTCCGAAAATCTTAGACCCATTAAAGTTATTCCGATTGTGTTTCATGTAATACATCAAGGGGGGAGGGAAAACATCTCCTTAGAACAAATAGATAGTCAAATTAAGGTTTTAAATGAGGACTTTGGGAAAAAGAAAGGCAGTTATGGAGATGGAAAAGGAGTAGATACAAGGGTAAGGTTTTGTAGAGCGAAAATAGATCCTTCTGGAAATTGCACTGACGGTATTGTTAGGGTTAATTCCAAATTATCTAGTCATAAGAGCCACGAACGAGCTAAACTAAAAGACTTAAGCTTCTGGAATAATAATGATTATTTAAACTTTTATATAGTAGGCTCTATTAATGGCAATGTAGGAGGTTATGCATCGTTTCCAGGCGCACCCGATGATGCAGACGGTATTGTAGTTAGGCACAACTTAGTAGGAACAATAGGAACATCTTCCACTAAAGGACGAACAGCTACTCATGAGCTAGGGCATTGGCTTGGATTATACCATACTTTTAACAATGGATGTGGAACAGATACTTGCACTGATGGTGATTATGTATGCGATACGCCACCAGTTGCGTTACCAAATCGAAATTGTGTTGTAGGCGCCAACTCTTGTAACAATGATTTTCCGGATGTTCCTGATCAAATTGAAAATTACATGGATTACACAAGTGATAATTGTCAAAATTCTTTTACGAAAGGACAATCTGACCGAATCCACTCTACTTTAGATAATATTAGAACGAACATTTGGAAAGCTTCAAATTTGATTAGTACAGGTTGTGACAGTAATTATATAGCCCCCCGTTTTTGTAATGCAACTGCAGATTTTGTATCGCTCAATCGAACGATTTGCCTAGGAAGCAAAATACAATTTCATGATAAATCTTTAAACATGGTAACCTCTTGGCAATGGAGATTTGAAGGTGGAACCCCTTCAACATCAACTCTTCAAAACCCAGAAATACTCTATTCGAATCCAGGTGGTTATGAGGTTTCTTTGACGGTTGCCGATAGCAATGGGAAAGATTCAATCACTTTTAATAACTATATCAATGTGGTGCCTAAAGAAAGCGGAAATAAATTGCCTTTTTTTGAAGGATTTGAAATTGAAACGCAATCCCTGAATCAGTTAAGAATTGATAATCTTGACAGTGGTATTACTTGGGAAATTGATTCCACTGTAGGACGAAAGAGTAGGTTCTCAATAAAAATCGATAATCTAATAAATACAAATTATGGTTCTGCTGATGAATTAGTTCTTCCACCGGTTGATTTTTCCAGCATTCATATAGATTCAAGCCTATATCTTCAATTTGATTGGGCGTACGCAAAATCAGATCCAACATTTTCAGATCAATTACTTGTGCTAATGAGCACTGATTGTGGCCTAAACTACATCCCAATTTTTAATCGCTCTCAATCTGCTTTGGCAACCGGTATGACTCAAACAACACCATTTGTTCCCGATTCAAGCGAATGGAAAAACATAAATATTGATTTGTCACCATTTAGAACAGAAAACAGGGTTCTTCTTAAATTTGTAAATGTTACCGATGGTGGTAACAATCTGTACTTAGACAATATCTATGTAGGCGATGGTACCATGCCGACCTTTCCTACATCAATTAAAAATATTGATATATCAAAACAAGTTATTGCATATCCGAATCCTACTTCAACTAAACTGAACATTAATTTGATTGGCAACCAAAGCATTCATGAAATAAGGATCACAAACATAATGGGGGGTATTGTTTACGAAAAGTCCTTTCTTAAAAAGAAAAACAACATCAATTTATCCGTAGATAAACTTCCAATTGGCTCATACTTTATTCAGCTGAAAACGAATGTTGGTCATGTTTATAACAAGAAAATCGTGATTTCTAGGTAAATGATTTAAACGCAAATGAATTCTCCTTTTCAAATTATTACTTGGCTAAAGTAGAAGTATATAGAAAATGATAATGACTGAGAAAAAATAAGTGAGTTTCAATCTTTGTTATGCCATTTGCTTATCATTAATCAAAGGGTTGGAAACGATAATTCAGAAAACCTTGTAAAATAAGAATCTGAACATAGAATTAAACAGAAGAGGCCGGAGGTTAATGAAGCGAACCTTCGGCTTCTTTGCTAAAAATTACTGAACAATTATTTTCTTACGCAGTTGAATACCTTCTTGATCAATAATTTCAACCAAGTAAATTCCCGAATTCGTGATGTTGAATTGATGAGAGTTACCACTAAAATCACTGGAGTAGACCAATTGCCCTTGCAAATCAATAATTTTTAAATTGAATTGTCGGCTTTTTGTCTTTCTAGAAAGTTCTATGTAAAACTGTCCATAACTTGGGTTAGGGTAAATAAGTGCCTCGATCCCTTGTATTTCTTCAACACTAGCAGGATTTTGATATAATAACATTTGGTAAGCATTAATTCTACCATATCCATGCTCATTATTTGGTATTGCACTACCAGTAAGGCTATCCTGGTCAGCTGTCATAATCATAGCTTGCTTTACTTCAGAATAATTAGCCGTTGGATATTTTTCTAAGTACAGTGCTACAATACCGGCCACGGCCGGTGAGGAGAAACTGGTGCCATCCGTAACCGAATGCTGGCCACCTAAATATAGGTTAGGACGATTGCTTGTAGCCATTGTGGCTAACACTTGGCCAGCCTGAGTGGTAATTACTCTACTTCCTGGGCCCATAATATCGGGTTTTGTAATCCCAATTCTGGTTGGTCCTATACTGCTAAAACTTGCTCGTTCTTTCGCTTTTACCGAAAAGGTACGACGAATAGAATCAACATCAAACATTGCGGTATTTACTGAATAGGCTCCAACTGTAATTACCTTTTCTGAGCATGCGTATGCGTTACCAATGTTCTGAGAAAAATCGGGTTCTACATACCTACCTAATCTTCTTGTTTTTTCAGGAGGTCCGAATGCTAATGGATTATAGATGAAGTCAGAATTACAAGACCGCCTGGAAGTAGGTCCCGCCCATCCGTCAACCTTTCCAGTTCCTGAAAATTGAAAACGCCAAAACATAGATAAATCACTAGTTTTTATTTCAGCAAAATAGCCATAAGTTGATCCTATTTTTTCAACGAAGGTTGTTACCACACCAATAATAGTTGATCCATTTTTGAGGGTATCGATAATCTTTTGGCCGATTGGTTGCTTAAAAGGCCTAAATCCAGTCTCGTCTATTGCCGTGCAGCAAGGGCTAAGATTTTCAGCCGCAATATTTATTTTCAAATTCTGGACTTTATTTTCATCACCATAAAAACTCATGTATGCCCCAGTTTCGCGCTTGCAAACCGAAGTATTTGAAACCATAGGCCTAAACCACGTAAAAGCTGTATCATTATTTACCTCATACCCGACGTGATGCCTAACTGCTCCAGAATTCCCAGCACTTACGACCAATACACGTCCATTTTTATCGTCCAGCATTTTTTCTATTAATTGGGTTGGCAAGTCTTTAGCATCATGGCTTCCCTCAATTCCACCAAGGCTGATATTAATAACAGCCGGCTTGCCAGCAGCTTCTGCAACCTTAAATATGTAATTAATACCGTCCACTATCTTCATCATAGATGGCTTACGATTAACGTAATCTAAATCAGAAGGACGAATACCAACGACAACTATATCAGCATCAGGAGCCATACCTTTTATCTCCTTTCTGTGTTTTCCACCTCCAGCCGCCATGCCAGTAACAGCAGTTCCATGACCATTGTAGGTAGTATCTCTATAATTGGCCATCAATCCCGCATCAATTTCAGAGGCTGTATATTCATTTCCATAACCGTAGGGGGCAAGTGTCGAATCAAAATTGTTTTGATCCCAAAAGGCCAAAATTCTTGTTGTACCATCGTCATTCTTAAAATCAGGATGAGTTGGATCAATTCCGGAATCAATAATACCAACTACAACTCCTTCCCCTGTGTAGGCCTGTTGAAGCAACCCAGAACCAACGTGTACAGAATCTGTTGAAGTAAAACGCAAGGCAGTAGCGTCTTGTACGGAAAGTGGAGAGTTATGAATTTCAGCTTTAATAAGTCCTTCAAGTGTTGCCAATTTTGATAATGCGTTAATAGGCATTCGAATGGCAAAAAGATCGTCGTAATGGTATTTAATTGTACCAGAATTCTTCTTAATAAAGGAAGAAATGGACTGTGGGTCGCCTTTTAAAAAAAGATGTATTTGTTTTTGTGAGCGGCTTGATACTTCCTCTTTATCATAAGACTCTGAAGTTTTAAGCAATTGATATGAAAAGGGAGAATTTTGAGCGAATGAAACAATCGGGAGTAAAAAAAACACTAGAGCATATTTATTCATATTTCTTTAAGTTATGTTTATAAAAATAGAAAAAGTTATTCCTTGTAATGTGCCATTTAAGCCTTTTATAAAGGTGTTAAAATTTAAGAACCTGCTAAGAGATTTCATTAAAGGCTTCCAATTAGAAACTAATTATTAAAAATCATAATGGACCGATAGAATAAAAATCCCTGAATTTTTCGTTGTATAGAATTTTTAAAAAAAATA
>JBMYOI010000101.1:0-4893 GCA_049599135.1 Salibacteraceae bacterium
GCATAACGAAAGTATCAGTTTTCTTTTTAGTTCCTCAATCATTTACCGATAAGAAGTTGTAATAATAACCGTCTAAAATAATAAAAAGCACGGTTCAAAAGGCACTTTTTATTTAAACCACTTTTGATTTGAAATCATCAGTGCTTCCTGAACTGTAATTCTCTCTCCTTGATTGTAAGCTGTAACGAAAGGGCCGTTAAATTTATGACCAGCTTCATTTATTGAAACTCGCGAATCTCTAGCCAACTTATAACTGTTGTATGACCCTGTTGTGTATTTCACCCAGCCTTCGTGATTCTCAATACTAAAGTCAGATTCAAACTCGTGTCTTTTTTTGAAATATTCAGCATTTACCACTTTATGACCAGCTGCAATTTGAACCTTATACATAACCCCAGTGTTAGTACTTGCTATTGTTTGTGTTTTAGACTCATCTGATATCGCATCCGTTTCTTTAGCAGCAACGACTTCTTCTTGTGTAATAACTTCAATCTCTTCTTCAATAATTTCGGGAGTTTGTTCCTCTAAATCTTCACTAGCTAAAACAGATTCTTCTAATGTTGGATCAACGATTTTTTCGGATTCTTCTGTAGCAACTTCAGAATCTTCATTTTCTAATTCAACAGCCGTATTCTCTGCAGTATTATTTGTGCCGTTATCTGATTCGTCCTCCAATGATTCAGTTTCCCGCTGATCTAAAGTTGTTTTATTTTCTTCTTCAATTTCCTTTTCGTCTTCTTGTTCTTCTTTTTCAACACTACCAGAACTAATTTCAGTTTTAGCAGTTACAACAGCCAAAGCATCATCAGACACCGCAGGTTTTGACTCAGTTTTTGTTTCGGATTCTACATTAGTATCCTCTTCATTACTAGAGTTTGATTGAGCTGAAGCCAACACTTTCGTTTCTCCATCAATAAATTGAACATCAATTTTCTTACTAGCATCATTTTCCAAATACGAGAAATCACCTTCTATCGATTTAATGTCTTTGCTATCAGCGTTACTCAAATCGACGTAATAACTAATTTTAAACGTTTCGTCAGCAGGAATGGACATCCAAACAAATTTGACTTTGTTTTTAACATAACTATAAGCAGCATTTTGAGTTTCTCCTTTTTCTATAGTTGCTCCGAAAGGAACAAATTCTTGAATTTTGGCAAAGCCTTCAATTCCAGATTGTTTTATTGTTAGTTCAATCTCGTGAATATTATCCCTTGATTTTAATATTCTACGCTCAACAACTGCACCCACAACACCTTTGCTTTGTTCAGTTGATTCTTCAGCAAGTATCTCCTCGCCAACGTTTATAGTCTTTTTAAAAATCGAATACGTTTTTTTCTCATTATTTTCTAGGTAAGAAAACTTTCCACCGAGGGTAAGAGAAGCAGGCGCGTTTTCATTTGCAGTAATTCTAAAAGTTAGGGTAACATCTTCTTTTGGGAAACTGACCCATAAAATTTTCACCTGTCCATTATCTGCAGTAAATGTGGCATCCCCTATTTCTAATTGTTCAGCAGTAAAACCTTCAGGTAAAACATCTACATATTTTGCAAATCCCGAAACCTGCCCTCCGGTAATCTTAATCTGAACATCAAAACTAGAATTAGGTTTAACATTGGCCGGTGCAGTCAACTCCACCTGAAGTTTTTCCTTAGCAATTTCAGTTGAGTTAAAAAGGAAAATGAATGGAAGTATATTGAGAAAAACAAACAAATTTCGAATCATAGTTATCCAGATTGAGATGTAATAAAACAAATCTATCTGACTGACTTAGCCTGATTAAACAACACTAATACCCTTTCAAACAAGGGAGTGTGAATAAGCTTAGCTAACAAAACAATAACATAACCATAAATAACTGTCTACGTGTAACTTACAACACTACACAACAACACACAGGAACTTCCTGAAGGAAATTTGAGTTATAAAGAATTAATTGTTAATTTTTAGAATTAGAAGTTTGGACGAAGCAGGTATTTTGTATAGAATTTCACAACATAATCAACCGCTTCTTCAGGGGTATCCACAACTTTAAATAAAGCCAAATCTTTTTCAGATATGTTCTTTTCTTTCAACATAACATCTTTCACCCAATCAATTAGACCATCCCAATATTCGTGACCAACAAGAACCACCGGAAATCTGCCAATTTTTTCAGTTTGAATTAAAGTAAGTGACTCAAAAAACTCATCCAAGGTACCAAACCCGCCTGGCATTACAATAAATCCTTGAGCGTACTTAACGAACATTAGTTTTCTAACAAAAAAGTAATCGAAGGTTATCAGTTTGTCTTTATCAATATACGGATTATCAAATTGTTCAAAAGGCAATTCTATATTAAGTCCAACCGATTTCCCCCCACCTCTTTGAGCGCCTTTATTAGCAGCCTCCATAATACCGGGCCCACCACCCGAAATAATACCAAAACCTTCTTGAGTTAATTTAAACGCAATTTCATCTGCCAATTTGTAGTACCTGTTATCTGAAGGAGTTCTTGCAGAACCAAATATGGAAACACAGGGGCCGATTTTGGACATTTTCTCAAAGCCTTCGACAAATTCAGACATGATTTTAAATATCTGCCAAGAATCATTTGTTTTAATCTCGTTCCAATCTTTCTCTTTGAATGCCTTTCTAACTTTATCGTCGTTTACCATATTAAATGATTTGAAGTTTATACAATATTAAATCCTTTACTATTATTACAACTCAAAGGGCTTTTAAATTAAATATATTTGCCGCCACTAGAGAATGAGAACGATTACATACCTTATATTAGCACTAATTGTTGTAACACAAACTGGTTGCGAAAAATACCCCTGGGATAAGTGTGAAATTGGGGAAGGTGATAGTTTCGAAGAGGTTAGAAATTTTGAAAACTTTCACACTTTCGTTCTTGACATTCCAGCAGAAGTACAGATTATTCCAGACACCAACCTAACTCAAAGTAAAATTGTTGTTTTTGCTCAAGAAAACGTTAATAAGGAGGTAATTACCTCTGTTCGAAATGGAGTTTTATCCGTTTCATTTAACAAATGCTTCAAAAGCCACAAAGACATTGTTTTTAAGATTTACACACCTTGGCTTCAAAACATTACACTGAATACTGCATCAAGAGTTAGTACTGCTAAATCAATATATGGAGAGCACTTTACCATAATCGCTAAAAGCGGAACAAACATCAACATAAGCTGTGTTGTTGACTCAATAAACACGCAATTTAAAAGTGCTGGGAATATTAATATTGATGGTTACGCAAGTAGACAAGTACTGAACTCAACAGGATCAGGAAAATACATGGCTCCTTATTTAGTTAGTGATTCGGTTCTTTTTAACATAACAGGAAGTGGTTATTCTAGTGTCTATTCCGTGGGGTACTTGATTGGATCAATCGACGGAAATAGCATTTTGGATTTTAACGGTGAAGACTCACTAAACCTTAATACACAAGTTCTAGGTTCAGGAACTATCAATGACTTAAGATAATTGAGCAATGAATTTTTACAACAAAGATTTTAAACTAGGAATTTTAGGTGGTGGCCAACTTGGTAGAATGCTTATTCAGGAGGCTGTCAATTATAATATTAACGTATGTGTTCTTGACCCAGCAAAAGACTGCCCTTGCTCAAAAATTTCAAGTGAATTTACCCAAGGAAGCTTCAACGATTATGACACCGTTGTTGAGTTTGGTAAAGATAAAGACGTTATTACTATAGAAATTGAGCACGTAAATATTGAAGCTTTAAAAGAATTAGAATCACGTGGAATTAAAGTATTTCCACAACCAGATATTCTTGAAATTGTGAAGGACAAGGGCCTTCAGAAAGAATTTTATAAAAAGAACGGAATTCCTACTGCAGATTATAGATTAGTTGAAAATAAAGCTGGTATTGAACAATATAGGAGTGAATTTCCTTTTATGCAAAAGGCTCGAACTGGTGGTTATGATGGCAAGGGAGTTACCCCGTTGCGGAATGAGCTTGACCTAGACAAAGCATTTGATTGCCCATCTGTTCTAGAAAAAATGGTGCCTTTTGAAAAGGAAATCGCCGTAATAGTTTCTAGAAATGAAAATGGTAAAATCAGCACTTTCCCAGTTGTAGAACTGGATTTCAATCCAGAAGCTAACCTCGTAGAGTATTTGTTTTCTCCCGCTAGAATTAGCAAAGAAATTGAACAAAAAGCAAAAGACATTGCTGTTAAAACAGCAGAGGCCTTTGGTATTATTGGACTTTTAGCTGTTGAACTGTTTTTAACTAAGGAAGGAGAAGTTTTAGTAAACGAAGTAGCACCTAGAACACATAATTCAGGCCACCATACTATTGAAGGTAATTACACGTCACAGTTTGAACAACATTTACGTTCAGTACTGAATATGCCCCTTGGCAATACTGACATTATTAATCCAGCTGTTATGATTAATTTATTAGGTGAAAAAGATTTTTCTGGTCCAGCTGTTTATAATGGCTTAGAACAAGTTATGCAAATGAAAGGAGTGTATATTCACTTGTACGGAAAAACGGAGACTAAACCATTTAGAAAAATGGGCCATACCACCTGTGTGTCAGAAACACTTGACATGGCATTAATGAATGCGAAAAAAGTCCAACAACATCTTACCGTAATCAGTAAATAAATCATTTTTTTTTGCATATTTCATTAATAAACTGTCTTGATAATAGTTTTACTATCATATATTTGACACTTACTTTTATTAATGAGTCAAAAGACATACATACAAAACCTTAAATATGACTTACCCGCTGGGCTTGTAGTTTTTTTAGTTGCACTGCCCCTTTGTTTGGGTATTGCTTCTGCTTCAGGTGCCGGCCCAGACAGTTTTTCGCTTTTTAGCGGAATTATTGCCGGTATTGTTGGAGGTATCGTAGTTGG
>JBMYOI010000102.1:0-4170 GCA_049599135.1 Salibacteraceae bacterium
TCATTTGCCTTCATTTCAATTGTAGGAGGCGTGCCAATAATGATATTAGTTAAATGAAAGTCATAATCCTCTGGGTCATTTGTTGAACCTTCAGAACCTTGAATTCCAATAATGGCAGTTTGGCCACTATATGAGCCAAGACTTGCTTTGTATTGGCTGATAGTCATTGTAGGCGAATTTGAAGCATTGATACTGAATAACAATGTTTTTGACGTCCAACCATTAGTGGTTATGTAAACATTAACACTATCGTCAGAACCCATTGAACTCGAAATAGTAGAACTGTTATAAGAGAATATTGCTGCATCTACTTTAATTGAATCAGTGGCTGCAATTGTCATAGAAGGACTAACGAGCCAAGCAGTACCATTTGAAGAGTACAAGTTGTATTTTGCCGCTTCTGTATTTAAAACAGTTGCTTGAGCTGAAGAAGACTGACCCCAAGAAGAAGTTGTTCCGCTAGGCGAAGTTGCTCCTGTAGCTTCACTCCATCCCGGATTGGTTGTGCCAATATTAGACCCAGTAAAACCGGTAAAAGTCACCTCTTGAAATTGAGCAAAACCAAAGGAGGCTGCACACATCAGGAGGGTTGTTAATGTCCATGATAAAATTCTATTCATAGTTTTATAGTTAAATTAATAAAGATTTGTTATCAAAATTTAACCACGAATTTACGCAAAAAACTGTGAGTTGGTAAACAAAACATATATTTTAGTTGTTGAGGCCACTTTATTGGTTAAAGAGCCGTTTTGGTTTTTATAAGGAGCAGCTTTGTTTTAATTTGGTTTATTCAATTCTATCGCATAAATAATATGAAAACAAAAAAGGTAATAGCTTTAACAGGGGCAAGTAGTGGAATAGGTGAGGCAACCGTACAGGCACTTTCTAATTCTCCACATATATTAATACTGTTGTCTAGAAATGAAACAAAACTCAAAGACATTGCCGAGAAATTAGAATGTCCGGTTTTTGTATTGCCTACTGATGTTACTCAAGTGGACGAAGTAAACGAAGCCTTTAGAATCATTGAAGAAAAATTTGGAGGATTAGACGTGCTTATTAATAATGCAGGACTTGGTTATTTTGATCCAATTGATAGCGGAGATATTCTACAATGGAATAATATGATTGATACCAATATAAAAGGTGTATTAAATTGTTTGCACTTTGCCTTACCCTTATTAAAGAATAGTGAAGATGGTCAGGTTATAAATGTAGCATCAGTTGCTGCGCATCAAGTATTTCCAAATTCAGGAGTTTATTGCGCTACAAAACATGCGGTTGGAGCAATAAGTAAATCACTGCATATTGAACTGGCTTCACAAATAAAGGTGTCAACTATTTCACCAGGTGCGGTTAACACTCCTTTTGTTGAATCTACTACCAATAAAGATATGAAAGGGGATTTACAAAAGTACTTTGCAGGTGGTTTAGAGCCTTCAGTAATTGCTGAGCAAATTGTGCATTGTATTGAGCAACCTAAAAATGTTACGGTTAGTGAAATTATTGTACGCCCTAAACGTTAATTATTCTCTTACAAATACATTTTTGGCAAATTTGCTACTTACGTGTTTTTTTTCTCCATCAATATCAATTACAAGCGTACCATCAAATTCTTGCCGGTCAATAATTTGAATGTTTGAATTAATGCCGATACCTAGTTTACTTACAAGTTGAAGAAAAGCAACACTTGAATCTTTTACAGAAACAACTTTGCATTTTTTACCTAGAGGTACCTTGTCTAAACTTATTTTGGTGCTTAAACTAAATAAACCATTTTCATCAGGGATAGCATCGCCGTGTGGGTCGCTTTTCGGCTTACCTAAATAAATATCAAGTTGCTCAATCAACTTAGGGCTTTTTATATGTTCTAATTGTTCGGCAACTTCATGAACTTCGTCCCAAGTAAAATTCAAATGTTGGTATAGAAAAGTTTCCCATAATCGATGCTTTCTAACTAGCATAGTAGCAAAAGCAAAACCCTCTTTTGTCAATTTTAATTTTCCGTACTTTTCTGAATCAACTAGCTTTTTTGTTTTCAGCTTTTTAATCATGCCAGTTACAGATGCTGGTGAAATTCCTAAATCTTGAGCGAGTTGATTTGTGCCCGCTGTTTTTTCGCCAATTTCAAAGGTTAAATGAAAAATTGCCTTTAGGTAGTCTTCTTCGTTTTTACTTAGGGTGTTTTTATTTTTTGGAACTGACATTTGATAATCAATAAGTCTTTTGGGTTTTAGTAAATCAAAATTAGGAAATTTGACATGCCTTTTGTTAAAGTTAGGTTAGCCTAACTTATTATATTTGCATTCCTTAAATGAAACGATTTCAACCTTTTTTATTTTTAGTTCTATTTACATGGAGTAGCCTTTCTGTTTTTTCTGAAGGGAAGATATCAGGCGTTGTTTCTTCGGGTAATGAAAAATTGGCGTTCGTGTTTGTTGTTTTAGAAGGAACGGATCATTATACGAGTACTGATCTTAACGGTGAATTCGTTTTTAATTCCGTAAAATCTGGAAGGTATAAGCTAGTCGCTAAATACTTGGGGTATAAACCAGCGATAAAAGAGGTAGTTGTTGAGGCTGGAAAAAATTTGGTTTTCAATATTCAATTAGAACGTGATATTCTCGGGCTAGAGGGATATACAGTTACTGGTAATCGAAATTCAGAAGAAAGAAAGTCTTCTTCGGTTATTGTGAACGTAATGAATAAGCAACACCTCGAAAATATTTCAGCCAATTCATTTTCTGATGGTATAAAATATTCACCCGGAATACGGACGGAAACCAATTGTCAAAATTGCGGATTTTCTCAAGTTCGAATAAATGGATTACCCGGCAGTTACAGTCAGATATTGGTAGATGGAAGAGCAACTTTTAGCGCACTAAATAGCATTTATGGGTTAGACCAAATTCCAGTTGAAATGGTCGAAAAAATAGAGGTGGTAAAAGGAGGTGGTTCGGCGCTTTATGGTTCAAGTGCAATTGCGGGTACAATAAACATAATTACAGCAGAGCCAATAAAGAATAGTTTAAGTGTGAAGGCCGAAAGTGGTTTGATAAATGGCCAGTCACTTGATAACGTGTTGGGCGTTTCAGGCTCTTATGTTAGCTCTAATTTTAACAAAGGCATTACCTTTTTTGGGGCCTACCGAAATCGTGAATCATATGATCATAATGCTGATGGCTTTTCTGAACTTCCTAAAACTAAAAATTTAGGAGGTGGATTTAGAGGTTTTATTAAAACTGGAAAATTTGGAAAATTAAACGTAGAGTTTCATGCCTTAGACGAATACCGAAGAGGTGGAAATTTGTTGGCATTAGAACCACATGAAGCTGATATTGCCGAGGAGTTAAAATCAAATGTAATTGGAGGTGGATTGAGTTATGATTTGTTCACCAAATCTCGCCAAAGCAAGTTCAATATATATTCCAGTATTCAGTCTACCCAAATGGATAATTATTATGGTGCTGGAAAGGATGTAAATGGTTATGGAGAAACTTCTGACTTATCCACTGTAACTGGTGTTCAATATAATAATAGCCACATTGGATTATGGAAGAGTAAATCGAATTTGGTAGCAGGTGCTGAGTACAAAACTGATTTGATGAAAGACGAAAAACCAGGGTATAATTTGTATGTAAATCAAGATTTAAGAACAGCTGGTTTTTACGCCCAATACGAATCTTATTTTGCCGCCCGTTTTAAAGTTTCATTGGGAGGAAGATACGACTGGTTTAACCTTGGAAATGAAGGTAATTTTTCACCCAGAATTAATATGATGTATTCACTTAATGATGCTGTCAGAATTCGAGGTGGTTATGCGCGTGGATTCAGGATTCCTCAAATATTTTCAGAGGATGTACATGTTGAACTAGTAGGAGGTGAAATTCAGGCAATACAATTGGCTAAGAATTTATCTCCAGAATTATCTGATTCGTATACCATTTCGTTAGATTGGGACAAGTCGATTAAAAAAGGAGTAATGGAAATTGTTTTGGAGGGATTCTATACCCAAATTCATAACCCGTTTATTTTAGAAGCAGTTGATGGAGGAAATAACCTAATGATTTTGGAAAGACGGAATGGGACAGGAGCAGAAGTTCTTGGAGGGAATGTTGAATTCAAAATTACTGATCAAAAAAAGTATGCTTTCCAATCGTCATTTACTTT
>JBMYOI010000103.1:0-3984 GCA_049599135.1 Salibacteraceae bacterium
GTAACAACTCAAGCTATCGTATAAAACAAAAAAGATTGGATTCAGGTGATTGTTGGGGTCCGTCCGGTTTGCTAACTACACGTCATTCTCGAGTAGCGAAGCGGAATCGGGAATCTCTATACACTTTGAGTTTTTTAGGCGCTATAAACTAATTCTCAGTAGACACTAAAAACCATTACTTAACCCTCCACAAAATGGAACTATCACCATAACTTAAAAATCGAAAATCGTTGGCTAAAGCAAAGTCATAAACAGACTTCCAGTTTCCGTCCAGAATTGCAGAAACCAATAACAACAAAGTGCTTTTAGGTTGATGAAAATTGGTGATTAGCGCATCGGCGAATTGAAAAGAATAACCCGGAGCAATAATGATTTTTGTTTTTCCTTCAATTTGATTCAAGTGGTTTGTATTCAGGTAATCAATCAACTTATTTACAGCCTCAATTGGTTTGGGTTTTTCCGTGTTTTCGTATGGCTCCCATTGATTAATTTCTAAAGGAGATTGTATTTCTCCATTTCCGCCCCAAAACAAGCTTTCTAACGCGCGCAAACTAGTTGTGCCCACAACCACAATAGGATTATTATTTTCTAAAGCTTCACGCAAAGTTTCAAGTTTTTCTTTAGTTACAGAAAAAACTTCGGCATGCATATCATGGTCTTCCATTTTATCAGCCTTAACTGGCTGAAAAGTACCCGCACCAACATGAAGGGTAAGGGGTAAAAAGTTTACACCTTTTGTTTTTAGTGATTCTAAAATGTCTGGAGTAAAATGTAAACCTGCCGTGGGTGCCGCAACCGATCCTTCGTGCTTACTGTAAACCGTTTGATATCGTTTTTTATCCGATTCTTCTGCTTTGCGTTTTAAGTATGGAGGCAAGGGAACATTACCAACCAATTCCATTAGTTCGCTAAAAGTGATGGTTGCATCCCAACTTAATTCAACAACATAGTCGTTTTCTTCTTTTCCAATTAGTTTAGCTTTTAATGGCTGATGGTTTTTTACTTCTAGTTCAAGTATTTCATCTTTCCATTTTTTAGCATTACCAACCATACATTTCCAAGTAGCAGAGCCCTTTTGTTGCATGGCTAAATTCAGTTCTTGATGATGAGGTTCGAGACAAAAAACTTCAATTTTTGCTCCCGTTGATTTTATAAATCCCAAACGAGCATAAAACACTTTGGTGTTGTTGTAAACGAGTAGCGCGTTTTCTGGTAACTCGTGTACAATAGAAGAAAAAACAGAAGCAGTTATTTCTCCATTTTTATACTTAAGCAGCTTCGATTCGCTTCGATTCGCTAGAGGAAATTTGGCAACTCGTTCTTCTGGAAGTTCGTAGTTAAAATCTTCAATTTTTAATTCTGACGGGTGAAGCATTTAATATGGGCTTTATAAAAATGAAAGCACCAAATTTATAGCAATTCAGTGTTGGGGTTGGTTGAGGATAATATGATTTCTTATACTGTTAATCAAAATAGCAAGTTGAGTTATCAGGAGATAGTAAGCTTGGGTCTTGCAGCTATATCCTTGTGGATCAAATCTAGAAACTAATAACTCGCGCCTTATTACTCGGAACTATTAATTAACTTCGAGCTTTATAAAACCCCTTATTATGAAACACTTACTATACATATTGCCCATTTTTATGGTGTTATTTATTTCCTGTGATAAATCAAACCTTTTCGGAAAAGGAGGGGATGATTATAAAATGAAGTGCGACTTAACCAACAGTACAGCCACAACGGATGATAAATACATGAATCCAAACACAAATGCTTCGAACACAAAAGTGGATATCATTAAAGATTTAATTACTAGCGACGATTGCAACTGTATTGTTAGTGGAATGGTAAAGTACCGAGAAAATGGTAAAACAGCCGCACTAGTTGATTATGGCGACGGATCATGTGATAATTGGGTGGCAATTACTATTTGTTACAATGGCGATTGTGAAGATTCAAAAGCTGAATGTTACAAGTACGAACAAAACTGCGGGTCAATCAACTAGCTGATTACTGAGTAGTTTCAGAAACTAAAAAATGGTTTTCAATATCAGCAAATACTTGAAACAATTCTTCTTTTGTATTAGCTGTCACTAGTCGCATTCTAAACTCTTTAAAATGTGGAATGCCTCTAAAATAGTTTCCGTAATGTCTCCTAGTTTCAACAATTGCTAAAATTTCGTTCTTCCACTTTAAGGCCAATTCTACGTGACGTTTAGCCATCCGAATTCGATCAACCATAAGGGGTTCTTTTAAATGTTGCCCAGTTGCTAAAAAGTGTTTGATTTCATTAAATATCCACGGGTATCCGATACTGGCGCGACCTATCATAATTCCATCAACACCATACCTGTTTTTCATTTCTAGAGCTACTTCGCCAGAATTAACGTCACCATTTCCAAAAACAGGAATATTTATGCGCGGGTTTTCTTTTACGGCTCCAATTAAAGACCAGTCTGCCTCACCTTTGTACATCTGTTTTCGCGTTCTTCCGTGAATTGAAATTGCTTTTATTCCTACATCTTGTAAACGCTCTGCAACTTCAACAATGTACTTGGTGCTATCATCCCAACCTAAGCGGGTTTTGACGGTAACTGGTAAGGTAGTTGACTTCACAATTTCGGAGGTCATTTTAACCATTTTAGGAATGTCTTGAAGTATGCCCGCACCAGCACCTTTACAAGCAACTTTTTTAACCGGACAACCATAATTTATGTCCAACAAATCGGGCTTGGTTTTTTCAACAATCCTAGCCGACTCTTTCATGCTTTCAATATCATTTCCAAATATTTGAATACCAACAGGACGTTCATATTCGTAAATATCTAGTTTTTCGACACTTTTAGCTGCGTTTCTGATTAAGCCTTCACTTGATATAAACTCGGTGTACATTAAATCGGCACCATTTTCTTTGCATAGTGCGCGAAATGGAGGGTCACTTACGTCTTCCATAGGAGCTAAAAGCAAAGGAAAATCACCTAATTCTATGTCACCAATTTTTACCAAAATGTAATTTGCTTGAGTGTATATTTGAAGCGCAAAGTTAGCGAATATGCTTTGTGGTAAAAGCATTATTCATGTTGGAATGATGTGATAATAAAAATGGGAAATCGGTTACTTACATTATTTGGTCTTTGTGCTGCAGGAATGTTCATTTCTTCACTGATTGGATATGGTCTAGCGGTTTGGTTGTTTGATATTGAATTATCTCAGTTGGCCGACCATGAAAACTATAGGTCTTTACAAGGCATGAAACTTTCTCAGGCTTTAATTACCATTGGCACTTTTTTGGTTCCAGCTCTTATTCTTGCTAGGGTTTATAAGCAAAAAATCAGTGAATTCTTTTTAACCAAATCAATACGGTTCGACTTATTGGTCATTACCACTTTATTGGCTTTCGCCGCAATTCCGGTTATTGCTTGGATGGCAGAATTGAATAGCCAAATGATTTTTCCTGAATCGTTGTCGTGGTTAGAAGAAATTATAAGGAGCGCAGAGGATAATGCAATGGTTTTAACAGAAGCATTGTTGAATGTTACCACCTATCCAGAGCTTGCAATTAATGTGGTTGTTATAGCAGTTCTTCCCGCTCTTGGCGAAGAGTTTTTATTTCGGGGGGCACTTCAGCAAACGTTAATTAAAAGTGGTAAAAACCGCCATGCGGCGATTTGGATAACTGCAATAATTTTTAGCGCTATTCATTTTCAGTTTTACGGGTTTTTACCGCGTATGGTTTTGGGAGCCTTGTTTGGTTATTTAATGGTATGGGGTGGTTCTATTTGGTATTCCGTATGGGCTCATTTTATTAATAATGCCACATCGGTTTACATTATGTTTTTAATAAACCGAAAAGAAGTTGAAGGCGACTTAGAAACTTTTGGTGCAAATTCTGGTGATTGGTTTTATGCTATTTTGGGTGTTGTTGTTGTTTTAGCGTCATTAGGTTTTTTCCGCTTTATAACGTTACAAAAACAGGCAGAGTAA
>JBMYOI010000104.1:0-3769 GCA_049599135.1 Salibacteraceae bacterium
CCCGTCTTCACAAAAATTACGTTGGTATGGATCAAGGATTTGTTCAACCTACATGAGCTTAACCATGGCACAAAAAATAGTATTGTGGGATATTATGGAATGAAAATAATACCTGTTATTTAATAGTTTCGGATGAATGTTCCCATATCACCGCACAACAATTCCAAAAAAAAAGCCCTAACGATAACGTCAGGGCTTTAAAATTTAGTTTCGAAAATTCTGCTATTCCGTAATTTCAATTTTTTTGCGGTACAAACTATCGCCTACCTTAACTTCAAGAATGTAAACACCATTGCTTATACCCTCAAGGTTAATAATTGCTTTTTGAGTATCTAAAGTGTTTTTAACCAATATTGCTTTACCGCTTAAATCAATAATTTGCAATTCAGATATCTCAACATCAGCCGTAACGTTTAACTCATTTTTTGCAGGCATTGGGAATACATTTAAGCCAATGGATTCAGGTTTAATTGTTATTCCGTTAGCAACTACATCAATGGTTTTTGTTATGCTATCAATTCCGCAATCGTTGTTTACGATAAGCTTAACGGTATAAACTCCTTCAGTTTTATACTCATGGACTGGCGATTCCGCATTACTAAAATTACCATCTCCAAAATACCAAGCAGCTCCTTTAGTATTTGAAGATGTGTTATTAAAATCAACTACTAATCCTCTTTGACTTGTAGAAAAGTCCGCAATAATAGTGTCCAAAATTCCTATATCATCAATGGCAATATCTCCGTTAAACCCAGAGGTAGTTTTTCCTTTCAATCTAAATTGAACTACACCATTTTTATAATTCGACAAATCAATAACTTGTTCTATCCACCGTGAACCTTTATTACCACTTATAGTTGGCATAATTGAATTTACCCAACTCCCCTGATAAAAAATATCAACGTTAATAGAACCGACGTTTCCTCCCCGCATATAATACCAGAATGACAATTTAGGTTTAATGAAATTGGTTAAATCAACACATGGCGATAATAATGCGGCTTCTTTGTTATTACAACCCGTTTGCCCCAAAGAAGATTCGATATATACATATTTTCCGTCAGCATTACCCATTGTATGATCAACTGTTGGCCCAGTGTTGTTCGTTGGTGTAGCTCCATTGTGCACTCGCCAATCTATATCGTCATTTTCGCCATTAGTTGCATTTACCCAACCATCGGTTAAGTCACAAATTTCTTCATCACAATTACTCGCCGTACCGCAATTCGCAAAATTTTCAAAATCTGTAATCGAACAGTTTTCAATAACATTTACATCATAAAAAGAAGTCGTAAGCATTGAGTCATTACAAGAATTTTCATCGACCACAGAAGAGATCCAAACTTGAACATCGTTATTACCCGAAGCAAGAATCAATGGTTGAGTGAAGGTTACAGTAGCCGTTCCACCCGGATTTAAAGGAGTACTAAACATTTCTTGAACTGGAACTCCGCCATTAACAGAAGCAAAAGCTGTGAAGGGAGGTGAAAAGGTAGAACCTGTATTTTCAATATCTAATTCTATTTCTACACCGTTAGGTTTAAAACAGCTTTTTACATCACTAATATTTGGTGAAATACTAACCACACCAACGTCTTTGCTTATTGGGCAGTTTATCAACCTACCTCCTGTTTTAAGATACGCTTCTGACCTTCTTCCAATTTCACCATTTATGCCTCTAGCGGCAACAGCAAACCATCCTTCTTTAAACCCGATACAATCATTAACAATATCAAATGTTGTATTAGAGGTTGTGCCTATTGAATCCATATATTTTTCGCCTAACTCATACACCACATAACGAACGGCTGAGTCAACTGCATTCCAACTTAATGTTACTTCTCCAGGACAAGCTTTAATTATTGAAGGCGTTGAGGGAGCTCTCAAAATTGAAAAACTTGATGAAGATTCTCCAGACAATCCGTTCGCAGACACCCTAATTTTTGCTTGAGCCGAATTTGTATTGGGTACTGTCCAATTAAAAATCTTGAAAGGCGTACCAGAAGCAACAACTGTCCAATTTGCTCCATTATCTAAAGTGTACTCAATATCAAATGGGCCATAATTACTTGGCGCACTCCAACGAATAGTCTCTGTCTCCCCAGGTACTAATGACTCACCTCCTACAGGATATTCAACTTGAATCGACTCATTTTCAGCAGTGTAAACTACGTAAAATGCTTGAGGCCCACTTGGAATTGAAGTCCCTTTAACCGATATTGTATAATTTCCAGGAAGAGGCTGATCAAGAACAACTTGTTCAATGTTATTGATTTGATCGACACCTTGCACTGCATTATTTGCAGGACTAGTAGGATTCAATATTAAGGGTTGAGAAATATTTGAGCTTGGGTCAGTAACCGTTAGGTCTAAATTATTAATCAGTGGCCTTGTTGCTCCAACAGTTCCTTGAGGGTCTAACCAAACTAACATTACTTTAGAAAGCGTTGTATTAGGATCGATTCGAAGAGTAAAAGTTTCCGTTGCTCCATTAGCGACCGTGCCCGAGAAGTAAGTTTTATTTTTTATGGCATCAAATGCCTTTTTAGCGTTAATTCTTCCAAAACCATAAGAAAAATCAGGACCTGGATTCCCTAAGTCATCGGCAGTATTGCAAACAATGCCTTTCATTAAAGAAACAACCGGGTAATCATCATTATTGTAATTTTTATAGGCTTGAGACAAAACAGTAATGGTTCCAGCAACACCTGGACATGACATTGATGTTCCTGTTTTAGCAACATACTGGTTACCTGTTGTAGTAGAAATAACGTTTGAACCTACTGCACCAATGTCTGGCTTAATACGACCATCTTTTGCGGGTCCACGACTGGAACTTGACGCAATGGCATCAACCGTTGCAAGATTGGCCACGGTAATTACATTTTTAGCCACTTTGTGTCCACCTGTAATTGTATTCCAACCAGACCCTGCATTACCGGCAGAAAAAACATGAATCAAATCATTCATTTGTTCCGTTTGATCATCTAGTTTTCTTGCCAAAGCTGTATACCCTGCATTGGTACCGTTACTATAACTGGTTGAAGTTATTCTGATGTCGTAATCATTATAATGATTATAAATTGAATCAAATCCCGGATACCCCTCACTTGCCGCGCCATAAACCCAAAGCACAGAAGCTGGAGCCATTCCCTTGTATCTCGGGTGTAAATTTCCAGCCCCCATAATGGTGCCACCAGTATGATCTCCATGGTCTCCTCTATCGGTAGATATAAACTGAGCTCCAATTCTTCCCTGATAATCTATATGAGGTCCAATTACACCATCGTCTTGAAGCATAACATTCATTCCAGAACCATCCAATTCTGTAGAAAGGCCTGTATACGATTTTGTTAAAGCATCTATTCTATGACTAGCTCTTCCTTTAAAGTTTTCAGGTTCTCCCGGCTCATCTTTAGGCAAAACAAACTGTACCATTGGCAAGTCAGTTAATACGCTCAATTTTGAAGTTGGAACCTTACATTTTACAGTATTTATATGCTTGTCTAAGAAAACCAATTCTCCGCCAAGCTCATCCAGTTTTTCAATAAAAACACCTTGATCTTTTTCCGAAATTAAGCTAACATTTAATTCAATGAATCCACCTTCAACTGCATGTACAGGGTAAGGAGTTTTCAATAATTCTTTGTCTAACTTGTGTTTTGGTTCAATATCCAAGACAAACCGGATATTAGCAGCATTAAAAACGGTAAACCCTTCTGAAATTCTAGCATAATATGCATTACCGGGCATGTAATCCGTAAGTTCA
>JBMYOI010000105.1:0-3541 GCA_049599135.1 Salibacteraceae bacterium
TCTTTAAGTCATAAAAGCCGTCAATAGACTTTAAGTCATTTAATGAGATAACAATTTCTTCCTTACCATCTGGTAGGGTTCTTTTCAAGATAGCTGGATTGGCTGTATCCTTATTTACCCATGACAACGTGTTTTGATTCGGTATCCAATTTAATTGACTTGGCCCCGAAACTCTAAATTTAGAGTAACCACCCATTATGGCATCCTCAAGGGTTAATTCTTTTTGTTGACCGTACGATAATTGAATTGTAGCCACAACAGAAATGGCTAAGAATAATTTCTTAAGCATAAAGTAAAATTAGTTTACGAAGATAAGGGTAGCGCAATTAGCTCGCCAAAAGCATTTCAACTTTTTGCGCACTAAACGGCTTAGAAATAAAATTTGAAACGAAAGGGCTGTTTTGGGCTCTGTCAGTATCAGCACTATCAATGCTAGATGAAAGCATTACTACTTTTGGTTGTTTGCCAAATAATTCAAAACCTTCAAAAAGGCTTAAAAATTCCCAACCATCCATTACGGGCATATTAATGTCCAATAAAATATAATCTGGTACTTCTTTAGAAATATCGTCAAGTAAATCAAATGCTTCTTGGCCATTTACGGCAAATTGAATGTCTGAGAATTCTCCAGACATTTCTAATTTTTTTTTTGCAACGAGTCGGTCAATTTGGTTGTCATCTACTATAAGTACAGACTTGTTCATAATTGTTTTTTACCCTTAAGCCCCAAACGTAATGCAATATGCATTGAAAGTTTATGGATAGTATAGTTAGTTATTGAAATTAAATTGTCAATAAGTGGTTGAAATGAAGCTTTTATTGAGCTTTTAACTCAATTGGTTGCTCAAACAAATCTTTACTTTTGCGAATTGTTTTTTATGGCTGAAGTTAAATTACACGATAGAGTATTTGAACCTTTTATTTCAAGTGAAACAATTTCGAATGGAATTAAAGATGTCGCTCATAAATTGAACGAAGATTTTAAAGGTGAGCCTGTATTGTTTGTAGGAGTTTTAAACGGAGCCTTTCGTTTTATCTCTGATTTAATGAAAGATATTGAGTTAGAATGTGAAGTTTCATTCGTGAAATTAGCTTCTTATTCAGGTACAGAAAGTCAAGAAATAGTCAGTAAATTAATTGGTCTTAACGAGTCTTTGGACGGTAAGAATGTAATAATCGTTGAAGATATTGTTGATACTGGAAATACATTGGTAAAAATAATGGCCGAATTGGAATCACATAAACCCAAATCGGTGAAAATTGCTACACTACTTTATAAACCTGACGCATATAAAAAGGAAATCCCTATTGATTATGTAGGTGTGAAAATTCCTAATGATTTTATTGTGGGCTTTGGACTGGACTATGATGGTTTAGGCCGAAACTTGAATGAGATTTATAAGATTGTAGATTAAAAAATAGAATATGCTAAACTTAGTTTTATTTGGCCCTCCGGGAGCAGGAAAAGGAACTCAATCAGATTTGTTAAAAGAAAAATTTGGGTTGGTTCATATATCAACTGGAGATGTTTTTAGAGCTTTAGATCCAGAATCTGAATTAGCTAAACTTGCTAAAAGTTACGCTGATAAGGGAAATTTGGTGCCTGATGAAATTACCATTAAAATATTGGAGTCAGAAGTTCAAAAGCACAAGGATATCAAAGGTGTTATCTATGATGGTTTCCCTAGAACTACAGCTCAAGCCGAAGCTTTAGATTCATTTTTGGCAAATAAAGAAACTTCGGTTTCAATGATGCTTTCTTTGGTTGTTCCCGAAGAAGAATTAAGATCAAGGTTAATTGCACGTGCTAAAGTATCTGGTAGAGCTGATGATGCTGATCCGGTAATTATTCAAAATAGAATAGATACATACAATAGCAGTACTGCGCCTGTAGCAGCCTACTATAAAGCACAAGGAAAATTAAAAGAGATTGACGGAGTTGGTTCAATCGAAGATATTTTCAATAGACTTTGTGAAGCTATTAAAGCTTAATTAAAACCTTTTATGTCCTTTAACCGAAAAATCGTTTCCTCCAATTTTGTAGACTACGTCAAATTATTTTGCCGTAGTGGTAATGGGGGCGCTGGTTCTGCTCATCTTCGAAGAGAGAAGTACGTTCCTAAAGGTGGCCCAGATGGTGGTGACGGTGGACGGGGAGGTCATGTCATTCTTCGAGGTAATAAACAAATGTGGACTTTACTTCCATTGAAGTATAGAAAACACGTTTATGCTACAGATGGTGGTAACGGCTCTAAGCAAAAGTCTACGGGTAAAGATGGAAAGGATGTATTTCTTGATGTACCTCTCGGAACGGTTATACGGGATGTAGAAACCGAAGAAATAATTGGCGAAATTACTGAAGAAGGCCAAGAAATGTTGCTTGAAAAAGGCGGTAGAGGTGGTCAAGGTAATTGGCATTTTAGAACAGCAACTTTACAAACACCTAGATATGCCCAAGATGGCGAAGAAGGTGAAGAGCACTGGAGAATACTTGAGTTAAAAGTTCTTGCAGATGTTGGTTTAGTTGGTTTTCCTAATGCTGGTAAATCCACATTACTTTCTTCGGTAAGTGCTGCCAAACCTGAAATTGCGAATTACGCTTTTACTACTTTGGTGCCTAACCTCGGAATTGTTGGTTATCGCGATCATCAATCGTTTGTAATGGCTGATATTCCTGGAATTATTGAAGGCGCTGCCGAAGGTAAAGGGCTTGGAGTTCGATTTTTAAGACATATCGAGCGTAATTCAGTTCTGCTTTTTATGGTGCCTGCCGATTCGGATGATATCAATGCAGAATATAAAATTCTTTTGAAAGAATTAGAGAAGTACAATCCTGAATTGATGGATAAAAAAAGGATGTTGGCGGTAACTAAAGCCGATATGCTTGATGAGGAATTGGTGGCTGACATTTCAAAAGAAATGGATGTAGACTGTGAGTGGATGTTTATTTCTTCAGTTGCTCAAACCGGAATACCTGAGTTGAAGGACATGATTTGGAAAAATTTGGTTTAATCCTTTTCTTAGCTAATCTTATATTCGTTTAGTGAACGACATTATTCTTCAATACGATCGAGATATTTTTCTGTTCTTAAACGGACTCAATAATCCCACATTTGATTTTATAATGCATTGGATTTCAGATACCAAAATCTGGATTCCTTTCTATGCGGTTTTATTGTTTGCTCTCTATAAAAAGTATGGTTTTAAAGGAACCGTTTTTGCCGCTGCAGTTGTAGTAACTGTAATTGTTATAACTGATCAGACTTCAGTAAAGCTCTTTAAAAATGTATTTATGAGATACCGGCCTTGTCATAATTTAGAAATTAAAGACATGGTGCACATCGTATACGATCATTGTGGAGGTAAGTATGGTTTTGTGTCCTCACATGCAGCAAACACCTTTGGGCTAGCTACAATTATGGGACTTTTTCTACGAAATAAAATGCATTTATTTCTACTCTTAACTTGGGCAGCTTTGGTTTCTTATAGCCGAATTTATTTAGGCGTTCATTACCCTGCCGATATATTGGGTGGAGCTGCT
>JBMYOI010000106.1:0-3369 GCA_049599135.1 Salibacteraceae bacterium
ACAGTCATTAGAAAGTGCCGCTGATAGCGTGGTGGTTTATGATGGATTGGATTCGAGTGTAGTGTTGTTTTATTTGAAAGATAAACTACCGATTGGAGGGTATACGTATCACAATTTTCGGGTTGCGAGTGTTAAGGATTTAGTAGGAAATATTATGAACCCATTTATTACTGCATTTCATTTTCCAACGCGAAAAACAGGTCAAAAAGGAGATTTATTAATCAATGAAATATTTGCCGACCCAACACCGCAAATTGGATTACCCAGCGCTGAGTTTATTGAAATAATTGTTACAAATTCATACTCATATGACCTAAAAGATTGGACCTTTTCAGACCCATCTAAAACGGCAACTTTACCGAGTTATATTTTGAATAACGGGGAGCATTTAATTCTATGTGCCATTTCGGACACTGCGTTGTTTAGCCCCTTTGGGTCGGTATTGGGTTTGGTAGACTTTCCTTCACTGAACAACTCATCTGATGTAATTACACTTCGTGATTCAGCAGGAACTCTCATTGATGAGGTTGCTTATTCTGATTCTTGGTATGGAAGCTCAAATAAAGCCGATGGGGGTTTTTCATTAGAATTGATAAATCCGAATCATCCGTGTGGTGGGGCTAGTAACTGGATTGGTTCTGAAAGTGTTGATGGTGGAACGCCAGGAGCACAGAACTCGGTTTACAATACTGCACCAGATACAATTAACCCAAACCTAATGAGTGTTTCTATTATGAACACTAATGAGCTTAAAGTTGTTTTCTCAAAAGCTTTGGATAGCACATCTCTTGCTCAAGGTACTTATTCAATTACTAATGGAATTTCGAGTAGTGCCGTTGTTGTTCCTTCGGCTTACAGCAATGAAATTACTTTGGTGTTAAGTTCAGCTCCGTCAAAAGGAGTTCTTTATTCACTTACCGTTTCAGGTGTTGCCGATTGTTTTGGAAACACCTTGGGCATTAATTCAGTGGACTTTGGATTAGGTGAAACGCCTAATCCGTTAGAGGTAATAATTAATGAGTTATTACCGGATCCAGATGACACTAAGACAACAGTTTCGGAATACGAATATGTTGAACTACACAACGTTTCCAATAAAATTATAAGTTTAGATTCTTGTAGTTTTTCTGATTTGTCTTCGAGCGCCTCGCTTACGGGAGGAGTTATTCTTCCAGACGAATTTTTAATTCTTTGTGAGTCAAAAGCAGTTTCTGCATTGAGTCAATACGGGCCAGTTTTAGGTTTGAGTAATTGGCCATCTTTAAATAACTCAAGCGACCAAATATCAATTACCACTTCCAATGAAATTATTCATCAAGTTAACTATGAAACTGCGTGGTATGGCGATGATACCAAATCTGGTGGAGGATGGTCCTTGGAGCTAATTGACCCAAATAATCCATGCGAAGGAGAATTCAATTGGAAGGCGAGTATTGATGCAAGTGGTGGAACACCAGGAAAGTTGAATTCTGTAAAAACCTTGAACCCATCAGAATCGGGTCCAAATTTACTACGGGCAGAAGTGGTGAACGATTCGGTTATTGAGCTGTTTTTTGATCAGGTAGTTTTATACAGTGATTGGGGAGTTGTAAAATTTGAATTTTCAAATGGACTTTCTGAGAATCGAATTTTAGAAATTCGATCTCAATCTGTTTTAATTGAGCTTTCGAGTACATTAATAGAGCGCATCATATACAAGGTGGAAATTTCTGGACTAGTAAATTGTTCTGGATTGTCTATAGAAAAGAACGATGCGTCTTTTGGTTTAGCTGAAAAAGGAGATTTAAACGATTTGGTGATTAATGAAATAATGTTTGATCCTTATTCGACTGCAACAACAGATTATGTCGAAGTGTACAATAGAAGCGAAAAGATTATTGATTTAAAGAACTGGGTTATTTGTGAATTTGATGAAAACAAAGACACGTTAGATGGCTTCAAGGTAATTAGCACAACAAATCGGTCGTTAATTCCTGGTGGGTTTGCGTTAATTAGCAAAAGCAATGCTGATATTATTAAGCATTACCCCACAAACAACTCGTCTTCATTTATTCAAATATCTGCAATGCCATCTTATCCAAATGATGAAGGAACGGTGGTTTTATTGAACGATTCAGGGTTAATTATCGACCAAGTGAATTATTCAGACGATTGGCATCACATATCTATTAAAAACGTTGATGGAATTGCTTTAGAGCGTTTGGATTACGAAAGAGAAACGCAAGACGAAGGTAACTGGCATTCTGCTGCCAAGTCGGTGGACTATGGGACACCGGGTTTGCCGAATTCACAATTTTTTCCTGCTACTGATTTTAGTGACCAGGTTACCCTAGAGCCAGAAACTTTTTCTCCAGACAATGATGGGTTTGACGACGTGTTGAATATAAACTACGAATTTGATGAACCTGGGTATGTTGCAAGCGTTGTCGTATATGATGCAGAGGGAAGAGAAATTAAGCAGTTAATTAATAACGAATTGCTCTCTATTCAAGGAACTTTTACTTGGGATGGAAGCACGAATGACGGAACCGTCGCCAGTACCGGTATTTACATACTGTTTTTTGAGGTTTTTAATGAGAACGGAAAAACTTCTAAATTCAAGAAAGCCTGTGTTTTAGCAGCCAAACTGTAACATTCCACAAGCTTAATATTTCCTTAACATTCGAAGTGTTTTTCGGCCTACTTTTGCACTTTATAAAAACTAAAAAAATATGAAAAGACTATTTACATTATTATCAATGGTAATGATTGGGCTAATAGGATTTAGCCAAATTGTTATTACAGAAATCAGCTACAACGGCCCCGAGTCTGGTACTGATACAACTGAATTTATTGAGTTGTACAACAAAACAAACGCATCAATTAATATGATGGGTTACACATTCACATCAGGCGTGGTTCACACTTTTCCTAATGTATCTATACCTGCAAATGGGTATTTGGTTGTTGCTCTTGATTCAGTTGCAATTATGAATGTTTTTGGAGCTTCTGCCATCGAATGGACGAGTGGAGGATTATCAAATGGAGGTGAGCCAATTGCATTAAAAGATGCATCGGGTAACTTGATTGATTCATTAAGATATGATGATAATTCACCATGGCCAGCTGGAGGTACTGCAGCAGGTGCCCCTGATGGAGGTGGAGCTACTATTGTATTTTGTGACACATCTTTAGATAACACTAACGGGGCAAATTGGTCTGCTTCTACGCATACTGTTACAGGTAAAATTGTAAATGGCAAACAAGTTTATGGCTCTCCAGGCATGGCTGATTCGGCTTGCTTTACTACACCACCACCACCAGCTCCAATTAACTTAGCGGCAATTAGTGCGGTTACTACAAATGACACACTTGGAGTTCCTGATTCAA
>JBMYOI010000107.1:0-3354 GCA_049599135.1 Salibacteraceae bacterium
AGCTAATTCTAGTCCTGGCATTGCAGTTTCATCGAGTTACACCTTTAGTCCTTCGGCTGCAAATGCGGCTGGGAATATGGACGATGGCTGGGTTAAGTTTACAAGTTCAACTCAAACAATAGGATATGAACAAGGAACTTCTCATTATGTAGGACCTGTTAGTACTGGGGGTAAAGGCACTTATACTTTTGATGTTACTGGCGCACCAAACACTGGTCCTATTACAATTAACACCGGGTTTGCTTTTGATGCATCAAAAACAGGAACATTACCTCCAATCAACTTACACTACAACTGGGCTTTAATTGGAAACCCTTTTCCTTCAACCATTAGTTGGGGTAGTGTTGAAGCTGCCTCTAGTGACGTGGAATCTAGCGCTTATATTTTCGAACAAGATGACTTGGGTTGGACTGCCGCTACCAACATTCCTCCGTTTCAAGCGTTTATGGTTAGAGTTGATGGCGGATCTCCTTCAGTTGTTTTCAATGAATCAGCTAAAGTGACTACTCAAGAAGCCTTTATTAAGTCGATCCAAGAAAATGATTTTTTAGAGTTATACATTTCTTCGGCTAACACAACGCAAAGAAGTTATGCTAAACTTGAATTCAATTCGAACTATTCAGATAGTTATCTAGAAGAAGAGGATGCTTATCGAGTTCTTAACCCATCGCCATGGCCAAACGTTGCTTTTATGAGTACGGATGGTTCACCTCTTCAATTTAACATGGTTTCAAACACTAATGGTCATAAAATTGTTCCGATTAATGCAATGACTTACCAAACAGGAAACCACACCCTTACGTTTGAAAACTTAGATAAACTTGAGGGATGTTTTGTTCTTGAAGACTTAATTGAAAACAAACAAATAACGCTAACTCCTTCAAACAACACCTACACTTTCTTGTTGTCAGACACCACAACTGCTGATCGATTCCAATTGCATATTTATGAGTTTGCTCAAGAAGTAACTACTAACAACAGTGCTTGTTATGGTACTAATTCTGGAAATGCAGAAGTTGAGTTATTCAATTTAGGGTCTGATTACTTTGTTTCTCTACTTGATGAAAATGGAACGTCAATTCAAACTGAATTCAATGCATCTGGCAAACAATCTTTTACAGATTTAGCTCCTGGTAAATATGCCGTTGAAGTCAGTTCAAATGCGCTAGCTTGTCCTTCAGCAAATGAGTACTTCACCATCATGGAACCGGGTGAAATGAAAACTGATTTTGACTTTGGTACAGACTCGTTATTATTTTATGTAAATGAGGAGATTACTTTTAATAATCTTTCTTCTGGAGATATCATGAATTATGAATGGAACTTTGGAGATAACATCACCAGCACACTTATGAATCCAAAACATGCCTATTTTACAGATGGTGTTTATTCAGTTCAATTAACGGCTAGTAATGGCAATTCTGATTGTGATGTAAATTCTAAAAAAGTAATTCAAGTAATGAACGGTAGAGTTTCTGTTGAAGACATTGACAAGCTAAACACTTCGGTAAAACAAATTGAAAACAAATTGATGATAACCAGTGACGCTATGATTTCTGAATATGAAATTCTAGATTTATCTGGTAAAACTTTGGATTCAAAAAACACCATTCAAAACAATTCATACCATATTGATATTAACGGTTTTGATGCTGGTGTATACATTTTAGTTCTTAAACTAGAAGAAGGATTATCGTATACACATAAGTTTTATAAGAAGTAATCCATTTCAAAATTCTAAATGCTCCATAAAGAATAATCTCTGTGGAGCATTTTTACTTACTATTGCACTCTAATTAATTAATTATGAAAAAGTCGGCTAATTTTATTCTTTCAGCTTTTCTTTTGATTGGTTTTCTAACCATTGGAAACGAACTATTGGCACAAGGCCCTCCGGGTGGTGGTGGTAGTCCAGGTAATAGTGGCTGTATTCCCGCTCCATGTGTTCCTATTGATGGTGGGTTAAGTATTTTACTTATCGCCGGTGCGGCATACGGTAGTAAAAAAGTATACGACCACAATAAATAGTACTTCCCATTGGACAAGTTGAAAGCATGGTGGAATAATCCTTTATTCCGTTTTGTAACTTACGCTTTCATTCTATACATATCTTGGTTTTACGTTTACGATAATTGGTTACACCCATTAGGTAATGTAGATCGTTGGGTAATTGAACAAATAACTACCCACTCCTCTATTCTACTTGATGTGTTGGGTTTTCAATTACAGCCAAATGACCTTTATGGAGATCAATACAGAATTGTAGGTATTAACGACTCCGTAGGAGTTTGGATTGGTGATGAATGTAACGGCTTAACTCTTTTCGCTTTATTTACTGGCTTTGTATTGGCTTTTCCAGGTCCAATAAAAACAAAAATGTGGTTTATTCCAGTTGGAATTATTACCATTCATTTATTAAATGTTTTAAGAGTTTCAGCTCTGGCAATAATATCAAAATTCAGTCCTGAATCACTGGACTTTAATCATACGTACACTTTTACGACCATCGTATATAGTTACGTTTTTTTACTTTGGTATTGGTGGGCTAATAAATTATCCAGTTTTGGTAAAAAAGATTAGTCTACTTGCACTTGGAGCTGTACTCTTTTTGTTAGGTTTTATTCGAGAGTATTCTTTTGAAAGTATCAACAAAAGGTTAGGAGCCTTATCTAATGATCAATGGCAATACGAATTGAGTTCCTTTTTATCCATCCTGAATTCTCTAGAGTACCCTGCTCTGTACAAAATTAAATTTGTTTTGATACTCGTTTTTGCTTTGCTGTTTTTAGCGGTTACTCTGGTGATGATTATGGTATTGTTCAATAAAACAATTTACTTGAAGTATACCATACTTTTTTTTGTAACCATTTTCATTTTATCATTTGTGCTTTATGGCCTTGGATACGTATTAGGAAATATACATAAAGGTTATACTATGTCTAGGTACCTGATTGAATTTATTGAATCTCCTTTAGCAACCTTCTTTATTATTCCTGCCTTGTTTTTAATAGAAAAGCAAAATAGAAGTCCTAAAGTTTGATGTTGGCAAGAATAATTGAATTCACATGCCAGTCGTCATTACAAAGGCCCAAAATTCAATCTTACGACCTCATGTCATTCCCGACTACGAACGGGAATCTGCCACTAGTCTAGATTACTATTTTCGCTTTGTTTCTTGAGAATGATGGGGCAAACTCAATTAGCCTGCATATCAGTTAAAGCCCCAAGATCGCACGAGACTCCAGATTCGTGTATAAAGATTTTATATATGGTATTGAAACCTATTCCCACTTTCTTTTTTCCCGTAAAAAAGGAAGTTCGCAAAGAAAAACCTCTCGGCTAGATTCAACTCTT
>JBMYOI010000108.1:0-3156 GCA_049599135.1 Salibacteraceae bacterium
TCCTCTTTTTGGGGGCATAATTGCCGAAAAAATTTTACTCGCAATTATTATTGTGGGCACTCCGATAGCGGGTCGCCTACTTATGAAAAAAGTTGGTGGCAGTGCATTACCTAGTTACCTCTTGATTTTGTTAGTACATAACAAGCTCTTGTATTTCGGTTTTTATAATTTCTCTTTAGGAATTTTATTCATGCTTTTAACTTTATATGCAGGGTTAAAAACAATAAATAAAATCAACGCTAAACAACTGCTATTACTGGGCCTACTATACCTCCTGTTGTATTTCAGTCACTTGTTTTTTCTCTTCGTCACTTTTGGACTTCACATTATCGTTATTCTTAATGGACAATCTGGAAACTTTCTTGATAGAATTAAAAATTCTAGCAAGAGCTTACAAAATCTGTTACTTGTAGCAATGCCGTCTTTTTTAATAACGCCGTTCTTTTTAACAAGTAATACATCAAACTTTAATCACCAGGCTTATGGTTTAAGCGAGCTATATCAGCGCTTTATTGAACTAGATGCATTTCAATTAAGCTTTAAAGTTTCTGAATTTGAGCTTTTTGATTCCTATGCTCAATCCATCTGGGCAGTTGTTTTGATCATTCCAGTTGTTTGGGTAATCACTTCAATTATTAAAAGAAAAAAACAAAAAGTGAATGGCTGGTTTTTGGTCTCTTTATTTCTCTTGATTCTCTATTTTATTGTCCCAAACTCTAAGTTGTACATGACAGACCGACTTTTAATTCTCTTGTTGGTTCTTATGTCGGTTTGGACCAGTACATTATCAGTTCCAAAATACGTGTACCTATTAATAATCCCTCTTGTGTTTTTTATTCAGCGTAATATGCAGTTTAGCGCAATGGCTTTCCATCATAAAAGTCAGGTTTATATTGAAAAGGTAATAGAACTGAAGAATTATATTCCTGAAAACTCTTTAGTAAGTACATTCAACCTTTCTACTGATTGGCTTGAATCTGGTCATAGCCATAATTACTTAGGAATAAACGGAGGCCTAATTGACATTTATAATTATGAGGCTGTTTTAACTTACTTTCCATTACAATACAATGGACACCCTTTCTTAATTACTCAATATTTGAAAGAAGATAATGAGTCTGGAAAGCCTTTAATCGTTTCTGATGGTAAAAAATTGAGTAAAAACATTGATCATATAATAGTGATTAAAGACAAGTCAAAAAACCAAAAGCATATTGAAAAAACAGAGTTTCTACTTCGCAGGGGGTATGATTTAACCCATTCAAATGAAATAGCAAATTTGTACCAATACAATTATTCAAAGAAGTGAGCTTGTAACAATAGGAAAGATAAAAAGCATAAAAACAACCATTCTGAATTCCTTTCTTATTTAAACTACTTCAACTCACCTAAACTAGAGGTTCGGTTCGTATATTATTAGTCTACGCTAGAGCTTCAGCTATCTCAACGAACAAACCTGCTTCGGTTTTTTCAACTTTGGATAGACCTTGTTTTGAGAGCCCCTTCATGCCTTTGTCCCAGCCTTTGCCACTGAGACCTGCTTGAGTCTTTAACGCACCAATTTCAATTTTGCCAGCTTCAACTAGAATATCGTAGATAACCTTTTCGTTTTCGGTAAGCTCAAGCTCCTTCTTGGGAGCTTCAAATTTCTCTGGGCGCATTTGAGGGAAAAACAATACGTCTTGTATACTTGGGCTGTTTGTTAAGAACATACACAGTCTGTCAATACCAATTCCCATTCCTGAGGTTGGCGGCATACCGTATTCCAAAGCTCGCAAAAAGTCTTGGTCGATAAACATGGCTTCGTCATCGCCTTTTTCTGAAAGCTTCATCTGATCTTCAAATCGCTCCCGTTGATCGATAGGGTCATTCAACTCCGTATAAGCATTTGCCAGTTCTTTTCCGTTTACGAAAAGCTCAAAACGCTCGGTAAGGGAATCGTCATCTCGATGTTTTTTACACAGAGGCGACATTTCAACTGGATAGTCTGTAATGAAGGTCGGTTGAATGTAATTATGCTCACATCTTTCTCCAAAAATTTCGTCAATCAACTTTCCCTTACCCATTGATTCGTCTACTTCTAATCCAAGAGCTAAAGCCACTTCACGAACTTCATCTTCAGATTTTCCGCTCAAGTCATAACCCGTATGATCCTTAATAGCTGTAAGCATAGGCACGCGAGCATAAGGTGCTTTAAATTCCACTTCATTTTCTCCGATAGTTGCCTTGGTTGATCCATTTGCAGCAATACTTGCTGTTTCCAACATCTTTTCAGTAAAGTCCATCATCCAGTGGTAGTCTTTGTAGGCTACATAAATTTCCATTACCGTAAACTCTGGATTATGCGTTCTGTCCATTCCTTCGTTACGGAAATCTTTGGCAAATTCATAAACGCCATCAAACCCACCAACGATTAATCGTTTTAAGTACAGCTCGTTTGCAACACGCAAGTACAATGGAATATCCAATGCGTTGTGGTGTGTCATAAAAGGTCGTGCAGCTGCACCACCCGGTATCGGTTGAAGAATTGGAGTTTCTACTTCTAAATATCCTTTTTCGTTAAAGAAGTTTCGCATGGCGGTCATTATGCGATTTCTCTTAATGAACGTTTCTTTTACACCATCGTTTACAACCAAATCGACATACCGTTGACGGTATCTCATTTCAGGATCAGAAAGAGCATCGTGCACCTTTCCGTCCGCATCGGTTTTTACAATAGGAAGTGGTCTCAAAGATTTAGAAAGAACCTTTAATTCAGTTACATAAACCGATGTTTCTCCTACTTTGGTGGTAAATACATAGCCCCTTAAACCGACAAAATCACCAATATCCAAAAGCTTTTTAAAAACTTCGTTGTACATGGTTTTGTCTTCATCAGGGCAAATTTCATCACGAGCAACGTACACCTGAATTCGGCCTGCAGAATCTTGAATTTCCGCAAAAGATGCTTTGCCCATAATTCGCTTAGACATGATTCGTCCGGCTATGGTAATGTCCTTAAATTCTGGTTTGCCTTCAGTATAATTTTCCAAAATATCTTGGGTCATCATACTAACATCGAACTTAGCTTGCGGATAAGGGTTAATTCCTAATTCACGCAATTTGTCTAACGACTCTCTTCTAACTATTTCCTGTTCAGATAATTGCAAACTCATA
>JBMYOI010000109.1:0-3083 GCA_049599135.1 Salibacteraceae bacterium
ATGCCAATTTATCAAAAGCTGGTTCCAATAATTATTGTTTTATTGGTTATTAATTGGTTGAGTAAAGGAAAGGATGCTTTCAAGATTAAGGAACTTTTTACCAACGTTCCTCTTTTGCTTCTAATATCATTTTATTCGTGGCATGCCGTAGGAATGTTATGGTCTCAAAACACAAGTTTTGGCGCTTTTGATCTAGAAATTAAAGCATCATTTCTTGTTTTGCCTATTGTTTACTCTGCATTTGGTCGTTTTAAAGCTGAAAATTTCGAAAATATTCTGTCGTCGTATGTCTTAGGTTGTCTGGGGGCTATTTTGATAGGGGTAATAAACTCTGTATGGGCCTATTCATCTGGAGTTAATCCATTTCTTGATTTTTATAGCGCCAATATTTCACCTGTGTTGCACATCAGTTATTTTGCTATGTACTTGAATTTAGCATTAGTTATTGTGTTTTATAAGATTATTAAAAATGAAGATAATTTTTATTCTTGGAAAAATGCAGCGCTAATATTTGCGTCGTTTGTTTTTGCATTGGCTACCTTCTTGAGTACCTCACGGAACGGCTTTCTGGCTTTGCTTTTTTTACTTCTTATTGTTTTCTCATATTCTATTGTAAGGTATCGTAAATGGTTGCTAGGTATCTCTATGGTACTTATGGTGTGGATAATTGCTTCTTCACTATTGAAGGATATTGCCTCGGGTAAAATGGGACTTCATGGTCTGGACAAGGTGGGAAAAGTGATGAGTGCAGAGTCACTTTCAAATGATGAATCTGAAAGCACTGGAGTAAGAATATTAATTTGGAAATCGGCGCTAGAATTAATTAAAGAAAGCCCAATAATTGGTGTTGGAACAGGCGATGTTAAAGATGACTTAATCAGTACCTATAAAAAGAACGATTACACAGCTCCTTACAAAAAGAATTATAATGCTCACAATCAATACCTGCAAACTGCAGTTGCGCTTGGGGCGGTAGGGTTACTTTTGCTATTGACTTTATTTGGTACAGCTACTATAATGTCATTTATTAGGTACAATTACTTGTATCTCATGTTCAGTATTAATATGGCAGTTTCTTGTGTTACTGAAAGTATCCTTGAAGTTCAGGCAGGAGTTGTTTTCTTTGCCTTTTTTACGGTGATTTTGTCACCAATTATGAATGCTTCTGTAAATAGAAGATTTAAATTTTTAAAAACTACCACTAATTAATCTTTAGAATATGTCAAAAGTTCCTTTTGCTCCACCTCGCATGGACGAGAAGATTGTAAACGAAGTTGTTGATGCACTTTATTCTGGTTGGATAACAACGGGTCCTCGAACTAAAAAGTTTGAAGAGATGTTAGAACAATATACTGGGGCTCAAAACGTAGTTTGCTTAAATTCGGCCACAGCCGGTATGGAATTGGCACTTCGTTGGTTTGGCGTTGGTCCGGGAGATGAGGTAATTGTGCCGGTTTACACATATTGCGCTACAGGAAATGTTGTATTGCACTGTGGGGCCAAGGTTGTTTTCTGTGATATTCAAGATGATTTTAATATTGATGTAAAACAACTTGAAGGTTTAATTACAGAGAATACGAAAGTGATAATGCCTGTAGATATTGGAGGTATGCCAGTTGATTATGTTGCCATTAATGAAATGGTTAGACGACCTGATATAAAGGCAAAATTCTCTGGTAATACTGAAATTCAAAAGCAGCTTGGACGAATTTTAATTTTGGCTGATGCGGCACATTCAGTAGGTGCAAAATATCAAGGGAAAATGAGTGGTGTATTGGCCGATATGTCTACGTTTTCGTTTCATGCAGTTAAAAATTTAGTTACTGCAGAAGGTGGATGTGTTTGTTTGAATCTTCCAGAGCCATTTAATAATCAAGATATATACACAGCACTAAAGAGAACATCCTTACATGGTCAAAGTAAAGATGCTTTAGCTAAAACAAAAGTTGGTGGCTGGAGGTATGATATTCTTGAGCCAGGATACAAATGCAACATGACTGATTTGGCAGCCGCAATTGGTTTGATTGAATTGGAGCGTTATGATGATGATATGTTGGTGAGAAGGAAGTCGATTTTTGACCAATATTCTTCATTATTGAATCAATATTCATGGGCTAATATTCCCGTTTACCAAACTGATGAAAAAACTAGCTCATATCACATTTACATGTTAAGAATAAATGGAATTAGTGAAGAGCAACGCGATTTAATAATGAATGAAATTGCTGCGCAAGAAGTAGCTGTAAATGTTCATTTTCAACCATTACCAATGCTAACGGCTTATAAAAACTTAGGGTACAGTATTGATAATTATCCAAACGGTTTTAAGCAATACAGTTGTGAAATTACTTTGCCTGTTTTTTATGACATAACTAGTGATCAAATTCAATTGGTCGTTGATACAGTTTCTAATGCTTACGATAAGGTAATGGGATGATTCGAATATTGGATTTCGTTTTGAGTTTAATTGGTCTGATGGTTCTGTCTCCAGTTCTCATTGTAATTGCTTGTGTAATAAAATTAGATTCTAAAGGCCCTATTTTTTTTATGCAACAACGAGTAGGGCAGTGGAGTAAAGATTTTTATCTCTATAAATATCGAACAATGAAACCTGATTCTGAGAAATTGGGACAGCTAACTGTTGGCGGACGAGATTCTAGAATTACAAGTGTAGGTTACGTTTTGAGGAAATATAAACTCGATGAATTGCCTCAACTAATTAATGTGTTATATGGGCAAATGAGTTTGGTAGGCCCGCGTCCAGAAGTTAGAAAATACGTGGCTCTATACAATAAACAGCAAAGAGAAGTCTTGAGTGTGAAACCCGGAGTAACCGATTTTGCCTCCATTGAGTATGCCGACGAAAATGAAATATTGGGCAATGCCGAAGACCCAGAAAAGGTATATATCGAACAAATAATGGTCGATAAATTAAAGCTGAATCAAAAATTTATTGAAAACCCTGGGATTGTCAATTATTTCACGGTTTTACTCCAAACTGTGCTGAAAATAGTCTCATAGACTTGTTGCAACTTTTAATGATTGCGGGATGAGTTCTATATGTTGGCTTCTCGATACTCTCC
>JBMYOI010000110.1:0-3009 GCA_049599135.1 Salibacteraceae bacterium
GATGAATGGGTTAAAGGGTTTAAGTTCATCTGCTATATCGAATGTTTTGATGGGCAACACCCAAATGTTTTTTCACCTGATGAAATTCCACATGATGAGTTTCAAAGCATTGAAGACATCAACAATTACATGCTTGAACACAAACAAGTTGTTGACTACATTCAAAGCAGATCAAAAGGAAAAAATAAGGGCAAGGCATTATTCTTAATGTTTGATGAAACAACCGAAAAATTAGCCAAAAAAATTGGACTTGATGTAGCTTTTCCTTCTGCTAAACTCAGAAATGATTTAGACAACAAGGTAATTACCAACCGCGTTGCCGATAAAGCTGGAGTGCCATGTGTACCTAATGTTCTTACTAATATTAGTAGCTACAAAATGTTAGAGAAAAAGGCTAGCCATTTAGGTCACGACTGGGTGGTTCAAACTCCTTTTGGAGATAGTGGTCACACTACCTTTTTTATTAAAAATGAAGCCGATTACGATAAGCATGCACAAGAAATTGAAGCCGAAAAAGAAGTAAAGGTTATGAAGCGAATCAACTGCATGGGTTCTGCAATTGAAGCTTGCGTTACAAGACATGGAACTATTGTCGCGCCTTTAATGACTGAATTGGTTGGCTTTAAAGAACTTACCCCGTACAAAGGTGGCTGGTGCGGTAACGAAATTTATGCTGATTGTTTTACGAAATCGATTCGTGACAAAGCCAGAAAATACACACGTCTTTTTGGAGACCAACTTTTAAAAGAAGGTTATAAGGGTTATTTTGAATTAGACTTTTTAATTGATACAGATACTAACGACTTGTATTTAGGCGAACTTAATCCTAGGGTTACTGGAGCCAGTTCAATTACAAACCACGCCGTATTTGCGTTGGCAGATGCTCCATTGTTTTTGTTCCATATTTTAGAATATATGGACATTGACTATGAGATTAATGTAAATCAACTTAATCGTCGTTGGGCTCGTCCAGAAAACATTGACTCATGGGGACAAATGGTGATTAAGCATACCGAAGACACCATTAAACAAGTCACAAATGCACCAAAGTCTGGCATTTGGAAAATGAAAGAAAACGGTACCATTGAATACAATAGAATGGATACACACCGTAGAGCCGTAAACGGAGAAGATGAAGCTTTCTTTTTACGAATTATGAAAGAAGGTGAATACGTGTACGAAGGAGCCGATCTTGGAATTTTGGTAATGAGAGGTAGAATGATGACAGACAACTTTAACCTTACAGAAAAATCAAAAAAATGGTTGGCAGCAATTCAAAACAAATTTGAATCTGTTGAACCTGCTAATCCGCCAAAAATGGAAGCTAGTGTCGCTGAAATTGGTGGCTTTAAAATGATGTGATTTCGACTCCGCTCAATCACAGAATAAAAATGGTGTCAGTTTGAGTGGTTCAGATAAAATCGGAATTGTATCGAAAACAAGCCATTTGCCTTCTTCGATACGTCCGCCTTTAGCGGACACTCAGAATGACAAACGATTTATAAAATGTTCCTATACCTTAGAAGTATAACAGAAGACAAACCCGGTGAAAAATGGAAACGCATTTTTGACCGGACTTGGCCGCATTATAAAAAGTGGTTCTTGCAGGAGGGGTATAGTAACAGACCAGGATATCTCACTTCTAGCGAAGCTTTGAGAGACCACATGCCGGAGATATTTCCAATTTACGAAGAACTTTGTAAGTTGGCTGGAGGTGGTGATACTGAGTCGAGGTTTCTAAGTCAATTTTCGCCTCCACCATTTATGAGTGGTTGCTCACAGATTGCTTGGACTAAAGATGCTAATTTTCTAATCAGAAACTACGATTACTCACCACGTCTTTTTGAAGGGGTTTTATTAAAATCAAATTGGCTTAAACCTGTTATTGGAATAGGCGATTGTATTTGGGGTTTATTGGATGGAATGAATGGTGATGGTTTGGCTGTTTCTTTAACTTTTGGTGGTAGAAATATATCTGGTAATGGCTTTGGAATACCCTTAGTATTAAGATATGTTTTAGAAACTTGCTCAACTGTAGATGAAGCAATTGCCATATTTCATAGAGTACCTGTACACATGAGTTATAACGTAACTCTTTTGGATAAATCAAAAAGGTTTGTTACTGTATTTCTCTCTCCTGACCGACCTATAAGCATCGTACCTACATGTATTGGAACTAATCACCAACACAGTGTTGAATGGGAAAATTACGCTTCTATGTCAGCAACTATTCCTCGTATGCAATTTTTGGAAAAGTGTCTTTACAACCCAGATGAAAATTCGAAATCAATAAAACACAAGTTTTTAAATCCGCCTCTATACAATACCGAATTTGAAAAAGGGTTTGGAACCCTATACACAGCCATTTACGACATTGAAGAGATGAAATGTGAACTGATATGGCCGAATAAAAAAAGGTCCTTTAGCTTCTCAGAATTCGAAGAAGAAAAGCTTCAAATAAATTTAAAAAAGCCATTTAACACTGGCTTTTCCATATAAACAACTCGCTACCAATTCATTGAAATTCATTTTACCATTAGTTTTACTGTTTTTTTCTTGCATTTCCTTAAAAACATACAGCCAAGTGCAAAGAGAGCTAAATATTGGAGCTTCAATTGGATGGGGAACTCAAAATTCGTTTCCCTTTAACTCAACAGACTATACCCATAAAAACTATTTTATAAAAGGCACTTTAAACAAAGAACTATACAACATCAAAAAAGTCAAGTTAGAATTTGGCTTTGAGCCAACCTATTTTTTTATAAAACATCAATTACTTAACCCACTTTACATTACTCCACAATACTCATCCGACTATCTAGAAAAGCGAGAACAATTTAAAGAACCAATAACTTATTCTGAATTTAGCCTGGGAGTTGGCCTAATTATTCGGTATCAGATAGATAATCAGTTTAGTATTTATTGCATGGGAACAATTGGCCCTACCTACATTGAAAAAGATACTGAAAGGTTAGCTAAAGGCTTTGCATTCTCAGATATTGCTGGTGC
>JBMYOI010000111.1:0-2683 GCA_049599135.1 Salibacteraceae bacterium
ACCCAAACAATGGGAATTTTAGATTGAATTATAAAACTGAGTTGGAAGGAGATTTTAATATGGAAGTAATAAATATAATGGGTAAGAAAGTATTTACCTCATCATTTACCACAAACTCCATAGACAATTCAATCAATTTTAATGAAAGCCTAAAACCCGGAACTTATTTTATTCGAATAAGTCAAGTTGGTAAGACCAAAACGCTTAAATTTTTAGTGAATTGATAGTATATCGGATATTTTGAAGTAGTTAGTTTTTAGGGGCGAGCTATTAGCCGTTAGCATTTAGCTGTTAGTGTCTAAAAGCTAGTAGCTAATACCTAGCGGCTAGTGCTTAAAAGCTAGCGTCTACTTCTACCCTTATTTACTCGTTAGCAAATGCTTTACGTGGTGTTTTAAGTTGGTTGGAGAAATGTTTTCGTGAAATTCGCCTCCTTTAAAAGTGCTGATGTAACCAGTTTGTTCAGATACAATAATTGTTACTGCTCCTGTTTGTTCTGAAACGCCCAATGCAGCTCTGTGCCGCATACCAAGGTCCGCAGAAATATCTCTGTTTTCGCTAACCGGAAGAACACATCTTGCAGCCAATATTTGATTGTCACGAATAAGCACAGCACCGTCATGAAGCGGAGTGTTTTTCCAAAAAATGCTTTCAAGTAGGGCCGAGCTAACCCGTGAATTTAGTATTTCGCCACTGCCTAAAAAGATGTCTATGTCTCTTCCTAAAGAAATGACAATGAGCGCTCCCGTTTTAGTTTTTGCCATGTTTACACAAGCGGTAGCAATTTCATCAATGTTTAAAGGAATATCCAAATCATCTTTCTTTCCAAAATGAAAAATATTACCTTTAAATCGCCTAGAGTTCAAAAGGTCTGTATTGCCAATCATTAGCAAAAACTTTCGAATTTCTTGTTGAAAAACAATGATTAACACAACAACACCTACTCCAATAAATTGACCCAATATTTCGGAAAGCAACTCCATATGAAGAGCTTCTACAATTTTCCAAAAAAGGTAAATTAAGAAAATGCCCATGAAAATTTTAATAGCGACAGTTCCACGAGCAATTTGGTAAACTTGATAGATAAGGAACGCAACAAGCGTAATATCAACGATATCTAAAAAATTTATATGTATGAATTGGAGCATTGGGGCAATATTAGTCAATTCCCTTTTGATAGGCCAAGAATAAAGTGCGAGCTTCAACTGCTTCTTTTACATCATGTACTCGTAGAATTTTAGCTCTATTGTTTAAGGCGAGCGTGTTCAAAACAGTAGTCCCATTTAAAGCTTGCTCTGGTGTGCTGCCAAGTGTCTTGTAAATCAATGATTTTCTGCTTACCCCTGCCAGAACAGGTAATCCGAAAATTTGAAAATGATCTAGATTATTTAAAAGATAGAAATTCTGTTCTGTTGTTTTGGCAAACCCAAATCCAGGGTCAAGGATTACATCGTTCACTCCAAGTTGAGTCAGTTCGTTTATTTTTTTGCTGAAGTAACGATTCATGTCATGTAGAATATCGTCATAATTAGTCAGTTCTTTCATGGTTTGTGGCGTTCCTTTCATGTGCATCATTATGTAAGGTACTTTTAATTTAGCCACTAAATTGAACATGTTCGAGTCGAGTTCACCTCCAGAAATGTCATTGATAATAGCCGCTCCAGAATTTATTGCTGCCGAGGCAACTTCAGCTCTAAATGTGTCAATACTCAAAACGGCTTCAGGAAATTGTTTAACTATTTCATTGATTACAACTATGCGGTTTAATTCTTCAGAAGTACTGATGTTCTCAGCTCCAGGTTTAGAAGAATATGCTCCTAAATCTATGAAGTCAGCACCTTCATTAAGCATTTTCTCAACAGTTTTTAAGACCGCTAAATCGCTCTGTTTTCTGCTACCTGAATAAAACGAATCGTTATTGAGGTTGATTGTACCCATTATTTTGGGTTCTTCCAACGAAATCAATTTTCCATGGCAGTTGATAAGTGTTTTGTTTTCTGTTTTAAATCGCACTGTTTAGCTCTTCAATTTTCAATTAATTTGCAAATGTAGCGTTAGCATACGATTTATAGATATGGCAGATACAAGTAAACAGTTTGACGAGGTAATTAGTGAGTGTAGAGAAATCTATAGAAAGAAGATGAAAGACTATGGCTCCGCCTGGAGAATACTGCGGGCATCGTCTCTGACTGATCAGATTTTTATAAAAGCTAATCGGATTAAAACCATTGAAAAAGTTGGTGAATCTAAAGTAGAGGAGGGGGTACGTCCGGAATACATTGGTATTATCAATTACTGTATTATGGCTTTGGTTCAATTGGAGTTGGGTGATGCACCTGACGACAAAATGGAATTGGAAAAAGGATTAGCCCTTTACGATTTGCATGCAACTGCAGCCAAAGAGCTAATGGCAAATAAGAATCATGATTACGGGGAAGCATGGCGTGAAATGAGAATCAGCTCTTATACTGATTTGATTTTAATGAAGATACTAAGAACTAAACAAATTGAAAATAACGCCGGTAAAACATTGATAAGCGAAGGAATTGATGCGAATTACTTAGATATGCTGAATTATGCTGTGTTTGCCATGATAAGATTAAACGAGGAAGGGTAGTTTGGTGGTTTTTGTTTCTGGTTATTAGCTTCTAGACACTAGACACTAGACACTAGACACTAGACA
>JBMYOI010000112.1:0-2231 GCA_049599135.1 Salibacteraceae bacterium
TTTATATCAATACCAGCATATTAATAATTAAAGGTTTAATTGCCAATAAATCGAATAAACCTGGCGAAGCTTTTAAATATTACTTCAAAGCTCTTGAAGGACTTGATACAAGCAAATACATTGAATTAACTTCAGATTGCTATCACCGAATTGCTAATCTATATCAAGAATTGGATGATTATATTGAGGCTGAGATTTATTTTACAAAAGCTTTAAAAACATCAGCAAGAATTGATTCTGTTTCGTATTATGAAATTCTAAATGATTATGCCATTTTAAAAGCCCAAATTGATCAAGAAGACTCTGCAGAATACTATTTGACAGAAATTTCAAATTACTTTTTTGAACATGATCAAAATTCAATTCAATACATAAATTCTCTTGCTAATTTGGGGATTTTAAAGGAATGGAATGGTTATTATTCCGAGTCACGTTCGATTTACAAAAAAGCTTTAACCTATTATCGAAGACAAAATGATGAAATGGGGATTGTTCAATTCATGAATAATTTAGGTGGCAATTATTTAGAAGACCACAAGTATGATTCTGCAGAATATTTCTTGCTGAATTCATATATAATGTCAGATTCTTTGTCACTACTTGAAAATGCGCACTCGGCTTCAATGAATTTAGCCGACCTGTATGAGAGAAAAGAAGATTACAAAAACGCTCTAAAATGGAGCCACATTGAAAGTGACCTAAAGGATTCTCTAACTTCTGCAGAAGTATTAATTGAAATAGGTTCATTGAACAAAGAATTTGAAAATAAAATCGCTGAAGACCGCCGCCAACGTAAATTAGAAGAAGAACAAGCCAAAGCAGAGCGTCAAGCCAACATTCAATTCTTCGGGATTTTTCTAGGAATAATATTCTTCTTTTTAGTCGTGTTTATGGCAGCCAAGTTTAGTTTACCTGAGTGGCTTGCTAATGGAATAGTGTTCTTTGCCTTTGTTTTGTTATTCGAATTTGTGTTGGTGGTTCTCGATCCCTTTATTGATTCAGTTAGTGACGGTAAACCACTTATTAAACTGGGCTGCAATGTATTGCTCGCGTTATTTATCATTCCACTGCATTCTTTATTCGAAAAGCGATTGAGGCGATTTTTAACCACTTAAAATTGATTCTTGCATTCGTGCCTTTTACTCCTGTTGAATAAATCCAAATGCTATTCCTTGTTAAAACCCAATAAATCTTAAACCTTTTTAGAGGCACGTTGGTTATAATTACTTTCGAGTACTATGGCAGAATTAAAAAACAAAAGCAGAAAATTAGGGTTTGCATTCAGCTTATTTAAAGCAGAAGAAAAAACACCTTTTGATCGGCTTTTCGAAATTTTCAAAGAGCTAATTACTCATACTTCTGGAGATTTTGATGAAGCCATGGACTGGTTGAAAGAACTCGATAAAGAGTACAGCTTAACCAACGAAGATTACACCCTTGACGATTTTGTTGAAGATCTTAAAAAGAAAGGTTATATCCGTGATGAGATACTACCAAATGGTGAAGGTGGCTCTGCGATAACCGCTAAAACCGAAAGAGCTATTCGAAAAAATGCTTTGGAACAGCTGTTTGGTAAAATCAAGAAAAAGGGGAGTGGGAGTCACAAAACCAAACAGAGCGGTGAAGGTGATGAACATACAGGTGATTTACGAGAGTATCAATTTGGCGATTCTTTAGAAAATATTTCAATTACCGAGAGTTTAAAAAATGCTCAGGTCAACCACGGTATGGGTGAGTTTCAATTGACCGAACAAGATTTGGTAGTTGAAGATACACATCACAAAGCTCAAATGAGCACGGTTTTAATGATAGACATCAGCCACAGCATGATTCTATACGGAGAAGATCGAATAACGCCGGCTAAAAAGGTGGCTATGGCGCTCGCTGAGTTAATAACAACTCGATATCCAAAAGATACTTTGGATGTTTTGGTGTTCGGAAACGATGCTTGGCCAATTGAGGTTAAAGATTTGCCTTATTTGCAAGTTGGTCCTTATCATACAAATACTGTGGCTGGACTTGAACTAGCCATGGATATGCTTCGACGAAAACGAAACACCAACAAACAAATATTTATGATTACCGATGGTAAACCCAGCTGTTTGAGAATGCCAGACGGAACCTATTACAAAAACAGTAATGGGCTTGATGAGTTTATTACTGAAAAATGCTACACAATGGCTGCTCAAGCGCGTAAACGGCATATTCCAATAACCACATTTATGATTGCC
>JBMYOI010000113.1:0-2219 GCA_049599135.1 Salibacteraceae bacterium
ACTAGGTACATAAATTTGAAATGCATTATAAAAAATGCTATAATGTATTTATCAGTCGCAAGAAACATATCAGTGACTGAAACGTCTCAACAATCTCTCGCATAGATAACACAGTTATCAATTTTTAACAGTAAGGAGACTATACTAAATATGTCAAGATTTAAGAGTGGTGCAGCAATTAAAGTCGGTAACGATGCTTTCAATTCAGTTAAGAAAATTTATCCTCGTTCAGAATGCACTGAAAAATTGGTTGGTGGTAAAAAGACTCGTGTTGGTGATTTTACATTCGTACCACTAGTTGATATTACTGCTTACAATGAAGAAGGTACAATTTCAAAACATGGTGTATTCACTCGTTTTCAATATAGCTTTCAGCTTCCTAAAGCAGCCGATACAGAAGGTTTAGTTGATTACAAGAGAGTTACATGGCTTGATAGTTCAATGCGTATCGCTGAAGGCTTTGGTTACAACGACCCTGGTGTTGAATTAGGACTTGATTTACCAGCCAAGCAGCGTGTACTAAATCCAGGATTTAATGGCGCACCTGCGTCGAAGTATGCAGATAGCAAGGCTTATTCTCAAGAGTATCTAATTCCAGTTTTATGGGGTGTTGAAATTGATGAGGAACAAGGAGTTATTGCCAATGATACTGGTGAAGTAGCTCTGTTGGTTCTGACTAAATATCAATTCAATCTGCTTCAGGCTGCACTAACTAAGAATCCACCAAAGTTCATCCGTTGGTATGATAAAGATGGTGATGTTGAAAAGTATGACTATGATGGCCTCGGATTGTCTGTATACTTTGAAATTGATACCAGTAAGAAAATGGATAGCTATGCTTTCTCAGTTAGTGTACCGGCGAAAGAATCTCATGTAACTGATAACGCTCAAACTGGTACTGACTTACTCCTAGAAAACTTTGAAAACACACGTAAGTTTGAACAAGGTTATTGGAAATTCGTTGAGCAAAATGATGCTGGTGAATTGTCAGATGATGAATGTGACGAACAAGTATTCGCCTGGATTGCCAATCGACTTCTCAAGGCTTGGGGACATGAACTACCAGATAATACTCCTGCTAGTGATGTGATTGCTGCTTTTAATGAAATATCTGGTAAGTACAGTTTGGCACAGGAAGCACAAATTGGTAACGCTATTGTTAATGAGAAAGTTATTAAACCCAAGAAGGGTAAGAAAACTTCAAAAACTGAATCGAAAGAGACTGACGTAGTTGATGACGATAACCCATTCTAAACAGTCGTAATACGTAAATAAATAAAGGAGAGGCTATTAAGTCTCTCCTTTCTAAATCAAAGATATAACAGGAGGCTAAAATTATGGCGAAGAACAAGAACAACAAAAAAGGTTTTGTTAAAAAAGTAGCTGGCGGCGTTGGTAATGCTTTATTGCAAATTGCTGGTGCTAAAAACAAAAATGATGCTAAGAGACAACTCAAACGTTCATTGCTAGGATAATTCCTTAACATTGTAGTTAGTATGAAAGTTAGTTTGTTAAGATTACAAGTAACAATTGGTGTATTGTTTGGTACAGTTATATGCCCAATTGTTACTTTAATCTGTGTTCACAAAATATGGAGGCTAAACATTGAATACAACACAACCGACAATTCTGAGTATTGACCCTGCAAAAGTCAGTGGAATTGCTTATTTGAAAAATAATAAAATCACAGTATTTAATTGTGATTGTGCAAATCCATATGACTTTTTCCCCTGGATGCAATTTAATGGTTTTCATCAAGAATTAGACTGTATCTTACTTGAAGAATATATTTACTTTGGTGGTAAAAACAGAACCAGCAAGCAAAATCCCTTGACTACCAGAGAACTAATTAAACGAATTGGACATTATCAATTCAGGCCAATGGAAATTGATATACCTGTTCATATGATGCATATTGGAGAAGTACGTTCAGGTTTAGGTATTAAAGGTAAAAGTTCTGAACAAAAGAAGAAAGTTAATGTGATTTTGCGAGAATTGACTAATTGTATTCTTTCAACGGATATTAGTGATGCAGTTGCACAATTACTTTTTTACCTTGAGCATGAATGTCTTGAGGCAATCAACGAATATGATTTCGAGCGTATTAAAAATGTTAAGGTACTACGATAGCTATGGAAATTATCTTATTAGTCGCAACCATATCGATATGTATGCTTATAAGTGGATGTTTAATTGAATTTTGTCTTAATAATTGGATA
>JBMYOI010000114.1:0-2048 GCA_049599135.1 Salibacteraceae bacterium
AAATAGCTTGGCGACTAAAGTCGCCGCTACAAAACAGACAAAAACTTACTTTATACGATATTAACCCAAGTTCCGTATGTAGTCCCCAAGATTAAATAACTTCTTACATTTGTATATGTATTTAAAGAAAAAAAAACAGTGGTCACATCTATTATGATTTAGTAGAGAGCTACCGAACAGGAAAAAAAGTAAAACATAGACGTTTGCTATATTTAGGAAATTTAAAGGAAATCGGGTCATCAAATCATGGCTTGCTGTTAAAACGGATACAACAGCTATTGACGGGTCAGTACCATTCAGTGAGTTCAGATTCATTGGTAGAAGACTTAGCGATAAAATATGTAGGAAAATTGAAAGGTTGCTCAAAAGAATATTTTGGAAAAAAAGACTTGTCAGTGAAAGGGGGCTTGTTAGCTAAACAAGAATTAGGGCGAATAGACCTACAAAGTTTCCGCCCGATTTCGGCGTTAGAAGGCGGTGGCTGTTGGTTATGTCATCAAATAATAGAGCAATTAGGAATTCCAGCTTTTTTAAGGAGTAAAGGTAAATGGACGGGGGCTGAAATAGAGTTAATGCTATTAAATCTGCAAGGGCGATTATTGCATCCTACATCGGAACGAGGAACGGCTATATGGATAGAAGAGCGGAGTTCGGTCAAAAGTTTGATGAGTGATGTACAAAGGGTGAATGACGATAAATTAAGAGATGCGGCTTTAAATTGGTTATCTGTAAAGACGGATTTAGAGGATTATTTGTACGAGGAAGTATGCAGCAAATTGGAAATAGAGACCAAACGGTATTTGTATGATTTAACCAATACGTATTTTGAGGGTCGGATGTTAGGCAGTGACTTGGCGACTTATGGTCGGAGTAAAGAAAAACGTTCAGATGCCCCAATAGTAAGTATGGGATTATTGACTAACGATTTAGGATTTATTCGTCGGAGTGATTTTTATGCTGGTAATGTAAGTGAGCCAGAAACATTAGAAGATTTTTATGAAATATTGCAAAGTAGTCCTGGAGTAGCCACAGATGCGGGGATAGGAACTCGGGCGAATATAGAAGAGTTAGCTCGTCGAAAAATACCCTATATTTGTGTGGTACGAGAAGGCTTCAAATCGTATAATATTGATTTTGATAAAGGGGAAACATTTACGCATCACACTTCTAATGGTCAATCCTATGAAGTCACATTGCAAAGCCGCGAACATGATTTTAAAGTAGCAGAAAAAACACACAAAGATTACCTGATATTTGTAAAAAGTGAAGCGAAGCAAGCCAAAGAAGACAGTATGGTGAGCAAACAAAAAGCTAGATTTGAAGAAGGTTTAAAAAGGATTGAGCAAAGTTTAAGCAAAGCAAGAGGTCATAAAACCATTGCGCAAGTACATCAACGAATAGGGCGATTAAAAGCTAAGAACAGTAGTGTTTCCAAAGCTTTTGATATTCAAATGAAAGAAAATGAAAAGAATGTTACGGAACTAAAATGGACTTATGACAGGAGTGCGGAACAGAGAAATGGAACGTATATTATACGACGTTCTGAACCCATTGTTGATTTAAAAGAAGCGTGGAAAGATTACTGCGCCCTGACAGAAATAGAGGCGGTAAATCGATGTTGTAAAACCGATTTAAATCTTCGACCAGTGTATCATCAAAAAGATGCTTCGATAAAGGCTCATTTGTTTTTAACCTTAATTGCTTTTACCGTCGTTCAGTTTATTCGTCATCAATTAGCCAAAGAAGATATTCATTGGTCGTGGAAAGAAATCGTCGAAATTATGGACACTCAAAAAGTCGTTAATTCTAAATTTACCAATGATTTAGACGAATGGTTTTTGCTGTCAAATTGGAGTGAACCAAGTTTCAAAACTAAACAAATTTATCAGGCTTTAAATTTAAAGCTTAAACCAATGAACGGGTTCTTTTTTAAAATTAAAAAAAATGGTTCTTGATTTATTGGGGACTACATACGGAACTTGGGTTAAATAGACTTGTTACCTTTTGAAGAATGCTTGACTGAATCTTAGATTTTTTCGTTAGTTTTT
>JBMYOI010000115.1:0-1899 GCA_049599135.1 Salibacteraceae bacterium
CAGCAGGGCCAGCCAAAAATAATAACTTAGTATCTGGATCTAGAGCCGTTTTTAGAAAATCAATTTGATTTTCGGTAAAATTAAATTTACGTTCCTTGAATCTTAATTTATGATTCAACTGTTTGAATTCAAGTTTATTGGACATTCGATTACTATTACACCAAATTACTTAAGTAATTCTGTAACAGTTAAGGAACCACGAGCTAAATCACCACCAGCCACAGAGATGTTTTCTGCCGTAATGCGCCCATCAATTGGAGTAGAGAACAAAGTTGTACCTGCTGAATTTTTGACATCTATTGTTATATTTCCTGGGTTTGACCCAGTAATTTGCACAAGTTGCTGAATATTGTCTCCTTGTACTTGAATACTTTGTTCGGCGGTTACCAATTCAACCACATTTGGGAAAAAACTTCCGATTTGATAAATTGGCAAACGATTTGCACTAAATTGATACTGAATAGATTCAATGCTATTCAAATCATTAAGTATGCTGGTTCCATTGGTTGTGGAATATGCACCATGACCATACGTCGAAAAATCTGCCGCTGGAGTTCCAGCAACAGAGGCTGTTTCTGCGGCTATCTTTCCTCCCACGGTGTCAATAGTTGGCGGCTTGTAAATAGCAAAATCACACTGAACTAAAACTGGGGCATAGGGAGAAAGAGTATAAGAAAAAGAAGTCATATACAGTCCACTCAAACTTATACCATTAGTGTCATCACCGATTATTGCAGTTGTGCCATCGTCGCCTACGTCTCCAGTATAATCAGTTGGGTCAAACTCCGTATTAGGACAGGCATAAAAAGTAAAAGAAAGAGAAGCATTTGGAGGCCCAGCTAAATTAAAATTTTCTTTATCTGGTTCTGAGCCAAGCAATCTAACAGGCGCAATGTTCGGCGTGTAATTAAATTGCAATTGCTGGCAGTAAACGCCTCTATGACTAGATATTGACGGTAGAGCAGTTTGATCCGCCGCATTTCCAAAATAAATAGGTATGTCCTTGTATGAAACGTATGCCATAATTATTATTACACTTTTTTATAACCTCTATACGTTAAATTTGCAACTACTGTGTCACCAACACCAGCAGATAGGCTTTCATTAACTAAGTGGCCACTCTCCAAAGTAAAAGTATTTAAAACTCCATTAGCCCCGCTGATTTTTAGTTCGATGTTTCTATTTCTATTTTTTGATCCACTGAGGAAAGAAAACGTATCCTCAAATTCGTAATCCTCAACCTCAATTGCTATTGATGCTTCTTGAACAATTGGCCCTATAATAGAAAGATGCGTTGGTGTATTTTGTCCCAAACCGTAAATAGGTTGCACATTAAATGTTTCTGAAAAATTAAACGATTGTATTGCGTTTGTTGCTTCCTTGTCAAAGGTTACAATTAGGCCAGATTGAGACACACTCTGAATAGCGCCTTCGTTTGATGCCGATGATCTAATTGAGGTGTCGCTACCACTAATGCTTCCATATATAGACAAATCAAAAGAAATTTGCGGTAGCGCCCCAACACTCACGGAAACTGCATAACTGTTTAATACAGCCTGAGAAAAATTAAGAAAATTGTCTCCGTATTCGAACTGGCCTGAAATTGTTGTCAGTCCAGTCAGCCCCGTTACGAAGTCGCCATTTAAAAGAAGCTTGTCAATCGCTGCCGTTACCGTGGTTGGCCCATTGATTGTTGTGCCGCCGAAGTCATTACCCAACAATGAAACAGGTACTTCATTAACGTTTTGTTGGAATGATACATTCTGTACTCCAGTTAATAGAGTTCTGTTAATAATAATGTGTTCTTCGTGAGATCCCGCCAAAGCCATAAAGTTTTTTACACCTTTTTTGGAACTTTTGTGATTTTTTTGTGTAACTACTTACACTGCTTTGCTTAAT
>JBMYOI010000116.1:0-1802 GCA_049599135.1 Salibacteraceae bacterium
TCAGTCCAAATTTGAATTTCGTCTGCATTTATTGCTGCCCCAATTAAAGAAGCCGAATAGTCACTGCCCCCTCTTTTCAAATTATCTATTTGACCAAAAGCATTTCTACAGATATAGCCTTGTGTTATAAAAAGTGATTTGTTCGGGTATTTTGAAAGTTCGAAACTTAAATTTTCTTCAATAAATTTTTGATCAGGTTCTCCCTTATCATCTGTTCTCATAAAGTCAAGTGCGCTAACCAAGACTGGCTTAAGGCCTTGACTTTTTGAATACTGATAAAAAATATTGGTTGATAATATTTCACCTTGAGCCAAAATTGCACGTTCAACAAAATGATTAATTTCTTTTTGAATGTACGAATTGATTCCGTTCAGAACAGCAGCAACCAACTCTAACGTTTCCTCCCTAAAGGGTTCTTCATTTATTAACTCATTAACAAAACTAGAATAGTCTTTTTTCAGATTACCAAGTACAGTTAAAGCTTCCTCCTTGTCTTTTTTATACAGGGAATCACATATTTCAACTAAAGAATTTGTTGTTCCGCTTACAGCGCTTAAAACAACTATCTGGTTACCTTCATTTCGAACAAGCTCAGCTAAGCCTCTCATTCTTTCTGGGGAGCCAACCGACGTACCGCCAAATTTTAAAACTTTCATACTTTTATTAAGAGGCGCCAAAAGTATTAATTCGACATTAGATACCTATAAATAAATACCGTTACAAAAGCGTTAACAACCTTTTATTCAATGCAGCTTATTCAATTAGGCTTGGCTCTAAATTATTCTAATTTTGGCGACTTCAAAACAATTGAATGATAACACTTCTCCGAAAGGAAATCAGTGGTTTTTTAAACAGCCTAATTGGTTATGTGGTTATGATAATATTTCTAACTACAATAGGTTTGTTTATGTGGGTATTCCCTGGCGAATTCAATACTTTGGATGCTGGATATGCCAACATTGACACCTTGTTTATGCTCGCCCCTTGGGTATTCATGTTCTTGGCTCCAGCTGTTACAATGCGCATGTTTTCAGAAGAACAACGCACAGGAACCATAGAACTTTTGTTGACTAAACCCGTTTCAGATTGGCAGATTATCTTCAGTAAATTTTTTGCTGGAATTATTCTGATAATCTTAGCACTTATTCCTACGCTTATTTACTTTTTTACGGTTAGCTCACTTGGTGCCCCAGCATGGAATGTAGATTTAGGAGCCATGTGGGGTTCGTATATTGGTTTGATTTTTTTATCTGGTGCATTCACTGCAATTGGAATATTTGCCTCTTCCATTTCAAGCAATCAAATTATATCGTTTATTCTTGGTTTGTTTTTATCCTTTTTCTGTTTCGTTGGGTTAGAATCTCTAAGTAGTCTCGAACTACTAGGAATTGCAGATCATATTATTCTTCAATTAGGCATTAACGAACATTACATTTCTATGAGTCGTGGCGTAATTGATAGCCGAGACGTACTATATTTTGTTGCTTTAATTGGCATCTTTATTTGGTTTACCAAACTAAAACTTGACAGTAGAAAATGGTAAACAATACAAATATTAAAGCTCGAAAATGGAATGACATCTTCACCATGTTAATGGGAGTGGCTATTCTCATACTACTTAATATTATTGGTGCATTCTTTTTCTCAAGAATTGATTTAACTGAAGACAACCGCTACTCTCTTTCACAAACCACAATCGAACAATCGTCACAATTAGAGGATGTTGTTTATGTACGTGTTTATTTAGAAGGAGATCTTTCTGCAGATTATAAGCGTCTTCGAGACGCTGCACAAGAACTATT
>JBMYOI010000117.1:0-1647 GCA_049599135.1 Salibacteraceae bacterium
AATGCAAAATTAGTTAAGCGAATCAAAGAACTTATTGAAAGTCGAGATTTGTGGATTTAAAAGGGTACACAGTTGTAAACGAAAGACGATTCATGTTTTAAATCCCTGATGATAGAAAAAGACCTCCATTGCCTAATATCTACTAAAAACAATAAGAATCTTCTACCTAATTGAAATAAACTCAACCACTTTCCGTCCGTTCGAGCTATCTCGCTATAGAAATCTGATTTAGAAGCTTTTGAACCACCCATGATGCATAAAATGTAAGCCAAACACGCTGCTAATAACAATCTGTGCAATCGTTCAGGGTCTCGTAAGCCACTTCGATTGATATGAAAACCTTGTGATTTCATATCTCGAAAGAACGGCTCTATTTTAAATCGTTTTTTATAGAACCGTTTAATCTCCATACCGAAGTCTAAATTTGTTATCAAAATCAATGGTTCTTTATGCCCTTTGCCATGCCAAATAAACAGATTGGTCTCGAAGCCTTTTTTGGTAAAACCAATATCTTCAAAAAATAATTGTTCGCCAGAATTTAACTTGACAAAACCAGCCTTGAAAGTATCTCCGTACTCTTCTGTAATTTGTACATTTTTACCCGTTCGCAAAACATAATCCCAGCCTAATTCCAATATATCCGACTGCCAAGAACAACCGTCAAATTCTCCATCACCTGTGATAATTACTCGACAAGTTTTAGGAACTAAACCTGCTAGTTCCCCTAATAATTTTTGATGTTCTTTTTCTGGCAAATGTCCCTTCTTTCTGCGATACACTTTCCACACTACTGGTATAGCCTTTCCTTTATAAATTACACTGAACATCAAGCACATACAACCATTTCCTACCACCGAACCATCAATACTAAAAACCAATTTACCCGAAACTGCTAAATTCTCTAATAAAGGTTGAATATAAGGAAGATAATAGGTTTTAGTATTCACATGCTCATTCATTAACAAGCGTTTAAATTGCTTGGTTCGACTGCTTAATTTCGTTCGCTCAGGGTTGGACAAAGCCATTTTCGATAGTTCAGTACGACCCGAAATCAAAATAGAACTCACCATTGAACTCAATACGTTTAAACGCTGTAATTCATAACTGCCCAAATAGGGGCGATTAAATAATTTCCTCAGACTTTTACGTACCTTTATACGGATAAAATTTTTATCGTTCATCGCTTAACTTTGTTTGTAGATATTCTAAAGTTAAGCGTTTTTTTTATTTATACAATTTGGTTAAACCCTGTACCCTTCTAAATGAAAGAGGAGTAGATTGGGAGGCTCAAAAAAATCTTCGTGAAACGGTCACTGAAAGTAATTTGCTGGATGTCTTATCCCAAACAATACTTTTGTTAGAGGATGGTCACGTCAATATTTTGACCCCAGATTATTACCTCAACAGCGGAATGTACCGCATGGGAGAACGTTTGAATGCCTATTTAGACCCTGCTGACCAAATCACTGAATCTGACCAAGTAGAAGAAATTTTTGAAGATAAAAACGATGTTATTACAAGCAAATACCTAAATGGAAATGTCGAAAGTCTCCCAGGTTATCCTATTTACTGGGGCAAAATCGAAGAAGGAGTGGGCTACCTCAATATTCTGGAAATGACTGAATTTGGAGGAGATGTTGGTCTCGA